>CAZOGL010000027.1:0-5607 GCA_964579575.1 uncultured Eggerthellaceae bacterium | reverse complement strand
TGGGAGGACCTACTCGTGGCGTGCGCTGCGGCGGAACTTGCGCATACGCAAATAGGAACCCGGAGGGATCACGTGAGGGCACGTAAAGGAATAAAGCGCCACCGACCTGTTGGCAACCGCCACCGGCACCGGCGCGCCAAATCCGAGCGATAAGCCCTCGTCGGCACCGAGCTGTATACCCAAGTATTCTTCCTGCGCTCCAACACGTGCGAGGGGAACGGATTCCACGAGCTTGACGGGGCCACCTTGATCGTCGACCTTCTCGGGATGCCATTGCAGGTTGCGCACCGTAAGCGCAACGACGGGAGACCGGGGAATGAGAGCCTCGAGCTCGTCTCCCTCCTCCCAACGATTGCGACAACGCACGAGGACACGATACGCCCCACCTTTGGCACCGCAAACGTCGGTAGCAGAGTCGGATGCATTGCCGCAGGCAATACCAGAGTCGGATGCGTTGTCACAGGAGGCAACATCAGGCAAAGGCTCGCACCCGACCACATCGGCAACGTGCACGCACTCCTGCTCGTATCCGTCGTAATCCACCGCCTGCTCCGGTTTGCCGAAGAAAAATCCCGTGCCGTAGGGACGATGGCTCAAATCGTAAAGCTCGTGTTCCACCAACGCCGGATCCTCCCCATCGAGAACGCGACGGTAGGCGCCCACAACGCTCGCGACATAGAAGGCCTTTTTGTTGCGTCCCTCAATCTTGATGGAATCGACACCCGCCTCACGCAACGCATCGAGATGAGACAACATGTTGAGATCCTTGGCGTTCATGATGAAGCTCGTGCCGCCATCTTCCTCCACGGGAAAATGGATGCCAGGACGTTTTTCCTCCTCGAGGGTGTAGCTCCAACGACAAGGCTGTGTGCAGTTGCCGCGATTGGCACTACGCCCGGTGAGATAGCTGCTGATAAGACAACGACCGGAAACTGCCATACACATGGCGCCATGGGCGAAGACCTCGATCTCCAAGTCCCGGGGAGTTTCCGCGCGCATAGCCGCGATATCCTCAAGGCTCATCTCTCGAGCGCACACCACACGTTTCGCGCCGAGTTCGTACCACATGCGGGCGGAGGCGGCGTTGGCAACGCTGGCCTGAGTGCTGACGTGCAACTCAACGTGCGGAGCATAGCGTCGAGCCAGGGAAAAGGCCCCTAAGTCGCTGATGATGAGGGCGTCAACGCCGGCATCGTCGACTGCCTCGAAAAACGCAGGAAGCGCAGCAATGTCCCCTTGGCTCATGAGGATGTTTGCCGTGACATGGACCTTTGCGCCCGCAGCATGGGCCTCCCCCACCGCGGCTGACAAATTTTCAAGCGGGAAGTTGCACGCGCGAGCGCGCATGCCAAACCGTTCGGTGGCAAGATACACCGCATCCGCGCCGAAACGAATCGCAGCGCGAAGTTGCTCAATACCGCCCGCCGGCGCCAAGAGCTCCATCGTCGCCCTACCTACTTCTCGTACGTAACACGCGCGCCTTGCGGGGTGTCCTCGATCTTGAAGCCGAGAGCGGTCAGACCGTCGCGAACCGCGTCGGCCGTGCCCCAATCCTTGGCCTTGCGAGCGGCGGCACGCGCGTCGAGCAGGGCCTTTGCAGCCTCTGCCTTGTTGGTGCCAGCATAGCCTGCAACCTCAACAGCAAGAGCAAGCACGCCCTCGGGATAGTCGGCGCCCTCCTCTGCGGCCCCCTCAGCAACGACATTGATGCCAAAGCACCCCATCAAGTCGACGACGGTATCGCGAGCAGCGCGAACAACCTCGACGTCAGTCTCGGTTATGACACGACCCGAGATGGCGGTGTTCAAATCCCCCACAAGGGTAAACACGGCGCCAAGAGCCTCAGGGGCGTTGAAATCATCATCCATGCTCGTAGCGAAAGACTCGCGCGCACGCGACGCGGCACCCCTGAGGGCCTCCGCGTCGACCACAGCCTCGCCCTCTTCGATGTTGGCAAGTTGCCAATCGGCATTCTTGACGGCGGTTTCTATACGGGTCAGAGCGGCGTCGGCCTCAGCAAGGCGCTGGTCGCCGAAAACGAGGGGGCTCCGATAGTGCGTTTGCAACATGAGCATGCGCAACGCCTCGGGACGCACGATATCAAGGGCCTCGTGCAACAACAGGAAGTTGTTGAGGCTCTTGCTCATCTTCTCGACCTCGCCGGTCTCAGCATTGGTAATTTGAAGCATGCCGGAATGCATCCAATGGTTGGCAAAGGTGCAGCCGTATGCTGCCTCGCTTTGGGCAATCTCGTTCTCATGGTGAGGGAATACCAAATCAGAGCCACCGCCATGGATATCGAAGGGCAATCCGAGGTATTTGTGGCTCATGGCGCTGCACTCGATATGCCAACCGGGGCGACCCTCGCCCCAAGGGCTTGCCCATGAGGGCTCGCCAGGCTTTGCGGCCTTCCAAAGCGCAAAGTCCAACGGGTCGCGCTTGCGGTCCTCGAGGCCAAGACCCTCGGCACGAAGCTCGCGGTGGCCGCCCTCCATCTCGTCGATGTTGCGACCGGAAAGTTTGCCGTACTCCTTGTAGGTGCGGACAGCGAAATACACATCGCCCTCGGCCTCGTAGGCATGGCCCTCGTCGATGAGCTTTTGGACAAGCTCGATCATGGTGTCGATTTCCTCGGTGGCCTTGGGGCGGACATCGGGGTCCTGGACACCGGCGCGATGCATGTCTTCGATAAACAGGTTCGTGTAGTCGGCGGCGACCTCGGCGGCCGAGCGTCCCTCGACAGCTGCGCGCTTGATAATCTTGTCGTCAACGTCCGTGACGTTTTGGACGAACGTCACCTCATAACCACGCCATTGGAGGTAGCGACGAATGATGTCGAAGGAGATGAATGTGCGGGCATTGCCGATATGGATGCGGTTGTACACCGTCGGTCCGCAGACATACATATGGACCTTGCCGTCTTCGAGCGGGACGAAGTCGACCTTGCGACGCAAACGCGTGTCATACAGCTTGATCATGGAAAACCACCTTTGTGCTCTTTATGTTCGAAGGGCGCATACCTCCGCCCGCGTATTCACTCGTGACATGATACGCGAAAACCCGCCTCATGTGGTCGGTCAATGACGACAGGCGACAGAGACGGCCAAGCAACGGGCGGGCGACGAGCGACAGAGACGATCAAGCGACGGGCGGACGACGAGCGACAGAGACGATTAAAGGCGCACAGCGGCCCACAACCTCACACCCTTGGCAGGACCTCCTTGTCAAAGCCCTTGTTTATAAACGCTTGAGAAGAAGACAGGTCGCCGTTGCGGAGATGCCCTCCTCGCGACCTTCGAACCCGAGATGCTCGGTCGTGGTCGCCTTCACACCGACATTCTCCACTGAGATGCCCATGGCAGCTGCAAGGTTTTCCCGCATATTCTCCCGATAAGGAGACAACTTTGGCGCCTGACATGCGATAACGCTATCCACGTCGAGAATCTCATACCCCTGTTCGCGCACATACGCCGCAACGCGCTCCATCAGCTTGAGGGAATCAGCCCCCGCATATGCTGGATCGGTATCCGGAAACAACTTGCCGATATCTCCCCCGCGCATAGCGCCGAGCAGCGCGTCCATGATGGCATGGGCCAACACATCCGCGTCGGAATGACCGAGGAGGCCTTGGGTATGGGGGATGTCGACGCCACCGAGGATAAGCTTGCGATCGGGGGCGAACGCATGGACGTCCATGCCTTGGCCTATGCGCAAACGGGAAAAATCAGTCATGGGTGAGCTCCTGCGAAGCGAGGGTTACAGTTGACGGGCGCGGGCCGCGCGAACCGCCAAGGCCAGCGTCATGAAGTCCTCGGGGACCGTGAGCTTGATGTTGTCGCGCTTGCCCTCGACGACGCGAACGATGCCGCCGAGACGCTCGATGAGGGACGAGTCGTCAGTGCCGACAAAACCGTCGGACAAAGCGGATGCATGGGCACGGCGGTAGATCCCCGCGCGAAACACCTGGGGGGTTTGGGCATTCCAAAACACGTTGCGATCGGGGGTGCCCATGATCACGCCGTTCTCCACGACCTTGAGGGTGTCGATGGCGGGATGGGCGACAACGGCGCCATCACAATCGAGGTTACCCTTGACGGTGCTGATGGCGTGCATGATGAGCTCGGGGTCCACTAACGGGCGAGCGCCGTCGTGGATGGCGACGAATTCGAAAGTGTCAGGGACCTGCTCCAATCCGGAGAAGGCAGACTCCTGACGCAATTGACCCGAGTTTGCCCACACGATCGGCGTGAGGAAATTGAAGGGCTCCACGGCGCAGGCGAAGTACTCATCATGGCGATCCTCAGGCGCAACGACGACGATCAACCCCACATCCTCGACCGCGTCAAAAGACTCGATAGCCCACGTAAGCACCGGACGTCCTGCAATCTCAGCAAGTTGCTTGCCGCCTGAGCGGCCGAAGCGCTCTCCCGAGCCACCCGCCATGATGACCGCGGCCGTCTTTGGGTTCTTTGACATCTTTCCCGGCAAAGGAGCCACCGGTTGGGAAATCAAATCGATAAGCTCGTCAAAACTACGAGGATTGTCAAACTCCTCTGAGCCGTCCAGATCAACCACGGCAATCGCCTCCAGCTGTAACTTGTTCTTTGCCCAATTAACCGTCCAGTATAGCGGCTTGTCCGTCCAACACAGCGACTCATCGATAAACCAACGAGATTGTTCGGCCAACATGGCGCGGGCGCTCGGTTGGCACGACGCGGTCGCTCGGTTGGCACGGCGCGGTCGCTTGGTTAGCGCAGCACGGTCGCTTGGTTGGCACGACGCGGTCGCTTGGCTAGCGTTGGTGAGGCGGACTGCAGCGGCACTTCGGTGTACACTGTCTTCGCATCGATATCTCCGCCCGTTCCTGTCGCGACAGAGAAGAGCGAAGACCCACTTAACAAGAGGCCACGAACGAGGCCGCAACGAGGACCCGCCGAGAAAGAGATCTCGAACGGGGCCGCGAGGGGACCCGCCGAGAAGGAGACCGCGAGGGGACCCGCCAAGAAGGAGACCGCGAAAGTTCCATGGACCAACATCAATACGACACTTGGACGCGTCCTTTTCGCGAGAATCCCCGTGCTGGCAGGATCCTTGGACTCCTCAATCGCGTGCTCACCGCGCTCGGGTATGTGGCATTTCCCCTCCTGCTCATCATGCAGGCGGTCTCCGGTGCTTGGGACGAAGCGCTCCGCACCGCCTTGGTTGCAGCTGCGGGCTTTTTGTCCCTTTCCATAGCTCGCCATATCTTGAACAAGCCGCGCCCCTACGAGGTGCTCTCCATCGAGCCACTCATCAAGAAAGACACCCACGGCAAGTCTTTTCCCAGTCGCCACACCTTCAGCATGTTCATGATCGCGTTTTGCTGGTTTTTTTGGTGTGTGCCCGTGGGCATCCTTTTGACCATCGCTGGCATCGCCATCGCCGTGATGCGCGTACTCGGAGGTGTCCATTGGCCCCGCGATGTCGTAGTTGCGTTTTTGTGGGCACTCGCTTTTGCCATTGTCGGGTTTATCCTCATCCCCTGATCCCCTCACCCGATTCATTGCCGGACCAGCCTAGCCGCGCACCCCGCGCTCGCACGCCCGCCTAGCCGCGCCCCCCGCGCTC
>CAZOGL010000026.1:0-22839 GCA_964579575.1 uncultured Eggerthellaceae bacterium | reverse complement strand
CGTGAACTGGGGACCCTCCCAAAGAAGGCTTTAAGCCTAGCTAGCGAGACCTCGTGGTCCGGCTAGCGGGGTTTGTTGCCGACAGGGCTTGCGACCTGCGGGGGAACTAAACCCTAGCGCATGCCAGAAGTCATGCCACAGGACTGGCAGATGGCCTCGAACTCGTCGGACTGGCAGAAGCCCTTCACGACGTCGACGCGGGTCAGGCCCTCTTTGTCCATGCGGGCGACCCACGCGGCAATCTCGGACTCTGTGCCCTCGCGGTCCATCATGGCCTTGTAGCAGTCGGCCACGAACTCGGTGTCGGTCTTGGCGAAGTTGATGTACTCCTGGCTGTTGAAGAACCTGGTGGCCATATCCCAGCACGCCGCGCCGTCGATCAGCGCCTGGCACTGGACATTGAGTCCGTCGACCTCGGCTTCACGGTTGAGCACGATGGTATACAGGCGATAGACGAAGGAGGTCACGCCCGGGTTCTTGTCACGGGACTCGAGCAGGTTGGCGCGCAGCCAATCGGCCGATCCGGTGCCGATGCCGTAAATGGAGCAGACACTTGCGAACTCGTCGGACTCAGCGAAGCCGGCCGCGAGCGCGCACGCGCTCATGCCGTTGTCAAGGTAGCCCTTCCACATTGCAAGACCGGCCTTGTCGGCGCTACGGTTGAGCATGGTCTGGTAGACGTTCTCGACAATCTCGGCGTTGGTCATCGTCGCGGCCTTGGCCTTGAATTCCTCGGAGTTGTAGAAGTTAAAGGTAATCTGGGCGGCGCCAGAGGTCTTCATGCCCTGGACCTGGACAGCCTTGCCCTCATCGTCAGCGAGACGACCCATGACGTTCTTGTAGAGACGCTCGACGAAGCCCTCGACGCCATCGGACTCAGGTACCCGGTTGAGCTCTGCATTCGCCCACGTGGAAGTCGGCTTGAAACCGTTGAAATGATATGCTTTGCCATTCAACTCCGTGGTGCCGTCAAGAGCGACGTTATTAAGAACACGAGAGATAGTCGCATCCGTTTCGGAGTTGCTCACATAGTAGTTGTAGCCCTCGGTGAACTTCTTGTACACGCTATCGCGATTATAGCTGGAGCCAAGGTTGGAAAGCTCAGTGCCGGCAGGCAAAGCTGCAGAGGCATAGATCCAAGACATGGCAGAGGACAGGCTATCATCGGTCAGATGGTAGATCTCGTCGCACCAGAACGTGGAGAGCTGCATGTTGGGGAACAACTCAGGATAGATGACGTCCATGCCGTATGCACCATAGATCAACTTCTCCATCGTGAAGTTGGAGCCGTTAGTGATGCAGGGAGAGCTGCAAGCATAGGTGATATCGGCTGCCTTTGCCTTTGCGGTCTCAGACGTTGCATTCGTCTCGATCCACTCCTGCCACTGGGTCGCAGTCACACTGTTCTGAGGGCTGTAGACAACATCACAGTCTGCAAGGTCGTCTGCAGTTGCATAGTACAGCGTGAAGGTGGTGGTGGAGTTCTCATTGCTTGCGACAGCGTCGCCGCCTTGCTTCTCTTTGTAGACGTCGTTGGTCTGCAACTGATCAACGGCCAACGGGGTCCAGCTTGCACGGCCGTCCATGGGGCCAGAACCGATGTTCTCGGTGTAATCGTACACAGCGACGATGACCTGGTTCTCATTGGTGTAGGTCGTGGTCGTGCCTGTACGACGATCAGTGCTGGAATAGTTGTACGGATACGCAACGTAGGCGACCTTCTTCTTGAGGTCGGGGTTTGCGTTGATCTGGGACAGCGCATAGTACACAGAGCCCTTGGCAAGCTCCTCGATGTTCAGAGCGCACTCGGTAGGAGTCTCGGAGTAACGGTTGGAACGGGGAAGCTTGTTCGCGTTCTTCCACGTCACGGTCTCGTCACCAACACCGGGATTGTCAGCGGTATCGGCAATGACCTTCTCGGCAGCCGTAGCCAACGTGTATGCAGAACCGACGAAAGAGTACGGGCTGTTGTTGTTGGGCTGAATCAGCTGAGGATTGTATGTCTCGTCACCATACTGGGCGAACGTGGAATCATACGTTCCATCCTCTTTGGCATCGGGTGTATAAACGGCGTTCTTGTCTGAGCCCTTCGTCGCAGTCGCGGAATACTGTCCCTTATTGATTTGGGAAATGTAGGTCGCGGCTGCATCGGAACTCAGGTTGTTGTTAAGCCAAACGACTTCCGGACGGTACTTGAAGCCGCACCACACGCCGGAGTTGGAATCCCAATCAGAACCACCATTGGTCGTGGTGGAGACGGACTCCCAATCGCTGTACTGGGAAGAATCCAGACCCGCGTTAGCTGCATACAGGTTGTAGAACGTGTTCCAGTTGTATGCATTGGCGCTCTCATTGGCAGAGGTGGCCCAAACGCCAACGGTGCTGTTCTTCACAGCTGCGTTATAATCGCGGACGGTCGGATTGCCGTTACCGCCGTTGCCGAAGTATGCGGAGTTGGAGACACCAAGGTAGTCCGGGCCGGAGGTGGACCAGGCCTCAGCCCACGTGGTCAACACCTTGTATTGCGTCGCGCCCTCGGTGTTCGCTGCGACAATGTTGCCATCAGCATCCTTCCAAACGGTATTGGTCATCGGCGTGGTCGGGACGGTCCAATTAGCGCCGTCCCCTCCTACCTGAGTGGTACCGGACGCAAAGGCCGTACCCACCCCGGTAGCAGCAAGAGCTGCAGTTAGGCCAACAGCAGTGATGGCCTTCCTCCATTTTCTCATGCACGATCTCCTTTCACGAATCGCATCATCGACCATCCTAGCAATCGGAATATTCCACTCGCTACCTCGCAGAGTAGACATAGGCTAGGCATAGTCCATTACTCGCAGTATTCTAGTACCGCTATATTCTCATTTGCAAATAATTTTTTCTAAATTTAACAAAAAATCGGCCGAAAAAATCCTGTTCGGTTCTACTACCTCAAGGGGCCTCTCATCTGCGAAAACTCAAATGCGGTTTTGCGGTTTGGGACACTTAGCGATCAGCCGAGGACAAACGCCTTGAAGAAGTACTTGAGGTTGCCAAGTTGCTTTCGGCACGCCTTCCAAAAAGCGTTGTAATACGCCTCGACAGCCTTCACATCCCCCTCCTCGACCGACTTCTTACCGTAGGCGGTCTCGGAGTAACAAGCCGCAAGCGACTTCATGGAGACCCCGGATTCGACATCGAAGCGATATACCGCATTCTCGCTGGAGGTTCCAAATTCCAACATCGTCTGACCGTTCGGGACGGATATCCCAATCCGTTTGAGCTTCTCGAGCAGGAAGAGAAATACCGCCTTGAACTCTTCGTCGGGGCCCAATGCAGCAAACTTCTCAAGCCGCTTTTTGCGGTTAGCGCGCCTCCAAAGGAAGTAGCCCACGATAAGGGCAACGATGAGCAGCGGCAAGAACAAAAGCAACCACGCCGCGGGATTACCTTGCGTGTTAAATGCATCCACGATGGAGTCCAGGTTCAAACCCATGAAGGCGCTGTTTTGCTCACCGTCGTTGGGATCTTGCTCGGTATCGCCGGTAGCAGGCCAGCGGGTGCCGTTTTGCGACTCGACGATGTCGTCGGTCGTTCGGGAATCGTTGTTGGTCTGGTCACTAGTCATATCGGTCAAAGGCCGCTGGTACTCCATAGAGGTACCGTGGACCTGCAACGTCTCGAGGGCACGGTACTCCGTGATGAGCTTGATCTGTGCCGCTTGGGGGTTGAGCGGGGCGATGACGCCAAACCAAAGACCTACGCCCAACAAGACCGCAACCAAGGTGGACACAAAGGCGACGCCGATGCCCGGCAAGAACGTGACCTTGTTCAAACTCATCGAACTCAGCATCGACTTTTGGTAGTTCTTATAGACAAGCAGGGCGAGGGTGGCAAAGACGAACAGGATTGTACACACCACTTCTTGGCGTTGGTAGAACAACTCGATGAAGCCCGAGAGGAACGCACCGACGATGAAAAACAGAGCGGTGCCCACAAGGTTTCGCGTGACAAGGAAGCTCACGGTCGCCGTAAGCGTGATCACCATGGCAAAGATGAGGTAGTTTTCCTGGTTGTCGACAAATATCTGCCCGTCCGGCGTCATGGCAATACTGACCAGCCACACGACGACGAGAATGGCGGCGTAAGCGATTCCGCCGATAAGCATGCGCCTTTTGTCTGCCGCCACCACATAAAGGATGACCAGGCAAACGATAACCCCCACCGCGGGTAGTGGACCATATTGAAGCCCCTCATCGACATAGAACCCGTCAAGCAGGCTGTAAGTCAGCGCACAAGCCGCGAGAGCCACAAGCAGGAAATCCCACAAAGCGTATTTCATATAAGAGCTGTTCATCGTCTAGGCCTCCGGTTCCGTGCCAAGTTGGGCAGCAGAGGAGATCACCAAACGGGTGATACCCGCCTCGTCCAAACGTCGCAAGGGCCTCGTAAATTCCTTTACCTGTTGGCTGTCCATAGAGGGCGGCACAGCAAGCAACAACACAGGATTGCGCTTGCGCAACTTCAATGAGATGAGCAAGGACACCACTTCCTCGTTGACCTGGCTCGTACAGAAAGCGATGTTGTCCTGCCCGTGTAATTGGCTACCCTCGCGACGCAAGATCTCTATCGCCTCGCTGCCGTCACCGGGCTTGATGCGCGGCAGGACGTTCGTGAGTTCGGAGAAATCCTTCGCATTCAAAAGGCGCAACTTGGACGGGCTGCCATACTTGTCGTTGAACTCCAACACGGAATCGATGCCGCGCGAGATTGCGTACTGGTTCACCGACAGACCGGATTCCACAATGCCGTCAAACACGCACATCAAAGACTCCTTGTCGTAGTCAGGAGATGAGGTATCCAAGATGATGGCGATGCCGGGGTTGTTGAAGGTCTCAAACAACCTCGTGAGGTACTCCCCGCTCGGGTTTTGGGCCGACAACTTCCAATGGATGGTTTTGATCGGATCGCCCCATGTGTACTCGCGGACACCCGCATAGTCCATGTCGTCGACGGTCAATGCCTGCTTGGGCTTTTGGCTCTCAGAGGAGACCTCGCTGGACAACACCACCTTGTCCGTGTCGAAAAGTCGCGGCAAGACATCAACCCTGTGACGCTTCTCGTTGACAATCGTGTAGGTGAACAGACCGAGCAAATCGTTGACCTGGATTTTTTGTACACCTGCCGCATACGTACCGATATGGTCGAAACGTGCCTGGAAGCGAAACTCGTGGTTCTCGCGGGGCATCAAGGTCATGGACACCGGGGTCACCGTATCGACATCATCGAACAAATCTGAGATGTAGATATGGGCATCGAGCCTCATCAACGGCAAAGGCGAAGCGTTGTTGAACATGAGTACAAAGTCGATATCGCTTCCACGCTCGCAGGTAGGAGCAAGGGAGTCCTCACTAAAGGAGAAACCCCTCTTGATGATTTGCAGGTAGGCAAAGGAGACCACCAACATCAACACCAGCGCCAACAAAGGCAGATAGCCGATGACGTTGTTCACAAAGACAGGGAGCAAGGCGCACACGACAAGAGCCACCAAAACCAACACCACGCGGGCCACGACGCCTTTCCAAGCACCGCGCCTGACGTTGGAGGTTGGAGCCTCTTTCTTTTTCTTGAAACGAACCATTGGTTATTCCCAACTCCTTTGGCGAATCGCCAGAATCCACACAAACAGGGGGATGGCGACAACTGAGACAACCGAGGACATGCCGATAGACATTCCGTCAAAGGTGATAAACGTACCGATGATCCCGCACACGAGAAGAACAAGCGCGCCGGTCAAGATATTACCCAAAAGTTGCTTGCGGAACTCGCTGCCAAACACCGCGCGCACGATGAAGGGAATGATCAGGGAGGCCATGGCAACCTGCCCGGCATTAAGTTGGGCAACCAAGATCATAATCGAGCCACACCCCAAGGAGATGAGACGCAACTTGTTGGGATTGACGCCCAAAAGACGGGCCTCGGCATCATCGAAAGAGATCAGGTTCAGCTTGAAGCGGAACAAGACCACCGGGATCAATGCGACAAGACCGCCGCCGATCAGGGTCACATATGACCACACGCTCGTGGCGCCGGTCGCGTTTTGGAGGTAGTAATAGGCCTGCCACGTCGAATCGTCCATAAATGTCGCTTGGGCATATTGGATAAGAATGCCCAACAATTGGCTGGCGATGGTGCCCATGAGGATCATGTTCACCACGTTGAAACGTCCCTTGCCGCTGATCCACTTGCCACCCGCCATGACCAACAGGAGCACCACGATGCCACCGATGATGGAGTAGAGGTAGTACTGATCGACATATTGGGACGCCGTGTAGCCATACTGCAAGACCAAGATGAGCAGAGCGAAGTTGATGCCATTCGAGACGCCGAGCATACTCGGGGCGGCGATGGGGTTACGAAACGTGTTCTGGTACAACATGCCAGACAAGGCAAGCAACGCACCGCAGGCACAGTACTTGAACACCAACCACGCCTGGAGCATGCAATCCGCATAGCACGGCAAGCTTGTTGTCACGTCGCGATAAGCCGAGACGTAGTCGGCATTGTGGAAGATGCTGGTGAAGGTAAGGCTGAACCATGCGCCGATGCTTTGCAGGACTTGCAAGGGCGAATAGAACGTTCCCACATGAGTCGAGCTGAAGCAAAGTGAGAAAATGATGAGCACGACCAAGGCAGCGCCGAATATGCCGTATTTCACGCGCATCTTGCGACGGTCTTCTACCATCAGGTGCTCGGTGCGGGCGATGCTGATCGAGCCGCTTTCCACCTCCTTCGTCAAGGCAAAGGCGTCTTCGCTTTGCATCTTCTTGAACGCGCGGGACATTGAGCCCTTCTTGGCGACATCCGCAGGAGAGGTAGTTTGGGGCGCGGTGCTCAGACCATCCGCGACCTGAGCCTTTGATACTCCTGGTACCGGGGAGGCTTGCTCTTGGCCGGGAACCACGGTGTCGCGCAGGTCGATGCGTACCACCTCGTCGGCGCGCAAGGCACGACCGTCGATGAAAACGTACTCGTCGTTTCCCCGTTTTCTTTTAAAGCCACTGGGCACCAGAAGACCCCCTTCCACGAAGCGCGATTATCAGGAAAGACACACAACCGATAACGCCCGTGACGACACCGGTGCTGCCGTTCACAATGTAGGGAATGCCCAGTTGGGTCACGTAGAAGACCGCTGTCACCATCAAGCCGCCGATAAGGGCGCATGCAGGCAACAGATAGCGGAAATCCGGACCAATTAGCTTGCGCGCGATATGCGGCACCATGAATCCGACGAAGCTCACCGGGCCGCAAAAGGAGACGACCAGCGCGGTCATGATCGTGCACACGGCAACCATGGTGTTGCGGGTACGGGCTGTCGAGATGCCCATGGAGCGGGCTTCCTCATCGTTGAACGCCAGCAGGCTCAGCTTGCGCGCCATGCAAAAGCAAAAGATCATGCAGGCCAAAAGCGGTATCGCAAACAACGCCACGCTTGAAACCGTATAGGCGCCGGTAAAGGTCATGGTCGAGGTCTGCGCCAGATACGTCGCCATATCCGTCTCGCCATGGGTGGTAAGAAACATACGAATCCAAGCAACGATCAAAGCGATCAAGGTGGTAAACACCTGACCAGCGACGACAAGGGCGACGTTGTTCACCTTTCCCCTACCGGCGATGGTCGCGATGAGCATGATCAAGAACACAATGATGGCACACCCCAAAAAGGAGGAGATAAAACCGCCAAAACTGCTCATGAAGATCTGAAGCGGAGACATCGAGTCATACAAGCTCAACAGTTCCGAGTAGGAGCCGTTGAAGGTATTGGAGGGCAGGTTGGGATAGACGAACACCGAATAAATGATGGCACCGATAGTACCGCCACTGGTGACGCCCAACGTGGAAGGCGACGCGAGGGCGTTCTTTAACGAGCCTTGGAAGATTCCGCCGGACAATCCCAAGGCGGCACCCGCCAACAACGTGACGAGAACCGTCAGGATGTAGGAGCCGTACATGGTATCCGTGTTCGTGAAAAAGCCGATAAACCCTTGGAATTGTGCGGCAAGCTCAGAGGCAAGCAGTCCGATAGCCCGCTGGGGAGCAGGGCGGCTGAACACCTGCGTGGGCAAGATGCACGCCAACACGAACACGACAAACAAGACGACACCGATGACGACAAGCTTCTTTATACGGGGATCGAGACCATAACGAGCGTCTTGTTCGGCCGCATAGATGTTGACCTCATCGGACTTGTGGAAGCGGATCTTGCTATAGGTGTAGTCTGGTCCTGCGTCTTGGACCTTGTTGGCCTCCTTATAAAGCAGGTTCGCCTGGTACTCGGCCATGGCGTCCTGCTCTTGCTTTTGCTTCTCGGCAGTGTCCGCACCGGGGACCATGGTGCCATCCCCTGTTTGTATTTTCAGCTTGGCCATGGTCACCCCCTAGTCGAACAGGTCAGACTCGGACACGTTGATGCCGTAGAAGTAGGAATAGAAATCGGACACGTAGCCCATCCAGTCGAAGCCTGAGCCCTTGAGCTCAGCGCTTACCCAACCGGAGACGAGGAACGACTCGACACTTCCCTCGGTCCAGTCGCAAAACTCACCGCTCGGCATGACCACGACGTTAGCCGAGGACAGGGAGTTACCAAGGGGATTGTTCGGATTCTCGGCACTCGGCAGGCCACCCTCGTTGGCGCCGATGCAGCTCCATATCGGAGTTGTACCCGCCATAAGAGCGCCGGCAGTACCAATGCCCGAGCCGGAAGTGGCGTACCCATAAGGATGGTACATGCCGTTATCAAGCGCAGAGTTTTCCAGGATCTCCTCCTTGATGCTCTCGCTGGTCACGATGACCGCAGGCATGGCGGTAGTGCCAAGTCCCGCGGCAAGGCCTAAAGCGTTCTCTCCTGCAGCGCCGTTTAACGTGCCGGAATCGAGCAGGGGGTGCGCCATGTTTGCCAAGGCGTTCGCATTGAGCAGCTTGACCGCCTTGCCGTAAGCCCAAGACGACGACGTCGGGGAGATTTGGGAGGTCGCGAACTGGAGCACCGGAATCGCTCCGTCAGCAGCATCAGTGGTGAGCGCCGCCGCGTTGTTGATAGCGCCGCCCGCTTGGATGTAGTAGCTCACCGGCGTGGTGGCACATCCTGCGCTGGCGTATGCCAAACCAGAGGCAAAGCTCGTTCCCGTATGGATCGCGTCGGGGTCGTAGTCATCGATAAGCACCGTGTAGAGGAGCGGGTTGCTGCTAAAGCCTAAAGAGGAGGTGCCTTTGTATTGCAGCACGCGATCGACATCGTTGGCGATATCTTGGGCAAGACCGCCATTAGCCCCGCTTACCACCTCGTCGTGCATACTCTCGTACTTCTCGGCACGCGAGCGGGCGTCGTTGCCGTATGCCGCGACCTCGCTGCCCTGCAACATCTCACCCACCGTTTCTACGTCCTTCAAGATGTTTGTGGACGTATTTAGGGAAGCCAAGGTGATGAACTGGACACCTGCGTCGTTGAGCTTCTTCATGGCGTAGTCGTTGAGTTGGCGGGTGTATGCGGCCGCGTCGGTGGTGACGAGGTATTTCGCGCCGGAGGCGACAATCGCGTCAGCGTCGATGCCGTCAGGGGTGCCGCCATCCGACCAACCGGCAACGGCGGAGTTCGCCACGCCAGCAGCGTTGAGGCTCTCAAGCGTCGCGGAGTCCGTGGCAGCCAAGGCTCCCGAACCGCCGATCATTTGGAAGATGACAGCGTATTGGCCATATGCTGCGACGCTGTTGACCCGGGGGACGTCGGCGTCAAGGTCGATGACATCGAAGGCGATGGTGAAATCCTTGTCGTTGCCAACACCTTGTGAGGAGGTGGCACCTCCCGTACCGTCATCCTCGATGGGATCCTCGTCACCCTTGCCTGCACCGTTGTCGTCAGGCGTCGAATCGTTGATCGTCGTACCACCGAGCTCGCTCGCTTCACTTGACGCCATGCCCTGTTGTTGCTCGGGTTGGGAATCCTCGTCAGGTTGGGGTTCTTCCTCCTCCTCGGCAGGGGTGATGGCATGGTGAAACGCGTCGATGCTGTCAGATTGGTAGAAGAATACCGACTCGCTGGCCTCTATGCCATAGAAGTCAGGAGCACTCGAGAACTCGGATTTCTTGGCGATATAGCCAACGGTGTTCGGCGTGGAGCTATACACCACCAGGTTTTGTACCTGGTCGGAGTCAGGTTGCTCGTCGCTGACCTCCATGGAAGACACCTTGTCGCTGTCGATATCCGAAGTCGAATCGTTGATGTAGTACTTGTTGGGGTTGTCATAATCGATGAGGTCCGAGTTTTGGTCGTAGATGATGTCCTTCAAGGCGTCGGAATCACGACAACCCGTCGCGGTCGCCATGAACAAGACCAAGGCAGCGCAAAACGTCGCAATAGCGATACGCCGCGCAAGGTGCGACCTGCTCTTAGATGTTTTTACCCCTTTTTGTTGGAAGCGCATTACTTAAGGCCCTTCAACTCATCTTCGTCGGCATAGGGGACGGCGATGCCCGCAAGGATGCTTGCGATGACATCCTGCTCGGTTCGGCCAAGGACCTTTGCCTCATGGCTCAAGGAGACGCGATGGCAAAGCGTGAAGGAAGCCAGATACTTCACGTCATCGGGAAGCACGTAGTTGCGGCCCTGTAACAAGGCATAAGCGCGGGCCAAGGACACAAGAGCTATGCCGCCACGCGGGGAGGAGCCGATTTGAAGCTCGGGATTGTCACGCGTGGACGTGACGATCTCGACGATGTAGCGGAACACCATCTTGGAGATATAGACCTGCTCGGCGATGCCGCGCAAAGCCAAGACGTCTTCCTTGGTGGCGACATATTGCAAAGCCTTCTTCGCGGTGTTGCCAAGCTCAAGGACGTTTACCTCCTGCTCGAAGGCGGGATAGCCCATGGAAAGCTTGATCAGGAAGCGGTCGACCTGTGCCTCGGGCAAAGGATAGGTACCGAATTGCTCGATGGGGTTTTGGGTGGCCAAGACCATGAAGGGCTCCTCCATTTGGTAGGTGTGGGAGTCGATGGTCACCTGACGCTCCTCCATGGCCTCAAGCAGGGCAGATTGGGTCTTCGCAGAAGCACGGTTGATCTCGTCAGCGAGTACGAGGTTGGAAAATACGCCGCCAGGGCGAAACTCGAAATCCATCGTCTTTTGGTTGTACACGGAAAAGCCAGACACATCCGAAGGCATGACGTCAGGGGTGAACTGGATGCGCTTGAAGTCGCAATCGATGGAGCGAGCCAAGGTGGAAGCCAAGGTCGTCTTGCCCGTTCCGGGAAGGTCCTCCAACAACACATGGCCCTTGGCGATAAGCGCGAGCACAACCATGCTCACGACCTCCTCCTTGCCGATGATGACGGTGGAGACGTTGTCTACGATTTTTTGGATACCGGACTGTGCCGCATCCACAGTTGTTTGTTCCAGCATAGCTAGCCTTTCGCTTCAATGGGTGGTGGTTAGAAAACAGGAGAACACATGCGCATGATCTCGCCCTTGGTGTTTACGAACTCGACGATCTTCACATTCACGCCGTATGCCTGCTTCATGTTTTTCTCGGTGATGATGTCCACGGCGCGCCCGAACTTCATCGGGTTGTCCTTTTGCAACAAGACCACGTTGGAGTTGCACATGAAGGCATGATCGGGGCTATGGGTGGTCATGACGACGGCATACCCTTTTTCCGCCAAAGACCTGACCTTGTCGATGACGCGCACGACGTTGCCATAGTCCAATGCTGCGGTCGGCTCATCGAGGATCAAGATCTTCGGTTGTTGGGCCAAGGCGCGGGCTATCATGACCAGTTGTAACTCGCCGCCGGAGATATCGGTATAGACCTTGTCGCGCAAGTGGTAGATGCCCATGTCCATGATGGCGTTCTCCACGATGTGGTAATCGTTGGCTGTCGGTTGGCCAAGGAAGCCGACCTTGTTGATACGACCGAGCAACACCACGTCCTTGACCTGGTATGGGAAGGGCGGCTTGTGATTTTGACTCACGTACGCCATGGTGTCGGCAAGCCGGCTCGGGCTCCACGAGGAGATGTCCTCGCCATCGACCGTCACCTTGCCGCTTTGCAAAGGCAACAAGCCCAAAAGAGACTTGAACACCGTGGACTTGCCGCACCCGTTAGGGCCGAGTACGCAACAAACCTCCCCGCTTTCCACCGAGAAGTTCACGTAGCGTTGCACGGCCTTGCCGGCCTCGTAGCCGCAGTGTGCGTCATGCATCTCTAGTTTCATACCGTATCGAAATCCTTCATCTCGTAGCCGCGGCAAGGTGCTTCCCGCCGCCGTTGCGCTTTTCAAATTGATCGGGAAAACCGTCACCCGGTCGTGGTGTTTGTGTTGCTTGTGGCGCTTGAGTTCGTAGTGTTTGTGGAACTTGTAGCGTCCGTGGAACTCGTGGTGTCCGCGGAACTCGTGGCGCTTGAGTTCGTGGCACTTGAGCTCTCGTTGTTCGAAGTGTTCGTGGTGTTTGAGCTCGCGACCAAATACTTGGACATGTCGGTGTTGTAGGGGACGTCGCTGGGCATGGGGTACAACATGACGTCGTAGGCCTTCACAAGGTTGGAGAGATACTCGGTAGAAGCGGTCTTCCAAAGGCTGTAACCCACACAATCGCTGAAATACTGGTGAAGCGACGAGGGCATCGAGGAGAGATCGAGGTTGCTCAAACCCTCGTTGGTTCGCGGCAAGGTATAGGATTGGTCAACCCAGATAAAGCACACCATTCCGTTGTCGTTGAACACGTTGGAGACGCTACCAGCGGCGGTGTTGTTGAGCTCCTTGATATAGGCCTCGGAGTACGAGCTCGTATCGACGTTCCAACCCATGGAACCGTTGTTGCTCTTCACATCCTCGTCGTTGCAATACAGCTCAAGTATGCCCTTGAAGGATTGGTAGGTCATATCCGAGGCCATGAATTGTTGGCGGATCGCCTCAACCTGGTTCGTATCCTGAAGCGACGGCTCCGAGCCGGAGACGTTCATAGCAAAGCAATAGGACTCCTTGATTTCCCAGTCGATGGAATAATTCGGGGTGCCCGTTTCTTGCTCCTCGTCGCTCATGTAGCTTTGCGCGACGTTCGTGATGTAGCTTCGCACCTCGTCATCTGAGGGCTCAGGGGTGGTCACCTCCTGGGAGCAAAGCTTTGTCTGCAACAATTGCTTGCGATAGCTCTCGCGCAGACCCGCCATCGTTTGGCCGTATTGCTCCAACGTAGTCTGGAAGATGGTGTCGTCGTTAAACGCAAGGGATTGCTTCAAGGTCTCGACCGACGCGTCGATCTCCTCTTCCGATACCGTGATTCCCAAGGCGTTGCACTTTTCTTGGATGGCAGCTTCGGTAAGAAGCTCGTTTAACGTGGTCAGGCGCAAGCGCTCTGGCGTCAAGTTGTATGCCGCAAGGAATTGCGCCCACTCGTCATCGGTTGCCTCGCCATACCCCATCTGGGTCTTATACGTCTCTATATAGTCGGTAACGTCTTGCTCTTGGATGTACTTGAACATGCCGTAGCGCGCCGCCGCGCCGGCAGGGGCAAGGGCCCCGATGGCAAAGGCCCACGTGATGGCTGCGGCCGCAATGACTAGGATCGCTGCGACCACAAGGGCGACAATACGTTTCAGTCGCCCGTTACTCTTTGGCTTCTCGTCCACCTCGGTAGTGTCCAAATCAGTATTCTCCTTCATGCTCTGTCGTGCATGCTCTTTCTTGTATGTCTTATCGCGCGTGTTCTATCGCGTAAGCTTTATCGCGCGCCTCTGATCACGCGTTTCTTATCGTGCGTACTCTATCGCGTACGCCTATCGCGCGCCGCTCGTGAGGCCATAGCTTTGGCAAATTGCCTCAAACTCGTCTGATTGGCAGAATCCATACACAAGCTCACTTACGCTCATGCCGCTATCCTGCATGCGCGCCGCCCATGCGCTCACCTCGGAGGAGGAGCCAGCGCGCCCAAGAATCGCCTGATAAGCGACACTCACGATCTTAGAGTTGTTATATTTCTTGTTTGTGAACTCTTGGCCATCGAAGAAGTTCAAGGCAATCTGATAGCACGCCGTCCCGTTGGCAATCGCGCCGGCTTGGACGTTGAGGCCTGCGACCTCCGCATCTCGACTGAGGACCTCGGTGTACATGCGCTTCGCGAAAGCAGTAGCGCCCTGGTTCAGGTCGCGGCTGTTGCCACCGGAGTAGATCTCGTTGCCCTTGGCGTCCCAAGCCTTGTCGGCAGAACCGCTGTAGACCGGGATCTCATCGTTGTTGAGGCCAATCTTGCTGAAGTAGTTCTTGTACTCCTGGGCTTGGCTGAAGCCCGCGATAACGGCGCGGACCGACATCCCGTCATTCATCTTCCCGGCCCAAAACGCCTTGCCATCCTTGTCGGAAGCACGACCGAACATGACTTGATACACGCGCTCAACTGTTTGCTCTGCTGTCTCGCCCTTGGAGAAATACTCGGCGGAGTTGAAGTAGTTGTACGCGATCTCAGCGGGAGCGGTACCGTTTCGCAAAGCGTCTACCTGGGTGGCAAGGCCATCGGCGTCGGCGCTACGGCCGAGGATGTTCTTGTACAGGCGTTGGGCAAATGCCTCGACCGGGTCGCTGGATTGGGCCTCCTCGATAGTGAACGTCGTCTCCAACGTCCCGAAGTAGTTGCCCTCTCCCGTGATTGTGACGGTTGCTGTGCCAGGCTCCACGTTGTCGGCGTAGGACACCTTATAATCCGTACCCTCGGTGAGCACTTGTCCCGCATAGGTCACCGATACCTCCGGGGTTAACGCCTCGCCGGTGGCAGTTTGGTCCGCGATTTTTGAGACAGACGCGCAGGTCAGGTCAAGCGCGACTGCGTTGACGGTATAGGTGGTCTCACCATACGTAACCGAACGCGGCGCTTGGGACAAAACCGCTCCGCCCGTCAGACCAACAACCTGCGCTGTCGAGGCATCCGTAATCTTGTAGAGGTAGCCTGCGTTCTCGAAGGTATCGCCAACGGTAACCTCAGTGGATACCGGGTCGACCCACGCTGACTTGAAATACGTGTCCGCAGAACCCTCCAGATAATCAAAGGAGCCGACCACCGCCAAGGTGGAGGTTTCATCCAACCCGTATTGGGCAATCAGGTCAGCGAACTCGTCCTCGATTGCCTTGGCATCCGCACTGGTGCTACAGGTGATCAAGACGCCGTTTGCCCTAGCGGCATACAACGCGCCCGCAGAAACATTCACAGGATTGGTGGCGTCGGCAACCACTATGGTGTCGTAGGTGTTGGAACCCGCACCGACGAGGTCCTTGGCAAGCGCAATGGAAGCCTGTGTTGCGTTGGTCCCCTCAAGGATGCGGCTTACCGATTTGCCGGTGCTCGACGTGATCTGTTGCTCGACGGCAGAGGAGACACAGGAGGTGTCGCCGATAAGCATGATGTCGGTGATGCCATCCGCCTTGAGCAACTCAAGATCGCTTGCGTTCAACGTCCCGTCATCTTGCAGGAAGAACACCCGCGACGCGTTCGCATAGGCAACCTGTGCCGCCGACTCCGTGATAAGTTCCTTGGTGGAGCTTGCCACAATTGCGGTGGTGCCCCAGGCAGCAGACCAGTTCTTTGCCTTGAACTTGCTTATGGCCGCGTTGGAAAGCTCTTGGGCGGTCGTGGAGTCTTTGCCGTAACGAGTGCCGTTCTCGCCGGCACGCTCGGCAACGTAATCCGCAAGATATTTCTCGTCGGTTGCGACCGCGGATTGGGGAACCTGTTGTTGGGTTCCCAAGATGATGTAGCGCGAGCTCTTGGTGAGCATGCAGCCCTCCATCATCTTGGAGTTGTAGTCGTCTTGGCAGTCATACATCATCAAGCCATTTCCAGCGCCGGCAAATCCCGCGCCGAGCAACTGGTTGCGCCAATCATTCGAAGGCAAAATGACGTTGAAGGCAGGCGTGTTCTCCATCAACGCCGCAGCGGCATACACCGTGTTGCCGATGTACTCAGATACGCTGTCACGCAGGTACAGCGTGGTGTCCGGGCACGGTTTTTCCAGATAGAACGTTTGCCACTCGGTAGAGGCGTCGGCATACTCACCGGTTCCGACCGCACGCACCATATAATATCCAGCCGAGGTGACATCGTCCTTCGTGCAGTCCTTGTACGTGGTCTCATAGGACATCGTGCCGCGATAACCCTCTCGAATCGTGGTGTAGCCCTTTTGCCATTCCAACGTGAAGGAGGAAGAGTCAAGGGCAGACCCGTCTGCGGCACACGCGACGATTTGGTCAAGCTCGGGAATGGAGCCATCCGCTTGGACCTGTAACGTCGGATAGGTAGAGGACCCCATGCCCGACGACGTCGTGGGAAGGGTTCCCTCATAGTACTTTTGGATGCTCGGGGAACTGACCCAACCATAGTCGAGGTTCTCCGGGTCAACGGCTATCGCCTGAGCGGAGCCGTTGAAATAGTCATACGCACTCGCGAGGGTGTGATCCGCAATACCCCAAACCTTGCCTTCCGGAGCCGTGGGCGCCTGTTCGTTGAGGCTCTCGGAGTAGCGATAGGTCGCATCCTCCTTGTTATACATGATCGGCACGGTGCGAGTCACGTAGTTGCTCACAAGGTTATTGCTTGAATTCGTAGTACGCTCGATGGCCTTATACGTGACGGACCCGAGACGATCGTTGAGCTTGGCAGCGTCGTCCTCGTTGCCATAGAAATCGACGGTGTAGTAGAAGTCCTTGACAAGGACATACGAGGCACCGCCGGTACCGGAGGGGATGCTGACGGTCGCACACTTGCAGACGATCTTCATGCCAGAGTAGGCGTTGCTCAAGCAACTCGTACCAGCAAAGTAGCTCTTAGGATCTTGGACAACGGGCCCCTCGCAAATGATCTCTTTCAAGTTCGAGCAACCCTCGAAGCAGTACATGTTGATACACGCATTGGCGTTATAGACCTTTTCGAGACCCTCCTTTTGCGCATATTCCCTGGTGGGATAAGCCGTAAGCAGCGGGATGTCGATGGATTCCAAGGCAGAGCAACCTTGGAAGGCGCCCCACCCGAGGAATTGGATCGTCTCGCCCTCGAAGTTGATGGATTTCAGGCTTGTGCAGCTACGAAACGCGTAGAAGGGGACATTCTCAACACTGGCGGGAATATTGATCTCAGACACGGTTGAGCTTTGGAAAGCCTGCGGAGCAAGGTAGGTCAGCCCCGAAGGAAGATGGACCTTGCCAACAGAGGTGTTTTCGAAAAACGCCTTTTTGCCGACCGCATAGACGGTAGCGCCTTCGATAGCGTCGGGAATGACAAGCTCGCCGGTTCCATCCGCCGCAACGCCAGTGATGGCAGCGCCGGTCTCGTCTACCGTATAGGTGAGCGACCAACCGTTTTCGCAAGAGACGACGGCGATATCGGACGAAGCAAAACGATCGGTTGCCGTGACAAAAGACTCGGCATCTTGGGCTTGTTCCTCGCTCAGGATCGACTCGTCAACGTCTTGGGATGACGGAGCGGCAAGGGCAACGGTAGGTACCATAGAAAACGCCATTACACCAGATAAGAGAAGATTACACGTATGTTTTGCGACGCTCATCACAGCTCCTTCTTTGCTAAACGTAAAGCTATGTCCATTCATGACCTATATCCATTCATGATTAGACTCGACCTAACATTATCAACCTTGCATTATAGGAAGATAAGAATATTTTTGCATGGGTCAATTTGCCTTAGATGAGATTATTTTTTTCGTGGAAACATTCACATGAGAGGACTGCTTTATGTCCCGCTTCTTCCCCGTCGTCTCTTTGGGTTTCTAGCGCGCTTCCCTTTAGACAGCGGCCTCACCGACAACACCGCACAGCTCATCCGTGGAGATACTCGGAACGGCAACGGAATCGAGGATCGACTCGATGACGCTGCGAGCATCGCGCCCGTTGACCTTGGCCTCGTGGGTGAGCATGAGGCGGTGGGGCAAGACGAAAGGTGCAAGGTATTTGATGTCTTCAGGGATGACGTAGGTGCGTCCGCGCATGAGCGCATTGGCTTGGGACAACGCGATGAGCGCCAAGGAGCCGCGGGGGCTCGCGCCGCAACTGCACTCCTTGACAGTGCGGGTGGAATTGACGATTTGGACCGCATAGCGCGCGACGGAGCGGGAGACGTAGACCTCGCCCACCAACGCTTGGACACCCAAAACGGTCTCTCTCGACGCGACGCTGTGGATCCTTTCCTTGGCGGCTTGGCTTTTGAGGACCACGTCGACCTCTTGGTCCATGAGGGGATATCCCATGGAAAGCTTGACGATGAAGCGGTCGAGTTGCGCCTCGGGCAACGGATAGGTGCCGTATTGCTCGATGGGGTTTTGGGTCGCCAGGACCATGAAGGGCTCGGAGAGTTGGTAGGTGTTGCCATCAACCGTGACCTGTCGCTCCTCCATGGCCTCGAGAAGAGCCGCCTGGGTCTTTGCGGAAGCGCGGTTGATCTCGTCGACAAGGACGAGGTTGCTCATGACGCCGCCGGGACGGAACTCGAACTCGTTGGTCTTTTGGTTATAGATCGAGAAGCCGGTGACGTCAGAGGGCATGATGTCGGGAGTAAACTGCATGCGGCTGAACTGGCACTCGATGGAGCGGGATAAGCCCTTCGCGAGACTTGTCTTGCCCGTTCCAGGAAGGTCCTCGAGCAGGACGTGCCCCTTGGCCAAAAGGCTCATGACGACAAGCTCGATGACCTCGCGCTTTCCGACTATGACCGTCTCGATGTTGTCGACGATCTTTTCAATGACGTCAGCAGCGCTTCTTGCTTGTTGGTCGGTGATCACAGTTCCTCCTTAACGTTTGCGCTTTCCGCCGAACTCCGGCGCGCACATTCTCATGATCTCTTGGTTGCCATGGGTGAATTCGACGAGTTTGATGTTGATGCCATATGCGTCTTGGATGTTCTCACGGGTGATGATCGAGGAAGCGGGGCCGAAGATCATGTTTTTGTTCCGCATGAACAACGCGACGTTCGCGCCGGTCATAAACGCATGGTCGGGGTTGTGGGTAATCATGATGACCGCATAACCCGCGCGGGCCAGCTCGCGCACCTTCTCGATGACGCGCACCGCGTTGCCGTAGTCAAGCGCCGCGGTCGGCTCGTCCATGATCAGCAACTTCGGCTCTTGGGCCAGCGCTCGGGCAAACATGACCATCTGCAGCTCGCCGCCGGAGATATCCACATAGGGACGTTCTTTCAAGTGGAGAATGCCCATCTCCTCCATGGCCCTCTCAACGATGTCGAAGTCCTTGCGGGTGGGATTGCCGCTCATGGATTTGCTCTTCGCGAGACGGCCGAGCATGACAACGTCTTTTACCTGGTAGGGAAAGGGTTGGGTGTTCTTTTGCGCGACGTAGGCGATCTGGTCAGATACCTGGGCCGCCGTCCAGTTGGTGACGTCGGAGCCGTCGAGGGTGATGGAGCCATGGAGCAAGGGATAGATTCCGAGGATGGTCTTGACCAGGGTCGTCTTGCCGCACCCGTTCGGTCCCAACACACAACAAACCTCGCCGCTCTGGACGCTGAAATTGACGCATCTTTGCACCGGTTTGTCTTTGTCATAGCCCACAAAAACATCTCGGACAACGAGTTTCATGAGGCTTTATTCCCATCCTCTCATCTGCTTGGACATGATGATCACGAACAGGGGTTTCATTGACTGGGTCTTCGATGTGGGCACTTCCCTTAATCACAAGCGCCTCATCGTTCAATATCGGTCTACGTATCGAGCGCTTACGTATCCAGCTTTTACGTATCGAGCTTGCCTATCGAACTTACGTATCGAGCTTTTACGTATCGAGCTTGCCTGAAACACACCGTCCTATGATACTCCTTCAAGATTGATTCCTTAATCGAAATATGCCTGAACGAATATAATTCACACGCACTGCAACATGCGCGATACGGCTTGCGTGCCACAACGCGGCTCGCGAGTGATTCGGCTCGGCATGCACTACGACTCCCGCGCGCTATGTCTCGACAGGCGCTGCAATGCGGCTCGTGTGCGCTATGGTTTGGCACGCGCTGCAATGCGGCTTGCGCTGAAACTCGCGTACCGCTACTCGCGCAAATTGCAACGCGACTCGTCCCTTTGGCATGTCCCTTTGTTGAAGATGACTCCCGCAACGTGACAATACCTGGGACGTAGTAAAATGGGTTGTTACGCGCGGCGCGTGTGGCGCGAAGCGTATTTTTTAGCGCGTGAGGCGTTGAGCGAATGACGAAACATGTTTCCGAAACGCGCTCCAACGCGCCCCAACGAAAGGAACATCCATGCCTTGTGCCGATATGCCAAACGTGTCCGACGAGGAACTCGAGGTCATCAAAAAGCTCCATGAGGTGAGCTTCAAGATGCTGCTCGACCTGGACCGCGTGTGCAAAGCCAACGACATCCAATATGTCATCTCCGACGGCACCCTCTTAGGCGCCGTCCGCCACAAGGACTTCATCCCCTGGGACGACGATGCCGACGTGAGCATGACGCGCGAGAACTACGACAAGTTCTGCAAGGTCGCCGACCAGATGGGTCCCCATTACACCCTGTTTCGCCCGGAATTGCGCACCGACGAGTTTTGGGACCACGTCACCCACCTGCGCTACGACTTGGTCCAAGTCCCCGACGGCGCGTACGATCTCGACATCTTCATCCTTGACCGCGCGCCCGCAAGCGAGACCGCGCTGTTCCCCTTCCGCCTCAAGGTCCTTTGGGGCATGAGCATGAGCAAGCGCCGCAACATGGACTACTCAAAGTACGACTCCTTCGTGGGAAAGGCCGAGGCATTCCTGCTAAGCCTGCTGGGCAAGCCGTTTTCCCTGGAGAAGCTCAACCGGATGTATGTGAAATCCGCATCCAAGTACAACGACGACCCCAACGCCACGAAGATGTGCCAATCCACGGCCATCCCCTGCGATTGGGGCGCCAAAAGCTACGAGGCCTCATGGTATGACGAGCCCATCGAAATCGAGCTCCACGGCCACATGTTCCCAGCGGCGAGCAACCCTGCTGGCCCACTGCGCGCCATGTACGGGGACTTCATGAGTTTCCCGCGACCAGAGTCGCGCGTGCCCAAGCACATCCACGGCATGGCCGACCAGGTCAAGTTTCTCGACGAAGTGTAGGGACCATTGGCCGAGCGTCTCTCATATACCAAAACCCACGAGGAGATCCTTGCCGATTGCCAACGTGTGCGCAAGCCCGCCACCCTTTGGAACCTTGCGGCATCCCTCATCAACGCCCTCACGAGCGTGGCGTTGTTGTTCATCTTGACCCGTGCCACCTCCGTCGAGGTCGCAGGCATCTTCTCCATCGCCTATGCCAACGCTAACCTTTGGCTCAACCTCGGCAAGTGGGGCATGCGTTCCTACCAGGTCAGCGACTGGGCACAACGGTTCAGCTTCAACGAGTATTGGGTTAGCCGCCTCTTCTCCACCTTGATCATGATCGCGATGGGGCTTCTTTGGCTTTGGTTTACCGCCTACACCAACAGCTATACCGACTACAAGATCGCCGTGGTCGCCATCATGCTCGTGTTCAAGGCGGTCGACGCCGTTGAGGACGTTTACCACGCACGCTACCAGCAACAAGGCCGCCTCGACGTGGCCGCCATGCTTTTGACCTTGCGTCTTGGCTCCACCTTGGTGTTGTTGGCAACGCTTGTCGCCATCACCGGCGACCTGCTTATGCCTCTAGTCGTCTCTACGATCTATACCGCGGTCTTCCTTGTCATCTCCGTGCTCGTCCTCGCGGCGAAAAAGCCCTACGGCAGACGCAGCGGTTCGGTCCGTATGCGCAACGTGTTCGATCTCCTTTGGGACTCCGCGCCCCTCGCCGCGGAGTTGTTCTTGACGTTTTACCTGACCAATGCTTCGAAATACGCCATTGACGGCATGATGAACGACGCCGCCCAAGCGATGTTCAACTTCATCAGCATGCCCGTGTTCGTCGTGGCGTTACTCGCAAGTACGATCTTTAATCCCCTCATCGTCGAGTTCACCGCCCACTACAACGAGGGCCGCCGTGCCCCGTTCATGGCCCTTTGCAAACGCCAGTTACTCACGATCCTCGGCATCACCGTCGTATGCGACGCGGCTATCGCCTTGCTCGGCGTGCCGGTTTTGGGATGGTTGTTCAACACGAACCTCGATGCGTATTGGTTTAACATGATCGTCCTCATGACCGGCGGTGGGTTTACCGCCCTGTCTTTCTTTCTCACCAACATCATCGCGGTCATGCGAGTCCAAAAGTGGCTGCTCGTAGGTTATACGCCCGCAGCCCTGTTCGCACTTGTCGCCGCAGGCCCCTTCGTGGAGAAGTGGGGTCTTGACGGCGCAAGTTGGGTGTATTTCATCTCCGTCCTCATTCCCGCAGTGTTGTTCTGCATCATCAGCATCATGTTATTGCGCAAGCCCTTCCCGAAGGAAAACGATGACTAGACCGATCGTCTCCCGACGTGCTGCCATTGCGGCAGGATTCACCGTGGCGGCAGGATGGCTTGTCGGCGCCGTCATCTGAGCAAGACTTAACGGGCACCTGTCATGGGAACGCGCGTCGCGAACCGGCACCCATCGCGGGCACGACGGGGAACTCGCCACGAGAACGCCCGTCGCGAACAGACATCCGCACGAGCAGACGCTTGTCGCAAGCGGACAACTGTCACGTAGGCACGATAAACCACCCATCACAATAACCAATCAAAAGGGAGGGCCCCCGTGAATTGGGGACCCTCCCGAAGAAGGCTTGGAGCCTAGCTAGCGAGACCTCGTGGTCCGGCTAGCGGGGGTTTGTTGCCTGCAGGACTTGCGACTTGCGGGGGAAC
>CAZOGL010000025.1:9722-23522 GCA_964579575.1 uncultured Eggerthellaceae bacterium | reverse complement strand
CTGGTCAGGCTTGTGCAAATGTGGAACAGGTATCTCATATTGGTAACGTTGGAAGTATCCATGCCGGCAAGATCAGCGGACACCAAACTGGTACAACCACTAAACATCTTGTTCATGTTGGTAACCGCAGATGTGTCAAGACCAGAGAGGTCGACGCTTACGAGGTTTATGCAAACTTGAAACATGCTTGCGCACGTTTGCGCGCAAACGCCCTGTTCAATTACCACCGACGTTATGGATTCACGCAAAGAATCCCAAGGCACGCCATGAGAATCATCCCACGCATCAAGTACGCCTGTGCCAGTGCTGCCTATGGGGCGCACGGTTAGCTTGCCAGTGGAATCAAGGCGCCACTCGCAGGTGCCGCACTTGGTCCAGCCATCGGTAAAGTAACCGGGGTCTTCTTGCCCACCGTCAACTTTTGCCATTGCGGCACTCGTGCTCCCCGCGTTAAACACCGTGCCACTTCCACCTTTAAGAGAGGCGCAATTTTCAAACATACGAGGCGAAGTTGCTGTTTCCGCTATTTTGAAAGTGGAAGAAGCGTAGATCGTCTCGAGGTTTGGGCAGTTGAAGAACATCAAACTTGTGTCTGTTACGGAAGATGCATCTATGTCAGAAAAATCAACAACGGTAAGGCTTGTGCACCCGTGGAACATGTAATGCATAGCGGTGACGTGAGAAGTATCAATGCCCGCAAAATCGGCCGAGGTTAAACTGGTGCACTCATAAAACATCCTGTACATAATCGTGACCGCAGATGTGTCAAGGCCAGCCAAATTGATGGAAGTCAAACTGGAGCATTCGCTAAACATGCCGTACATGCTTGTTACAGCCGAGGTATCAAGACCAGACAAATCAACGGATGTGAGGTTTGTACAATTTGCAAACATACATAAGCATGTTTGCGCAGAAACTCCCTGTTCAATTACTACCGACGTTATTGAATCACGCTCAGAATACCAAGGTACCTTTTCGTACCCGCTCCACGCATCAAGCGTGCCCGTCCTACCTTCTCCCGCACCACCTAAGGGACGCACGGTAAGCTTGCCAGCATCGTCAATTTGCCACTCGCAGGTGCCGCTTTGGTTCCAGCCGACAGACAAAAGGCTTTCTGTGTACGTTGCGCTCCCCGTTTGTCTTTCTGCGTTAGCGGAAAACATAGAGGCCGTGGAATATATAGTTCCTGCAGAGTCTTCCCATCGGGTATCGCGCAAGTTCGAGTTAGAAAAATCTATTCCCGCAGGCAGTGTTAACGTTTTAAGGCCTGTGCAACCTTTTAGCATAGATCCCATTTTTTCCACGTTTGACAAGTCAACGCACGATAAGTCGAGAGATGTCAGGTTGGGACAATTGCGAAGCATGTATCGCGTGTCTTTTACGGCAGATGTATTAAGACCTGAAAGGTCAATTGCTTCGAGGCTTGAACATCCATCAAACATGAAGCTCATATTAGTCACAGAGGAGGTATTGATACTGCCGAAATCTACCGATTTCAAGCTTGTACTGTAGGCGAACATGCAGTTCATATCTGCTAGTTTTGGCGTGGAGAGCCCAGCCAAGCTAACGAAAGACAAACTTGTGCATTTGCCAAACATGTAATACATGCTTGTTACCGCAGAAGTATCAAGGCCAGACAGGTTTACAGAAGTAAGGTTTGCGCAATCCTGAAACATACTCATGCACGTTTGCGCAGAAACGCCTTGTTCAATTACCACTGATTTTATAGATGAAGCTTTGGAAGCCCACGGAGCGGCGGATACGCGCCACGTATCAAGCGTGCCCGTCCTACCTTCTCCCGCTCCGCCTAAGGGACGCACGGTAAGTTTGCCATCACCGTCGATTTGCCACTCGCAGGTGCCACACTTGGTCCAGCCTTCGGTGAGTGTTGCGTCGGTAGATGTTGAATCAAGCGCGCTCAATGACGCAACTTGAGTTTCTTCCGTCTCTCCCGGTGATGTGGCAACTGCAGGTATGGGCAAAAGCCCTGTGACCAAAACAACCGATAAAAGCGTACTCGAAATCTTGCGTGCAATAGAAACCGTGCGTCTCATATGTTCCCCCTATGCCGATGTGCTTATCTAAATAAAACCATCTTCTTTCTTGTGGTAGTCGGCCCTGCAATAGTTGGCCCTGTAGTCGTCAGCCGCCACCTAAGCGACTGCTTTGGTTTTAAAATCACACAAAACTTTACCGTAAGTTTTCGCATTTGAGGATTGAGTCGAGTGGCCTATAAAGGCATTAGCCCTTTGAGTTAACCCTTGCGTATCCTTATGTTTTTCCTGCTACGCCCAAAAGCATTTTCCCTTCAATGTCGGACATCGGTGGAAATATATATGTCAGCAACTACTACAGCGCAACCAGCGACTCGATGGACCTCTTGATGGTCTTCCCATTCTGTATGTATGCCTGTCGCTGTTCTTGCTTTAGTTTGACCTGCTGATCTTATTGTCAGCTATTCCTCGTCTTCGTCATTTTCGTCGTAGGCGTAGTCGTAGAAGCCCGTGCCGTCGTGGTTGCTCGGGTAGTAGCAATACTCATGCGAAGCGTCGACGTGAACGTTTCCGAGCGGGATGTCAGTCGGGCTGACGCAGGTGTTCTCCTTGTCGAACGTGCCCATGCTGCCAGATCCGTTCTCGATGGCCAAAATCTGATTCGCATCGGGCGTGGCGCACAGCGCCAGGTATCCCGTCTGATCCAGGGAATTAACGTCCTCATCAGTGGAAACGGCGGCCAGCAGGGTGTTCTTCTTGTTCCACGGATTGAGCGATTTCACCTTGGGGTCGTTCTCGATGATATCGAACGCGCTGGCGCTCGAAATCCTGTTGCGCCCCCCTACGCGTTCCAGCGTGATCTTCAGCGCCTTGGCGCCGCAGCCGGTGCCGGTCTTGTAGCCGATCGTGCAGTACAGCGAATTGCTGTCGCTCGGGTGGGGTTGCAGCGTATCTATTACGGTGGATACCACGTTCTTGCCGATGCTGTCCAGCGAGGTGACCTGCAACTCGTCGGCGTCATCGCCAAACGACAGATGCACGATGCCAAGACCCACCTGAACGTCATTGCTTTCGGGAGAAAGGCTGCCGCGAACTCGCAACCGAGGCATCTTGGTTTCGTCCCTATACATCCTCGCGCGCCGTCTCTGCGCTGACCCCACACAAGCCAGCACGCAAATGATCACAAAAGCGCTGATTTATTGCGTCGCTAGAGCATGGACAAATAACGCTCTCCGGTGTCGGGAAGGATCGCCACGATGTTCCTACCTGCGAACTCGGAGCGCTCTGCCAGCTTCGCTGCGGCTGCGGCTGCGGCTCCAGCGGAGATACCGACAAAGATTCCCTGCTCGTGACCAAGCTTGCGCTGGTAATCCATAGCTTCCTCTGAAGTGACGTGAACTATCTCGTCATAGACGCCCTGATCGAGCACCTCAGGGATAAAGCCAGGAGCAATACCTTGAATCTTGTGCGCACCATGAGCGCCACCCTCCAACACGCGAGACTCCTCGGGCTCGACAGCGTATGCCTTCACGTTGGCATCCTGCTCCTTAAGATAGCGGGCCACGCCAGTAAGCGTACCGCCCGTACCCACGCCCGCGACAAACGCAGCCACATCACCTTCGGTGTCGGCCCAAATCTCGGGACCGGTGGTTTCGTAGTGGATGCGGGCGTTCACAGGATTGGCAAACTGGCTCGGCGCGAAGGAATTGGGGGTTTCAGCCAAAAGCTTTGCGGCTTCCTCGTTGGCCAGGGGCACGCCCCCGTCCACGATACGAAGCTCAGCGCCGTAGGCCTGAATGAGCTTGCGTCGTTCCACGCTCATGGTGTTGGGCAAAAAAATGATGGTTTTGAGCCCATAAGCGGCGCCGATCATGGCCAAGCCGATGCCGGTGTTGCCTGATGTGGACTCGATGATTACGGTGTCCTTGTTTATCTTTCCAGCGGCGATACCGTCATCGATGATGGCTTTGGCAATGCGGTCCTTCACCGAACCGCCAGGGTTGGTATATTCCAACTTGCCATAGACGTTCGCCTTGTCGGATACGTTCAGCTTGATGAGCGGCGTGTTGCCGATGAGCTCATCGATTCTGTTCAATGCTTTCACTGCCATGGTAAATCTCCTTTTTGTAAATTTCTAAAGCTCGATATTTATTTCGGGAACGTGGCAACATGCCGGCGCCTCACCCGCATGGGGGAACAGTGCCGGGTCATAAGCGATGCCGTTCTTGTCGTAGTAGTCTTTAACCGCAGCTTGGATTGCCTCCTCGGCCAGCACCGAGCAATGCAACTTATGGGCAGGCAATCCGTCAAGCGCCTCGGTAACTGCCTTGTTCGTGAGTTTGAGCGCCTCGGAAACAGGCTGTCCCTTGATGAGCTCGGTTGCCATGGAGCTTGAAGCAATGGCGCTGCCACAGCCAAATGTCTCGAACTTCACATCGCTGATGACATCGTCATCAACCTTCAAATAAATCTTCATGATGTCGCCGCAGATAGCGTTACCTACCTCGCCGACGCCGTCCGCGTCCTCAATCTCACCCACGTTACGGGGGTTTTGGAAATGGTCGAACACCTTATCGCTATACAAAGCCATGGTTGGCTCCTTTCTTCCCTGCTCTTCTCTACTCGCCCAAGACGAACTGTTTCTTGCTGGCCACCTTGTCTTTCCATAGCGGCGACATCGCGCGCAAGCGCTCCACCACTTGGGTGACGGCGTCGATTATCTGGTCCACTTCCTCCTCGGTGTTCTCCGCATCCAACGTCAGACGAAGGCTGCCATGTGCCACCTCGTGCGGCCTGCCGATGGCAAGCAGCACGTGACTGGGATTCAAAGAGCCAGACGTACAGGCCGAACCCGACGACGCACAGATGCCCTTTTGATCAAGCAGGAGCAAAAGCGACTCACCTTCGATGCCCTCGAAGCAAAAGCTGACGTTGCCGGGAAGCCGACGCACGGCATCACCGTTGAGCTCGCTATAGGGAATCTTGGAAAGACCGTCGATGAGCCGAGCCCGCAGGCCAAGTAGCTTCTCTGTCGCCGCAGGCATGTTCGCAACAGCCTCCTCCAAGGCCACCGTCATCCCAAGAATGGCGGGAAGGTTCTCGGTGCCAGCACGCTTACCACGCTCCTGGGCTCCGCCTTCGATGATGTTGGACAGCCTGATGCCTTTGCGCGCGTACAGCACGCCAACACCGCGGGGTCCATGGAACTTGTGGGCGGAAAGCGAGAGCATGTCGATGTTTTGCGCGACAACGTCGATGGGCAGATGCCCGGCCGCTTGGACCGCGTCGGTGTGGAAGGTCACGCCGGCGGCGCGACACACAGCGCCTATCTTTGCGATGGGCTGTACAGTTCCGATCTCATTGTTGGCGTACATGACGCTCACCAAGCACGTCTCGGGACGGATGGCCGCTCTCACCTGCTCCGCGGTGACAACACCCTCACTGTGCACGTCCAACAGCTCCACTTCGAAGCCCTGCTTTTGGAGCTTCTCCAGGGTGTGCAGCACCGCGTGGTGCTCAAACGCCGTCGAAATGATATGGGTCTTGCCCTTTGCCTTGCCCGCGAGGGCTGCAGACACGATGGCTTGGTTGTCGGCCTCAGATCCACCCGAGGTGAACAGAATCTCCTTAGGTTCTGCCCCGATGCACCCAGCGATACGCTCACGCGCGTCCTCCAGCGCCTCCTTAGCGCGTTGCCCGTGCTCATAGAGACTCGAGGGGTTGCCCCACATCCCTTCCATGGCTTGGACCATGATCTCGATTGCTGTTGGCGACGTCTTAGTTGTCGCAGCGTTGTCTGCGTAAATCACGGATTTCTCTCCTCTCGGTTGGTGTTTTCACGAAATTTATTCCTATTTGCCTACTAGGTCAATAGGTTTTTGTAAAATAATAGAGCAGCTGGTTGAATTTACCTATTTACCTACCGTATTATTTGGTAATAAGAGAAACGAGGTGTCTGATGATTTCAACGAAGGGACGCTATGCGGTGCGCGTCATGATCGACCTGGCGGAGCACTACGATGAGGGCTACATACCGCTGAAGGACGTGGCCGAAAGGCAGCAGGTCTCCAAGAAATACCTGGAAGCTATCGTCAAAGAGATGGTCGCGGGAAAACTCATATCTGGCACAAGCGGCAAAGGCGGCGGCTATCACCTGCTCAGACCCCCAAAGGACTACTCCGTCGGGGAGATCATCGAGCTCATGGAAGGAACCTTGGCCACGGTCGCTTGCCTACAAGAGGGAGCGTCGCCTTGTCCCAGGGCAAAAACATGCCAGACACTCCCCCTCTGGGCGGAATACAACAAGATGACCCACGACTTCTTCTACGATAAGAAACTCACAGACCTGATCAAAAAATAGCCCTTGCCCTTGGGATCGCAGGTCACCCCCCAAAGGATGCTCGACGGCGAAAGTGGTATCACCAAACTTGGGTGTCTTTCCTATTCGCGCTAATTCACTTACTTAATAGCCCGAACGGGATCTTTACGACTTGCGATCAACGAGGGTAAGATGCCGGCTATCGTTGCGACAACCGTGTAGCCGAGTATCACTCCGATGACGATCTGCGGCGTGAGCTGAACGATATCATAGGTCACGCCCGCATTGGCAACCGAAGCGTTGACGATAAGCCCCACGAGGGCCGCAATAGCGCAACCGGCGACACCGGATATAAAACCGAGCAGCAACGTTTGCGTATCGAACAGTACGAATATGTCTTTTCTACAGGCACCGAGCGCACGTAAGATACCCGCCTCGCGCGCACGCTGCAAGGTGGAGATGCCGCAGACGATCGCAATCAAAATGAACACGTACAAAAGCGCGATCACAACGAACAGCGCTAGCACCGCGCCAATAGCCGTCACGACCGATTGAGCGATGGAGCCGATGGTGCCGACGAGGTTGGTGTAGGAGATGACCTTCGTCTGGTCACCCTCAGCTCTACGCTGGTCATTGTATTTATCCAATACATCCGAGATCTTTTGCTTGTCGGCAAACGAGTTGGAGTAGATGGCGCACGAAACAGGAGCATCGTAGGTCGCGTAACCCAAATCGCTTAAATTGCCCACATAGGTGTTGGAAGTAAACCCGCACAGGTAATATCCCAGCTGGCTCACGTCCTCTTCGGTGATGTTGATCTTTATGGCGTCGGCGAACTTGCTCTCGTCGAATTCGATAAGGCCTGGGCCGTCGTCTTCGCTTTCATCGTTGAGCCAAGCCTCGATATCGCCAAGCTCCTTCACCAACTGGTCCTGCACATCGACCAGAAGCGCGTTGAGCTCGGTTTCCAACGTCTGAATAAGGTAGTCGGACACGCGTGTGGCGTATTTGGCCACGAAATTCGCGATATCCTCCTCCATGCTGGCCGGGAGCAACGTCTGAGCAATCACCGTATAAGCGTAGCCGTCGCCCTCCTCGCTGAAGTAAACCTCAGCGGCCTGGGGGGTCTCGCCATCAGCTATCTTCTCGGCGCAATACTCGGCATACGCGGTGCCGGCTCCGGCGAGGGCGCTCTCAAGGTCCCGGTCGAAGGTGGGGCTCGATGCCAAATCGGCGATGAATTCTTGGAAGTCGGGGTCCTCGAGCAAATTCACAAGCATCTTGGCGATCTCCTCGTCGGAAAGCTGCACTTCCTCGACGACCTCTTCCTTCCCCTCCTCGAAATCCTCTTCGGAGAATTCGAGCACCTCCGGATGCAAGGTCACACACGAGGCAAGCAGGTCAACATCGACGTTGATGATATTGGAGAAATCGAAGCGTTCGCAAATGGTACCTGCGTGCTTAAGCCAGGCGAACGTCTTGCCTGTGAACACATCGACGTCGGGGTTGGCCAGTTGTTCCTGCACAATCTGGGAAGATGCCGCGCGGTCGATGCACTCGTTAGTAAGCGTCGGGTAATAGTAGATGCCCGTGGAAAGCGCCGCGTCGGCCTTCGAACCCGATACGGGTTTCACCACGCCGACAATGGTCAGGTCTTGCCCGTTGGCAACAAGGTTGTTCATGAAATCGGTGTCGGAGCTTTTGTCTTCCCAGGTCCCGTCCGTCCGCTTTTGGTAAACATCTGCGGGGTTGATGACCTTGAAGGTGATGCCTGTGACATCCGAATAGGCATACGAGTCGTAAATACCCGGATAATCGACCTTTTCCCCGTTTCGATACTTATCGATGAGCGGCTGTATCTCGGAGGTGAAGTCTTTGAAGCCCAGCGTATACGCTAACGTGTCGTCGATGGTGCCGTCGGTGTTAAGCACCAGCAAGGCCTCGCTGGAGTTTGTCGGATAGCGGCCCTCGACAAGCGAATCGGCATCGTTGTAAACCGATGCGTTGCCGGGAAGCTGCCTGAAATCGCTCATAATCGAAAGCAATGACGAAGACGACGACAAAGAAGCCGTCAAGCTGCGCGAACCTGACGAGCCGGACCCCAGCGAACCGAACAGGCTGCCTGGAAACACCTCCAGGTTATTGCCGTTGGCCGTCGAATAAATGACGGGGCAGGTAGCGTAGGTGTAATCGATCGAAGCGATGGAGGACATCACATCGTCCGGGTTCGTATCAAGATAAGCCTTCAACGAAGCGACGTCGTTGAGCAAGGTCGCCGAATTGTCAGTGGTCGTCTGGCCATTGGAGGAGAGCAGCGACGCGATGGTGTTGTTGAGCGCCACGCGATGGTTGCTGATAGCGTCGGAGAGATACTGGGCGCGCTTGGTCTCCTTCTCGTTTGATGCATCGGTTGATGAAGTATCGGTGGACGAATTGCTATCCGACGACGTGGCCGTATCGGTTGATGCGCCCTTGTACTTCGAGACGGTGATCGGGTAGTGCCCGTAGACGGTTTCCTGAATATAGTTAATGTAGCCGTTCAATCCCACCGACAGGGCCAGGATAAGCGACAGCGCAACGGTGCCAATCGATGACGCCAAGATGGAGAAGCCCGAACGCGCCTTATGGTCGCCGAACGACTGGTACGACAACGTGCGAATGAACGAGAAGCCCATGCCGGATTGCTTGATTTTCGTCTTGAAGGGTTGCGTCCTCGAAGTGGCGGGCGCGGCGGATGCGGCGGGCGCGGTCGGGGTAGCGGAAGCCGCCGCCATCGCGGACGCGCCTCCTGCAACGACGGTCACAGCGGGCGCAGGCATGGTCGGGGTCGGGGAAGCGGTCGCGGACGAAGGCGCGGGCTCGGCGGATGCGGTCGGGGCCACAGCAGCGAAAGCCGCGTCGACGGGAGCAAAAGATTTTGCGGGCGCGGACGCCATTTGCCCGTCGAATAAATCAAAGCGCCTAGTGGCGTACTTGTCAGCGAGATTCCCATCATGTGTTGCCACGATGACCAGGCATTCTTTGCCCGCCGTCTGCAAGGCCTCCATAACCCTTGCGCCCGAAGCGGAATCGAGCGAACCGGTCGGTTCGTCGGCAAGGATGACATCAGGGTTCTTCACGATAGCTCGCGCAATGCAGGCGAGTTGTTTTTGCACGGGAGTGAGGTCGGCGGGCACGGCAGACATCTTGCCATCGAAGCCGACCTGCGACAAAGCTTCCTTCGCGTGCTTGCGGGCAACGAAACGCGGCGTGCCATTGAAGGCTAAGCCCATGGCCACGTTATCCACAATGTTCAAAGAATCGACCAGATTGAAATCTTTGAAAAGGAAGCTCACGCACTGCGCGCGAAACGAATCCCAGGCACGTTCGTCATACTTGATGGCGGAATCGCCATTGATGAGAACGTCGCCCGACGTGAAACGATCGAGACCGCACATGCAATTGAGCAGCGTGGTCTTGCCGGCGCCGTCAGGACCGACGATGGCGACAACGCCTGAGCCCTCGAATTTCGCGCAGACGTCTTTCAGCGCGTGAACGGGTATTTTGCTTCGTTTCGAGCAATAGCTTTTGCCGACACCCGCGAGTTCGATCGTAAGCATTCCGTTTCCTCCGTTTCAGAAAAAGGGGCCCGGCTGGATTCAGACGAGCCCTTTACAACATCTACGTCCAGGGAAAACTAGGCGGTGTAAACCTGTTTGCCCTCAAAGTAGACGTTGGTCACCTCTCCCTCGTGAATTTTACTCTTTTCGCAGGTGGTGATGTCCTTGCTGATAAGCACGAAATCGGCATACTTACCAACTTCGATGGAGCCACGCTCGTCTTCGATCTGAAGCTGTTTGGCGCCGTTAATGGTCATGATGTCGATAGCGGTCTCGACATCGACACGCTCGGCGGGATCCCCCTGGACGACCTCCATGTCGCCACGGGTATCGTTGACCGCCGCCTCAATGATGCCACACACGCTACAAGGCGCGCCTGACGACGAAGGGGCATCAGTAGAAGAGGTCACCAGCACGCCATCGTCAACGAGCGACTTGACAGGATAACCGGCATTGAAGATCTCCTTCGAAAGAAACTCAGTAATCAGCTCTTCGCTATCCTTGGATGAAAGCACACGCCAGTTGATGTTTTGAGCTGCGTAAATATTGTGCTCACCCATCTTCTTCTTAGTTTCCTCGGTGTAATTGCGGCCGTGGGCGATACCGTTAAGAACCCCATCCTTCTTTACGCTCTCGGCGGCAATGCAGGCGTCAACAACCTGTTTGGTAGCGGCGTCGCCCTGCGAGTGAACATGCACTGCGAGACCGGCCGCATTAGCGGTCTTCACGATTTCGTTCATCACGTCGGTTTCCCACACCTGGGTGCCATGAGAACCGTCCACATAACCGTTGATGAGCCAACCAGACTTGGACTCCACCGCTTCGCCGTCAGCAAAAAGCTTGAGTGTGTGATACTTGAAGTGATCGGTGTCGTATGTGCCGCTGTACTCCTTGGCCTTGGAAACCTCGGCCTTCCAATCATCGTAGGAGTCGATCTTGTAGGTACCGCTGATCATGACGGTGAGACCGGAACTCTTATCGTGGGAGGTAAGGGCGTCCATGAACTGAGTACCCCAGTAGTTGGTCCAACCGTCCATGTAGTTGGTGTAGCCGTAGGCGTGCAGCGAATCCTCCATGGCCTTGGCAACACCCTCGTAATCAGACTTAGTCACGATCGTGTTAGGAGAAACGGCATACTTGATCAGATAGTTCAGGGCCATATCTGAAGCAAGACCCGTAAGTTCGCCCTTCTCGTTCTTGTTGTAAGAGCCACCCGTTATCGCAGTGCCCTTGGTCACACCAGCGACCTCGGCACACTTGCTATTGAAGAAACCGTTGTGGCCCGAGTTGTCCAAAATAAGCATGACCTTGTCGGAGCAAATCTCATCAAGCTTCTCCATGATCTGGAAGTCGAACTTCGTCTTGTTCATGGCCACGTTGTCCCAACCATAGGTGAAGTAGACGTCGTTATCAGGATGATCCGCCACGTATTGCTTAACGTTTGCAACAACCTCGTCTTCTGTTGCACCCGTCACGGTAAGGCCAAGATACTGCAAGGCGCCCTGTCCCACGTAGTGGCCATGGCCCTCGGTGGCGCCAGCCATGATAAGACCTTGATCCTTGTGGTCGACAACCGTGGTAGTGCCATTTTTGATGTATTCGGACACGCCTTCGGAATTGCCCACGTAGACGTACTTGCCATCCTTGACCGCAAAGGCTTCGGCATAGTCGCGAGCTTCGTTTGAGGTGTAGATCTTGCCGTAGACAACAAGGTCAGCCGCTTTGGAATTGCTGTCTCCAGACCCAGATCCGCAACCGGGAAGGCCCACTAAAACCATACCGGCACCCATGACTCCAGCAGCCTTCAGGAAGTTTCTGCGCGTGATTTTGCGCGTGATTTCAGCCATAACCAATCCCCTTCATTTCCGAGCTTATCAAATGGCTTGACACCATATTTTATTCACACGAGCAACAAGCACAGATAAGAAAAGCGCCGGCTCTCGCAAAGGGCAGATAATTAAAGCGTGCACACCGAATCTCTACCCGAATCCTTCGTTTGTTGGCCTGGGGCTATAATTAGAGCGCATCGAGTTCGTTGCGCTGCGGCAACGTTTGCGCACCATCCAGAAGGAGGGCCTCATGGCAAACAAACGAGTCCTGGTGAACGGCAAGGTCTTTACGGCAAACGAAAAACAGCCTTGGGCAGAAGCAATTGTCATCGAAGACGAGAAGATTGCGTTTGTCGGCACGTCCGACGAAGCACGATCAATCGCAGGGGACACGCCTGTCGAAGACCTTGGCGGCAAGCTGGTGACACCCGGCCTGATCGACGGCCACCTGCACGTGTTCGGCGCCATCGTATTTGACGGACTTGTAAGCCTTGCAAACATGACGCCCGAGGAAATGCTTGCCGCAATCAAGGCCGACATCGAGGCGCACCCTGAGCGCAGTGCCCACACAGGTCTTGGGTGGGCCGACGACACGTTTGGCGAGGCAGGCCCCAGCAAATACGACCTTGACGCCATTTGCGCCGACAAGCCAGTTGCCCTCATGTCTGCGAGCATGCACACCCTTTGGTGCAACAGCTTGGCGCTTGAAGTTGCAGGTATCACCAAAGACACCCCCGATGTCGACCCCGATGCTGGCGTCCTGTTCGTCCGCGACGAAAATGGCGAGCCGACCGGTTGGGCCAAGGAGCTTGCGTCGATGACGGCGATCATGAGTGCAGCGCAATACTTCGACGAGGAGGCACTCAACGTCGCTATGGACAACTTCCTGAAGCAGTGCGCTGGATTTGGCATTACCTCGCTCTTCGATTGCGGCGCCCTGGGCTTCATGATGTCGCTGTTCAACGACGCACTATGCGCCAAGTTCGAACGCAAGGAGACCCCCTGCCGCCTGGACATGTGCGGCTATGCGGGCGCTTCCGGACTCTTCGAGGCCGCACTGAACGATTGCGACAAGCTGCACCAGCGCTATGATGGCGACCGTTTCTTCTGCAACTTCCACAAGATGTTCAACGACGGCACGCTCGAGTCGTTCAGCGCCGCCATCAAAAACCCCTACCCCGATGGCTCGGTCGTAAAGCCCGCCATGACCATCGAAGAACTTGCCGAGCGCTTCGAGGCATGCGCCAAGCTTGGCTTGAACGTCAACGTGCACGCCATCGGCGCCGATGCCGTGCACAATGTGTTGGAGGGCGCCCACGTCGTCCGCGACAAGGGTTACAACGACATTCGCATCATCTGCTCGCACTGCACCTACGTCTATCCCGAAGACGTTGCCTCATTCGGCAAATACGATGTGTTCAGCAACACAACCGGACTTTGGATTGCGGAGCCGGCAGACCTTGAAACGTATGAGCTTATCAAGACTATGGTGGAAGCCAAGGACTACCCCATGAAGAGCATCCTTGCAGGCGGTGCCCACGTCGGTCTGGGAAGCGACTTCCCCACCGACCCACGTTCGCTGCCACCGATGCAAAGCATCGAGGGCCTGGTCACGCGCGCAGAGATTGGCAACGCGAACGGCTTTGCCCACGACGGAGATGAGCGCCTGACCATGGAAGAGGTGCTGCGCGGCTACACCATCGAAAACGCGTACGAGATGCAGCGTGAAGACGTCCTGGGCTCCATCGAGGTTGGCAAGTATGCCGATTTGGCCATCTTCGAGCAGGACCTGTTCGAAGTGGAGCCGCACACCATCCACGATGTGCAGGTTGCAGAGACCATCAAGGACGGCTTGACCACGTTCAAGAAATAGGCGACTGCGACACGCGTAGGTCAAAATACAAAACGGATGGACGTGGCCCCGCAGTGACCCCGCACAAGCAAGGCCGTATCAGGTAGAAGTCCCCTGCCGCGTTGCAGGGGACTTTGAACTTTATACCTAATGGACCAGCCGTTCGATAACCATTCAGTGCTCCTCGTCTAGCTGAAATTTTTGCGTC
>CAZOGL010000025.1:4448-9622 GCA_964579575.1 uncultured Eggerthellaceae bacterium | reverse complement strand
GCGTCGGCATTGCCGTTACGCAACTCGAACACCCGAGCCGCGATATCAGCCCAACTTGCAACCCTGCCTGAACACGTGAGGTTGTAGACTCCGTACTCACAAGGAGCGCTCGGTTCCACGTCACCCTCTCGATAGCCCAGCAGCCAAAAGATGCCCTTCGCCATGTCGTCAGCGAACGTGAGGCGGCCCATCTGGTCGTTTACCACCCTCACCTGCTGCAACGCATCATCATCACTCGCGCACCGGTCGGATAGCGCCACCATGGTCTTCACGAAATTGTGGCCCTCGCCAACAACCCAGCTGCTTCGCACAATGAAATGCCTACGACAACCCGCAACGGCCAAGTCGCCCGCCGCCTTAGATTGGCCGTACACGCCCAAGGGGCTGTAATGCTCGTCCTCTAAATGCAGTCGACGCGTGCCATCAAACACATAGTCGGAGCTCACATGGATCAGCGTGATATCGTGCTCGGCGCAGACGCGCGCCAACATTGCCGGACCCGTCGCATTGGCGGCCCAACAAGCAATGCGACCCTCCGCCGTTTCCGCCGCATCCACGGCGGTGTAGGCGCCGCAATTGATAACGGTTCCATACTGGCTCCAATCAATGGCGGCATAGGCGACAGGATCGCTGATATCGAAATCGTCGCGGTTGGTAAAATCGAAATACGCTGCCAAGTCCCATCGCCCAACCAGCGCACGAACGGCGCGGCCCAATTGACCATTCGCGCCGGTCACAAGCGTGCGGCGCGGCGACATAGGCCGCACATCAGCCAACAAAGGATGCGCCTTGTCAGCGTCGCTTATCGTCGCGCTCTCCAATGGAATGGGCCACTTGATGTCCAACTCCGGGTCGGCGAGGTTCACGAACGTGTAAGTTTTCTTGAGCTCGGCAGACCAATGGGCGTTCACCAGATAGGTGTAGACAGTGCCATCTTCAAGCGCCTGAAAAGCGTTTCCCACGCCACGCGGCACGTAAATGGCCATAGAGGGATCGAGTACGCAGGTAAAACACCTGCCAAACGTCGCGCTGCCGGAGCGCAAGTCCACACAAGCACCAAATGCGCTACCAGCGGCGATGGACACGAATTTGTCCCACGGCTCGGCATGGATGCCGCGCGTAACGCCGGCTTCAGCGTTGAAGCTCACATTGTTTTGGACAAAACGCAAATCGGGAATGCCAAGCTCGCACATCTTGGCACGCTGCCAGTTCTCCTTGAACCAACCGCGCGCGTCGTCATGCACAGGAAGATCCAAAAGCTTCAAGCCTGGAATGCCCGTCTCGTGCACCGCCAGAGGCTTCTCGTATTTGATGTCAGACATTGACCTGCGCCTTCCCCGCTATCGCAATAAACCACTTCTTGTCGGGCGCCGCGCTATTGACCCTGCGCCCGATACTTCGCTTCGGTGACCTCCTTGACGGGACGCCACCATTGCTCGTTGTCGCGATACCACCGAATCGTTGCCGCCAAGCCCTTTGCGAAATCGGTGTGCGTGGGCTTCCACCCCAACTCGCGGCGCAGCTTGGAGGGATCGATGGCGTAACGTCTATCGTGTCCCGGACGATCGCGCACCCAATCGATGTCGTCAGCATCCTTGCCCATGGCGACAAGTATCGCACGCAAGACGTCGATATTGCTCCTCTCGCCATCGGCGCCGACCAAATAGGTCTCGCCAAAAACCCCTTTGGTGAGGATGGTCCACACAGCAGAAGAGTGGTCCTCGGTATGAATCCAGTCACGCACGTTTTCGCCACTGCCGTAGAGTTTGGGGCGCTCGCCACACAAGATGTTGGTAATCGCCCGCGGAATGAACTTCTCCACATGCTGATAGGGCCCATAGTTGTTGGAGCAATTTGAGATGGTCGCCTTTAAGCCATACGTGCGCACCCACGCCCGCACGAGCATGTCGCTCGCCGCTTTGCTGGCGCTATACGGCGACGAAGGCCGATAGGGCGTCTCCTCGGTAAATCGCGCTGGGTCGTCAAGCGACAGGTCGCCATACACCTCGTCAGTGCTCACATGGTGGAAACGCAAACCGTATTTCCGTACCGCCTCAAGCAAACAAAAGGTTCCCTCCACATTGGTATGCAAAAAAGGTTCGGGATTGGCAATGGAATTGTCGTTGTGGCTTTCCGCTGCGAAATGCACAATGGAATCATGCCCAGGCACTATACGTTCGAGCAACTCGGCATCGCAAATGTCTCCCACCACGAGCTCCACGCGATTGTCGGGAAGGTCCGCGATGTTGTCACGATTACCAGCATAGGTCAACTTGTCAAGCACGGTAACATGCACGTCGGGGTGTTCGCACACGACATAGTGCACGAAATTGGAACCGATAAACCCGCACCCACCAGTCACGATGATGTTTTTAGGTTCAAATACATCCGACATGCCCGCATCCCTTTCTGAATAGTGTCCCATACTAAGTTCCCTATGATTCGCTTCACGATTCACTCGCCCAACCGTACGATTCGCCCGGCCATTCGCTTCGCCTGGTCATTCACTCGCCCAGCCATTCGCTTCTCCCAGCCATACGCTTCTCCCAGCCATACGCTTAACTCGTTCACTCACGCGCCCCGCCGATCACTCGCTCAACTTTCTCGCACGTTTGAGACTGCAACCCCGCTTCCATCTTGGCTTACGGGGGCGCGCGATTTCAGCGACTATCTCCGTATAGGCGTTTTCGGCGGAAAAGGCCTCCCGCACCCGCGGAGCAACTTCTATGGCGGCACGTTTCACCTGTTCATAGTCACAAATCGCGTTTTCAATTGCGCGAGCTAAAGCGTTCGCGTCACCAAGAGGATAGATGACCCCGGCGCCAAAAATCTCATGAACCGTGGAATGGCCCGGACAATTCGAGGCAATGACGGGTGTGCCATTCATGGCGGCCTCCGCAAAAACGCAACCAAAACTCTCCATCTTGGAAGGAAGCACCAGGATGTCTTTGGAGCCAACCTGCGTCCAAGGCTTCTCAAGAAATCCGAGGAACGACACACGCTGCAAGCCCTCGCGAGCTACAAACGCTTCGCATTCCGCCTGGTATTCCCCCATATGCGAGCCGATGAAAACGAGGTCCAAATCGTTTTGGAGCTCCGCAGGCAACAACGAGTATGCTTGCAAAAGCTCCAACTGGTTTTTATTTTCGGTGATCAGTCCCATACAAACCAGGCGATGTTTGGAATCGTCCGCACTCGACAGACTTGCCGGAGCATATTCGACATAAGGAAAAAACGAGCCCACTTTGCGCGGGGAAAACAGCGTAGACAAGCATTCGTTCAACGCCCCGGCAACACTGAAAACGGCGTCAGAGCCATCGCTTATGAAGCCGATCTTACTGCGGTAGTACGCGAACTCATTTTCGGGGAACTCATGGATAAGCCATATATGCTTCGCCTTCGCCTCTCTTGCGGCGATGGCACCATGATAGATGTTCACGGTGTTGGTGACCACGGTATCGATATCGTTTTCCCTGATGAATGCGCAAAGCTCGGCCACCGTTTTCGCGTCTTCCGGTGAGTCGGCAAGAAGAGCGGCGTTTCCAATAGGCGAATCGGGCCACCACCGAAGTCCGCTCACGCAAAGGGGCATCACCCCCGCCTTCTCCATTGCGGCCCGGTAGGCAGGCTCGATACTCGGAAAGAAAGCGGGATACGCGTTACATACCGCATGGCCCCCGGCGACAAGGTGGCGCATGAGCTCATAGGCGCTGCGCTCCGCACCATTCCCAAAGTCGCCCGTCGGCGATATGAAGAGAATCCTTGCCAATGGACCAACCCTTCCCGACTACGAGGGTTTAACTATCAGCTCGTTAAGCCACGCAAGGTCACCGTGGTTTGCCTCGTTAAGCCACGCGAGATCACCGTAATCTTTACAGCGGGCACTTTCGTCACTTGCCACCTCGGCGATGACCTGCGCATATGCATTCTCAACGGCGAATGCGGCACGAACCTGCGGCGCGTTCGCCCCTGCCAACGCATGCTCCGCATCGAAATTCCGCAACGTTTCCTCTATTGTACGCGCCAACGCGTCAACATTACCGCACGGATACAACCTTCCACCGCCAAAGAGCCTGTTCACCGTTGTAAAACCCGGGTTGTCTGACGCGATCACAGGCACGCCACACATAAGCGCCTCGGCATACACGCACCCGAAGGTCTCGCTTTTTGAAGGCAAAACAACGATGTCGCGGCCCGAAACATACCCCCACGGATTTTCCCGGTTCCCCAGAAACGAAATCCCTGTAAGCACCTCTCGGGCAATGAAGTCGTCACACACGCTGCGATAATTCGCGTCATCGCCGTCGCCGCCAATGAATACAAGTTGTCGCTCTTTTAGCTCTTCAGGCAACATGGCATAGGCGCGCAAAAGCTCAAGCTGGTTCTTCCTCTCAGAGATGAGTCCGATACAGACAATGTGGCCTGGCAGGTTGGCGGCAAACTCGCCCAATTCTCCCGGATTCGTATACGGAAGGAAGGTGCCGATTTCGCGACCACAAAGCTCAGGTCCAAGACTCTCCCGCAACGTTCCCTCGACGCAAAACAGCGCATCGGAATACTCGCTTATGAACGAAATCTTGTTGCGGTAATAGGAAAACTCCCCGCAGGGAAACTCGTGGATAAGCCAAATATGCCGAACCTCACACTCCGCCGCAGCAAGCGCGCCGTGATAGACGTTCACCGTGTTGCTTATGACAACGTCAACGGCGTTCGCGCGTATGATTTCACAAATCTTCCCAATCGCCGCGAGGTCCGCCGGCGCATCGGGTGGCGTGTTGATGTCGCCGCCGGGCGCATCAGGCCACCAACGCAACTCCGGAACACAAATTGGCGTGATACCAGTCGCATTACAGGCGGCGCGGTAGGCATCTTCGGCTTGTGGAGAATACGCAGGATACACATTGAAGACGCGATGGCCACACCCCGCCAAATACTTCATGAGTTGGAAGACGCTGATCTCCGCCCCATTGGAAAAATCACCCGTCGGGGACACAAAGAGGATGGATTTCGTCGCCGCATCCTGCTTGTCACGAGAAAACAGTGCGCTCAACAGGCGTTTGAGGTTGAAAAACGCTCCCTCGCGAGCCGCGTGACCCTCGCGAACCGTTTGAGCGTCGCGAGCTGTGTGACCTAGGCGAGCCACGCAGTCCGCGTGAGCCGTTTGAGCGTCGCGA
>CAZOGL010000025.1:0-4348 GCA_964579575.1 uncultured Eggerthellaceae bacterium | reverse complement strand
ACGATCCATGCTAAAACTTCCAATGCATGACTTTTTCAGGGCTCGGCTGAAGGTTGATGTTGTAGTAGGGGTCCCCTGCTCCTATAAGCTTGCTCCAACGATATTCGAACAGACAAAGCTCCTGGTAGTGGGCACCTCTATCCGATGCTCCGCGCGAGATTGACTCGTAGTGGTAAAGCTCGACATCGGGAAGATACACGTTCAGCTTGCCTGCTTCAAGCAATTTGAGACAAAAGTCGATGTCGTTATATTCGACGGAAAGCGCGGGATCAAGACCGCCAACCGCATCGAAATCCGCAGCGCTCACCATGAAACAAGCGCCGGCAACAGCGCTGACATTCCTTTGCGTGTTCATGAGGTTCAGATAGCTAGTTCCCTCGCGAGGCACATGGCGGAAAGCAAGCGCAACACCCTCGATGACAACGCAACCCGCGTGCTGAATAGTGTCGTCGGGGTAATACAACTTGCACCCCACGACACCAACTTCCTCGCGAGCGCAATTTTCCAGCATGCGCTCAATCCAATCGGGCGTTATCACCTCGGTGTCGTTGTTGAGCGGCAGGATGTATTCGCCTTGGGCCTCGGCGCGACCGAAATTCACAATCTCCGAAAAGTTGAAACCAAGCTTTGGCCAGCGCACGACATGTACGCGAGGATTGGCCTCAAGCGCACGGTAGTAATCAAACGTTGCCGCTTCGGTGCTGTTGTTCTCAACAACAATGATCTCGAAGTTGTCATACGTGCTTTTGCCCAAAATGGAATCTATGCAGGGTTTCAGCAGGTCAACGTGGTCCTTATTGGGAATCACGATAGAAACGAGGGGTCTGCTCGCGGGAACCTCATAGCAAACCTTATAGCTTGCCGAACCATCTTCTGTGGCTTCAACCTTCGCACGCACCCCCAAACGGTCAAGATGGTTTTGCACAGCAAGAACACCCGCACGAACCGCATAGGGCTTCGCCGTCGCGTCCCCCGAGGTGGAATTCTCGCCCAAGCGCCAATGATACAAAATGCGCGGAACGTGGTGGACACGCCGCGCCCTTTCCACCGCTTGAAGCGTGAGATTGTGATCTTGTGCCCCGTCGAACTCAGGCGTATTCGGCTCAAGTTGGTCAAGCAATGTCTTTCTCACACAGAGCATGTGGCAGATGTAATTGTTTGAACGCAACAGGTCAGGGCTGAAAGCGGGTTTGAAGGTGGGAACGCAGTAATTGCCCGCCTCGTCGATCTTGTCCTCGTCGCAATAGACAAGGTCGGTATCGGGATGTTCGTTTATCGCCCGGGCGTACTCGAAAAGCGCATCGGGTTCCAAGGTGTCGTCGTGATCGAGGAAACAGACGAAATCGCCGCTCACCTGGGCTACGCCCGCATTCGTGTTCAGCGATATCCCCCGGTTGCCCTCAAGCATCACCTCACGGAAACGTCCGTCTGTTTCGCACGTTTTGGTCACACGCGCTGCAAGTACGTCGTCTTCAGGACTCGCATTCACCAAAATGCACTCCCAATTGCGGTAGGTCTGCGCCGTAAGCGACGCCGTCATCTCGTCGAAAAGACGGACGGGCGTCTTATACAAAGGCACCACGATGCTGAATGAGGGCATTTCCGGAAACGTGATTCCGCGTTGGCGTTCGCCCTCAAACGCGGTGATTCGATGCTCGTTGAACCACTGCGTGTAATAGGGATCCGATCCCGCAGTTCGGTAAAGCCAAGTATCCATCTGCTGAACAAGAGCTTCCCACTCTTGCCGCTCAAGACGCTTGCGCAAAACGTCCTGCGGGCGCTCCTTGTTCCAAGCTTCGAAAATGATGTCGTCCATGTTCCAAGGAATCGCGATGGACGCGTTCACAAGCGTCGCGCAATCGTCTGCATATTCTGCGAGCTCAAGCGCGTTTTCTCCCATGAAAATGTAATCATCGGCAACGGTTTTCAGGTCGCTTCCCAACACCTTGATGCGCAGGTCTTTCGCGGTCGTGTTTCGAATACGCACTGAAACATGACCCTGGATGTGTGTGGGTCGGGGCGTGAGGTCTATCACCGCGATCTCACCTAGGGCGTCTTGTTGCGACGACTCGTTATACGGCGACCCATCGATTACGGTGCACGGACCGCCTGCCAAAGTTTCGTTTACTCCAGCCGTATTACCAGCGACAATGGTTGAGTCACGATCAAAGTGATGGGAAAAGAGCGAACTGCACCGAGCAACGCCGCGCTCAAGCTTTCCGCGGAGCTTTTTGGGAACCCTTTTGCGAAACTGATTGCGCATGCTTTCACACAGCTTTGCTCTTGCGACGCCTAAACCTGCCTAAACCCGCTGTTTTGGTGTCCATGGAAATCCCTTACCCATCCTGATAGACTCGTAATTGTACCATAGCGGCAATAACAGAAAGTAAGGGGGCGTTCGTGGCGGTCAGGTACTCGGTAGTCATCCCCTTCTACAACGGACTCCCCCATGTGCGGCAATGCGTCGCAAGCGTTCTCGAGCAGAATGACGACGCGCTTGAAGTGTTGATTGTCGACGATTGCGACCCCTTGCGTTCAGGTAACAAGCTTGACGCCCTCTATCGTGACGAGCCCCGAGTGAGAATCATCCACCACAAGCAAAACCTCGGCACCCTCCAAGCGCGGCGCGATGGCGTTTTGGCCTCGACGGGCACACGCGTGTTGCTCATAGACCAAGACGATACCTTGGCGCCCGGAACGCTTGGGGCACTTGACGCCGAGCTTGCCACAGATCCCGTTGACATCCTGCATTTCGGCGCACAAGTCATTGCCGAAAACGCGGCTGCCGAGGGCGCACGTGAGGGCATGCAGCGTTTCCTCACCCCGCCCGCGAGAAGCCTTTCGGGCGAAGAGATCCTAAAATACCAGTTCGCCCTGCAAGACGGCTTCGATTGGCAGGTGAACCACAAGGTCTATGACGGCGACTTTGCCCGCAAAACTTGGTCAATGCTTAGCGATGCAAAATTGACGCGCGCGGACGACGTTTACGCAAGCTTTGTCATGTGCGCTTTGGCAACAAGTTATCGCGCGATTGACAAACGCTGGTACGAATACCATCTGGGTCACGGCGACACCTTCAGCGAATTCAGCGAATCCTATGGAATACAAGATTTCAAGCGGTGGTGTGATGCCGACGCCCGAGCCTATGGCGCCGTGCAGGCGTTCGCGCAGACCCATGGCGCGGATTTGGACCGCAAAGATCTTGAAGAACGCGTCTCCGACGTGCGCGATCACATGGCCGCCCACACCATGAACGAGCTTATCGACAAGCTTGAGGCAAGCGAGCAGGAAGAGGCAATTCACTACGCATGCCAACTTTGGCCGGCCGATGCGGTGGCGGCGGAGCTTTGGCGTTTCGTACGCGACCGCTCGTATGCCCTGCTTGACAAGGAAGAGACCATCACGGATGGCGACGTGTTGTTTACCCTGCTCGCCTACGCGAAACACGTCGACTCCCAAGTCGAAGGAGCAGGTTCCAAGCGATACCGTGCAATGCGCAAAAAGGCGTTCGAACACACCCGCGAGGTCGAGCACAAAACTGGTGCCATCCCCGTCAGCATGCCCACTTTGGTGAAAGAGGGCGATTACGAGGTGCAACCCATCCGCATCTTCGTCACCACCCATAAAAACGTAGCCACTTTCGAAAGCGACATCCTACAGCCCGTCCAAGTGGGGCCTACAACCCAAAGGAAGCGCCTTTTGTGGGCCTACCAGGACGATGCGGGCGACAACATAGCCGATAGCAACGCAACGTTTTGCGAACTCACCACCCAATATTGGGCATGGAAGAACGTCGATGCAAAGTATTACGGCTTTTGCCACTACCGCCGATATTTCGACTTCTCAAGCGACGAACACGAGGAAAACCCGTGGCAAAACGTTCTCGAGCGCCGCATAAACAACGCATCGCAAGAGCGTTATGGCCTAGACGACAAAACGATAGCCTCCGCCGTCGACGGTTGGGATGTCATCACCACCAAGGCGGAAGATGTGCGTGCGTTTCCCGAAAGCTACAAGAGCGTATACGACCACTACCAACGGGCACCGTATCTGAAAATCGAGCATCTGGATCGCATTATTGCGATTCTAGAGGTTGAGCATCCCGATTACGCACAAGACGCCAAGCTCTATTTGCAGGGACACACGTCATGCTTTTGCAACATGTTTATCATGCGTAAAAACCTTTTCGATCGATACTGCGCGTGGCTCTTTCCCCTGCTGAACCGCTTTGTCGCGCAATGGGATGCCTCACACCTGAGCAAAGAGGCCCTGCGCACGCCCGGACACTTGGCAGAGCGCCTGTTCAACATATGGCTTGCGCACGAGAAACGCATCAATCCCGACTTGC
>CAZOGL010000024.1:6609-23682 GCA_964579575.1 uncultured Eggerthellaceae bacterium | reverse complement strand
GCGTCCGACCCGCAGCTATAGCTTGCAAGCGCCTTCGGCCAACGACTCTAGCCAGCATCTGACCAGTATCTATGGTCACCTCCCGACGCGCGTCCGACCAGGACCGCTGACCAGCGGCTATGCCCAACAGGGCCACCGCGTTCCAATTAAGCGTCGTTTCGTTTGCGATATCGCATCAAACCGCCCGTAACTGCGACGGGCATGACCTTTTACCCAGCCAAAACTCAAGGCATATAATAAGATGGTGAGGACCATGGAATTTCTCGGCGGCGACATGCGGAAGGGAGATGCAGTGTCTGAGTTGCTCATAAAGCCGGGGACAAAAATGCAAATGGCATTTGACGTTCCCTTGGGTAAGACGCCGGATTTCAATCTGATCGTCACGTTCCAAAAGGCGGTCGACGAGGCGTTCTTCCTGGTAAGCGTCCCCATGTTCGCCGGAAAGGCGCTCATCCTCGACGAGAATCAGAAGTTCCTGATCCAATATGGCGTCGGAGAGGAGAGGTGCATCATAGCCGCCTATCCGGAGGCATTGGAGAAGAAGGGCGTCCGTACCTTTTGGAAGATGCGCCAAGTCACTGAGCAGCGCACTTTCGTCAAGCACCGCGAAGAGCGCTACAAGGTGTCCTTCCCGCTTTCTTACATGCGTGACCACGTGACAGCGAAATCCTTCGAAGAGGCCATGTCCATCGATATCTCCGCCGGCGGCATGTCGTTCTTCTTGAATGACTACCCTGACGTCGATGAGGCGTTCCAGGTGCGTTTGCCCGAGATGGTCGTCGGAGATGACGTTTGTGAGGTTCCCGATCAACTTGGTATCGTGTGCTGGGTGCGCGAAGCTCCCCGTGGCAGCTTGTTCCGCAATGTCTGTGGCGTGCAATTCCGCTATGCGGACGATTTTGAGCGCGACCAGGTCCGTTGCTATATTGAGCACGTCCGCGATAAATATAAGTTGCAAGGGTAGCGCCCATGTTCGGTAAGAAAAAGGAATCCGAGGAATTAACCGACGCGCAAAACGAGGGGTTGGCTAAGGGGTCGGCCAAGAACAAGCTCGCCAATGGCTCGAACTCGGCATCCGCTAAGAACAAGCCCGCCAAGAACAACAAAAAGAACAAACGGGACAAAAAAGACAAAAAGAACAAGGGCCTGTACCGCATCGAGGAGCTCGAGGATCGTATAGCCAAAGGTGAGCTCGACGACATCGACGAGGAAGCCATCGTCAGCATGTACATGCCCAAGCGTCGCTTCCAACGTATCGGCGCCGCATTGCTACGTCTGGGCACACTCCAAAAGATCCTTATCATCCTGCTCTTGGTTCTCGCGACCCTTTTCGCCCTGTCTTTCCTCCAAGAGCGCATGGGCAACTTCACGGTCAACCTGAACCGCCTTGAACTGTATCGGCGGGGCATCAGCATCGCCGACAACCCCGACTTCAATGACGCCACCGCAAAGTTGACAGCGGACGCCGTCATCAACGGCACCAATATTTCCATCGACGACATCCCTGGCGACGTGGACAATATCGACGGAAGCCACAATGGCACCAACTACATGGCGTATACCTTCTATATACGAAACGCGGGCAAGGAGGACCTCGACTACGAAGGCCTGATCAAGCTTGAGTCCAGCGCGAAGGGCGCGGAGAAGGCGGTCCGCGTCATGGTTTGGAAAAACGACGAGCCCATGTTGTACGCCGCTCCCGCCAGCGACGGTGGGACGGAGAGCGGGTGCACGAACTTCCTCTCGGACAACGTGGCAGCTACCTATACCCAAGAGGACTTCAAGGTCGGGTATGTCGACAAGTACACCGTGGTCATATGGATGGAGGGCGACGACCCTGAATGCATCGATGACATCATCGGCGGCGAGGTCGAGTTCTCTATGCAGTTTCAAGCGATAGATCACGACGACTCCAACCTGTTCATGAAGTTCGTCGAGGACATTGTCGATACGCTCACGGGCAACAATCCCATCAGCTCATCGGGCAATGACGCTCCGGACTTCTATAACCAATACGAGGTCACCTGGGATAGCCGTCGTAACCAAGACAACCCGCCCCCTGGGGCAAACGGCTAGTTGGGGCAGACGGCTTATCGCAGATGAGACGGCCAATTGGTGTCGAGACGGCTTATCGCAGATGAGACGGCCAATTGACGTGTTTGGCCGGTGACGTGAAATTTCTTTCTCAAACTAATAGCTAAACAAACCTTTTAATTAAAACTAGTGAGGTTAGCTTTAATTCAGGAAAGCAAACGAGGAAAAATTCGATAATCTAAATCGGTGTTGTTAATAGGGGGAGGACTCATTTTTGGGGCCTGCCAACTAATTCAAGAGAAAGGTAAGGGTGAAATGAGTAATTCTCAAGCAATACGCAACCAACTGATTGCTGCAATTATTATGTGCTTGGTAGCAGCAATCGCCCTCGGCGCTTCGACCTTCGCGTGGTTCGTGAACAACAACACCGCGACTGCGAACGGGATGAAGGTCCAGGCAAAGGCAGAGTCTGGTCTTCTCATCCGATTGGACAAGTCAACAGACGTTGGTGCTTGGAACACCACGGCAGATGGCAAGATGACAAACGCGAATATCATTCTCCCGACTTCCACGCTTGACTCTTCTTGGTGGACTCACACCAACGCAACCGCCGCCACGGCATCCGCCGCAGCGACGGGCGTTGCGCGTGATAATGTCACGACTGACGTTCTTGGTGGCAATACTCTGACAATCAACGGAGAGCTCGGCGGCCTCGATAGCAGTTATGCCTCTATCCGTCAGTTTGAGTTCGCTGCAAGCACCGCAAACTCCAAGAAGGGTTTGCAGGTCAACAAGGTTGAGGCAACGGTCGCTACCGCTGGTCAGAACGACAAGGCTGCGATGATGAACGCTTTGCGCGTTGGTATCAAGTGCGGCGACAAGTTCTTCGTGTATAGCCCTGTTGATAGCAAGACCACTGCGTATACTGTCTACGATGCGAATGGAGCCGAGGTTGCGACGAAGGTAAACCTTACGTCTCCTACCACTGCGACCGTTCTTGATACAGATACCGTTCTCAACGATACGACTCAGGACAGCAATCTTTTCGCTGATGTCTTTATTTGGTTCGAGGGCGAGGACACCGATCTGTTTACCAACCAGTTCTCCACCCAGAACGTGTCTATCACCATCGAGTTTGCTTCGACCGACTACAACGCTGGCGCCTAAGGAGTAAACCTCCTGCCTAAGGAGTAAGCTTCGGCTCGTTGAGCTGCATCAGCTCGAGCTAAGCTAAGAGGTAATGAAATCCCACCTGGGGAAACCTGGGTGGGATTTTCATGTTTTCTATCGGGTTTCGATTGAATTTCGGTTAATATTAGAAACATCTGTACCCAAATTCAGGTTCGACGTTTTTCCAGGGCGAACACCAAGACGAACAACGAGATGAACAGGGCGTTTTGAAGTTTTTTGGCAAGAACATAACGGATGCTCAAGACCAGGATTCGAAGCTCGTAGAGCACGATTCCCGGTTCTATCGCGCCCGTGCCGAGGCAGGAAAGAGGGAGCTTAAACAATCGTGGCTCACCTTCCTGAAAACCGGTGTCTTCATGTTCGTCTTGGTGGCGATCTTCTTTGCGTCATTAGCGTGGTTCATCAACGCGCGACAGGTCGACAGCTCGGGAATGGCCGTTCAGGCGAAGGGTGATTCGGTTAGCGTGGATCGCTTCGACACGTTCTACTACGTGCAGGAATCCGGCGGGTACGTCTGCAAGAAGTATGATCAGTCCCAAACAGGCATGGTCAACATGCTCGCCTACGACCTTCTCTCCCTCGACGAGACCTCGAGAAACGAATATACGCCGGTGGTCATACGCGTACCCATCACGGGGGAAGCTATCGATCTCGTCAAGCCTTTGGTGGTCACGGTGTTTTGCACGGGCGACTTCACGAACGGCTCGACAATCGATGGGAACTTCAGCAATATCACTCAAGTGCAATGTGGGGTCCTGACTGAGGGAAAGGAAGGCGAGGCTAATGATGTGGTTTGGTCCTACGCCAAATCGGCTTTCTCCGCGACTGGAACCTACCCCACGCGTACCTTCGTCCAATTGCAAAACCAGGGCACGATAACGGGCGCCACCAAATACACGTCCGTATCCTTTGCCCTCTCGAATTACGCTACGACGGTGGTTGATGGCGTCAATACCGCCTACGTGTATCTCTTGGTTGACTACAACAAACCCTTGTCCACGACCTACGTGAGCGTCAACAGGATCAAGGGTGGCGACATCGGTACCTCCGCGTCGCTCGTCAACTTCAACAACGATTTCAGCTCCATCGTGATCAGGGAGGCCAGCTGATGAATGACGGAAAGGGGGTAGCGGTGAATATGAAGACGCATAGCGCCGAGACGCAAAGCACTGAGGCGCAAAGCACCAGTGCGCAAAGCGTCGGGACGCAAAGCGCCAGTGCGCGAAATGCCGAGGCGCGCAGCACCAAAGCGCAAGTCGTAAAGACACGTGGCGCCAAGACGCATAGACGTAATTTTGTCACATCAATTGTCTGTGTGCTTGTTGTCATCTTGCTCGCCGCAAGCACCTCCCTTGCTTGGTTCATCAATGGCAAGGAAGTCGATATGCGCCAGGTGAACGGAAGTCTCGAGTACGTGCAGCCGTATTTTGAGGGCGGCGTGGGTACCGAGAGCGATCCCTACCTCATCAAGACCCCCGCTCAGCTCTACAACTTCGCTTGGCTGCAATACATCGGCACGTTCAACCAGGTTGATACCGGGAGCGTATCTATCACACAAGTCTATTTCAAGTTAGATAGCGACTTGGACATGACAGGGATCACGTTGCCGCCGATCGGTACTACGACCTATCCTTTTGTGGGCAATTTCGACGGCGCGGGCCATACCATCTCGAACTTGACGGTCTCAAGCGCCGTGCCTGAGAGCCAGGTTCCCGATCTAGCCCAAGGGTATACGCAAGATGCCGATGAGATTGTCGGGTTGTTTGGTGTCGTCGGCTCGCTTACCACGGATACCGACCCTGATGACGAAACTGCCTCGACGGGCAAAATCGGTGACTACACCTACAGCAGCATCGTCAACAAAATTTATAATATAAATGTCACCGAGGTGACGGTTGAGGCGACAGCCTCCAAGGCTTTGGTCGGAGTTGTGGCGGGATACGTCAATGGCACCTTGTCTGATGTTGCTGTTTCGAGCAGCCACGTCAATGTGGCCAACGATGGAACTGCGGCGACCTCCTACACGGAGAACTACTCCGACTATACGACGATTGGCTATTGCACCTCCGCCTACAAAGGAGAGGCGACTGTTGTTGCCACCGATATCACCGAGCCCAAGCTCACCGTCTCGAGGGAGTCGACCAAGAAGGCTGGAACCGTTGGCGGCGACAGTATCAGCATGATGGATCTCTACAATCGCTTGTTGGATGTCGATAGCTCAAATAAGGCGGGTACGAGCTTCGCCTACTACACGTCGCAAACTATCACCATCAACGAGGCGACGGGAGAGGTAAAGGTTGCAAACGGCGATACCGCGACCACCACGACCAACAACGCTTACGAAAGTATTCGATCAAACACAGACAGTTGGTCCCCGCCCTCCTTTACCTACCAGGCATACCCTTCCGCAACATACGGCGCCACTCGCGACACGAGCGGCAATTACATCCTGAATCCAACCAGTAGCAACCGCTTCATCGGCCTTTTGGGTCGCCCGACTGACTTGAGTGGAACCGTAACGATAAATCGCTTGCTCGACGAGTACAAAGACAGCTACTACATCAAGGACGGAAGCACGTATCTCCAGGTCAGCTCCTCTGGTACTCTCAGCGGTGTCACTTCGGTGCAAAATACGTCGAAGTGGGTCATTGACCAGGATAGCGATTCGGGTAACAAGAAAATCTACTCGATTGTTGACGGTACTACCTACTACCTTCACAACGACAACGGTTCCCTGACGACGAGTTCCTCGCCAGATTCGACGTGGAAGGAAGACAGCGGCAACATCGTATCGGTCTTGGATGGCAAGACCTACACCCTGTATTTCACGGGCGATACGTGGGCATTGGCGTCGGGTGATATCTATTACATCAAGAACAGCAGTGGTGACTACTATCTGAGCCTCGATCAAGACGGAAACGTGTGTTGTACGAATACGCCGGAAGCGTCGACGAGGTGGTCCTACGACGAAGCGGGCCTTTATGTCACGACGGTCTTGAACGGTGAGACCTACTATTTGTCCATCGATGCCACAAACCAAAGCATCGGCGCTACCACGACGGCTTCTCACATAATCTACGAGGAGGGCGTTGGCCTTTACAACGTCGACTCCGAAAGCGCTGAGGTCGGTACGTGGCCGACGATTGGCACCGTCGATGTAAGCGGTGACCAAGAAACCAGCTACCTTCTTGATGTGGATGGAATCGATGATGGGTCTACCTATGCGATCGTCTCGACCAATCCATCCACTGCGAGGATTTTGTATAACCAAAATACCTCTTCCTCGACGACCGACCAAGTGAGTGCAGGCACGATTTCTCCTACGACGATGGATGAGACCACCACGTTGACGCTGAATTCCAACTGGCGATACACGGAGGCCCAGCAAACGTGGGTTGCCGAGGCGTCAGGGTCTGGATTTACATTGCGGGGCGTGGCGAGCAACAAGTATCTCGACTTATCTACTGTTACGACGTCGAAAGTGAATCTGTCCTCCACGAGCGGAGACGGAACGGTCTTGACGATTTCGGGGACCAATGCGAAAACGGTTTCCTATGCATCAAGCGGGCAATATGTGACCACGACCATCTACGATGAATTGACCGAGGAGCAATGCACGCAGACCGCATACTACTATCTAAACGATGGCGTCTATGAGCGTGTGACAGCTGTTTACTGTACTTCTGGGCATCGTTCTGACTTCTGGGAAATCATTACAGAAAACAATTCTGATGGCTACCAAGAGACTACGGGGAAAGGCGAATCCCTCAGCGGTGTCCTGTATGTCTATGACGCGAGCCCTGCTTCCAACTACCTGACCCATAGCTCCTCTAGATGGGCTCAGTTCTGCACGACGACCTCCACCAGCGGAAATACGCTTTACTTCTTCAAGAAGGTCACTGATTACTCCAACGGTTGCGCAAACCTCACTTATCTCAACAACTTCATCAATTATGCTGGCACTTTGAATGAGAGCAATTATGACGCCGATGACTGGGCGTATATGCAACAAAAGCTCCAAGAGGCGAATGGGGTCAAATCGAGCGTCCACACAACTTCGGTGGATATCGCAACTGCTCGAAAAGAACAAAACCAGGTGAACACTGCTGCGGCGAATCTGCAATACGCCCTGCTGCTTTTGGATGCTTCTCGCTATTTCGTGGCATCCGAAGGTCTCGATGGATGGGTCGCGGTTACTTCGGATAGTACGGAGGATGCTGACCTTGCGACCATGGATCCCTCTACCACAAGTATCGAGGCGGCAGGCGATGTCCAGATGGTAACCTCCACCACCCAAGGTGTTGGTTTGCCCACCTATATGCCGCTTACCGTTCCCGAGAAGGAAGCTGGCCAAACCACATGGACCTTTGAGGCAGACAGCGCGAACACGGGCTATATCTCCTCCGCGAACACCGCTGGCGACTACCAAGCCTATTCAGGAGACATCCGTGTCGCCTATTGGTATATGACGGACCTGGAAGCCTCTTTCAAAAACTCCAGCGGAAGCTCGACGCTCGTAAACGAAACTTATACCCCAGGTACGACAAAGATGCAGGTCCTTACCCATAGCTACCTGTCTGGTTCCGACGTACTCAACCGCATCAGCGATACGTACAACGGTGGCGCGGGCACCTCGGGTGACATTGCCAACTACACGATGAAGACCACGAGCGCTCTTGGGTTGGAAAAATACGACGAGGCGCGCGACAACTTCGAGACAACCCTTGAAGAGGGAGGATCGCAGATCTATGGCCTCCATTTTATGGATGCGGTGATCAGTAAAGATGCGACCTTTGTGGCGGAGCAGGCAACCATCAACGGCGTTACGTACTCGAATTACGAGATGCCGGAGGCATGCATCGACTTCACGCTCCAGCAACGATCCTACATCACCTTCTTCGCAGGCACGTATTACCTCAACTCGGGTCATGAGAACAACAGCTTCTTCTCCCTGTACCAAATCGAGCGCAAGTCGGCTGAGGATAACAGCGGATCGGCAATTAAGAGCATCAAGGAGATCAGCCTGATCTACGGCAATACCAACGATGCGACGCTTCCCTATGTATACCAATATTCGGACGGCTCCTACTCGGATGGTAATACGGGCGTCCCTGATGGTTACCAGCTGCTATTCGATACGTCATGGATCAAGGACCCCACCATTGTCGAGAATGCCATGTACTACTATGAGATCCCCGTCAACAAGGGAGAATACGCTTTGGGCTCGGTGGGAGATCCCGGGCAAACCTCCAGCAACAAGTATGGCGCCTATCTCATGTATCTCGACATCTCCGCCAACAAGCAGGAGGTGCGCCAACAAGAGATCACGGAGCTCATCGCGGACACCACGTCGACCTACGTATATCCCAAGGGCGTCCAATTGGTGGCGTCAGGGAATACCTACACATCCGATACCAACTCGGTTGCCGCGTCTATCTCCGCGACGCCGTCCACAAGTGTCAATGCCTATCTGCTTCGCAACAGCGACACCGATACCGTGAGCGCGGTCAATTGCACCAACGCCGTGTTTGTGGGCGAGGGGCTTACCGTTCAGGATGCGTCAGGAGTTTCACTCGACGTCGAACCGACCTCTGAAACCGAGAAAAAGACCTATTCGATCACGGATTATGCCTATAACGTCACCGAGGACGTTTGGAAGGTCTTGCGGAAAGAGACGACGCAGGAGACGGACGCGAACGGCAGGGTCACCACTATCAAAAAATACCTCGTTGACGGGGCCGAAGCGTCCCTTCCCGACGGTGAGACCATTCCTGACATCCCGACCACGAGCGAGACGGCTATCACGTATCACTACACGTTGCCTACCGGCGCGACCGTGACGACGACAAACACGCTTACTGGTCTGAATGCTAAGACTGGTTTCTATGACAAACTTACGATTGACGACTACCCAGCCATTGGCGCCGATCCCATCGACAAGTCGAGTCTCGTCAAGTCCTACGACGTGAATGTCACCACCACCAGCGAACTCGATCTCTACCTTGACCAGATCAAGACGGGATACACCGCGGTGGTAAACGGGGACAGCTTTACCATTCTCAGTCCTACGAAGAAGAAGACGATCCAACCGTAAGACGCTCATGGGGCAAAGATGCAAGGAAGGGAGGTGAACGCCGGATGGCAGAGCAAATAGAACAGACCAAGGAACCAGAGCAAACCAAGGAACCAGAGCAGGCCAAGGAGTCGCAAAGGCTTCGTAAGAGGCTGGTCGCCGTGATCATCGGATTTTTGCTCGCCTTGGCGCTCGTGGGTACAGCAACCTACGCTTGGTATGTCTATTCTGCAAGCCGTCATGTCACCGACGTGAAGATGGCCGCCGGTACCGGTGTCACCCTCCTGATTTCAGGGAGCTATGAGGGGCCTTATAAGGCGAATACGGGCATGACCTTCGACGGCCTTTTGAATCCAGTATCCACCGACCAGGTACGCCATACCGACGACGGCAAGGGCGGGTTCCAAACCGTGACGGGATACATCGAAGACCAAGAGAGCAAGCCTAGCAGGTTGGCGGCATTCTTCGGGGAGGCGAAGCGGTCTGACTTCTACGAGACCTCCTTGTACTTGACCACGAACTCCCTGCAAACCGATGTTTACCTTGCAGACATCGTGTTCGAGGACAGCAACGAAGATCTTCCCTTGTCCTCCACGATTCGTGTGTGCTTCGTCGTACATGATCCCGGTGAGGACCAACCCGAGGTCGGGGAGTTTATCTGGGAGATCACCGACAAGCACAACCCCCAGGCTGAGTACAACACGCTCAAGGGCGAGTCGGGTTGTGTGTTGGACAGCTCCAAGACGGACGGTTCGGTCGTGGAGTTTTTGCCTTTGAACTCCACCAACTACGCGATCTACGATTCCGATACGGGCAAGGTCTCGCTCAAGGCGGATTCCACAAAGATTTGCACGTTGCCTGCGGCGGAAGATGGTGCGGAGCACGGCACCCCCGTCCAAGTCGACGTCTACGTTTGGATGGAGGGGTGTGATCCCGATTGCACCGGCGGTGTGGGCGGATCCAACCTGAACTCCCTGTCTTTTAGATTTGCGGGGGTGAGGTAGTTTATGGCTGGTACGGTTTCGAGCGCCAAAGGCTCAAAGGAGACGAGGAAATTCCGCCGCAAGACGGTAGTCCTCGCTATTTGGCTTGTGCTATTGGCCTTGACCTTGGTCGTCTCCACCTATGCGTGGTTTACCGGCAATCGCTTCACGAACGTCGTGCCTGAGTCCCATACCGTCTCCGGGGAAGGCGCCGACCTGCTCATCTCCACCGATTTGGACGGTCCCTTTGGCTCATCGGCGGTGATTGCCACGGAGCGTGACAAGATCCTCTACCCGATTTCCACCATGGATCTCGCCAACTTTTGGCAAGGCGCGTTCCAAGACGCCGACGGCATCACCCGCGATTACAACAATATCTCCAGTACGGCTTCAAACTATTATCTGACGGGAACGTTGTATCTTCGCGGATCGGGGACGAGTGCCATCAATGTCTACCTGTTCCCCAGCGGCATGAGCGTCACGTCGGATCCGCAACTTTTGTCTTGCTTGCGGCTAGGTCTCGTAATCTCCGGCCAAGACATCGAGACCGTCCGCTATATCTTCGCCCTTGATGATTTAGGCAACACCTCCGGTGTGTCCGAGCGTGTCACCACGGCCCAGACCGGCGTCGTTGTGGACGGTTCGAGCGCTTGGAGTTACGGGAGCGATCCTGCGGTCAACATCAACGACTACAGCATGGACGATTCCGGCAACAACACCCCTTTGGCGCGCGCAGGTGCCGACAAGTTGTTCACTTTGCCGGCAAACGCTACGGTCAGCGTCGAATATTACCTGTACATGGAGGGTTGCGATGTGAATTGCATCGAGGCGGCCCAAAGCAAAGACGTCCATCTGCAGTTCGCCTTTGCCGGAGAGACGGTATAGGGGGTGAGATGACGATGGAACGGATTGCTACTGAGGATACGACGGTTCAGGGCGACGCGGACGTTGAGGGCGTTCAGGGTGCCGTGGACGCGGATGTTGAGGGCGTTCAGGATGCCGCGGACGCGACGGCTCAGGGCGTTGCGGACGCGACGTTATCCCGCGCTCGTCGTCGCATGCGCAGGGCCCAGCTCCTCATCTTGCTTATCTTGATAGTGCTCCTCGCGGTAGGCGGCACGGCAACCTATGCGTGGTTTGTCAGCAACAACAAGGTGGACACCAACTCGGTTTCCCTCCATTCAGGAGATGATAGCTTGGTGGTGGAGATGGGGGACGGTTCGACGTGGTCCTCAGGCGAGACCGTGTCGCTTGCCACCACGTCTTCTCAAGATGGGATGGTCCTCTATCCGGTCTCCACCTATGACCTTGAGAGTTTTGTGGAATGTAGCGAGTTTGACGGCGATGGCCAAGCGGTCAAGTTCGTTTTGGCCGATGACGGCGTGAACTTCTACCATGGCTATCTCTATGTGCGTGCCCGCTTCACGGGAGGGGTGAGCCATACCGGTACCGTCGCTCTGTATCTCTCTGATTCGTTGAAGACCACCTCGGATGATTCCGATCTTTTGAAGGCCGCCCGCGTCGGGGTGAAATTCTCCAAGGTCGATGTTGCTGAGGCCGGCGTCGCGGAGGGTGGTACCACCGAGGCCGCCCACTATTTCGAGCTCGACTCCACGCCGGGTTCCAGACAATCCGAACATCCCACCACCGCCCCGCTCGCTTTGCCCTCCTATCAAGAAGGACAGTTGTTGGGGTGGGAAAACGGGGCGTTGGCTGCCGGTGACGATGAGGCTGAGGACAGCGCTACATACCTGTTGAGCGGTTCCTCCCTTCCGGAGGCGTCCTTGGTTAACCTTGAGCTTGATACGATTTATCGTCTCGATGTGTATTACTACATCGAGGGTTGTGACTTGGACAGCGCAAACTATCTGAACAAGAGCGGCGGGTTGTTGCATATCAACCTGTTTGCGACGCTGGCATAAGACACGGGAATAAGACGTTGGCATAAGACAAAAAGGGGGTGGGTGTATGAGCCGTTTGACGAACACAAGGGAAAAACAAGAGGGGATGGGTCCCCGCAAGCGTCTTTTGACGTCGCTTCTCTTGTTGTTGCTTGCCCTCGTCGGCATATCGGTCGCAACGTATTCATGGTTTACCATCTCCGACCATGCCCACAGCAAAAACATGCGTCTCGATGTCACCGGCGACAATCTGTTGCGCTTCGATTTGGACGCGCACGGTTCCTTTGAGGAGTACACCAAGACGTTGAACTTTTCCCAGATCGGTGCCCGTATGCAAGCCGAGTCTGGGTTTGATGTGAACACGAGCAACTTGCAACCGGTGACCACCTCTGATTACTCCACGTTCACGTTCGAGGACGGCACAGTCGCCTCGAAGGAAAGCGGGGCGTATCTTGAGTTCACCTTGCACTTCATAAGTTTGGACGGGTGCATAGTTCACCTGTCCTCGGCGGATGGGACCAACGGGGAGCAGGGTACGAAGTTCAGCTCCTCCTTGGCTGATTTGCCGAGTTCCATGCGAATGTGCTTTTCATCCGATAATCGCACGTGGGTGTACGATCCGAACCAGACAGCGGTGGCAACCACCTCCGGGTCTGTTACCATTTTTGGGATGGCCTCGAGCTCCGAGTTCGTGGCCGACGACTCCAATGCGATGTTCAGTCTTGCGCCCAACGAGGACAAAGCCGTTGTGGTGCGCATTTGGATGGAAGGGACGGATAGCCACTGCACCAATGCGTTAAAGGGTGGCGATTATGCAATAAGTATGCGTTTCGAAGGGACGAGATTGACCGACTAGGTCCGACTAAGGGATCGACCAGATCCGACGGAAGTGACCGACAGGTCCGACTTGAAAGGGTTTGAATATCGTGGAAGCATTGAAAAAGGCAGGAACCGTCATCATCAGCATCATATTGTGGGTGGTGATTCTCATCGCTGCGCTCTTCGCCTTCACGACGTTGGCGACCAGGGATACCGATCACGTTGCATCTCTCGCAGGGTTCACGCCCTTGACGGTCCAATCCGACTCCATGGCGCCGACGTTTTGCAAGGGCGACCTGATCATCATCCAAGCCACCGACCCCTCCACCTTACAAGAGGGGGACGTTATCACCTTCCACGCCATCATTGATAACGAGTACGCTTTGAACACCCACCGTATCGATAAGATCACGACGGACAACGGCGTTCGCTCCTATGTCACCAAGGGCGACAACAACGAGGTTTCCGATACGCATGTGATATCCGACGGCGACATTGTTGGTAAGCAGGTCGTGGTCTTGCCCGGAATCGGCAACTTGATGGAGTTCTTGTCGAGTCCTTTGGGCTTCCTTGTCATCATCGTCTTGCCGATGCTTTTGTTCTTCGTCTTCCAGGTATATCGCCTCATTACCATCTCCATCAACTACAAGCGGGCCCTTGAAGAGGAGGCGCGCGAGGAGAAGGCGGGGAAAATCTTGGACGCTGAGGAGGCTCAAAAGGGCGCCTCGGATGATACCCAACACAATCTTGACGAGGCTTCCCGCATAAAGGAGGAGGCCGAAGCCCAATTGGCCGAGGCGCGCCGCATGAAGGAAGAGGCCGAGGCTTTGAAACGTTCCTTGGCCGAGGAAAAGGAGTAGTTCGTGAGCGCGTTCTTGGATTATGCCTGGGAGTTGCTCTCTAAGGTCGTGTACAACATCGCGGCCGTCATTGCTTCCATCGTCACCTTGTTCATCACGGGGTGGGTGGACTATTTCAACATCTTCCTGACCTATTTCCAAACCGCCGACGTCCTCGGCAAGATCGGCGTCGTCATTTTGTTCTTGGTGTTGATCGCCATCCCGGTGCTAATCATCGTGCTCCTTGTCCGTCACTTCATGCTCAACCATGAGCTGGACAAAAAGGGGACGAGCAACAAGGCGCTCTATCGCGAGATCGGTCGCCTCAACAAGCAGGTTCTCGATTTGATGGATGAGAAGAACAAGGTCTTGGCTTTGAAGGTCAACGCCATGGGGAACAACATCCCCTACAGTGGCGCATCTGCCCTGATCAACGACAAGCTTCCCACGGTGGGCAACGTCTTGGGCACCGACGAGGACGGCAACCCGATCTATGAGGACGACTCCAATCTCTCCTACGAGGAGTTGCGTGCAAAGGCGCTCGAGAACCGTTTCCCGAAGCTGTCCTTGGTCGACCTCAAGTATCGCAACTACGTGTATCCCGCCTTCGACAACGAGATTACCTTGCAAAAGTTCACGGAGAACTATCGTTACTTCGCCGCAAGCGAGATGAAACTCTACTACACCGAGGAGATTGTCAGGCGTTATGTTGCCGGTATGGCCGCTTCCAGGTTGTTGATCCTTGAAGGTATCTCCGGTACTGGTAAGACGTCCTTGCCGTACTCCTTCAGCCGCTATCTGGACAACCCTGCGACCATCGTTTCCGTCCAACCTTCCTATCGCGACCGCACCGAGATCGTTGGCTACTTCAACGAGTTCTCCAAGCGCTTCAACGAGACTGAGTTCCTTCGCGCGGTATACGAGGCCGGTTATCGCCTCGACCCGAGCATCATCGTCCTCGACGAGGTCAACTTGGCGCGCATCGAGTACTACTTCGCAGAGGTGCTATCCGTCCTCGAGATGCCGCGCCACGATGAGTGGGTCATGGACCTCGTCCCGACCGCTTGGGACGACGACCCGATACGCCTTTCCGAAGGCAAGATTTTGGTTCCCGACAGCCTTTGGTTCGTGGGCACCGCAAACAACGACGACTCCACCTTCACCATCACCGACAAGGTCTATGACCGCGCCATTCCCATCGAGATCAACGAGCGTTCCGCCGCCTTTGATTGCCCGAGGCAAGAGCGGGTCCATGTCACTTCCGAGTACTTGCAGTACTTGTTCCAAAAGGCCAAGGTTGAGCATCCCATCAGCCAAAGCATACTCGACGACATGTCTAAGCTGGACCAATATCTGCAGACCCGCTTCAAGCTTGCATTTGGCAACCGTATCATGAAGCAGATGCACGACTTCATTCCGGTGTATGTCGCTTGCGGCGGTTCTGAGCTGGGCGGTATGGACTACATCATCGCTCGCAAGGTCTTGAAGAAATTCGAGAGCATGAACGTCAGCTACGTCCGCGACGAGATCAAGGGTCTCATCGCCTACATCGAGAAGACGTTCGGCGAGGACGGTTTGCCCGACAGCGTCAGCTACCTCCAGCGTATCCAGAATCTGTACTAAGTTGTTTAGCGTCATCCATCGTTGTTCAGCGTCAACCAGCGTCGCGTCATCTAGCGGCATTCAACGTCATCCAACGGAGTGAATCATGTCAGATACCATCCAAGATCTCTACAGCAGCTTTTCGGAGCAGATGGGTCCCATCCAAGATGAGGATCGGTATTTCCGCTATCTGTATGAGATGCTCCAAGCCAGCGACACGACCCTTGAGCAAAAGCGCGAGGTGTTGGTCAAGCAGGTTGATGAGCGGTGGATTAAGGCGGTTGAGGACACCTTGGACTCGATCAACACGATCATCGAGCATCCCCGCAGGTTCATCACCACCGAGGAGGAGTTGGTCCCGGTCGCTTTGGCGCGCAAAATCTCTGCGGAGTCCGTTCGCCACCTGAGCCAACACACCCAATACATCGACCCGTCCGAAGACGGAGAGATCCATCCCTCCAAGATTTTGAACGTCAGCACCCAAGAGACATACGACCTCTACGAGAACCGTTTCATCTTCCACCTGATCAAACGGCTCATTACCTTTATCGATAAACGCACCGACGTCATCTTTTGGTCCACGGGCAACGAGATTCGCAACCATTTCGTCATGAAGACGAAGGTCGAGGACGCCTATGAGGAGATCACCTACAACCTTGACATGGTGGTCAAGAACCGTCAAAGCCTCGCGGAGAACGATGCTGACAACATGGACGTCTTCATGCGCATCGACCGCGTCAGGCGCCTTGTCATGTCTTTGCGCCGCTCGGCGTTCTACGAAATCATGAATGGGTGTGCCAAGGTCAGAAGCCCCATTCAGCGTACGAACCTCATCATGAAGGACCCCGACTACCGCAAGTGCTACCAGTTGTGGCAATTCATGGAGGAGTACGACGAGGTCGGGTACGTGATCGACGTCCAAGATACCGAGATGGCCTTCGACGACGAGTATCTCGTCCAAATGTATACCAACTTCATCAACAACTACACCGTCTTCAAGTCCCTTACCGAAGACGAGCGCAACCTCAAAGAGATCGAAGTGACCCGTCATGAGGTGAAGCGCCCGGTGTTCGTCAAGGAGATCGTCGAGGAGATTGTTGACGATTGCAACATTCCTGACGTTGAGATTCGTCAAGTGTTCGTCGAAGAGGTTACCGAGGCCCAACTTGCAGCCGAGGCCGCCTTGGAAAAAGAGGTTGAGACGCGTAAGGGGCTTGAGGCCCAATTGGACGAGTCCCATCAACAGATTGTCTCTATGTCCCACGAGCGGGAATCCTTGCTTGACCAGATAGAGGTTTCTCAAACCAAGGTCGAAGAGGCGGAGAAGCGCGTGGTGGCTGCTGACAAGTCGCGCATGAAGGCGGAAGCCGCAAAGGTGGATGCACTTGCAGCCGCAGAGGTCGCGGAGAAGGCCCGCGCCAAAGCGGAAGGGGAGTGCGCAGAGGCGCGCGCAGACGCTGAGGCGACCAAGGCTGAGGCAGACGCCGCTGTAAAGGCGACCAAGGCCGAGGCGGATGCTGCTGTTGCTGCAGCTCGCTCCGAAGCTGACGCTGCCGTCAAGGCTGCAAAGACCGAAGCGGATGCCGCCGTTGCCACGGCGCGCGCTGACGCCGAGTCCGCCATTGCCACCA
>CAZOGL010000024.1:0-6509 GCA_964579575.1 uncultured Eggerthellaceae bacterium | reverse complement strand
AGGCTGAGGCAGATACGACCAAGGCACGGGAAGAGGCCGAGCTGCAAATTCGTACGAGCAAGGAGAACGCTGAGGCCGCGGTTGCCAAGGCGCGACAGGACGCCGAGGCCGAGGTGGCAACGATTCGGTCGGAATCCGATGCCACCATCGAACATGAGCGTCTTGTCCACGAGAACAATTTGAAATATGCGCGGAAAGAGGCAGAGGATACCCTGTCGAAGACCTGCGCGGGATACGAGGATGAGTTGGCCCAGCTCAGGGAGACATCTGCTCGCGAACGGGCTGTTGCCGAAAGCGAGATCACCGAGTTGAGGAACCAACTCAAGGCGATGGAGCGTGAGCGCGATCGCGCCCTTCGCAAGGCGGAGGGTAACAGCATTTCCCGTTACCTGCTTAAGCGGCTCAAGTCTTCGAGTTCCGAAGAGCCGAATGAGGATCAAGACGAATGAAAAAATGGCTGTTGAGGATAGCTAACGTCCTTTCCGCCTTTATCATAGCCATCGCGGTGATCATGTTGCTGCGTGCGGTGTTCACCCCCGCTGGTGAGATTCCCATGGTGGGGGGGTATGGCGCGTTGCGCGTGATGACGGGCAGCATGGAGCCGAGCATCCCGACGAACTCTCTGATCATCATCCACGAGGAAGACGCGGAGTCGTTGCAAGTGGGGGATGTCATCACGTTTTACTCCTCCGACCCATCCCTTGGCAACGCTTTGAATACCCACCGTATTGCCGCTATTGAGCAAGACCAGGATTCCCAACAACTCATGTTCACCACCAAGGGGGATGCCAATACCTTGGAGGACCAATACCCCGTGACTGAGAATAACGTGGTTGGCAAGGTTGTCCTTGTTTCGGGTTTGTTGGGCTTGATTGTGTCTTTGTTGTCCAACCCTCTCGTGTTTGTTCCGTGCATTCTTCTTCCCATGGCTCTCCTGTTGATTTACGAGTTGCGAAACGCGGTGAAGACCACGGTGGAGCTGTCTCGCCAAGAGGAGGAGGAAGCATTGCGAAAGACGGTCGAGCTGTTGCGCAAGAAACGCGCCGCCGAGTCCTCTGCTAATGGTGAGGCAAGTGAGGCGAGCGAGGCGAACGACCCCGAGACAAGCGGCCTTGAGGCTAGCGACCCGCAAGACCGCGCTTGACCGCGTCCGCGCTTGCGTTCAGCCGCGCAACGCCGCAAGGCCGCCGCGTATGAATTGGTCGATCGCCTTTTGGTGGTCGCTCCAAACCACCTCTTTGCCAAGCATGGCCGCCGCATAACATCCGTTCATCTGGAACGTGAAAAGCGTTTTCGCTTGGGCCTCGGTGAGCCCTGGTAGGCGATAGGGCCCCAATGCGTCAAACCCGTCAAATCCAGCGCTCTTTTCCAGGACAAGCTCTAAGAACGTGGGCATGAACTCTGGTGCCATCACGAGCGGTTGGTAGGGACCCGCCGCGCGCAGGGCGAGGCAAAACGGTTTTTTCGACCCCGGCTTCCCGCATTCTTCGCAACGCAAAAGCGCACGAAGCCCGATGATGTCTCGTCGAAAATCCGTCACGAGGCTGTTGAACACATCGCTCACGTTTCCAAAATGAGCATAGAGCGTCGAGCGGCTTATGCCCGATCGTTTCGCGAGCTCAGCCATGGAAATCGAATTGAGCGGCTTTTCTTCCAACAACTCCAAAAACGCACTTTTGATGGCGTTGTCGGTTCTTTGCGTTCTTGCATCGGGCACGGAGTTCTCCCTTGCCGAGTCCCTCTTTACACGAAGCTATTCTATCCCAAGCCGCACTCAGGAGCCGAACATCTTGAATTGGGAGACCGACATGCGCGGACGGTCTTCGAGCCAGTCTTTGGCGAACTTGTCGACCTTTGCGCGCCACTCATCGTTTGAGGTGTACTTGGCGCCGAACTTGCCGAGGTCTTCCAACATGTCTTCCAAGGTCTCGTCGCTGGTACGTAGGTAATCGCGGAGCACGGTGTAGATATCGGTCTCGTTGCGGACGCGCTCGTCGCGGAACCTCGCTGCGAGCCATGCGCGGATCATGGTGTCCATGCTCGCGCCGTCGATTGCGCAAACTGCTTGCTCAAGCGGGCGCCATCTCGCCTTGTACAGGATGCGTCTTTGCGCCTCGTCCGTTCCGAAAAGGAGCGTGTTGCGGACTAGGTCGCTCGCTGTCAGTGGTGAGCCTTTGGAATTGAGGCTCTCGAACACGAGTTGTGGGCTGTCCTCGCCTTCGAGCAGCGCGGTGATCACCTGCAATTGGTTGAGGCCGCGCCAAAGTTTGGTTGCGATTTCCTTGTCGCCCTCTTCCAGGCGGTCCTCGAAGATCTTGAGGTTCTCGACAAGCCGTTCAGAGTGCTCTTTGGGCATCTCCCCGTTGTCGATCAGGGTGGCGAGCGTGCCGCGATCGAGGTGGGAGAGCATGAGCTTGGAGGGTGCGTCCGTGCTGTTGCCGGCCAACAGATAGCGCTTGAGCACCTCGTCGGCGGTCAAGTCATCGAGGGCCCCCTCTTCGATCTTTCTTGCGAGCGCGATGAGCATGAGCGTGATCGTCGTCAGGCGTTGTTGGCCATCGATGATGCGCAACCGACCATAATCTCCCCAGCTGTCAGCGTCTACAGAGAAGAGCAGGATGCCTGCGAAATGGCTCGTTCTCGTCTCGGCAGCATTGAGTACGTCCTCAAGGAATCCCGTTGCCTGCCTTTCTGTCCAAGAGTAGACGCGTTGGTAGACGGGGACGACGAATTGCGTATCTGGGATGCCAAGGATGTCAAGGAATGACTCGATTTTGATTTGCATGATCTACCTACCTCTTTGTCACGATGCCGAAATGCTTTGCGTAGAACTCAAGCGCCTCAGGACTTGCAGGCTTGATCGGGATATGGCTCACCAGTGTCTTGGGGCCAAGGGTTGACCAGTTCGTTGCGGACTTGTATTGCTTGATAGGGTGGTAACGGTAGTTCTCGGCCCAAACGGTGCAGAAGTTGTAAAGCTCGCCCATGAGCACCTCGATCGTCCCGGAGAACTCCTCTTGCATATAGCGGCGGAAGACGTGGTAGGCCTCCTTGTCGCCCTTGGCGCGTATGCGGCGGAACCGCACGGTGAGCCAACCGAGGATGGCGTTGTTGAGCCTGAGGGAGCCGGGGTCGTCTCCGAACAGGTCTTCGATGGGTTCCCAAAAATCCTCATACAGGCGCATTTGCTCGGCTTGGGGCAAACCTGCGAGCAAGTAGTTGCGACAAAGATCGGCCGTGGTGAGCTGGACGCCTTTCGAGTTGAGGCTCTCAAAGACCACTTGTGCATTATCGCCGGTATCCAATTCCACGAATATGCAGTTCAGCGAACGAATGCCCTTCCAAAGACTCAAAAGGTCGAGTTCCGGGTCGTTGAGCTTCTCACGGAAGAACCCAACGTTGTCTTTGAGCTTTTGGGATTGGGGTTGGGATTGGGGTTGGGATTGGGATTGGGTGCCTTCGATTGGTTGTGCGCTTTGTACTTGGACTTGGGGTTGGGATTGGGCTTGGGCGCCCCCGGTCGGTTGCGTGTATGTTGGCGCTGGTTGGGCGTGTGATGGCGCCGGTTGGGTGCTTTGGGATTGGGTGCCCCCGGTCGGTTGGGCATGCGCAGGCGCTGGTTGGGCGTGTGATGGAAATTCGAGCGCGCGCAGTGTGGGGTTGTCCGCCTCGTTCATGGTGAGACGCGGTTTGTCGGGCGTTCCGAAATACGTCGCTTCGACGCGCGAGGCGTCGAGACCCATGATGGACGTATCACGCTTACCGAGGAAGTCGTGCAATGCGATCATCAGTAATGTCAGGGTCGCCAAACGTTGCTGGCCGTCAACAATCTGATACGAGAGGCCGTCGGATTCCGGCATGCACAACACCGCGCCTGTGAAATGATCGCACTCCTCGTTGGCGGACTTCAACATATCGCGCCACAGCTCATCACATTGGGCTTGTGACCAGGTATAGGACCGTTGGAACACGGGTATATAGAATTGGATGCCCTCCGAACCAAGGAGGTCGATAAGCTTTTCTTGTCGCGCTTTCATGCGGGCCCCTCTCTTCTTGAGAACGTGCGGGAGAACGTGTGGGAGAACGTGCGAGGTGTTTTCCTCGTTCGATCAATACATGGTTCATGATGGCTGTGGCGATGAGATGTTGCTGGCCATTTTCGGCCAATGTGTACGAAAACGCGAAGGTTTTTTGAACGCGGGTCGTTAGCGCGGGCCGTTAGTTGCTATTGAAGCGGCCTTGGTGCCCAGCATCGGGCCGGTGCTTCTTGGTTGGGAGGGCTCCGTTTTGTTGTCGTATAATGGCCCGAATGTAAAATTCGGAAGGTGAGAGGTGGTCCTGGTGGGCATGGCGGTAAGCTTGGAAGATATTCGCAAAGATATCGACGATATCGACCTGCAAATTCGCGAGCTTCTCATGAGCCGGCTGGATTGCTCCCGTCGGGTTGCGGAGGCGAAACAATCTGCCGGCAGCACCGACGTCTATCGCGCCGACCGCGAGCAGGCGATGCTTGACGCCCTCGGCGGCGGCATCCCGGAGGAGCGTCGCGCGCCCTACCTCGCCGTCGTTCGCAAGATCACCGAGACAAGTCGCATGTATCAGTACGGTCTGCTTTACGAGTGGAACTCTGGGGTCTTTGACGGGATCGAGGGAAGCGAGCTTTGCGGCGGGCCGAGCAATCGGGTCACGGTGCGCCTTGCCCGTCCTGACCGGCCCTGCGCCTTGAGCGCTATCTTGAGCATGGTGGGCGACTACGGATTTGACATGGAGCTTGTGGAGCTCGTGTCATCGGACAAGACCGCTGGTACCGTGACCTTCGATCTCACTATCCGTTGCGATGTCGCAAAAGATCGCGCGCGTTGCCTTTTGTTCCAACTCTCCAAGGAGAGCGCGGATTTCCGCATCGTGAGCGTGGGGTAGGCGTGTGCTTGGAGAAGGCGTGAGCTTGGATTGCCGCATCGTGTGCTTGGAGAAGGCGTGCTCGGGAGGTAGGCCGGAAGGTCGTTGGGTATGGCACAGGTAAACAAAAATACGGTAGATAACAAGGTTATCGCCAACCGGCTTGCGACCCTAGGTATCGTCGGTAACGTCGTGCTCTCGGGTGGAAAGTTGGCCGCCGGCATCATTGGCGGCTCAACTGCCATGATCTCTGACGCGGTCCACTCCCTCTCGGATGTCGCTGCGACGGCCATTGCGTATTTGGGGGTGCGGGTTGCCGCGCGGGCCGCAGACAAGGGTCATCCTTACGGTCACGAGCGTTTTGAATGCCTCGCAAGCTTGGTGTTGTCCTTGCTGTTGGCGTTGGCGGGACTCGGCATCGGGTATGCCGGCGTGGCTTGCATCATTGCGTTTTCCCAAGGCGCAACTGGGGGCACCTCTGAGTCGCCCCTGTGGATTGCCCTTTTGGCGGCGGTCGTGTCCATCATTGTCAAGGAGGGCATGTTCCGATACACCCGCTACTGGGCGCGCATCATGAATTCCCCGGCGTTTTTGGCCGATGCGGAGCACCATCGCTCGGATGCCCTGTCCTCCATCGGCGCCCTTGTCGGTATTGGCGCCTCGATGCTCGGGTTTCCCCTTGGCGACCCGATTGCGAGCATCGTCATCTGCGCATTCATTCTCAAGATGGCTTGGGAGGTTGCCGTGGACGCGGTTGATCGCATGATGGACACCCCAGTTTCAGAGCAGCAGCAGGAGGAGATCCGCGCTTGTCTCGCGGAACAGGAAGGCGTGGTCAGGGTCGACTTGGTGCTCACACGCCAATTCGGTGCAAAAGTCTACGTTGATACCGAGATTGCCGTTGAGGGCACTTTGAGCTTGTATGAGGCCCACGCGATCGCTGAGGCTGCCCACGACGCAGTGGAGGGGAGATTTCCCGAGGTCAAGCACGTCATGGTGCACGTTAACCCGGCGTAGTGACTTGGCGGCGGACTTCGGGTCTTGACCTGGCCAGCAAGTCGGTGGCGGACTTGCGTTTTGGGCCAATGATTTGCGTTTTAGGTTAGCCAGCAAGCCGATGGCGCTTTTCGTGATGGCCGCGCCCGCATCAACGACGACTGCGTTCTTTGTGATGGCCTCACTCGCATCGACGATGGCGAAACGCTTTTTTTCGGGATTGTTCGGTTTCTTCCTCGAGGGAGGCTGCTATAGTTTTCCTACAGGCTAATCTATGACCTAAGGAGGCCAAACATGGAGAAGGAATTGTTCGATTACGTTGCCGAGCGCGTGGATATCCTTGCTGTTTCCAACGCGAGCACCCAGGTGACCAAGGATGCCGCTGCTGCGTGGAAGAAGTGCGTCTCCACCGACGAGAGCGCCGCTGATGGAGCGACCGAGACGTTGCTTAACATTCTCGAGGGCCGTCCTACCACGATCGACGGCGTCATCGCATTTGCCCAAGGTCCTGCGGTTGCCATGTTCGGCGAGGAGGCTGCCGCTGGCATGCTTGCCGAGCAGACCAAGCGCAAGGAGGAGGGCGCGAAGTATTGCAATTGCGAGGCATGCACCGC
>CAZOGL010000023.1:12371-23749 GCA_964579575.1 uncultured Eggerthellaceae bacterium | reverse complement strand
CAACGCGGGCACCGTGACGGTGAAGGTCGTTGGCGAAGGCAACTATGAGGGCACCTCGACCGTTACCTACACCATCAACAAGCGCGTGGTTACCATCACCGCTGAAGATGGCACGTGGGAATACGACGGCAGCACCCATACGCAGCCCGAATACACCATCGAAGGCAGCTTCGTCGACGGCGAGGTAAGCAATATCCATACCGAGGGCAGCGTTACCAACGTGTCTGACGGCACGGTTGACAACGTGGTGAAGTACGACACCAACGCTGGCTTTAACGCCAACAACTACACCATCACCACCAACAAGGGCAGCTTGAAGATCACGCCTATGCAGGCCACCATCACCGTGAAGGTGACGGGCCACACCGGTGGAGAGAAGTACAACGGCAACGCGCAAACGCTGTCGGGCTACGACATCACCATCCCCGAGGGCTCGCTGCTTATCAAGGACGACATCCAGTTCAGCGGCTATGCCAGCGTTACCAAGACCGACGCCGGCACCTACAATATGGGCTTGTCTGGTAGCCAATTCAGCAATGGCAACAGCAACTTCGCCAACGTGGTGTTCGACGTAACCGATGGTCAGCTGTCCATCGCCAAGCGCGATGTGACGCTCACCAGCGCCAGCGACACCAAGGCCTACGACGGCCAGCCGCTTACCAACAGCACCGTGTACGTTTCGGGCGACGGCTTCGTGGGTAACGAAGGCGCCACCTACGACGTAACTGGCACCATCACCAATTACGGCACAGCCGAAAACGCCTTCACCTACGAATTGAGCAATGGCGCCAAGGATGGCAACTACAACGTCGAGGTTAAGTACGGCGAGCTGAGCATCACCGCCGACGCCACCGAGGTTGTGGTGACGGTTCGCGAGAACAGCGCCACGGCCACCTACGACGGCAACAAGCACGAGGCCACCGGCTACAAGGTCGAGAAGATTTCCAACGAGCTGTACAGCGAGGACGACTTCACCTTCAGCGGCAACGCGCATGTGGAAGCCACCGACGCTGGCACCTACCAGATGAACGTGTCGGCTGGCGACTTCACGAACATCAACAGCAACTTCAGCAAGGTGACCTTCGTGGTGCTCGACGGCACGCTGGAAATTACCAAGGCCAACGTAAGCCTGAAGTCCGCCGACCTGGCCAAGGTCTACGACGCAACGCCGCTGGTTAACGGCGACACCGCGCTGGTCGAGAACACCGGCTTTGTTGCCGGCCAGGGTGTGAACGTCACCTTCAACGGCTCGCTTACCAATGCGGGCTCGCTGGAGCATGGCAACACCTTCACTTGGGCGGCCAAGGAAGGCACAAACCTTGATAACTACAACGTGACCGCCACCTTCGGCAGCATGACCGTGACGGCCCAGTCCATCGTGCCCGGCGAAGGCAGCACGGTAACCATGGATTCGCCCGTTGACGTTACCTACGATGGCGGTACTCACCAGTGGAAGCCTACCGTCACCGACAATGGCCGTACGCTGGTCGAGGGCAAGGACTACACGGTTGAGTACAACGACGGCGCCGACTTCGTGAACGTGGGCGACACCATCACCGTTACCATCAAGGGCGAAGGCAACTACGACGGCACCGTGGTGAAGACCTACAAGATTAACCCGAAGGCCGCCAAGCTTATTACCGAGGGCGCAACCAAGGTGTACGACAACACGCCGCTCACCAACCCGAACGCCCACTTCGAGGGCCTGGTTGCTGCTGATGACGCCACGGTTTCGGCTGTTGGCACCATCACCGAGGTTGGCAGCACCGATAACACCGCGGGCGAGATTGCCTGGAAGACCGACAAGATGGCCGGCAACTACACTCTGAGCTACGAGTTGGGCAAGCTGGTTGTGATCGAAAGCGCCGACACCATCGTGGTAACCACCACGGGCGGCACCTTCATCTATGACGGCACCGAGCATGGCGCCACGGTTGAGGTTTCCAACGTGCCCGCCGGCTACTACGTAAGCACGGCCGCCTCCACGGCAACCGCTCGCAACGTTGCCGACGGCACGGTTAAGGCCACCGCCGACCAGCTGGTTATCGTGAATGGCCAGGGCAGCGATGTTACCAAGAATCTGATGATCCAATACATCGACGGCAGCATCGAGATTACGCCTGCGCCGCTGAGCATTACCACGGGTAGCGCCACGAAGGCCTACGACGGCACCGACCTTACCAACTACGATTTGGTAATCGCCGGCTTGGCTACGGGCGACCAGGTTGTGGGTACCGTGACCGGCGTTCAGCGCGAGGTTGGCAGCTCCACGAACACCTACAGCATCAACTGGGGTAACGTGGACATGAGCAACTACAGCATCAGCGAAACGCTGGGTACGCTCACCGTCACCGAAGCTGCGGTAACGCCCGTTGCCCCGACTGTGACGCCCACCCCGCCTGCCGACAGCGTAGACAACAGCAATAACCAGACGCAGATCTACGACGACGACAACCCGTTGGGTCGCGCCGCCACGCATAACTGCTGGGTGCATTGGTTCATGATTTTCGGCATGATCCTCACGTTGCTCTACGGTGCGCTCGTGTGGTATCACCGTAGCAACCAGACGCGTAACAACAAGCGCGATATGAACAACATCTTGGGCGGCGGCGACGGTAAAGACCCCTATGGGTCGCCCGTAGCCACCAACCAGCCTGCGGGAATGGGGGCTTAGGTTCATGAAGAAGAGTAATTACATAGTGCTTGCCGTCGCGGCCATCGCGGCGGCGGTGCTGCTGTTCATTTGGTTCTATCGCGGTTTCAATCTGGTGGACAACCCACTCGATTTGGTGCTGGCCATTGTTTGGTGGGTGATTATCGTGGGCATCGCCTTCGTTATTACCCGCGCGGAAAAGAACCGCAAGCGCTCTATTCGCACGGTGTACGTGTCACCAACGGCGCTGTACAACCCCGAGGTGGGCGTTGTGGGCCTGGGTAAAACCGATCAGATTCAGGCCATTCAAGATGTGCTGGTTAGCTTGAAGTACGGCTTTGACAGCAAAACTGCGCCCGAGAAGGAAATATTCGATTACCGCTACGTGGTGCAAACTGACGAGTACGAGAAGGACGGCGACAAAACCACGTGGAACGGCACGGTTATCAAGATTAACCGCGAAGGCAACAACGTTGAAACCAAGTTCAACGGCATTGAGCAGTTAACGCAAGCGCTGGCCGCGTAAACGTTTAAGGAGTTGCTTGACTTGCTGCGTGCGCAGGTCGTGTGATGCGAAGGGCAAGGCAGAGTGGGCTAATAACGTAAAAGAAGATTACGTTTAGGGCATAGTACACAGGCCGTGCAATGTGAAAGTAAAACGAGGGGCTCGGGGGTGAAAACTCCCGAGCCCTTTTCATGTTGGCGTCCTGCAAGACCTCCCTGCTTTGCTTACAAAAACGCTGCCATGTACAGCGGGAGGGTATGTTTTTTGCTATCTACGCCTATGTTGCCGTCTATGAATTTGTAGCCTTTCCGCACGTCGTCGCGCTCGAGCATGTGGTTAAGCGATGCCGTGGATCCTCGCGAGGCTTTTACCTCCAAAGGTACGACGCCTGCGTCTTCTTCGACAAGAAACTCGATTTCATGTTTGCTGTCGGCTGACGTCCAATAGCGCAAGGGCGTTTCGCGTTGCGCCAACATGCTTGCAATCAGGTTCTCGTAAAGGCCGCCTTTCATGGGCCCTGTGAGCGTGTTTTCAACCACGGCAGCTTTCATGCTGAAATCGAACATGGCCATAAGCATGCCCGTGTCGTTTGCGTACAGACGGAAGCGAGAATCGTCCTCGTATGAAGCAAGTGGGAACGCCGGTGTGTTTATGGCGTTGCAGCGCAAGGTCATGTTTGCGCAGGTGAGCCAGTCGACAGAGCCTTCGAACTTCCGCGCGTTGCTCCTCTTTTCTACCTCGGCATATCGGAAGCGTGTGTTTTCTTTCGCTAATTGTCTGGGCAACGACAGATAGCACGCCCGCGCTTTCACGCGCTCGGGCGCCGATGCGTAGCGGGTGATGTCGTCGAGGTACGATTCGTGAAGCATCAGCTGTTGGCTGTGAGCTGCCGCGAAGTCGCCCGCGCCTTCGCCGTTGACAAACGTCTGCACCGTGGCGGGCATGCCTCCTATTGCCAAGTACTCTCGCAATTGGCGCATCATGGGCTGGTGAATCGCCTGCGGCACGGGTTCCATCCGTTTGAGGTATTCGCGCAAGGCCGCAAGGGCTTCTTTTGTATAACCGCGAGCCCAGAGAAACTCCTCGAAATCCAGTGGGTGCATGGTGATTTGGCGCTCGTAGCCAACGGGCAAGGAAGGCGCGTCTTTCAGTTCGCGGAATCGTATACCCAGCAGCGATCCCGACCCAATGACGTCATATTTCCCGTCTTGAGCGAGGTATTTGAACGCCGAACGAGCTTGGGGACATTCCTGAATTTCGTCCAGGAATATAAGCGTGCTTCCTGGGATAAGGCGGGCGCCAGGTACCGTGAGTGTAATGCGAGAGTAAATGCTTGCAGGATCGATGGACCCCTCAAAAATCGCCTTAAGCTCAGGCTGCTTCACGAAGTCTATTTTGATAAGACTTTCGTATTCGGCGTTTCCGAAAGCTTCGATGGCGAACGATTTGCCAACCTGCCGAGCCCCGTTAACCAGCAGGCATTCAGTGCCATGCGAGGTTTTCCAGGCACGTAAGTTATTGAAAATTTTACGTTCTAACATATTAGGCTCCTACCTGGATAAATGCATCAATTCGAAAGCTTAGAAAAGAGAAATTGCATCTTTTTGAAAGACAGTATAGTAAAAATTGCATCTTTTCGAAAGTTTAGAAAAGAAAAATTGCATCTTTTTGCACCAACCAAGCTTCGTGCTCCATCCAGGAACTGCACTTATCAAGCTTCGTAGACACTTTTTCATGCCCTTTGAGGAAAAGTGGGTACGGCGGCGAGGTTCCCGTTTCCACTCATGCTTGATAACCACAGCTGTCACTTGCGGTTTCCACAAAATTCGAATCTGAAACGGCAGAAAACCTGCAAAATTCGGATTTCTAGATATTCACCTAGGTTGAAGATTGCTTTAGCCACGCACGACAAAAGCGGCCCGCAGGGGGCCGCCAGAAAGGGTCGCATAGACGCACTAGTAGCCGCATAGACGCACTAGTAGCCGCGTCAACGCACTAGTCCCTGCGCTCGTCGCCCCAAAAGAACACGGATAAGGTTCCCTTTCCCGTGTGGCTGCCGATGGTTGTTCCGATAGGATAAATCTCAATCTCGCCGTCGATATTCGGGAACTCGTCCGAAATCATCTTGGAAAAAACCTTTGCGTCATCGAGGCACGCCGAGTTGCAGATGTAGGCTTTGCCGGAATATGACGTGCCGCCCTCAGCGTGCTCCTTCATCATCTCGACGGCGCGGTGCATAGTCTTCTTCTTCGAGTGGATTTTTTCGCGCGGCGCGAGCCTGCCTAGGTAGTCCATGTTGAGCAGCGGACATATCTTCAGCGCGGTGCCTACCAGGCCGGCGGTCTTGGATATCCTGCCGCCGCGGACGTAGGCGGACAGGTCGGTTGAGAAAAACCAGTGGTGCATGTGCAGCCTGTTCTCCAGGGTCCATTTGGCGAGTTCTTCCATGCTTTTGCCCTCGTCTCTCATGTCGGCCAACTCGATCATGAGCAGGCCGTATCCCGACGAGGCACAAAGCGAGTCGACGACGGTGATCTTCCTCTCGGGATGAGTCTCCATGACGTGCGTCGCTGCTAGCGTTGCCGAGTTTACGGTACCAGACAGGCCAGACGAGAACGATATGTGGAGAATGTCGTGGCCTTGCGCGACGATTTTCTCGAAGTAATCCTCGTACTCCTTGACGTTGATTTGGGACGTTTTGGTCGAACTGCCTGCTTCCATGGCGTCGTAGAAATCCTGATAGGACATTGTCTCGCCGAAGTCGTCGAGGTGGTCCACGCCGTCCAACTCGAAATGGAAGGGTAGCCACCTGATGTCCCTGGACTCGAGTTTCTCCCTCGTCAGATCGACGGTTGAGCAGCATGACAATACGTAGTCGTTCATTTCTTTCTCCCGCTTTCTCGCATTGCCTTCTTCGCAGCGCCTATCCCCACTGCGCCAGGGCCCGTGCGTCCTGCCACCGACAGCGGCAATCTGTTCCCTACAGGAATTTATCCAACTCCCTATCCACTACTGCCTTGCGCTTGACACGTGGCTTCATGATGGCTCGCCCGCGGGCAATGACGTGCTTTGGGGTGCGCAGCGCGCATAGATCGTCTAGAGGGTTTTCGTCTAGAACAATCATGTCGGCGCATTTGCCCGCTTCAATGGAGCCGGTTATGTCGCCAATGCCCGCAAGCTGTGCATTGCGCAACGTTGCCGTGTGCAAAGCGAACTGCCGCGAAACGCCCACGTATTTTTCGAAGTAGCGAACTTCGCGCCAAAAGTCGTATTGCGTAATCCACGGACATCCCACGTCGTTGCCAAGTGCAACAGGAATTCCCTGCTCAAGTGCTGCTTTTGAGTTCTCCAAAATGCCTTCGAACACCACGTTGCCGTTGAATTGTTCCACTTCGCTTGCGTTTGAAATGGACCTGTCGAACAACGCATAGGGCAGCGCGGGCGAAATTGTGGTGCACAAAAACGCGCCACGATCTTTGAATAGTTGGAGGATCTCCGGCGTGGGCGCTGCGCCGTGCTCGATGGAGTCGACGCCGTTTTGTAGCGCAACCAGTACGCCTTCGGTGGACTCAACATGGGCTGCAACCTTGTATCCCATGCTGTGCGCCTTCTCGCACACGGCGTGCACCATCTCGGGGCTCATCTTCATCTCGCCCGGTACGCCTTTTTCTTTGGCGTCCATAACGCCGCCGGTAATCATCAGCTTAATCAGATCAACGCCCTGCTGCCGCGCAATGTCTACCTGCAACAACGCATCGGTTACGTTTCGTGCGGCTATGGCAACGGAGCCCGCCATGTGCCCACCAGGAACCGAAATGCCCTCGTTAGCGGCAAGAATGCGCGGAGCTTCTGCTTTCCCTGCAGCCGCCTCATCGCGAACGCGCGTGTCGAATTCACGTAGGCCGCCCACGGTGCGAATGGTGGTAACGCCGCTATGCAATTCGATGCGCGCGAATTCGCGTACCAGCTTATAGGCCACATCACGCGTTAGCTTTGTTGCCATAATCTTGGTAACCAGCGCTTCGTTGTCACGCTGTTTCTTTTGCGGCTTGCCGTTTCCAGCCAGGTGAACGTGCATATTTATGAGTCCTGGCGCAAGATACGCACCTTTTAGGTCGACGATTTTGCAGCCTAATGTATCGGCTTGAGCGGCGGGTTCTACGGCAACAATGGTTTCGCCCTGCACGGTAACGGCATGATCCTCGCGCACCTCCATGTTCGCTGTGCCGTCAAGTACGTTTGCATGGAGGTAGGTAACGGGCCTGTTCTCTGAGTTTTGCTGTGTGGACATAGTCCTCCCTCTCACTGCATGAATGAGCGTTTTCTGTCATATCCGAAAAGATGAGTTTACTCGTTCGGATTAGGGTCGTCTCGGATCAGAGCCGGCGCTTCGCTAAGCAGTCGTTGAGGTTTTTGGCTCCTCGTCGGCTTCTGTCTCTGTGGACTGCGGGGTCGGGATGCCGCCCGATGCGCCGTAGCCGCTTTCGAGTGAGACCGGCTCGCTATGCAGGGTGTCGTCAAACTCGAAGTCCTTGCCAGGCAAAATAGCGTTGAGCAGGATGCCCACGAGCGATCCCACTGCCAAGCCGGAAAGACCGATGGTCACGCCTGCGACCTCGAATTGGATGCTGCCCGATCCGCTGTAGGCGATGCCTAAGGCAAGCACGAGGGTGAGGGCCACAATCAAAACGTTGCGGCTCTTCTCGAGGTCGGTCTTGTTCTCCACGAGGTTGCGGATGCCAACGCCCGAGATCATGCCGTAGAGCACCATCGATACGCCGCCGATGGTGGCCGAGGGCATCGCTCCGATGAGCGCCGCAAACTTGGGGCAGAACGAGAACACGATGGCGAAGCATGCCGCAATGCGAATCACGCGCGGGTCGAAGACCCTGGTGAGCGCCAACACGCCGGTGTTCTCACCGTAGGTGGTGTTGGCTGGTGCGCCGAACAGAGCGGCGAGCATGGTGGCCAGGCCGTCGCCCAAAAGCGTCCTATGCAGGCCGGGGTCGGCGATGTAGTTGCGGTTGCAGGTGGAGCTGATGGCCGAGATGTCGCCGATGTGCTCGATCACCGTGGCGAATGCCAGCGGAACAATCGTGATGATCGCGGTGATGATTAGGCCGGTGTCGGGGTTTTGAAACACTGCGAAGGCGGTGTTCTCGAACGCAAACGGCGCGCCAATCCATGCAGCCTCGGCAACACTGGAGAAGTCCACCATCCCGCAGCATGCAGCTACGACGTAGGATACAACCACGCCGCAAAGGATGGGGATGATCTTGATCATGCCGCGTCCAAAGATGTTGCACACCACGATAACCACAATGGCCACGATGGCGATTGGCCAACAGGTCTCACAGTTGGTGATAGCCGATCCCGCCAGGATGAGGCCGATCGCGATTACGATGGGGCCGGTGACTACGGGCGGGAAGTATCTCATGACCTTCTTGGGGCCGAATCCCTTGAACAACGCCGAGAGAATCAGGTACACAAAGCCCGCGCAGAACACGCCGATGCACGCGTAGGGCAAAAGCTCGGGTTCTTTGTTGGGTGCGATGGCGGCGTAACCTGCGATGAACGCGAACGACGACCCCAGAAACGCGGGAACCTTGCGTTTGGTGAGGAGGTGGAAGAGCAACGTTCCTACTCCCGCGAACAACAGCGTTGCCGAAACGCTCAAACCTGTGAGGATTGGCACCAAAATCGTGGCGCCGAACATCGCGAACATGTGCTGGATACCCAACACGGTCATGCGGCCTCCGCCCAGCTTGGCGGCATCGTAGATGCCATCCTCCGGGATGTCCGAGACGGAAATCTTGTCTTTCTTGGCCATTAAACTCCCTCCATAAAAACGTTTCCTATACACAAAAAGCCCGATGCCAGCAACAATGACATCGGGCTCATTGAACTACTTGGTGCCAAAGATTCTGTCTCCGGCATCACCCAGACCGGGCACAATGTACGCGTGCTCGTTGAGGTGGTCATCCACAGCTCCCACGTAGAGGTCCACATCGGGGTGCGCAGAGGTGAACTTCTCGATGCCGCCGGGTACCGCCACCATGCACACGAGGCGGGCGTGCTTCACGCCGTGTTGCTTGAGCATGTCAAGAGCCGCTACGGCAGAGCCGCCGGTTGCCAACATCGGATCTACCACGATCACCTCGCGCTCGGCCACGTCCTCGGGCAGCTTGCAAAAGTACTCGTGCGGCTCGAAGGTCTCCTCGTCGCGGTAGAGGCCGATGAAGCCCACACGTGCGGCGGGGATCATGGCCAACATGCCGTCGACCATGCCAAGGCCAGCGCGCAAGATTGGCACCACGGCGAGTTTTTTACCCGAAAGTTGCTTGGCCACGGTCTTACAGATAGGTGTCTCAATCTCCACATCCTCGACGGAAAGGTCGCGCGTGGCCTCGTAGCACATCAGCGATGCAACCTCGCCGGTAAGCTCGCGGAAGTCCTTCGACGGGGTTTCCTTCCTGCGCAGAATTCCGATCTTGTGCTGGATAAGCGGATGGTCCATCACCACGACTTTGCTCATTGGGAGTCCTTTCGAGAACGCGGAAATATTCTGGCGCAGAGTTCGCACCTCCCTAGTGGAAGGCTCGATTGCACTGCGAAACATAATACTCCAGCGTCTGTACAAACGAAGGGCTCGGGGCGCATTTTTTGGCGGTAGTTTGGGGTGCATTATTTGGCGACAATTACTTCTGCGAGACGTTGGCCCAAAACGTAAAAATCGTCGCATGGCCGCTAAGTTACCCATGGGTAACGTTTGTCGGAGAATTGTTGAGAAAAAAGTTTGCGACGGTTGACATTCAAGTTTTCCTTGTCTAACATTCACGGCGTAAAGACAGAGGAGTAGAGACAATGTCGGAAGTAGTGGTTGCGGCAAACGCAAATGCAAGCGCGCATGCAAGCGCAAACACACATGCTGACGCAAGCACGCATGCAAGCGCAAACACACGTGCTGACGGCTTTTGGTTGGGAAGGAGTTCGAAATGGTGCTCGCAGAGATCAAGCAGGACGGCAAGTACCACGTGAAGCGAATCACGGGCGATGCCAAGCTGCACGCGCATCTCGAAGACTTGGGATTTGTGCCCGGTGCTCCCATCACTGTGGTTTCCCGCTCGGGCAAGAACACCATCGTCAACGTGAAGGGTTCGAGGATCGCCATAGGATACGATCTCGCGCGGGCCATCATGGTCTAGGTTTAACCAGGGACGCACCTCGCAGCGCGTTCCGAACGCTGGTTGCAAACGTGTTCGATGCCGTACCGTGTGAGCAGGCCATGCGCAGGCACGCCCACACGGCATGGCATGATGCGTTTCAATATTGACAAATAGACAATTCAAGCAAAAGACGAAAGTCACGAGAATCACAACAAGGAGGATAAGGGAGTTGACAAGAACGCTGAGGGACACCAAGAAGGGCGAGACGGTCAAGGTCGTCAAACTCAACGGTTCTGGCGCCATCAAGCGCAGGATTATGGACATGGGCATCACCAAAGGGTGCGAGATCTTCATCCGCAAGGTCGCCCCGCTCGGAGACCCGGTGGAGTTCACCATCAGGGGCTACGAGCTTTCGCTTCGCAAGGGCGATGCCGAAATGGTAGAGGTCGAGTAGGCTCGATGCCTGCATTGGCTGCAAGCCATTTTTTTTGACCTAAAGGTTAGCTTAGGCAAACAAATCTTAGGCAAACAAATTGGAGTGCGCTAAGAATAATCGCCATGCTAGCTTCGATGCTGCAAGAAGCCGGCTGACATGGCGGGGTTATAAAGCTCCGATTCGATTTTGAGAAAGGAAGGAAAACGACTATATGGCTACTATAGCTCTCGTGGGAAACCCGAACTGCGGTAAGACCACGTTGTTCAACAGACTCACCGGCTCCAACCAATACGTTGGCAATTGGCCAGGCGTTACCGTGGAGAAGAAGGGCGGCAAGCTCAAGGGCCACGACGACATTACCATCATCGACCTGCCGGGCATCTATTCGCTCTCCCCGTATACGTTGGAAGAGGTTATCGCTCGCAACTACGTGGTGGAGGAGAAGCCCGACGCGATCGTGAACATCGTCGATGGCACCAACCTCGAGCGCAATCTCTACCTTACCACGCAGGTTCTCGAGCTGGGCATCCCCGTGGTGTTGGCCGTGAACATGTGCGACATCGTGAAGAAGAACGGCGACAAGATCGACTGCGCCGAGCTTTCCAAGCAACTTGGTTG
>CAZOGL010000023.1:0-12271 GCA_964579575.1 uncultured Eggerthellaceae bacterium | reverse complement strand
TGAAGAAGAACGGCGACAAGATCGACTGCGCCGAGCTTTCCAAGCAACTTGGTTGCGAGGTCGTTTCGATTTCGGCTATGAAAGGCACCGGTGTAGACGACTTGGTTGCCAAGGCTGTGGATGCGGCCAACGACGGCAAGGCTCCGGTCGTTCCGCATAGGTTTGCCGAGGATGTGGAGGCGGCGCTCAGCACCATCGAGACCGCGCTTCCCGCATCGGTCGATCCCACCTTCAAGAGATACTTCGCTGTCAAGATGTTCGAACGTGACGAGAAGGCCCCCGAGCAGCTGGGCGAGGGTGTGGATGCCAAGGAACTCATGTCCGGGTTCGAGAATATCATCGCTGACATTGAGAAGACCTACGACGACGACTCCGAGTCGGTTATCGCCAACGGCCGCTACGAGTTCATCACCTCAATCATCGGCAGCTGTTACGCACGCAATCCCAAGAACGTGATGACCACCTCCGACAAGATCGACCGCGTGGTAACCAACAGGTGGCTGGCTTTGCCGATCTTTGCCGTGGTCATGTTTCTCGTGTACTTCATCTCGGTAACCACCGTGGGAACCTTTGCAACCGATTGGGCCAACGACGGCGTGTTCGGTGACGGCTGGTTCTTGGTTGGCGGCGGCGAAGAGTATGACGACGCTGTCGGCGCCTACGAGGATGCGCAAAGCGCAATCGAGGCCTATGAGGGCGCAGCCGAAGAGGCTGGCATTGACCCCACCTCGGAGAACTTCGTAACCCAGGCTAAGTCGACTAAGCTCGTGGCTTACTACGACGCATATGACGACGAGACTGGCGAGAACGAGCGCGTGGTGGTCGATGCCGATACCTACGAGGAAGCGCTCGAAGTGCCCGAGGTCAATCCGTCCGATTACGGCATCTGGGTACCCGGCATCCCGAAGATTGTGGAAAACTGGCTGGTATCTATCGATGCGGCCGATTGGGTGCAGGCCCTCGTGCTCGATGGTATCGTCGCTGGCGTTGGCGCCGTATTGGGCTTCGTGCCGCAGATGCTGGTGTTGTTCTTCATGCTCGCGTTCCTCGAGTATTGCGGCTATATGTCGCGTGTTGCATTCATCCTCGACAGGGTGTTCTCCAAGTTCGGCCTTTCTGGTAAGTCGTTCATCCCGATTCTTATCGGCACCGGCTGTGGCGTGCCCGGCGTGTTGGCATCGCGCACCATCGAGAACCAAAACGACCGCCGCATGACCGTTATGACCACCACGTTTATTCCTTGCGGTGCCAAGATGCCTATCGTGGCGCTGTTCGCCGGTGCTGTGTTCGGCGGTGCATGGTGGGTCGCCCCCAGCGCCTACTTCCTGGGTATCGCCGTGATCATCTGCTCCGGCATCATTCTTAAGAAGACCCGCTTCTTCGCAGGCGATGCCACTCCGTTTGTGATGGAGCTTCCCGCATACCACTTGCCCACCATAGGCGCCCTGTTGCGCAGCATGTGGGAGCGTGCTTGGTCGTTCATCAAGAAGGCAGGCACCATCATCTTGCTGGCCACCATCGTCGTGTGGTTTATCTCCAGTTACGGCTTCGGCCCCGATGGATTCGGCGTAGTCGAAGACCAGAACGACTCGATTCTGGCCATCATCGGCGGTGCCCTGGCATGGATTTTCTCCCCGCTTGGATGGGGCGAATGGCAATCCACCGCTGCCACGATCACTGGCCTCATCGCCAAGGAGAACGTGGTAAGCACCTACGGCGTGCTCTACGCGGGCGATGCTGGTTGGTACGCCAGCCTGCAGGCTGCCCTCACTCCGTTGGCATGCTACTCGTTGCTGGCATTCAACCTGCTTTGCGCCCCCTGCTTCGCTGCAATGGGCACCATCAGGCGCGAGATGAACAACCGCAAGTGGTTCTGGGCCGCCATCGGCTGGGAGTGCGGCGTGGCATACGTCGTGGCTCTTTGGATCTTCCAAATCGGCGGGCTGATCTGTGGCGAGGTTGGGTTTGGATGCTGGACCGTCGTGGCAATAGCTTTGGTGGTGTTCTTCCTCTACATGCTGTTCCGTCCCAATCCTGCCAAGCGCAAGCGTGCAACGGCGACGGTAGCAGCCGAGGCCTAGTGCAATGGTGACGGTAGTAGCCGAGGCCTAGTGCAACTGCCCTAACTGCTCTGCAATTAGACAGCTTGTCTTAGCCAAAGCGCCCACGTCGGAGCCATTCGGCGCGGGCGCTTGCTCGTGTGAGAGCGCTTGCTCGAGCAAAGCTGCTTGCTCATACAAGAGCGCTTGCTCGTGCAAGGTTGCTTGGGGCGTTTGCAATATGTTGATATACCGTTTGAATTTGGAGGAGGTTCCTCATGACTTTAGGTACGCTTCTGGTTTTGGTCATCATCGCCCTCATCGCGGTTTATACAATCAGATCGTTGTGGAAAAACCGCGGCAAGGGCGCGTGCTCCTCGTGCCACAACGCCAAGAATTGTTGCGCGCATTGTGAAGGCTGCTCTCCGAGCATACCCAGTGATACGCATTCGCGAAACGAGTGATAAAAAGCGGCGTGAGCATCGATACGCAAACCGCGAAACAGGCGATGCTCACGCCGCGAAATCATCAATCGAGGACACCGGCATCCAATTGCAGCGCAACCCTACGTGCGGGCTTCCTACCCGCGCATGCGATCGGTCATGCTGAAGATAGGAGCCTACAAGCAGACCGCAAGCGGGCTCCCTACCCGCGCATGCGATCGGTCATGAGGTCGATGACCTCCTGCTTCGAGTGAACCCCTAACTTGCCGTAGATGTTACGCGTGTGGTAATTGACGGTGCCGGCCGCTATGTAGAGCTCCTTTTGGATGCGGGTGGCAGAATACCCGCGCGCGAGCAGCGCCAAGACGTCGGTTTCGCGGCTGGAGAGCTCGAAGTCATGTGCCACGTCGCTACAGCAGCGCTCGAAGAGCAACTGCTGGACCTGCGCGGCATCCAAACCTGCAGCAGCCGCAACCTGGGTCGCATCGCTTACTGCAGCGTTGTCTGCAACCGCGGCCATGCTCGTTGCCGGCGGCTGCATATCGCCCGAAGTAGCACCGTCGTCACCAGCAACTTTGTGACCCGCTGAGCGCGTAACGTCGCCATCTTTTACAGCACCTGCGCCGACACCACCTGCGCTGGCAACATCGCTGTCAGCCACATCGTTTGCAGCTTCCGCGACCACGCTCTTCTGGGCTTTGACGATGGCTACAATCAGCGCCACAGTCAAGACCTCGATGCCGGTAAAGACTACCAGCAGCGACGTCTGCATCGATGCAATCTGGCTGTAGCTGCTCTCTATGAACTCGGCCGCATACCAACCCACGCTGTTGAACAGCATGGCGCAGGTGCGTACCAGCGCGTACACCTTGAGCGAGCTCAAGCTGAAGAACTCGGAAAACGCCACCGCCACGATGAAGATGACCACCTCAAGCCCCAGTTCCCCTATGGATATGAACTGTGCCGTGGGAAGATAGCTATGCATGCTGAAGAGGGGAACCATCATCACAACGAGAAAAGACACAGGGATGGTCACGGAATGCGCGACCGATTTGCGCTCGACCACGAAGGCATAAATGCTTGCCGCCACGAAGGGGGCGAACGCGCAAAACGCGTAGAACGCGAAGGTGTAGTAGCTCTCGTCAGAGAAGTAATCCAAAAAGCCGCTGGCCAGATAGCACAGCGTTATGGGCAAGAGCAACAACAGGAAGTTGAGCGGCTTGTCTTTGGGCCCGACCTCGACGCTTATCTCTGTGAAGAGTTCCAGACGCACCCAGTGGAACATGAACTCGGAGACGATTGGCAAGGCCACAGCCACAACATAAAGCACCCAGCGCGGCAGGTACATGACCGTCATGCACACGCCCACAGCCATGACCATGAGCGCGGGGAAGCTGCAGATGGAACTCTTGAGACTCACGCGCCTGTACGCAAACACCCACTGTTGGGCCATGATGCCAGAGAAGACACCCGTCAGCATGCCGCCGACAAGAAGCAAGGCGACGCTTTGCGCAATGCTGCCGCCTATAAGCAGCGACGTTGAGCATGAAAGCCCCAACGGTGTGACGATCTTGACGGCTTTTGTCGTGAGAAACGCCCTGCGGTCGATGGGCGCGAAGGCAATGACCAGGACCGTGACCGACATGACGATGGCGCTTGCCATGTAGCTCGCAGACATAAGAGACACCGGCGCCGACGCCTCGATGCCTGCCGTGCTGGCGTAAAAAACCAAGTAGATCCAAGACAAAAGCAGCGACACGCCGGTGTACATCGGCGAGACGAGCGATGACTGGCTTCTCATATGCAGGCACTTCCTTCCCGTGGTCGCCTTGCATGCAGCGCATATACAAGCATGCAAGCTTGCAGTCCTGTATATGCACCCATATTGCTCCCCGAGTTGCCCCGGCGCCGACGATTATAGAGCCAACAGGCCCACAATCTGCGCAGACAGGTACGAACCATAAGCTGTTTATGGGCTGTTCAATAAATCTTTCACTGCAGTTTCCAGGTGTTCGGTCCCATATGAAAGTTCACAAAACCATATTCTCTCCATAAATTTCATGCGGTGTGGCGCAATGTGTCACCGCCGTAGTATGCAGGCATATCCAAGCCGCGGCCTCAAAGGAGGGGGCCAGGCGAACAAGTGAAGGGAACCTGCAATGGAACTCAATATCTCCAACACAAGGAAGTGGCTCGCGTTTATCGCGCTGGCGCTTTCGTCCATGTGCACATTGGGCGACATGGTCATCAATCCAATCGCCGCTGCGCTCTACGACGTCTTCGCAGGCCAGTCAGAAGCGCTCATTAACTTTGGCATCACCGGCCCCGCGCTGGTGGGTCTGCCCTTCGGCATACTGGCTGGCGTCCTGTGCGACCGTATGGACAAGAAACTCGTCATGGTGGTCGGCTTTGCGATCTTTGTCGTGTCCGCATGCTTTGGTGGCGTGGACAACTTGCCTCTCTTCGTGACACTGCGCTGCTTTGCCACCGGTGTGGGCTGGGGCATCACCAACACTGCCGCCCTGTCTATCCTGGCCGTCATGTACAAAGACGAAGCCGAGCACGGCAAGTTCGTGGGCTGGTACAACATGGTCATGTCGGTCATGGGCGCCATCATGGCATTCGTGGCAGGCATCCTGGCCGTGGACGGCTGGACGCACGCCTTCTGGGTCTACTATATATCCGTCCCTGTGCTCATCATGCTCATCGTTTTCCTGCCCAGCATGAAGCCCGTTGCCAAGACCGCTAACGACGACGACTCCGACACCGAGGCGGAGACCGTCGAGGCTGGCTGGTGGAAGCCGCTCATCCCGCTGACCATCCAGGTCTTCTTCGCGGCGCTCGGCTTCTTTGTCTCGCTGTATATGGTGGGCCTCTACGTTACCGGCGCAGGCATCGGCGACGAGGCCTTCATCGGCACCCTGAGCTCTATCTCCACCATCGCAACCGCTATCACGTCCGTTGTATTTGGCACGCTGTATGCCAAGTTCAAGAACGCCGTCTATCTGCCGGGTCTGTTCATCATGGGCGCATGCTACTTGGTGATGAGCTTCTTTCCCAGCCAGGCATGCGCGGTTATCTGCATCGCCTTGCTCGGCCTTTTGTGGCCCACCTACTTCTGCTACTTCTACACCCGCTGCACCGAGCTCGTCCCTGCCTCCAAGGCTGGCACCGCCACCTCTATCGTGGCGCTCTCCGACGGCTTGGCTGCAACCCTTTGCTCCTACCTGCTCACCTTCTGCATGAGCATCACGGGTAGCGCAGTGAGTGCATGGGCAATCCCCGGCATCATCATGATTGTCACCGGTGTTGTGTCGCTCGTGGTTTTCATGGGCAAGCGTGTCAAGAAGGACTAAGCGCCACTCATAACAAGGCAAAACAGCTTGCAAACGCTTGCCACTTCCCTCCGGCATCCCCAGCGCAAGCAGGCTTAATGCAACCAGAGGGGGCCGGCTCGCATTTGAGACCGCCCCCTCGTCTTCTTAGGAGCAAGCAATGACTTACGCAAATATCGTCATCAAGAGCAATGCTATCTTTACCGCGCAGACGCTTGACACCGTTAGCGGAGCTGTAGTGATCTGCGGCAAGAAAATCGAAGCGGTCTGCACGCTTGAGGAAGCCCAAGCATACATAGGCCCCAGCACGCGCGTCATAGACGCAGGCGACAATCTGGTATGCCCCGGCTTCAACGACTCGCATACGCACTTCCTGCAAAATGGGGTGATGACCGACGAGGACTTCACCTTGAATCTGGAGGGCGTCACCGACAGAGAAGAGGTGCTCGCCAAGATTGCAGATTTTGCCGCCGCGCACCCAGAGAACAAGTGGATTGTTGGATGCGGGCTGAACTTCGACGACTGGGACGAACGGCCCTGCCGCCAAACGCTCGACAAAATCGTGCCCGACCGCCCCGTCTACATCGCAAGCTGGGACATGCACACTGGCTGGATGAGTACGTTGGCGCAACAGGCAGCTGGCTACACCGATGACTCGTCCGACCCAGAAGGCGGCTATTTGGGCCGCGACGCAGACGGCCACCTCAACGGCCTGGGCTACGAACCCCCGGTCAACGACCCGGTCTGGGGCTTGGGCAACCTGTCAGCGGACATGGACCGAGCGCTGGGCGGCAGCATCAAGAAATGCCTGGGCTTTGGTGTGACCAGTGCTGGCGTGGTGTACCCTTACGGCGGCATACCGGAAGACGACACCATGCGCATCTTCAAGGAGTTCGAAGACGCGGGCAAGCTGCCCATGCGCCTGACGGTGTTCCCCAAAATCGAGCCAGGCCTGGCCGCAGCCAAGCGTTATGAGCGCGAACTGACGAGCGAGCATCTGCGCTTTGGCGGTGTCAAGCAGATCGTGGACGGCGTGTGCGAGGCCCACACCGGCTACCTCACCGAACCCTACGCTGACGACCCGAGCACCTGTGGCGAGCCCACCATCAAACACGATGAGCTATTGGAGCTCATCCGCGAGGCAAATGCCAACAACTACCCGATACGCCTGCATGCCATCGGCAATGGCACCGTTCGCATGGTGCTCGACTGTTTTGAGCAGGTAGAGCGTGAGCAGGGCTTCAAGGGGCTCCACAACTGCGTCGAGCATATAGAGAGCTGCGCTCCATCTGATATAGAGCGCTTTGTCAAGCTGGGTTTGATTCCCTCTATGCAGCCTATGCACTCGGTGCTCAACACCGACGGCTATCCCGTGCTTTTAGGGCAGAAGTGGGTTCCGTACATGTGGCCCGTCAAGTCCATCTTGGACACTGGCGCCATCTTGGCTTTTGGCACCGACGCGCCCGTGTGGAACTTCAACCCCATGGAGGGCCTCTACGCCGCCGTGACGCGCAAGCACCCCTGGGACGCCCTGCCAGAGGAGGGCTTCGTCCCAGAGCAGCGCATTACCGTAGCGCAGGCGTTGCAGGCCTACACCTACGGATCTGCGCGCTCTGAGAGCTTTGAGGACAAGATCGGCACGCTGCATGCCGGTAAGTTGGCAGACGTTGTGGTCATGGATCGCAACCTGCTCAAGGTCGACCCACAGGAGCTGCTCGAGGCGAAGGTACTCTTCACCATCGTCGACGGACAGGTCGTCTACGAGGGCTGATCGCTCGAAACATTGCCCGGCTTGCCTCGCGCAGGCCGGGCTTGCTTCTACTTAGAGGGGAGTGGTAGCAAAGATGACGCAGGCTTGGGAACTGCCCACATGGCGCCTCGTACTGGCTTTGGCGGCGCTGTTTCTTTCATCCATGTGTACCATGGGGGATTTGGTCATAAGCCCCATTGCGGCAAACGTGTACGAGGCGTTCGCCGATGCGCCGATCGCGTTGGTCAACCTCGGGGTGACTGGCCCGGCACTGGTTGGCTTGCCGTTTGGGTTGCTCACAGGGTTGTTGTGCGACCGCATCGACAAGAAGAAGGCTATGGTCGTGGGGTTTGGCATCTTCACGATGAGCTCGGTGTTCGGCATCGCCTACGTGGACGTGAACTACTTCGTCATCATGCGCCTGCTGGCGACCGGCGTTGGCTGGGGCATAACCAACACCGCCGCATTGTCCATCTTGGCCGACCTCTTTGTGGACGAGAACGAGCACGCCAAGTTCGTAGGCTGGTACAACGCAGCAATGAGCACCATAGGGGCGCTCCTCTCGAGCTGCGCCGGCTTGTTGGCGGTCGATGGTTGGACCAACGCATACCATACCTATCTCATAGCCGTACCCGTGCTGGTTATGCTTATGGTGTTCCTACCGCCGTTTCCCGCCAAAAAGAGCCTCAAGAGCACAAGCGAGGCGGTTACAGGAGTCGCCGCTGTGCAGCCTTCTGCAGCGGAATCGCCTACCCCGCAGCTGAGCCTCGCGCAGCAAGTCGAGGAAGTGCACGGGATGTCCGCCTCGTCTGCAGCGGCGATGAGCCGCGCCATGTTCAACAGCGACAATGGCAGCGGTGAAGCGCTCAAATGTTGGTGGAAACGACTGGCGCTGCTATCCGTGCAGGTATTTCTAATAGCAACGCTTTACTTTGTGCTGCTGTACATGGTGGGTCTCTACATCGCCGATGTTAACGTTGGCAACGAGGCTTTCACTGGCTTTGCCACCAGCGTCATGACCGTGGCAACCGCTGTGGGCTCGCTGGGGTTCGGCGCGGCGTACAAGCGCTTGCAGGGAAAGATCTACCTGCCCGCGTTGGCAGCCATTGGCATCGTGTTCTTTGTGATGGCTTATTTCCCCACCGCGCCGGTGATTATCTGTTGCTTGGCCGTAGCGGGCTTTGCCTGGCCCTTCTATTTCTGTTACTTCTACACCCACTGCACCAAGATTGTGCCGCAAGAAAGGCAAAGCACGTCCACCTCCATCGTGGCCGCCGCCGATGGTTTGGCGGTTTCGGCGTGCTCGTTTTTGCTCACGGGCAGCATGGCTGCAACCGGCTGCAGCTGTGCTGATGTCTACCCGATCTTTGGTGCAGCAACGCTGGCGATAACCGCAGTTTCCGCGATAGTGATGTTGTTGCAAAGCGCAAGGCGCAAAGCAGCGACCAAGGAGCCAAAAGCCGTTGCGCGCAAGACCACAGGCGGGGCAAACAGCCGAGCTTAATCGGCGACGACAAGACTGCGCGTTGCGAAGGGCAGACAATCACTGAGCGGCCATGCGTCGGATGCCCTCCTTGCCCGAGGCCTCTTCCATGATGTCGATAAGCTCGGAGGCTTGGTAGAACGCCCCGCGTTTTGCGTTCCCAATCTTTTGCAGTATCCCGCGCTCACAGGCCATGGAAACAAGGTTTCGCGCTGCTCTGTCGGTGATTCCCAGATGATCTGACACGTACGCGATGTTGACTACGGGCTGTTCGACCAGGAGAGCGGGCAGCCTTAGTGCGGCCGACCCGGCCCTGTTGTTGATCGCGTCGTTCCAGCGGTCGAGAACGGCATCGACTTCGCTTGCCATGTGGGAACCGATAACCACCGCAAGCTCGAGTGCATCGAGAAGACACTCGATGATGGGCTCGAGCTGGCCGTCGTGGTAGGCGCCGAGCGCTCCCATGTACGAATTCACGTTGTTCAAAAGGCCTGCGGATATGGGAAGTGTCGCGTGGATTAGCACCTCTTCCTCCGCAAGCTGGCGATGTAGCAGGGCACGTCCTGTGCGGCCATTCCCGTCTGTGAAGGGGTGGATCGTCTCGAACTGCGCGTGGAAGATTGCGGATTTCGCGATGGGGTCGATATCCCCGCGACGGGCGAAGGCGAACAGGTCGTCAAGGGCGGGGGCCACGCGCGAGGCGTGTGGCGGGACGAAGATGGCCCCATGGGGGCTGTAAGGCGTTCCGCCTATCCACACCTGCTCGTCGCGCAGTCCGCTCCTTTTGTCCGTACCGCGCATGAGTGTATCGTGGATGGACTCGACGGTCGCAAGATCGAGCGTGCCTGGGTCTGCAATTGCCTTACGCATGGCGGAGACGTTGCCTGCGATGACTTGTGCGTTCTTGGGAGTTTTATCGGAGAGCTCGGCTAAGGCTACGTTTCTCACGCTGGAGGTGAGACGTTCTATCTGGGAACTCGAGGAGGACTCACTCCTAAGCATGAGCGCTGGTAGGTTGTATCCCCGCGCGGCTTGGTTTTGGTCGAAGCGGGCTATTAGGGCCCTAAGATCGGAGGACCGTGTCAAAAGATCGGAAGGTGCACGCCAACTTGCGCTCGCTATGGTGGCCGGCACAGCTGCCTGATAGGTTGACGTTATTTTCCTGCGTTTGCTTCTCGGTATCATCAAGAGCGCGTCGTCGCTTCGCTCCCAAGGTATCTCCTCGTATTCAACCTTTGGCCACATGCGGAATTCCTTACCTAGTTCTATCGTTTTTACTTCCGCTATTTTACATTAACGGAAGTGAAACGCATATAACTTCCGTAAGCTTGTAACAAAGGAAGCGTTCTATTTCCGACGTGGTTTATGAGCGTGCTTACCTCAAGCAGGCATGGGATGATCAGGCGGCCGAGCGTGAGGTAATGCGAAAGATTGTGCAGGCACGCACACAGGCTGGAATGACCCAGGCAGAGTTGGCGCAAGCATGTGGCATGAAACCCGCTAATCTTTGTAGACTGGAAAACGGTAACGGCAATCCATCGGTCGCCACGCTTAGCAGAATTGCTCATGGGCTTGGACGTGAGCTGCAGATATCTTTTGTGTGACAGTTGCTTATGTTATAGCGCGCCACTGCAGCCGCTCACGTTCTTGCCGTTGATAACGGTGTCCGCAGGAAGGGCTACGCATTCCGAATAGAGGGGAGTCGACTTTTTTATGTCCAAAATCCAAGGTCGTGGGTGATTGCGCGCTCGTGGTGCATGGCGAGGTCGCCGTTCTTTTCGTATTCCCTGTACCAGCTCATATCTGATTTTCGCTTTGGCATGGGAAGCCATAGTAATTTATGCGGTCGCGTATCGAGAATCGTTACAGTTCGATGATGGTCCTCGTGACCTCGGTGGGGTCTTCGCCCTCGTCGCCCCAGTCGTACTTGACCTTCTCGATGGGCATGATCTCGCAGGGCTCGGGGCCTGCGTCGATACGGATGACCTCGCTGTAGAACCAGTCCCGCCAGAAGGTGAGCACCGTGCGCGGGATGAAGACTCTCAGCGCCTGGTCGACCAGCACATGCTCACCCGTGCCGTCGTCCCTGGTCACGCGCACCTCGTCGCGCACCACCTGCACGCCTTCAACGCGCTCGTCGACAAGGTAGACGCGGGGCGTCTTGTCGTAGTCGGGGCCGTAGGGCCGGAACGGCTCCTTGCGGTTTACCTCTGTGCAAGAAAAGACCGGTATGCCCTCTATGCGCCCAAAGACTTCGAATCCGTCCTCCACGTTCGTCAGCTCAACCGATGACCTGCCCATGTTCAGCCTTACGACACCATACGCCTGGCCATCGCCCAGTTCATGTATGTACTCGAGGGATTTCAAGGTCTTTCCCTTTATCTCGGAAAGAACCTTTTCCATCTCCTTGGTAAAAGTGATCCTTTGCATGCTAACTCCCTATCTTGATGAAGTGAACCTTCTGGCCGCGAACTATGACGGCGGCGACAGCCTTTATGCCTACGGCAGGACTCTCGGGCGTCCTTGTTACCGGCCTCAGAGTTACGATGTCCTTCTCGGGCAGAACCGTTTTGATCCCCTCGCTTCCGCCGACCAGGGAGCCCTTCGTGCCGCCTTTGCTCAATTGCTCGAAGAAGTAAACCGAGTCCGCGACGGGGTCCTCGCATTCGATTACGCGTGCGCCCCTGCTCTTCTTCCCGAAGTGCCCGAACTCGTTCATTGCGAAGCGGCCCTCCAAAGCCATGACATTCCTGTCGAGCGTTGTGAGGCCATCAGGCTGGCTTGCGGAATTAGCCAGTCTGTTTTGGGCTGCGGTGCTCGGGCTGGTTTTGGGTGTACTCGTTGCTCCGCCAGCCGCCGATGAGGTAGTATGTCGCACGTTCTCTAAGGATGACCCCATCTCCTCGGCATGGCTTCGCGCGCTTAACAGGCCGCGCGTTTCGCGGTAGGCTCCGCTTGTACCGCTTCCCATGAGCTATGCCTTGTCGAGCGTGTCTGAGCTGCCTTCCAAGGGACTATCTTCTGCGAGCAGCCCGCCGCCGCCCTCGTGGACGTAGGTGGTCCAGTCGGGGTAGCGCACGAACTCCGTGCGGTCGGAGAACTCGCCGAAGACCTCCTCGGGCATGGGGCCGTAGACGAGCACGACCTCGGGCTCGAGGTAGTCGAGCATGTGTATTCCGTCAAATAAAAGTCGACATTTTCCGCTGTCGATTTTCGACACT
>CAZOGL010000022.1:23501-27444 GCA_964579575.1 uncultured Eggerthellaceae bacterium | reverse complement strand
TGTACTCGACGGTGTAGTCGACGCCCTCGGTGATCCTGCCAGCGTTCTTGGTCTTGGTGGAGCCGGACAGCGGTTCGATCTTCTTGCCAGTGTAGAACTGCGCGCCGGGGTCGTTGATGCCGACGGTGGAGATGTCGGTCAAGCCCTCAACGACCTTCTCAGCATCCTCGAGCTTCTTGAGATTCTCTTCGGATACCAAAGCCTTCTGGTCGGCGGAAAGCGCATCGTAAGCGGCTCGTGCTGCCTTAACTGCCTCAGCATCGCCGCCGGTAATCGCACTTGCGTCGGGCAAGGCCTCAATCGCTTGGACCGCATAGAAACCGTTCAGCGCAACGAGGTCGTATGCGACCTCGCCCATCTCCTCGATCTGTTCGGCGCTCAGGGACTCGATATAGGAAACGCCCTCGTTGAGCTTCGATGCTACATTAGCCGTGCTGTAATCGGCAAGCGTCGACTCGGTCCACTCGAGCTGGTTCTCGCCTGTTGACTTATCCCAGTTGCGAACGCCATCCATGGCGTTGTCAAGAGCCTTGGCCAAAGCGTCGGTCTTGACATGGTAGAACTGCTCGTAGAAGTAGGCGACCATGTCAGACTGGTCAAGATACTCAGGATAGAGGCAGCTCATGATGCGAGCGTAGTGAGTTGCAACGTCCATCGAGTTGGATGCGTTGTGATAGATCTGGCCGCGATTCGTCGAGCCACCCTCAACCCAATACATCTTGGACTTGTATTTATCGAGCGAGGTGACGATAGCGTCCGTGTCGTCGCCGGTCACGATGATGAGGTCGGCCTGGTCGAGCTGCTCCGCCGTCACGGCACCGGAAACGCTGTCGGCGAGGTTGTTGCCAACTGCATAGAGCGCCTCAATGATACGCGTACTGGAACCCCACGTAGTGGGCGTGCTCAAGAGAGTATACGTACCGTCAGCGGAAGCGGTGACAATCGCGTAGGTCTTCTTCTCGGCGTTGTTGGCCTTGAGCTGCTTGAGAACATAACCCTGGGAACCCTTTACGAAGGTCTCGTACTTGCTCACGATAGCCATCGCAGAACCATAGCGGAGACGCTTTGTGCCGTTGCTGTTTTCGACAACCGTGTCGGCAGCGTCTGCCGTGAGGTACGCATTGTTGACGATGCTTGCAAGCGTGCTCATGTTGTAGTCGATGGCCTTCGGGCTATAGTTGGAAACACCTTTTGCCGCGGCTGCAGCAGGGGCAAACTCGGAGCTGGAATAGTCAGTCGTCGTCGTACTGGTCGTGCGGCATCCGATGATGATGTCGGGAAGCATGTTCCAAACAGCCTGGTCTCCGCCGCCATCGGTGGTATCAGCATAGGGAAGGAGAGCCGCCATGGGACGGGTTACCTTCGGCGACATGCCGTCATGCTGCTTGTTGTACACCGGGGTCTTGCCAGATCCCGCAAACACGTTGTTGAAATAGGGGTTCGGGTTGGTGTTGTACTCGGAAGAGCCCATCAAAATGTACTTGACCGACCATTTCGCATTCACCCAATCGGTGTAGCTGATCGTGTCGAGTGCTCCGTTGGACTCCTCGATAGACGAGATGCCCAAGATCTCGGGCACGGGCTGAGATGCGGGAGTCGTTGCGGACGTTACATAGCCGTCAGTGTTCATCGCCTCAGTCGGCGCATCAGCGAACGCGATACCCGCGGTCACTGACATTGCGGCAATGACCCCCAAGACCACGGATCCTGCGCTCTTTACCCACCTGTGTCGTGCTTTAAACATACCTTTCCTCCTTGCTGTTGGTAACGATCTCGAAGCGCGGTCACACTTCGAGGGACTTCTTGGCGGCTATGTCTGCTCCTTCCCTAAACGCCGTCCAAAAACGACGCCGCCGGCTTCAAACTTGAAACATAAGTCATCACTGTGTCGGACATGACGCAGTGCGCGTATTGTCGTAGTCGGAAATGAGATCCCGGTAATTCGTTGAGCTGCTCGTTGGTTCGCACCGGTAAAACGCGTTATAGAAATCTGAGGCGTGCTTCTCCAAAAACGAGGAGTCCGCCAAGCGATACTTGCAAAGCGCCCATGCGGAGACGAGATAGCTCTCCGGTGTCCCGCTCGCCCAACTGCCCGACAGACCCGACGGAACCACGTGGATTTGGTAGGACTGGCCCATGTTGTACAGACCCATAACGTCATTGGCGGAGCTCTCGATGTTCTGGGCGATCTCGTCGCTTGCAACCATCAGCGCGGGAAACGCCGCATCACCGAGCTTGCACCACGTATAGGAGCCGTCAGAGGCATAACTCAAAGCGGATCCGTTGTACAGGCGCTGCGAGAACTCATAGGACGTAATGCTCGACAAGTCGTCAATGGAGCCGGGAATGATGCGGTAGTGGCCGAGCGGAATCGATACGTCGTAAGCGTTGTTGACAACGCCCACATGTTGTAGATAGTAGTCGACGAGGGCAAACCCGCCGGAGGTCTTGTCTGAGACTGCGATGCCGGTAATCCTGACCTCTTCGCCGTCACGGTAGAGCGGCAAACCCGCCGAGCCACCTGATTGTTGGGCGCCCTTGGCGAGCACGCCGTTTGCGCTGACCCAGTCGGCAACATAGGCGGTACTCACCCGCGTACTCTGAAGGCTCGTCGTCGCGGTTCCCCCCGCAGATCCTTGGTACAAAAACTCATAACCCGCCTTGAACGAGTACCCGTGGTTAGTCTGTTGGCACTTGTCGAGAACGGTGTTGTGGAGGTCGGTATAGCGCGCCGCCATCATGGCGGAATCGTACTCGGATTGGGAATTGCGCAAGAGCTCGCCTACCACCTGAACGCCCTCGAGGATATCCGAATCGGAGGTGTCGGAGGCTCCCAGAAGCGGAACGTAGACGATGTCGATTCCGGCGTCGACGAGCGTGTCCCTGTCGCCCTCGCTAAGGTAGGGCGTACTGCCGTCGGTCAAGACCGCACATCCGAGGCCCCGCGAGAGCCACGGCGTAAACGCGTTGATAAGCGCCTGTGCATCAAGGGATCCCTCGTCCGCGCCTGTGCCACTCCAAGCGGCGACAACCGAAGTGAGGCCCTCGTGCGTACGGTCGTACTCTCCCCTCACGGTATAGGAAAACGCGCCCTTCTCTGTCGCGGCAAGCATCGCGGACAACGTCGTCTCGTCGGCGGCTACCAGTGCGTTTGCGCCGGCAAGCATCTGGACGACATACGCATACGAGCCGCAGGCGGCAACGCATTGGACATCCTCGGGTAACTCCTCGAAGGTTCCGCCGTCGTACACCACACCCGTGCCACCCGAGCCGCCAGTTGCCTCGTCACCGCCCTGCCTGCCTTCGCCGGCATCGCTGTCTTTGCCGTCTCCGTTGCTTTTGGTGATGCCGTCATCGGGGTCGTCATTGGGAACCGAATCAGGCTCGCTGCGTTGGCCGGAGCCCTTTTCGGAGACCTGGTCGGTGGTTGCAGTACCCGTCTTCGCATCGTTGATGTCGGCAAGCGTTCCCTCAGAGGCAGCCAAATCGCTCACGCTCTCGGGGTCGTAGACGCGCTGCTTTGTCGGAACGCCCGCCTCCGCATCGGCATCATAGGTCGGAAGAGCGACTTCCTGCATCGCGTAGTTAGTCGAGGGGCGCTCGATGGCGCTCACACGCGTCGGGTCTTCTCTCGCCCCGTCAACTTCTTGGTACAAAGGGTCGAACTGATCGTTTTCCTCACCATAAGCGGGATCGTAGATATACTCCGTCAGCTCATCGGTGAAGCGGCATCCGCAAAGAGAAAGCGCAAGGAGCAAGCACAGACACCCAATCAGCGTCTTGAACACGCCGACACGGGCAACTTCGACCCTTTCTGTCGCTTTGCACGGCAGAGCCATCTAACCCCCAAGCCCCATCTATTCAGCTTATGAATATTTACAGTTAAGTATAAATGAACGCGTATTCATTGACAACGGAGGGCGCGGACGTTTTCTGGGCCGAT
>CAZOGL010000022.1:0-23401 GCA_964579575.1 uncultured Eggerthellaceae bacterium | reverse complement strand
ATAAATGAACGCGTATTCATTGACAACGGAGGGCGCGGACGTTTTCTGGGCCGATTTATGCGTTCTCGCGACCTGCATCAAATCTCGCAACCGGTATCACGCCATCAGATACGCCAGAACAGCATTGCCCAGCGGCGCTTTCCGACGAAATCGCGCGCATTGCCAAAAAAAGCCCGATAGAACCTCTCGACTGCGCGATAGTCGTCCTCGCCAAGGTCGATGCCCCCGAAACGGGATCGTTGGCAAAGCAGCGTCACCTTGAGGAAGTCGACACCGCCGGTATCGCGCGCGAACATTTCCATAGGCTCGCGGTTCGCAAGAGCGTACTCGAGCGGCGTCTGGTCCGGCTCGTGGTCGAAGCCCAACAGGGACAGGCGTGACTCAATAAACGCCGTCAGGTACTCGACGCGATACGACCAGCTCTCCCCCTCAAGCTTCTTCAGGCGGCGGCGACGCATGGAGCGTCTCAAGGCGATGGCAAGGGCTATGAGGGCTGCGAGTACGAGCAGGGCGATGAGCGCCACGGCGACAACGAGGCGGTAGCTGATGTTTCTGAACGTCTCATTCCAATTGTCGGGGCTGAAAGCAGACATGACGACGGAGGCCAATCCCTGAGGCGTACTCTCGGCATCGTCTTTGTCTTGCTCCTCCTCGCTTGCCGCTATGCCGCCCGGGCCGTTCTCGCCCGTCGTCGTCGATTCGCTGGAAAGCGTGCTTGTCTTGACATCGGGATCGTCAACCTCGAGCGTGCTGTAGATGCCGGTGTACTCCACCACCGGTGGCTTGTACGTCTCCTGGAACAACTTGAGGTGCGGCGTCTCCAACCCGATGGGGTTGATGATGAGCAGGAAAAGCGCCAAGCCCACCGCGCCGCATATGACACCCACGAGAGCGGACGTAGCTGCCGCGCCCGCGAATGAGAACCGCCGCGCACGGTCCACGAGGCGCGCATTGGAGCGGAACCGTTGGAACACGAGCAGGGCCAAAGACCCCGACAGCGCCGCAAAGAATGCGGGCAAGCCGTAAAGCCCGTCAGCCCAATCGCGATAGAGGAATTGCACACACCCGCAGCTCAACATGACCGCCACGATAAGAACAAGGCAAAGTGCGGGGCGGCGCGAGAGCAGATAGACGAGAACGGGGATTGCTATCACCACGAAGCCGAACTCGACGTAGTTTTCCGGAACGTCGTTGATGGCGCCGTCGACAAACAGCGGCACGCCCGCAGGCATGAGGGCGGCACCCACGACAAGGATCGATACGGCAACCAGGACGGAAGCGGCGACAGAAACCCACACTGAGCGCTTGGACCATCCGCCGATATAGAGCGTGACCAACATCGGAACACAGGCCAAACCGTCGAGCACGATATTGCCGCGAACCCAGGGAAGCGCGTTGAACCCGTACGACACCGTGAACGTCAGCGCCGCACACACGACCAACACGAGCACGAAGTCAGCGAGGGCCGCCTGAAGAAACACCTTGAGTTGGGGACGCGCCGTCATCATAGACCCGCCCCCTCAAGCTCGCTCGAATCGCTGAGCACGATATAGCCAACACCCGCGCTGTCGAGGCGGGAAAGCAACGCGCAACGCTCCTCGAGCTCTCGCCCGGCGAGACCCCTCGGAACCACCGCAAACAGATACGGGCAGCGGCGGTGGGCCTTGGCGTCGAGCAGTGCGCCGATGAGCCCCTCATCGAGATTGGCGGTGCACACCACGAGGTTCGACTTGCCGTATGCCGACTCGCCCTCCCGGCGCAACTGGCTCTCCTCGGCACGCGCACGCCCGCGGTCGAACCCAGCAAGGGGAAGATCCGCCAAAAGCTCCGGCACAAGGAAAGCCTCCGCGGCGCTCCTCTTGCATTCCTGTCCAAAGCGGTCGACAAAGCAAACTTCCGCGTCCATGCCCACACGCACGGCGTAGCGCAGCGTCGAAAGCGCACACTCGACAACGGTGTCGTAGATTCCCAAAAGCCCCTCGGCGTCCTCCGCGGACGCATGGAAGTGCATGAACACGGCGACCGACGGATTGCTATACACCTCGAACAGGCGCGTATACAGGCCGTTCCCGCGCGCCGACAACTTCCAATGCACCGTTTTGAGCGGGTCTCCAGAGGCGTACTCGCGAACATGGGCGTAATCGAGCGAGTCAGCAAGCGTCGCCTTCGCCGCCGTCGCGGACTCAGTAACCGAATCGGTGGAGAGCGGGAGCTCGCGAATGTTGCGGACACACGGCACCACCTGAACCGATTGGCGCGCGGGGCTCGGAATCGTCGAAGAGAACAAGCCGAGGAAGTCGTGGACGACCACGCGGTCAAGGCCGGCCAAATACGTACCGACGTGGCTGAACTCGATGGTCAGCTCCATCTCGTAGGTCTCAAGTGGGGCGAGCATGAGCGTCGTGGGAACCTCGCGCAGACGATGTCCTCCGCGTTCGCTGACGCAGAAGTATGCGTCGATGCGGAAAAATGGCAGGGGCGAGGCGTTCGAGAACGTAGCGCAAAACGCCACGCTCGCGCCACGCTCGCATTGTCCGATTCCCGCACGGTCGGAAATCTTGAGGCTTCGCGCGAGGATGCGCAGATAGACGAAGGAAGCGACTACTATCACCACGCCCGCAATGAGGGGCATCCATCCGATTGCGCTCGCATGGTAGTCCTTCGTTCCCACAACGAGGGCAAACGCCAGGGCGAGGGCGAACATGAGCGCGGTAACGAAGACGTGAACGAGACGGGAGCGACGATGGTCGCGCGCATCCCGTTGCGCGCGGGTCAGAGGAGCCTTGCGTCTAGATGCGGCCATGGCGCCCCCCGATCTTCACAGAGGAAAGAGCAGGTGAAGAAACCCCGCGCACGATGGCGGCGATGGCACCCTCCGGGGTTCTCCCTAAGGAAATCGCTTCGTGTGTCAGTGCGATGCGATGGCCGAGCACATAGGGAGCGAGGTATTTGATGTCGTCGGGCAACACGTAGGTGCGCCCGCGCATGACCGCGTTTGCACGAGCCATGTCGACAAGGCCGATCGACGCGCGCGGTGAGGCGCCGACCCTGAGCTCGTGTGCATCACGCGTCGCGTTCACGAGTTCGACCGCATAGCGCGCCACCGGTTCGCTGACACGGGTCCTCGCAGCAACGTCGCGCAGGAAAAGTACGTCGTCGGCTGATGCCACGGCGTGAAGTTGCGACCGCTCGATTTGACCAAGCGCTACATCGACCTCCTCCTCGATGGCGGGATACCCCATCGAGAGTTTGATGATGAAACGGTCGAGTTGGGCCTCAGGAAGCGCGTATGTTCCCTGTTGGTCGACGGGGTTTTGCGTCGCAAGCACCATGAACGGCTCGTCCATGCGATAGGTCGTCTGGTCCACCGTCACCTGACGCTCGGCCATAGCCTCGAGCAGCGCCGCCTGGGTGCGGGCGCTTGCGCGGTTGATCTCGTCGACAAGGACGATGTTGCTCATGACCGCGCCTGCACGAAATTCGAACTCGCGCTCCTTTTGGTTGTAGAGCGAATACCCGACGACATCGGAGGGTAAGACGTCTGGCGTGAATTGGATGCGGCTGAACCCGCAATCGATCGAACGTGCGAGTGCGGACACCAAGCTCGTCTTCCCCGTGCCGGGAACATCGTCGATGAGCACGTGACCGCCCGCGATGAGCGCCATGACCACGAGCTCGACTTGAATGCGCTTGCCAAGCACCACCCGCTCGACGTTGTCGACGATCAGGTGTGCGTGCGCCGCGGCCCTTGTCCAATCAGCGGTCTCCATCGCACCTCCCCTGCTCCATCGTCGAGCCCTGCTCCATAGTTGGGCCTTGCTCGGTTGTCGAGCCCTGCTCCATCGTCGAGCGGAACTGGGGTGCGCACATGCGCATGATCTCGCTGTTGTCGTGGGTGAACTCGACGAGGCGCACGCCGATTCCATAGGCCTCTTGGATGTTTTGGCGCGTGATTGTTTCGAATGCCGTGCCGAACACCATCGGTTCGTTTCTTTTGAACAACGCAACGTTTGCCCTCGTCATGAACGCATGATCGGGGTTGTGGGTAATCATGAGCACGCCTAGGCCCATGTCCGCGAGCTCGCGGATCTTCTCGATGACCGCCACCGCGTTTCCGAAGTCAAGCGCGGCCGTCGGCTCATCCAAGATCAAGAGCTTCGGCTCCTGGGCGAGCGCTCGTGCAAACATCGTCAGCTGGAGCTCTCCGCCAGAGAGCAAATCGATCGAACGGTCGGCCAAACCCTCGATACCGAGAACGGCAAGCGCGTTGTCGACGGCGTTGTAATCGCGGCGCGACGGGTTCCCCCCGAGACCGCTCACACGGTTGACGCGCCCGAGAAGGACCGTCTCGCGCACGCTGCGCGGAAGGCTTGGCGCTTGGCGTTGCTCGACGTAGGCAACCTTACGCGAGATTGCACGGGCGCTCATGGCACACATATCGCGCCCGTCAAGCAAAATCGACCCCTGGAGCAGGGGAAGCGCTCCAAGCATCGTGCGCACAAGCGTCGTCTTGCCGCAACCGTTAGGCCCAAGGATGCAACATACCTCGCCGCTTTTTACCGAGAAGTTCACAAACTCCTGCAGCGGGGCATCGGCGTCATAGCCAACCGCCGCATCGCGCACTACCAGCTCCATCTACTCGCTCCTCCTCGTCTGCCTTGCAACAATCAGAAGGAACAGGGGCACCATCGCCACGCCAACGACCGAGCCGATGGCGATTCCGTCGCCCACGAACGGGATGAGGTCGGCGATGTCACGACACACGACAAGCAAAATCGTGCTCAGGCATGCGCATCCGACCATCTGCTTTCTGAACTCGCCCCCGAACAGGCGCCGGGCAACAAGGGGGACGACCAGGCTGACGAGACCGACCATGCCGACATGGATTTGGGCCGCTAAGATCATGATCGCACCGCAAATGAGCGCGACGCCGCGCAGGCGCACCCCCGACAATCCCAAGAGGCGCATCTCGGTCTCGTCGAGCCCGAGCGCATTCATGTGGAAACGCAGCAGATACACTGGCACAAACGATGCGAGGATGGCGATAAAAAGACACGCCCAACTCAGCTCCGAGGTATCGACGGTGAGCATCTGCGAGAGCTCGAAGTAGACGTCGTAGGAGGCATCGTCCATGACAAACAGCGTCATGAAGCTGACCACGAAGCCGATGAGTTGGGCCAAGATCGAGCCGATGAGCAACATCGTGACAACGTCGAACGGGCGGCCCCGCCCCGAGAGCTTCCATCCTGCGAATATCACGAACACCAAGATGAGCGCACCGAGGCCGTAGCACAAAAGGTATCGCTCTTGGAGCATCGAGACCGCGCCTGTCCCCCACACAGCGACAAGTATCATCATGCCAAGTGTCACACCGCTCGAAACCCCGAGCATGCCCGGCCCGGCGATGGGGTTCTTGAACACGTTTTGGTACAACATGCCCGAGATGGAGAGCAAAACCGCGCACAGCATCGTGATGACGATGACGCCGAGTCGATTGAAGATCGCCCAATACCCCTCCGCGTTGTCGAGGAGCCATTGGTTCGAATACGGGTCGAACCAACGGGTCAGGGAGCCGATTGCGTTATACGCATGCAGGTAGAGCACGTATGCGACCTGGAACGGCGAGTAGGTAGCATACCCGTAACTCCCCAGGTAGTATTGGCCCGCGGCGCCCGTGAGGCAAAGGCTGAAGAACACAAGCACCGCAAGCACCGCCACACAAAGCACGACCTTCCAACGCATGTCTGCGCGCTCGAGGCGCAGGCGCCTGTTTGTATGCGCCTGGCTCACTGGGCGATCTGCGCCAGTTATGGGAGATACTGGCGAAGGCAGCTCCTCGCCGTTTTGGAGGCGCGCAATCTCGATGGAGGTGGCGTTGCCCGCAAGACGGGACGCACGCTTGTCGGACGCGTGCTTATCGGAAACGCGCTTGTCGGAAGTACGCTTGTCGGAGGTACGCTTATCGGAACTCACCTTGGGCACCTCCCTTCCCGCCAAGCGCCGTGACAAGGAAGATCGTCGCGCCCAAGATGCTGATGAACATGCCGGTCATCGTCTCGTAATCAGGTCCGAGCGTGATCGAGATGACGAGGTAGGCAGCCAACACGAAAACCGCGCCGAGCAGCGTAGCCGCAGGAAGCAGATACCTGAAGTTCGGGCCAACGAGGCGGCGCGCCATATGGGGGACGAGGAATCCGACGAAGCCGACATGGCCGCAAAAGCTCACGATGATGGCGGTCGTCAACGTGCAAAGTGCGATGATGCCGTAGCGGATGAGTTTCACGTCGACGCCCATCGTGCGCGCCTCCGCCTCGTCGAAGGAAAGCGCCATCATCTTTTGGCGCAAGCGCATGATCAGCACGAACGTGAGGAGGAGCGGAATGCCAACCGCAAGGATGTCGACTATCGTAAACGAGCGATAAAACGAGGCGATTTGCAGCTCTTGGAGCAGTTGCGCCTTGAGCCCCTCGGGATTGGTCTCGACATAGAAGTAGCGCGCCGTGTTGGTCAGGGCGCCCATGACCGCGCCAAGCACCTGGCCGGTGACGATCATCATGATGCCCGATGTGCGCCCGCCACCGACGATGCGGATGCTCGCGACGACGAGAAATACCACGAGGATGCATCCGACAAAGGAGCAGATGGCAAGCCCATACATATCCCAAAGGTAGGCAAGCGGACCTTGCGACTCAATATGGGCCAGCGTCCATGGCTCCTCGAACGCGTCGTCCGCGACGAACAGGAGGACCCAAAGCGTCATGCCGAGGCTCGCTCCGCTCATCACGCCGAGCGTCGAGGGAGACACGAGCGCGTTTTTGAACGTCCCCTGGTACACCGAGCCGCACATCGCCATTCCCGCACCCGTCAATGCGACGATGACAAGCGTGCACAGCGGCACCGCCTGCTCGGTGGAACCGCTGCCACACACGACGGCGACGAGGTCGTTCACGTTTGCCATGAGCGCATCGACAAACCAGCTGAGCGTGTAGCCCTTGTTGACTCCCGACTCGTTCAAGCCCGTGTTGATGATGTTTTTGGGCACGATGAGCCCGAAGACGTACAACACAACCAACACGACGCCCAAAATGATGATCACGCGGGTGCGGGGGTCGACGCCATGTCCGCTTCTCACCTGGTCGGCGTAATCGTTGTCGCCGTCGTCGCTGAAGGCGATATCACGTGCCGTCGGCGCATCCGCCCGGCGTTTCAACCCACGCAACCCAGCCATCAGAACTCGATGTTTTTCGTGGAGGCGGGGGCGCTCTTGTCGCTCTCGTCGGATGCACGGTCGAGCGCACCGTTGCGAAGGGCGCGCCTTGTCGCCGCTGCCACAGCGAGGAGAGCGGCAAGCACCGCCGCAGCAAATGCGAAGACGTTAGCGGGATCGGAGCTCTCTGTAGCGACGCCGGTTGAGACATCGCCCTCAACAGCATTGCGCACCGAGGCGACGCCGTCCGTGCTCGACGCCGCAATTGCGACAGACTCGACTGCTCCAGTCACCGCAGAGGCGCCTGAGGAGCCAGACGACGAGCGAGCCAGGGCGCCCGCATTTGACGAGGAACCACTCTCCGAGACCACAACCGCGTCGGGGGCGTCTTGGCGCGTAATCGCAGGCGTGATGATGATGTTCGCCTCGTCGTCGTCATCGACAGCAGGATCGACGTGCGTCTTCGACGAGTCGTCGCCCGACCCGTCTTCGTCCTTGGAGGCATCCGAACCGTCGCTGGGCGTCGGCGCGTTGAACAGCGCATACAAGCTCAGCGTTGTCTCTCCCGCCTCCGTAAGGTCATACACCGTCCGAAGTCCCGTGCGAACGATGGATGTCGCGTCGGGCGATATGCCCCACCCGCGGAAGGTTGCCCCGTCTGTTCCCTGGGGACTCTCTATGCTAAGTTGCGTCATGACCTGGTCGATCGTAAGCAGCGGAGAGACGCTTTCCGCCACCGCATGGACCACGTTGCCGACGATAAACGACACCGAGTAGCGCAAAGGTGCGCTCTCGTAAACGGCATAGTAGGTATCAGCGGCCTCCACCGTCGGAAGCTGCAAGCCGAACAAAGCCTCGTCGTCGCACCCGCGAGCCGTCCATCCGACGAAGCGGTACCCACAATCGCCATCGACAACGAAGGACCCGACGTCCTCCATCAGCTGTGCGGCAACCGAGGAGGGATCGCTTCCGTTAGGAACGGTCGTGGTCGTCGTCTTACGAACGAGCTTGTTGTCGGCCTGTCCCCAATAGGAGAACGTCAGAGAAAGGGATGCCGGCGTGCTGTCGAAGTTTGCGGTGTAGGTCGCATCGCCTGCAACCGCAGGAAGAGAGCCGCGATAGATTGCCCCGGAAGCCGTCGCCCATCCGCTGAAGGCATAGTTGGTGTTCTCCTCGATGTCGACCTTGGAGGGCGTCTCTACACCCTTTCCCGCCTGGACGAGAGAAAAACTCGGAGTCGCACCGATTTGGGCTGCGTAGCTATATGCATAGGAGTCGACGAGAAACGTGATGACGCCCGCTCCCGCGCCTGCCGCGACGTAGCACGCATCAAGCGTCACCTCGCCGTCAGAGGACCCCGGAAGCGCGGATGCGACAACTTCCCCACTCGCAATCGCTTGAGCACTGTACACAAGCGTGCTCGATGCCCCGCGCACACGCCATCCCACGAAATGGAAGCGCAGGCTGCCCTCAGCGTAGTCAGGCGTATCGGAGATCATCGAGACGACGGACCCAAGAGAGTCGTCCCGTCCGATTGTCGCGCTCACGTCCGCGCCCAACTCCCCTGACGACGTGCGCACACCCGAGAGCGTCACCGCAACCTCCGCGCTGGCGAAATCGGGTAACTCCGTCAAGGCGGCAGACTCGCTTCCGCCCGCACGCTCGGATATCGTCGCTGCCGGGTCAATATTGGCGGCGGATCCCGTCTGCCCCATCTCCTCGGACAAGGCACGCGCTGACGGATACTCGTAGGTGACGAGGTGCTCCTTATCGTTTTCCGGGTATTGGACGATTTCGTTGACCTCGTCGCCGAACGTGATATGGTCGCGCAGGTCGAACAGCCCTCCGAGGCGGTACACTGGTTTGTCTCCCGCCTGTACTAAGACCTGCGCCGTCGCGTCAATTTCGCAACGCGCCTTTGAGGGAGCGTCGATACCGGTCGCGTCTCCTGCATCGCACGTGGATGCAACCTTGCCTTCGACAATCAAGGACCCCTCGAAAGAGGAGGAAGCATGGATGGCGCATGCGGCGGGAACGAGGTTGTATTTCGAGGAGGTGAAGAACGACGTCGCGACAACGTTTTCGAGCGGGCCCACCTCATCCGCGCTCACTGGGTCGGAATATGCCCAAACGAGCAGGCCGTTGTCGAGCGCGAGTTGGGCCGCGTAGTAGATCCGCGAGCCGTACACGACGTCATCGGTATCCGCAACGTTGGCCGGGTAGGTGCCGTCGTATTTCGCTTGGGCCCTAAACTTCTCCTGGATCTCCTCGTATAGATCGCTGCCTTCCTCGGGGTAGAAGCGCACGAGGTTCGCGTTGCGGTTCGCAACCGCCGTGTTCGTGCTCGTGAGGGCAACGCTCGCCACAGCACCCATGAGCGCAAGCGGTGCGGAGTTGTCGACAACACACGCGCTATCCGCAGAGATCGATACGGAAGGAGCCTCCGTCGACGCGACCCCTGTCTGAGCGATCTCGATGCCCGTCATCTTAAGAGCCAGGGTGGTGCCACAAAGGAGGGTATGCAAGGTTGCTCCATCGACGAGGGAGAGCGAGCCGTTGTCAACCGCAACTCCTATAAGCGACAGCTCACACGCCTCGCCATACCCCGCATATCCCACCTCGGCCTTGCATCGGTCAAAGACGAGTGTGCCGCCCGCCGCAATGGAAAAGCCGACATACGTGGCCGAAGAGGCCGATGCCTCATGGCGCGCACCGACAAGGGCGCGAACGGCGCCGCTTTGTTCGGCGCTGGAATCCCGAAACACGAGCGTGCCCTGCCCGCTGTACACAAACGCGGCACCCGCGTTCTCGCGCGATGCGTCATCATAGGCGGCAAGCGTGAGCACATGCCCCGCCAAGTCGACCTCGACGCCGCAATCTATCTCCATCGCAGCCTCGGTACAGTCAGCAAGCAGCACGAGCCTATCACCTGAAGTCGAGGCGGCTATTGCCTCCGTAAGAGAGGAATACGACTCACCCCGCGTGAAGTTCGACACCGCCGCCGCACGCGTCCAACGCAGGCTCGACCCCGCCTCGGAGGCGGCAACGAGCCAACCCTCACGGACATCTCCCGCAATCGAGGCAAAGGAGCCAGCGGCGCCCGCGAGGTCTTGCGCGTCGTCGCGCGCCGTCGCGATGATGTTGTCGGTAAGCCCGCTATCACTTAGGTAGATGCTCCCGCTTTCCGCAGCAAACCCCGCTCCCAACACAACGGGCGCGCCGCTCAGGCTCAAAACGGTGTTCTTTGCGCTCGCGAAAGAGCATGCACCGTCGAACGTCCAAGCCACCTCGTTGCTGGGGTTGAGCGCCGAACCCGCCTGGAGGCACCAATACTCTCCCGCGAGACTCGCGTCATCTGATGAGACATTGATCGCGCTCTCCATGACGTTGCCCAATGCCCCGCTTCCCGACAGCTTGATGCCCCAAGCGCTTTGCGCATCGCAGGCAGTCGTGACGTCGATGCGTGTGGAAGAGACCTCGACACCGGTAACCGCATCGATGCCTCCGCAGGTTCCTGACATGGAGCGCACGGCCATCGTGCATCCATACATCTTGAGAGTGCCCTGCTCTGCGCGGCTGACGATGCCGAAAGCCGCTTCGCTGCCCGCATAGGTCACGGCGCTGACGGAGCATCCGTCAAGAACGATCGTTGCGTTGCCCGCACTCTCAGCCGCGATTGCACGCACCTGAGAAGTGGACGAGCTCGCAGAAATCGAGCAGCCATGTGCCTCGAAGCGCGCGTGTGCTCCAACGAGAACACCGGTTGCGGCTTGCACATGGTTGATGGCCATCACCTCGACGGAGTTGAGGACCAACGACCCCTCGTCGCTCACGGTTACCGTGTCAACAATCGAGCCTGTCCCAAGGGAGTCCTTGACACAAAGCATACCGCTCGAGGAGACAGAAAGTCCCGCGATCACATGTCCGCACAAGTCGAGCGTAAACTCGTCGCCCTCTTGCGCGTCCACCGCAAACTCTACCGCATCCGAGTCCGCCATCAGTCGCACCGTCGAGCCGGGAGTCGCCTTGTCAAGCGCGTCTTGGGCCGAGGAGCAGTACAGCGTCTCCCCTTCCGCCGTCTCAACAATGGCCCGCGCACTCGCAGCGTCAAATCGGAAGAAAAGACCCTGCTCGTCGGCATCGACTGCGCACGGCGCGCCTGTGGACAACCCGTTGGTAAACATGCCCGCAAAGCGATCCCGATCGCCTGCCGCAACCTCATCCGAGAATGAGGCGAAATACGCCCCATCGGCATTTTGGGACCCATCGAAAGCACCAACGATGACCCCAAGGGCCACGCCGTCAAACGCCTTCCCCAACACAAAGGCGCCCTCGGTCGGGCTGTAGAGCGCACAGGCAACGGAGGGGGTACTCTCACCCTTGTATGTCACCGCAAGCTCGCAGTTCAGCGTCGCGGAAGACGCACCGCCGCCCGCTTGGATCGCTATGGCGCGCTGCTTCGCGTTCACGTTGACGCTGATGCCTGTCGTCGAGCTGAGGTTGGCTTCCTTGTTGAGGTTACCGTTGTCGCTGGCGACTGAGTCCTCGCTGAGGTTGCCGTCGTCGCTGGTAGCCGAACCCTCGCTGAGGTTGCCGTCGTCGCTGGCGCCCGTCGCCCCGCCGAGGTCGCCCTCCTCGCGCTCGCCCGTCGCCTCGCTGACGTCCGACACCTCGCCCTCGCTCAACGTCATCTTGACGGCGTTGATGCCCGTCGCCAATCCGATCGGCGCATCGACGTCGAGAGAGGTTGCGGATACCTCGAGCGCTGCGTCTTTCATGAGAGAGTAGATGCCGGTGGCGCTGCCAGGTTGAAGGTCACGCGAGAGCTTATCAACCGCGACGTTTGGCGTTCCGTGCACAACAATGGTGGAGTCGTTGAGGCGCGCAGTCTTTACGCTTGCGCCGACATAGACGCCGACCGGAGCGCCCTTCATCGCGTTTACCGTGTTGTTGACCTCGGTCTGGTTGCTCATATCAACCGTAACCGCGACCTGGTCAAGTTCAAGCGAGCCCTTGGTGGCGCGGACACCCTCCGCGTTCAGCGTGCGAAGCTGTGTGCCCTCGTCAGCGCCAGAAACGTGGATTCCGACATTGCCGAGCGAGACTTCGCACCCCGCAGCCACCGCAGTGACGGCGGAGCCGAGGCCCTGCGTCTTGTTCGAGCTCGTCAAGATGATCTGATCCGATTTGAGCTCGTCGAGCGAGCCTGTGACGGTAACGGACTTTGCCGATCGGACCACAAGCCCCTGCGCCAAGGTCGACATCTCTTGGCGCGGGGTATCGAACGTCAGCGAAAACGACGAGAGGTCGATGGTGACATCGGCATCTGGCGCTTTGATCTCGAGGCGCTTGCTCGTCGTGACGTCGCTGGTCAGACGGTACGTTCCGCCCTCGGTCAGCACGATAACGGTCGAAGAGCTTGTCTCCTGCTCCACGATGAGCGCGCTGAGGTCGATAGCCTCGGCCGTCGCGGAGAGCGCGCTGTCCTCCTCGGCCGCGTTCTCAACCGCGCCCCCGGTCGTGCCGGCATCGCCCCCGGCCGTGTCCTCGGTCGTGCCCTCGGACGTATCGGCATCGCAGGTTGAAGACGATTCGGAGGAGCGTTGGGGAGACTTCGCACCCGCGCTCGATGCGGTCTCAGATATAGACGACGAATGGGCAGATGTCTCCTCGAGGGAGGTGACCGCCGCCACGTCCGATTGGGTTACTCTCTCTTGGGCGATCGCACGGGTATCGCTTTCTTGGGCGATTGCGGCGGTAGGGACAAGGCATACGCTCAAAGGGACAGCAAGTCCAGCGCGAAGAATCTTAGCCGCAGCAACACTCACGCCCCTGCGCTCCAAAAGGCTATGTCGCCCGGCGGGCTTGGTCTTAGCCAAGACTCGTCTCCCTTACGTCAAAAGTCCTTGCCGACCTCAGATTCCAAGTTATTCTTGACAGGAATTATAGTTGATTAGCTTTAATTGTTTAAGGCTATAATTATCCACGCATATACCTATTTCTCTTAGGAGGCTCTCATGGCACTTGTCACCGACGCCGGCATCGGATTGGATCCGTTGCCCCGCACCGAATTCGTCGAAAAGTTCCTCGCCGCGTTTGAAGCAGTCGAGGGCGAGGAGATTCTTCCTCTCCAAGAATGTGCGGGACGCGTTTTGGCACGCGACATGGTCTCCCGCTACCAACTCCCCTCGGGCAAATCCGCCCAGGGTGACTCGGTTGCGATGCGCTACGAGGCATTTGCGGACGGCATGCCGAGTGACGAGGTAACCGCAACGTGGGTCGAAGGCGTGGATTGGGTCCGCGCCGACATGGGTGACGATTTTCCCGACGAGTTCAATTGCACGACCCACGTCGAGGGAGTCGAGTTCCTCGAGGACGGTGGCATCCGACTTGTCGACGACCCGCCCTCCATCATGGGTCCCGACAAGATCAAGCAACCCGGCAGCACCATGCAGGTGGGCGACCCCGTCCTCCCTGCGGGCACCGTCCTGACGGCGCGCACGATGGCCTATCTCGCAAGCGTCGGCCACACCGTCATCCCCGTCCGCCGTAAGATCCGCATCGCGTTCATCCCCACGGGCAGCGAGCTCGTTTCCGCGGGCGAGGTGCTCCAACGCGGCAAGATCGCCGACAGCAACTCCTTCATGATTCGCCAGCTCATCCTCGATGCCGGCGCAGACCCGATCATGTTCCCCATCGTGAGCGACTCGAAGGAGGCGCTCACCGACGCGCTTGCCCGCGCCCGCGAAGCCGCTGACCTTGTGCTCATCAACGGCGGCAGCTCCAAAGGCTCCGAGGATTTCAACGCGGCGCTGCTCGCTGACGGCGCGACGTTCTACCAACACGGCGTGTTGCTGCGCCCCGCGCGTGTGGCCGCAGCAAGCGTTATCGACGGCAAACCCCACGTAAACCTCCCCGGACCGACGATGGCCGCGTTTGTCGTGTGGCAATGGCTCGTCCGCTATGCGATCGCGAAACTCCAGGGTAAACCCGCATTTGCGCGCGCCAAGGTCAAGGCCGTGCTCGCCGCACCAAAGCAACCGACGGGCCACGGACCCAAGGGACCTAAGGACAACAAAGGGCCTAAAGATTCCAAGGGACCCGAGCGTCATCCCAATGAGGAGTTCATGCGCTTCTTCACGTTGTCCGTTGAAGACGGCCGCTACGTTGCCAACCCCGGCAGCATGGGCGCTGGCATGATGCAATGTGATGCGCTCGCCATTGTCGACAAGGCAAACGCGCCGAAGCCCGGCGACGAGATCGAGGTGGAGCTCATCTAGCCACGGCATCTAGCCACGGCATCTAGCCACGATGTCGCAGGTCGATGCTTCCAACAAAATCGATGCTTCCAGCAAGGCGGAGGGGCGCTTCCCTTCCGCCTTTTTTTACCCACGACAACATTGCCCGCGACAGCATTGCGCACAGCGATATTGCCCACGGCAACGCAACTACACGCGACAGCATTGCGCACAGCAAAGCGGCAACATCGCGCGCGACAACGCAGCAGCACGAAAAGAACTTGCTCCATAAGCAAACGGCGAAGCCGAGTGCACGTAACAGCATCGAAATAATCGCGTAATAGACGCGTAAATCTCATCGCGTACTATGGAGCGGTCCAATCATGGAGGAGTGTACCCTATGAATGAAACCACCCATACGCTTTACGACCCGGCCTTTGAGCATGATTCCTGCGGCATCGGCGGCGTCGTGCAAATCAAAGGCATAAAGAGCCACGACTGCGTCAGCGACGCCTTGAGCATCGTCGAAAAGCTCGAACACCGCGCCGGCAAGGACGCCTCCGGGCAAACTGGTGACGGCGTCGGCATTATCCTGCAAGTTCCGACCAAGCTGATGAACGCGGTGGTGGTCGAAGAGGGGCTCGTCGAAGGCGAGAACCCCCTCGGCACCGACGGCGATTTTGGCATCGGCATGTTCTTCTTCCCCCAAGACAAGATGACGCGTCGTTTGCGTATGCGCGCCCTCGAGGTCATCGTCGCCAAGCGCGGCGTGGAGTTCATCACCTGGCGCGAGGTCCCTACCGATCCGAGCGTCTTGGGACAAAAGGCCCTCGATGCCATGCCTTCCATATGGCAAGCCATCGTGGCTCGCCCGTCCGCGCTAGAGCCCGGAATCGCTTTTGACCGCGTGCTTTACCTGATTCGCCGCGAGTTTGAGCAATCCGCCAACGACACCTACGTTGCCTCCTTCTCCAGCCGCACCGTCGTCTACAAGGGCATGTTCCTCGTGGACCAGTTGCGCAAGTTCTACCTCGATTTGCAAGACAAGCGTTGCGAGAGTGCCATCGCCATGGTCCACTCCCGCTTCTCGACCAACACAAACCCCAGCTGGGAGCGGGCACACCCCAACCGCGTCCTGCTCCACAACGGCGAGATCAACACGATTCGCGGCAACCTTGCCCGCATGAACGCCCGCGAGGAGACCATGTCCACACCGTATTTCGCCGAGGACATGGATTGCGTCATGCCCGTTGTCAACGCCAACGGGTCCGACTCCGCCATGCTCGACAACACGCTGGAGTTCCTCATGTACTCCGGTATCGAGTTGCCCAAGGCCGTCATGATGCTTGTCCCCGAGCCTTGGAGTAAGAACACCAACACCCCTGCCGACGTGCGCGACATGTACCACTACTACGCATCCATGATGGAGCCTTGGGACGGCCCCGCCGCCTTGCTGTTCACCGACGGCGAGGTCATGGGCGCGGCTCTTGACCGCAACGGCTTGCGACCTTGCCGCTACTACGTCACCGACAACGACCGCCTTATCCTCTCCTCCGAGGTAGGCGTCCTGGACATCCCCGATGAGACCATCGTCACCAAGTCGCGCCTCGAGCCCGGCCGCATGTTGGTGGTCGACACCCGCAAAGGCGAGCTCAGAGACGACGCCACCGTCAAGGGCGACTACGCCGCCCAACACCCCTACGGCGAATGGCTTGACTGCGAGCTTGTCAAACTTGACGCCCTCCCCACGCCGAAAAAGCGCGTGAGCCACTACGACCACGACGAGCTCAAGCGCCTCTACCGTGCGTTCGGCTATACCTACGAGGATATCTACGAGGTCATCTTGCCCATGGCGACCACCGGAGTCGAGCCCACCGCCGCCATGGGAGTCGACACGCCCCTCGCGGTGCTCGACACGAAGCGCCGCCCTTTGTTCGACTACTTCAAGCAAATGTTTGCCCAAGTCACAAACCCGCCCATCGACTCCACACGCGAACAGATCGTCACGGACACCACCGTGTATGTCGGCAGCGACGGCAACCTCCTCGAGGACCGCGCGGATAATTGCAGCCTGCTCCAAATCGATACGCCTATCCTTACCGAGTTGGAGTTGGAAAAGATCAAGGCCCTTGACACGCCCAAGCTCAAGTCCCAGGTCATCAGCATGCTCTATTTCGAGAACACGCCTCTTGATGTGGTCCTTGACCGCTTGTTTCTCAACATCGAGAAGGCATACCACAACGGAGCCAACATCATCATCCTTTCCGACCGCGGCGTAGACGAGAACCATGTGGCGATCCCGAGTCTGCTCGCCGTCAGCGCGGTCGAGCAATACCTCATTCGCACGAAGAAGCGCACTGCGGTCTCGGTCGTGCTCGAAAGCGCCGAGCCCACCAGCGTCCACCATTTCGCGACGCTGCTCGGTTATGGTGCCCGCGCGGTTTGCCCCTACCTCGCCCACCAATGTATCCGCGACCTCATCGAGAGCGACAGCCTCGACCGCGACCGCTATGTCGCTGTCAACGCCTACAACAACGCCGTGCTCCAAGGGGTCGTCAAGATCGCCGCGAAGATGGGCATCTCAGCGTTGCAGTCCTACCAATCCGCTCAAATCTTTGAGATCCTTGGCCTTGCTGAGGACGTGGTCAAGCCGTATTTCACCAACACGGTAAGCCGAATCGGCGGCATCGGACTCGCGCAGATCGCCGAGCTCGTGAGCCAACGCCACACCGCGGCGTTTGATCCCATGGGGTTAGGCGAGGATCTCTCGCTTTCCAGCTTCGGCGCCCACAAGATGCGCAGCTCGGACACAGCTGAAAGCCACCTGTACAACCCGCGCACCATCTTGTATCTGCAGGCCGCAGCACGCGAGGGTGACTACAAGAAGTTCCGCGAATACTCCGATATCCTCGACAACAACGCTCAACCTCACAACCTGCGCAGCCTCATGGAGTTCGCCTTCGATGAATGCGAGCCGATTCCGATAGACGAGGTCGAGCCCGTCGAGAACATCGTCAAGCGGTTCAAGACCGGCGCCATGTCCTATGGCTCCATAAGCCAAGAAGCCCATGAGTGCCTCGCCATCGCGATGAACCGCCTTGGCGGCAAGAGCAACTCAGGGGAGGGCGGCGAGTCGCCTGAACGCCTCGGGACCGAGCGCGGCAGCGCCATCAAGCAGGTTGCCTCCGGTCGATTCGGCGTCACAAGCGAGTACCTCGTCAGCGCCAAGGAGATCCAAATCAAGATGGCCCAGGGCGCAAAGCCAGGTGAAGGCGGCCACTTGCCTGGCAAAAAGGTGTGGCCTTGGATCGCCAAGACCCGCTATTCCACCCCCGGCGTGTCGTTGATCTCTCCCCCGCCCCACCATGACATCTACTCCATCGAGGACCTAGCCGAGCTCATCTACGACCTCAAGAACGCCAACAAGGACGCCACCATCGCCGTCAAGCTCGTCAGTGAGGCTGGTGTCGGCACCATCGCCGCCGGTGTCGCCAAGGCTGGCGCCGAAACGGTGTTGGTCAGCGGCTATGACGGTGGCACCGGTGCCGCACCGCGCAGCTCCATCTCTGGCGCGGGTCTGCCTTGGGAACTCGGAGTCGCCGAGGTCCACCAAACCCTCATCCAAAACGGCTTGCGCAGCCATGTCCGCATCGAGGCGGACGGCAAGCTCATGACCGGCCGCGATGTCGCCATCGCCGCCGCCTTAGGCGCCGAGGAATTCGGTTTTGCCACCGCCCCCTTGGTCGCCATGGGATGCGACATGATGCGCGCGTGCAACCTCGACACTTGCCCCATGGGCATCGCGACCCAAAATCCCGAGCTGCGCAAGAACTTCACCGGTAAGCCCGAGCACGTGGAGAACTTCATGCGCTTCATCGCCGAGGAGCTACGAGAGATCTTGGCCCGCCTTGGCCTGCGTACCCTCGACGAGCTTGTGGGCAACACCGACTTGCTCCGTATCGCACACAACGAGGGGGCGTCTGCCTCCGAGCGCGCGGGCGAGCGGGACGGCGGCGCCTCTGATTGCGCCCCCGAGCGCGTCCTCGAACGTGCAAACAACCTCGCCCCCGAGCGCGCGAGCATGATCGACATGAGCCGAATCCTCACAAAACACTCCGGACACCCGGTGCTCTACAACGCAGAGGATGTCTACGACTTCAAACTTGACGAGACGCTCGATTCCCGTTGCCTGCTTCCCGTCCTTGACGCACGCAAGACAAAAAATGGCACGGGCAACAAGACCCTCGAATTCCCGATCAGCTCGACAGACCGCGCTGCCGGCACCCTGTTCGGCGCTGAGGTCACTCGCCGCTTTGGCACAAGCCTCAACCCGGGCACCTTCCGCTTCAAGTTCGTCGGCGGTGCCGGCCAAAGCTTTGGCGCCTTCATCCCGAAGGGCGTCACCCTCGAGCTTGAGGGCGACTCCAACGACTACTTCGGAAAGGGCCTCTCCGGCGGCGAGCTCATCACCTACCCCCATAGCGGCTGTGCGCGGCGCAGCGAGGAGAACGTCATCATCGGCAACGTCGCCCTCTATGGCGCCACCAGCGGCCGCGCGTTCATCTCTGGTCGCGCCGGCGAGCGCTTCTGCGTCCGCAACTCCGGGGCTACCGCCGTGGTCGAGGGCGTAGGCGACCACGGGTGCGAGTACATGACCGGCGGCGTGGTCGTCATCCTTGGGACCACCGGCCGCAATTTTGCTGCGGGCATGAGCGGCGGCGTGGCGTTTGTCTACGACGCCAACCACGACCTGTACCGCCGCACCAACAAGGAACTTGTCGCAATCGAGCAACTCAGCGCCTCCGAAGACATCCTCCAGGTGTGGCAACTCATCGACGAGCACGCCCGCCTTACCGGCTCCGCCATCGCCGCCGAGATGCTTGCCAACTTCGATGAAAGGATCGCGGACTTCAAAAAGGTCATCCCACACGCCTATCGCAAGATGACCGAAGCGATAAACGACAACCTCCGCCAAGGCATGAGCCCGAACGAAGCAGCCACCAAGGCATTCCTGGAAAGGGATGAATAACATGGGAAAACCGACAGGATTCATCGACTACCCACGCATAGAGACCCCCAGCATCCCAGCCGACCAACGCGTGGGCAACTCCGAGTGGTTCCACACCGACCTGGATTGCAACGCCCGACGCGAGCAGGCCGGCCGATGCATGAATTGCGGCGTGCCGTTTTGCCAAGCGGGCATCACCATGGGCCGCAAACTCATCGGGTGCCCCTTGCGCAACCTGATTCCCGAGTGGAACGACCAGCTTTGGAACGAGAACCTCCCCATGGCGTTGGAGCGCTTGCTTCGCACGAACTGCTTCCCGGAGTTCACGGGCTACGTGTGCCCTGCCCCTTGTGAGGCGGCGTGTTCGGCAGGCAAGGTGGGCGCCCCGGTGACCATCAACGACAACGAACGCTATATCATCGAGGAGGCTTTCGCGGAAGGACTCATGAGGCCGAACCCTCCCAAGGGCCGCAGCGGATTGACGATCGCAGTTGTCGGATCCGGTCCTGCTGGTCTTACGGTGGCGAACCTGTTGAACCAGCGCGGACACGAGGTAGTGATCTACGAGCGCAACCGCACGCCTGGCGGCTTGCTTGTCTACGGCATCCCGGCCATGAAGCTCCCAAAGAGCGTGGTCGCCCGCCGCGTCAAGCTCATGGAAGCCGAGGGAATCACCTTCAAGTGTGGCGTGAATATCGGTGTTGACGTCACAATAGACCAGATCAGCGAGAACTTTGATGCCGTGGTCTTGGCCATCGGGTCCCAAAAGCCGCGCGAGGTCCCCTTCGAGGGCAAAGCCAGTGGCGTGTGTTTCGCGCTTGATTACCTGAGCGCTGTCGCCGCCGACCATCTTGGGGAGGCTGACCTTCCCGCGCAATTTAACGCCTCTGGCAAGGTCATCGCCGTCGTCGGCGCAGGTGACTCCGCTAACGACTGCATCGCCACCGCGATTCGCCAGGGCGCAAAGGACGTCATCCAACTCATTCGCCGTCCCGCCACTGACTATGGCCCCATGACCGACTATGCCCACGAGGAAGCGAATGCCCTGTTCGACCACGACATTCGCCGTTTCCAGACCACGGTCGCGTCGGTTCAGGCAGACGAGTCGGGTCGCCTTGTGCAACTCACCCTCGATACGCCTGAGGGTAACGTCTCCGTGGCGGCCGACATGCTTGTTATCGCCTCGGGATTCAGCGGTCCGGAGACCTACGCCACAGAACAGGTTGACCTTGCTGCCTGCAAAAACGTTTTCCGCGCTGGTGACATGTCGATCGGCGCTTCGCTGGTGGTTCGCGCCATGGCAGATGCGCGCAAGGTCGCCCGTGATGTGGATGCACGCCTTATGGGCTACTCCGGCATCATTTGAGGCTAGCTGGGGGTTGCTTGAGGCTGACTGAGGTCCGGCTGGGAGTTGTTTGCTAGATGGGAGTTATTGCGTTGGCTGGGAGCTGCGGCTTGGTTGCGGCCTGCTTGCTAGCCGGGAGTCGCCCGTCAGAGCAATCAATCAACCTCCAAACAGCCCTCGCCAAGACAAGCCGAAGACACCCTCAGCAAGGCGGGGTATCTCCTCCTCGCGAATCGTCACGGAGCGGCGCTCAGCCCCGTCAACCGTGGTGAAGACATTGCCGCGGATGCTGGCATTGCCCGTGTCCGTGCGTACATTCATGAACATCAAACGTACGAAAACAGAGTCCGGGCACATGGTGGTATACCAACAATATGGGACGAAATCCTCCTCCCGAGCAGGCCGATCATGAAAGAGTAAAATCGGTTCGAACGCCTCGTCGACCGGCGGGTTTGTATCTCCAAGTGAACAACTCGCGGAAGCGTAAGAGAGCTGGAACCATCCCTCCTCAATCGTTTGGACGACTTGGAACCAGCGACCCGCGCTAAGCGTCTTGGAGCCCTCAAAGACAGGCAGGGAGCATCCCGCCATAGGGCCGCCGTAACCCACGTCAACGTAGCGCAACCCCCCGTCAAGGCGCACAATCTCACTGCGATGGGAGATGGGCGCCGACTCGCCCTCAGGGATGTTGCGGACGTTGCGCGCGAAAACGGGAAACACATCGAATCCCAAACCGATCAGCAACGCATGAAAAGCCGCGTTGAGCTCGTAACAAATTCCTCCACGCCCATCGATCACGATCTTGCGGAACAGGTCGTCGATGCCCAACGATGCCGGTTTATGGAGGATGTGGGCATCGATATTCTCGAAGGGAACATAGGTCTGGTGCAACCAGACAAGGGCATCCAGATCTTCCGCAGCACACGTCGGCAGCTGCATGTGATCCTCAAACCACCCGATGCGTTCGAGATAGGCACGAACTTGACTCTCGTTCAACATAGGAACCCCTTCTCCGTGGTCGCGACCATTGCGTGATTGGCGTATAAATGAGCGACACGCAAAATTGTACATCCCGTTTGGTACATCCGCTTGGCGCGTTTCGGGCGTTTGACGTCCGGTTTTCGGCCCGCCTGGCGCGTTTCGGGCGTTTGACGTCTCAAAACGCGTGGTCGCCATAGTGGCAAAAACAGAAGCGCTCCTTTGACCTGCGGTTTCGCAAAGGGAGACGCGAGCGGGTTGGCTAAATTACGGCGAGATTCGCCCTTTTCGGACGTCAAGCGCTGAAAATCCGCCACACAAGCCCACGAACCCCTCGACAACAAATCCAATTGCAATATTTAAATGGACTACCGCATCAGGCTGAATTAGAATGGATTCGTTTTTTGTGTCTCTATGCCGGAAAGGTTTAGGCATGGTTTTTGACAACGTGTTAGACGCGCTTGGCAACACGCCGCTCATACGACTGAACAACGTCTGCGATCCTGACAGCGCGCAAATCCTCGTGAAATTTGAAGCCGTCAATGTCGGCGGCTCTGTGAAGACGCGCACGGCCTACCAAATGCTCATCGCCGCGGAACGCGCAGGTAAGATCAACCCCGCTCACTCGATCATCGTCGAACCCACCAGCGGCAACCAGGGAATCGGCTTGGCGCTTGTGTGCGCTGTGCTGGGATATCAAGCGCGCATCATCATGCCCGACAGCGTGTCTGTCGAGCGCCGCAAGCTTGTGAACCACTACGGCGCCGAGGCCGTGATCGTGCACGACGAGGGAGATATCGGAAAATGCATCACGGAGTGCATCGAGTTGGCCAATCGCATGGCCGCCGAAGACCCCAACGTGTTTGTTCCCCAACAATTCGAGAACTACGACAACGTCTTGGCGCACGAAAATCAAACCGCGCGTGAAATCCTTGAGCAATACGACGGCGAGATTCACGGCTTTTGTTCAGGAATCGGCACTGGCGGCACCATCACCGGTATCGGAACCGCGCTACGCAAGAAGTTTCCTGAAGTGGAAATCTGGGCCGTCGAGCCCGAGCATGCCGCGATTCTTTCGGGCGGCATCGTAGGATCCCACCTGCAGATGGGTATTGGCGACGGCGTCATCCCCCACATCCTCGACACTGACATATACAACACCATCACTGTCGTCACTGATGCGGAGGCAATCGACATGGCACGCCGTCTGGCGCGGGAAGAGGGCCTGATGTGCGGCATCTCGTCGGGTACCAACGTGACCGCGGCGGTGCGTTTGGCAAAAAAGCTCGGGGCTGGTAAAACCGTCGTCACCATCCTGCCTGACACGGCTGAACGCTATTTCAGCACCGAGCTGTTTGACGGAGAGTAGGCCGATTCGAAGTCGGCTCGCCAGCCGGGTAGGCCGATTCAGAGCTGGTCGTTTCAGTGACCAAAACGGACGCGCGCGAGCTGGTGCGCCAGCTAACCAGGTAGGTTGCAACTTCGGCACAAGCTCGTAGGCAAGCCGGACAGTCTGCAACTTCGGCACAAGCTCACCGGCCAGGCCGTTTCGGCACAAGCTCGCTGGCCAAGCGGCAAACAACCTCGTAACAAGCTCGCCGGCCAACTGGCCAGGCCGCTTCGGC
>CAZOGL010000021.1:6596-27706 GCA_964579575.1 uncultured Eggerthellaceae bacterium | reverse complement strand
GTGGCGAAACTCTCGCCGACGATTTGATATCGGGCGTGCTTTGGGCGTGCTTTGGACGCGCTTTGGGCGGAGCGAGCGACCTGTTTGAGATTTTGGCTTTTTGTCGTTTTAAGAGAAGCGACATTCCTCGCGCTGCGTATAATGTCTAGTAACTGTATAGAGAGCGGGTGCGCCCGAAAACGGGGCAACTACGAGTCCATTTCAGGGATAGAGGAGATGCTATGGCTTTTTACTACGAGGAACCGTCGAGAACCTTTAACGAGTATCTGTTGGTGCCGGGCCACACGCCCGCGGATTGCATTCCTGCGAAGGTCAGCTTAAAGACCCCGCTGGTCAAGTACCGCAAGGGCGAGGAGGAATGCCCCTTGTCCTTGAACATCCCTATGGTCTCTGCGATCATGACGGCGGTTTCCGACGATAACATGGCCGTCGCCCTTGCCACCGAGGGCGGTGTCTCCTTCATCTATGGAAACCAAACCATCGAGGAAGAGGCTGCCATGGTCGCCCGCGCCAAGGCTCGCAAGGCGGGATTTGTCGTGAGCGACTCCACCTTGTCCCCCGAGATGACGCTTGCCGACGTGCTCGAGCTCAAGGAGACCACGGGCCACTCCACGATGCCTGTTACCGTTGACGGCACTCCTACGGGCAAGCTCGTCGGCATGGTCGCCGATCGCGACTATCGCGTCTCCCGCATGGACGGCACCGAGAAGGTTGCTACGTTCATGACTCCCCGCGAGAAGCTTGTCGTTGCCCCCGACGGTACGAGCCTCAAGGTTGCCAATGACATCATTTGGGATAACAAGCTCAACAGCCTTCCCATCGTCGATGAGGACGACAACCTTGTCGCGCTTGTGTTCCGCAAGGATTATGACTCCCACAAAGAGAACCCCGATGAGATGCTCGACGATCACAAGCGTTACATCGTCGGCGCCGGTATCAATTCCCGCGACTACGCCGAGCGTATTCCCGCGCTGGTCGACGCAGGTGTCGACGTTCTCTGCATCGACTCCTCCGAGGGCTTCAGTGATTGGCAGAAGATGACTATCGAGTGGGTCCGCGAGCACTATGGCGACTCCGTCAAGATCGGTGCCGGCAACGTCGTAGACGCCGACGGCTTCCGCTTCCTCGCTGAGAGCGGCGCCGACTTCGTCAAGATCGGTATCGGCGGCGGATCGATCTGTATTACGCGTGAGACCAAGGGTATCGGTCGCGGTCAGGCTACCGCCACCATCGAGGTTGCCAAGGCTCGCGACGAGTACTTCAAGGAGACGGGCGTGTACGTGCCGATCTGTTCCGATGGCGGCATCGTCTACGACCACCACATCTCCTTGGCTTTGGCCATGGGCGCAGACTTCGTCATGTTGGGCCGCTACTTCGCCCGCTTTGACGAGTCCCCGTCCAACAAGGTCATGGTGAATGGCCAATACATGAAGGAATATTGGGGCGAGGGATCTGCTCGTGCACAAAACTGGGGTCGCTACGACCTTGGCGGCAAGAACAAGAGCCTCCACTTTGTCGAGGGCGTCGACTCCTATGTCCCTTATGCCGGCCACCTCAAGGATAACGTCGCTCTGACGTTGACCAAGGTCAAGGCAACGATGTGCAACTGCGGCGCTCTCACCATCGAGGAGTTCCAACAAAAGGCGAAGTTAACGTTGGTCAGCTCCACCTCCATCGTCGAGGGTGGTGCTCACGACGTCGTTCTCAAGGACAGCAACACCTACGCAAGCAGCGCAAGGTAGACGCAGCCCCAAGGGTTATTGCTTGAGACCAAGCGGGCGGATCCAAAGCGGTTCGCCCGCTTTTTCGATACACGATACAACGTCACACCGACCCGAAAGGCAGCTTGGGTGATGAGAGCTTACACGCTACAACATATACGCAAGGACGAAATGGGTTTTGACGCCTCTTGCGTCGCGAAAAACATAGAGGAAGCAAACGAGTTCATCCGTGCCAGGATGGACCAGGGCGGACAGGTGTTGTTCGTCGTGGAGGGGTGCGAGTGCAAGGTTGCTACCTTGCGTCGCATGGTCGAGGTCCAACGCAGCTTCGATCGCTATGCGGTGGTGTGCCCCCGCCTTATCCCTTCGGGCGTCTCCTTCGAGGAGGCCTTTGACCAGGCAAGCAGGCTTCCCAATGCCAGCATCGTGGCTGCCCCTCATCGTGTCGCTATCATGGTGCGTACGAAGGACTTCTCCTCCTTTGGCCCCCTTGACGAATCCTTGCCCAGCATCGATGCCGCGCTTGCGGAGTACGCGTTGCGTCTCAATTGCTTCGGTTACTCCAGCGTCGTCGCGAACAAGGCGTTGCTTGTTGCGGGATTGAGAGCCCCCGAGGTCTTGGGCCTCACGCGAATCGATACGGTGCGCCACGCATTTGGCGACCGATATCCCGATTTCAAAGACGAGCGCATTCTGCGGGAGAGTGCCTGGCTTGATCGGTTCTTCCCATTCGTCTTGACGGAGGGTGGACGCAAGCCGCGTATCCTGTTCGAGTTCAGCGACATGATGCCTTGGTATTGCGGAACCTCGGAGTACCAACTTGCGTTGCTCGAGTATTTCTGGTCGCGGTTTTCCGACCGCTATGAGTTCTATGTCCGGTGTAATGAGGAAGCGGTGCGTTTCCATGCTTTGAGGGAGCGCTTCGGCAACGTGTGTCTGCTCGATGAGGAGATTCCCCTGTGTGATATCGGTCTTGTCGCAGCCCAGCCACTCACCATCGACCAACAGCTGTTCCTCAACGACCATTGTGCCCGTATCGTCTTCACGATGCTTGATTGCATCCTGCTTCGTTCGAGCTATCTTGCGGAGGGAGATCCCGCCCGGGCGGACATCGTTCGCAGCGGTTTGCGCTTCAGCGACGGCATCATCTCCATCAGCGATTTCAGCCGAGACGACTACCTGGAGTTCTTCCAAAGCGACGCGGACATCGCTGGGGTACCCCAAAAGACGATTTATATCTCGAGCGACTCCGACGTGTCCGACATCGACGAGGAGGAGCGAAAGAACCTTCCCTTTGACGAGTATGTCCTTGTTCCCGGCAACCATTTGAAACACAAGGCGCTGGCCGAGGTGCTTGCGGCAGTTGCGGGTACGAATCGCAACTATGTGTTCATGGGGCTCGATCAACGCCTCTACGAGGAGGGTTTGGAGAAGGCCGAGGACGGGTCCGTACCGTCTCTACCTTCCAACGTACGTTGTATCACCGGCGGCGGATTGAGCGAGAGCTTCCTGTCGTGTCTTTACGAAAACGCAAGTTGCGTCGTCTTCCCCAGCCAATATGAGGGCTTTGGGCTTCCTATCACCATTGCATGGAAGCACGGGAAGAAGGTCATCGCCTGCGACAACGATCTCAACAACGAGCTGTATCGCCATTTTGACGACATGCGGGAAAACATATCCTTCTTCCAAACATTTGACCAAGTGCCTCGTCTTGTCGAGGAGTGTCTTGCCGGGGAGGCTTTCCAAGGGAAGTTCACCACCACGTGGGAGCCGGCGATTGTCGAGGTGAGCGGTTTTGTCGACCAGGTGCTTGCGTGCCCGGTGGATTGGACTCGTATGGACCGCCGCCAATGGCACTTCAGGCTTATCGACGAGGCGAAGAAGGCTGGAGCCCACGAGATCGGTTTCAAGCGACTGATAGATGATCGCTACCTACAAGGTCATCCCGTCCGTTCGAGGGTGTTGCACGGTGTTGCCGGTGCTGCCCGCCGCGTGCTTCGTCGATAGAAAGGCGATTGCCTATGAATGACATTCAAACAACAACGAATTCCCCTGCGTTTGCGGGCGATGCCGTCGCGATATGCCTCGCGGCCAACGACTTTTACGTCCCGTTTCTCTCCTGCGCGCTCCAATCCATCAAGGATACGTCTTCGGCGGGCCACAACTACGATATCTGGGTCTTGAACACCGACATCACCGATGCCAACCAAAAGAAGCTGCAAAAACAGGTCAGCCGCCCCAACATCAGCTTGCGCTTTGTGGACGTCTCTCCCTATGCAGACAAGTTCCAACACCTGTTTGTGCGCGGACATTTTCGTGTGGAGACCTACTATCGATTGCTTATGCAGGACCTTTTCCCGGGATACGCGAAGATGGTGTACCTGGATTGCGACCTCATTGTTCGTCGCGATTTGTACCAGCTCTATTCCACTGACGTGACCGGGTGTTTGCTTGCGGCGGTGCGTGACGTGGACACCGCGGGCCTGTACAACGGTGCCTATGACGGAACGGGCTATTCCAAAAAGGAGTACATGGACGAGGTCTTGCGCATCAAGGAGCCGTATCTGTATTTCCAGGCGGGCGTCATCCTGTTCAACCTTGATGAGTTCAGGGCGAACTTTGAGGTGGAGGATATCATCCTTTATGCCCTCAGCGACGATTTCCAATTGCTTGACCAAGACGTTTTGAATTTTTTGGCCCAAGGTAAGACGGCGTTTCTCGACTATCGTTGGAACGTGGTGACCGATTGGAAGTTTGTGCGCATCAAGGAAATCATCAGCCTGGCTCCGCCCGAGATGAAGCGCGACTACCTCGCGTCCCGTGAGGATCCTTGGATCATCCACTACGCAGGTCCCGACAAGCCGTGGGACTTTCCGCGCTCTGACATGGGCCGCGTGTTTTGGGACGTGTGCTTCAGGACGCCTTATTGCGGGGAGGCATTGCGCCGCTTGGTGAAGGGACGGCGGAAGCAGCGGTGGTCACGGTAGTCGCTTTCGACTATCATTGACCTACTTGTTTTTATTTGCTCGGTAATTATTTCGGGGGGGACCCATGAAGGTTGTCATTTTGGCAGGAGGCCTCGGCTCGCGCATCAGCGAGGAAAGCCACCTGCGTCCCAAGCCCATGATTGAAATCGGCGGGCGTCCGATTCTTTGGCATATCATGAAGTATTACAGCGAGTTCGGCTTCAACGACTTCGTGATCTGCGCCGGCTACAAGCAACACATCATCAAGGAGTATTTCGCAGACTACTTCCTGCATTCCAGCGACGTCACCTTTGATTACCGCGACGGTAAACAGGAGATGACGGTCCACTCCACCAATGCCGAGCCTTGGTGTGTGACCGTTGCAGATACGGGTCTAAAGACCCAAACCGGCGGCCGTATTCGCCGCATCCGCAAGTATGTCGGTGACGAGCCGTTCATGTTGACTTACGGAGACGGTGTCTCCAATGTCGATCTCAACGCCTTGTTGAAGTACCATGCGCGGGTTGGCGGTACGGTTACGTTGACCGGCGTGAACATCGCCCAGCGTTTCGGCGTCCTCGACATCAATGATGCGGGCCAGGTCACCGAGTTTCGCGAGAAGAACGACGCGGACGAGAATGCGATCAACGGCGGTTTCATGGTCGTGGAACCGGACGTGTTCGAGGAGCCCCTAGGAGATGACGAGGACTTTTCCAAGATTGCCCTCGAGAGCCTTGCGAGCAAGGGCAAGTTGACTTGCTATCGCCACACGGGTTTTTGGCAACCTATGGATACCCAACGAGACAAGCAGCTTCTCGAGAAGATTTGGGCGAGCGGTGACGCTCCCTGGAAGATTTGGGAGTAGTCGTGGAAGTTCGTTTTGACGCCTCCTTTTGGAAGGGGAAGCGCGTCTTCGTGACCGGCCACACCGGCTTCAAGGGCAGTTGGCTTTGCCGCATTCTTATGGGGGCTGGCGCCAAGGTCACGGGCTACTCGCTTCTACCTCCCACGGATCCGAGCCTGTTCGAGGTCGCCAAGGTCGACAAGGAGCTTGGCGAGCGAAGCATCATTGGTGATATCCGTGACTACGAAAAGCTCGAGTCCGCGATCTTTGATGCAAGCCCGCATGTCGTGTTGCATCTTGCGGCCCAACCCATCGTGCTAACAGGCTATCGCGAGCCCCGCTATACCTACGAGGTGAACGTCATGGGCACGGTGAACCTGCTCGAGGCATGTCGTCGGGTCGGCGGTGTGCGCAGCATCGTGAATGTCACCACTGACAAGGTCTACTTCAACGCGGAGCGTGAGAACTACGGGTATCGTGAGGATGATCCGCTTGACGGGTATGATCCCTACAGTAACTCCAAGAGTTGCAGCGAGCTTGTAACCCACAGCTATGCGAAGAGTTTCCTGACGGATGCCGGTGTGGCGGTTTCCACTGCGCGTGCTGGCAACGTTATCGGCGGCGGCGATTTTGCGCCGAACCGCATCGTTCCCGACTGCGTTCGCGCGGTGGAGTCCAAGGAGGCGCTCGTCGTGCGTAACCCCTTCTCCACGCGACCGTACCAACATGTGCTTGAGCCGTTGTTCGCGTATCTCATGATCGCCCAAGCCCAATGGAGCGATCCCGAACGCGCGGGTGCGTACAATGTGGGCCCTGACGATTGCGACTGCGTTACGACAGGTGACCTTGTCGGGCTGTTCGAGCGTTCTTGGGGCGACGGGTTCTCATGGGTCAACGCGGCAAAGGACAAAAGCGCTCCCCATGAGGCAAATTACCTCAAGTTGGACAACACGAAACTCAAGACGACGTTTGGATGGACTCCCCGTTGGCACATCGATGAGGCAATCGATGCGACGGTGGAGTGGTCCCGCGCCTATCTCGCAGGGGAGGACGTTCGTCTTGTCATGGATAGGCAAATCGAAAGATATCTCAAATAGATTAAAGGAGCACGGTGTTCTTGGTCCGTGTGACAAGGGGGTTATAGATGTTTGAAGGCATGACCGAAAAACAGGCGCGCCAGCAGATTATCGACATGGTGGGCGAGTATGCCGATACGTTCCACAACGTGCAAAAGCCGTTCAAACCGGGAGATCGCATTTCTTACGCAAGCCGTGTGTATGATCGCGACGAGATGATGAACCTTGCTGACGCGACGTTGGAGTTTTGGCTGACGAGCGGTCGTTTCACCGAGGAGTTCGAAAAGGGCCTAGGCGAGTATTTGGACACGAAGTTCGTGAGCCTCGTCAACAGCGGCAGCTCTGCGAACCTGCTCGCATTTTGGGCTCTCACCCAACCCGAGCTAGGAGATCGCCAAATCAAGCGTGGTGACGAGGTTATCACGGTCGCATGCGGGTTCCCCACGACGGTCGCCCCCATGATCCAATACGGTGCGGTTCCGGTCTTTTGTGACATGACCATCCCTCAATACAACATCGACGTTGCCCAGCTTAAGGAGGCTTTGAGCCCCCGTACGAAGGCGGTCATGATAGCACACACGCTTGGCAACCCGTGGGATATTGCCGCTGTCAAGGCGTTTTGCGATGAGCACAACCTGTGGCTTGTGGAAGACAACTGCGACGCCTTGGGCTCCACCTACACCCTCAATGGCGAGGTTCGTATGACCGGAACCATCGGTGACATCGGCACAAGTTCCTTCTACCCGCCTCACCACATGACCATGGGCGAGGGTGGTGCCGTCTACACCAACAACCGCCAACTCCACCGCATCGTACGCTCCCTGCGTGACTGGGGCCGCGACTGCGTGTGTCCTTCCGGCCAAGACAACTGCTGTGGCCATCGTTGGGATATGCAACTCGGCCTTTTGCCCAAGGGCTACGACCACAAGTACACCTACAGCCGCTTCGGTTTCAACCTCAAGGCGACGGACCTCCAAGCGTCTGTCGGTTGTGCGCAGTTGCGAAAGTTCCCGACCTTTGTCGAGCGTCGCAAGCACAACTTCAGCTACCTCAGAGATGCTCTTGCCGATCTCGAGGACAAGATCATTCTCCCCGAGCCAGCTCCCAACTCCGACCCGAGCTGGTTCGGCTTCCCGATCACCTGCCAGGCGGGCGTTGATCGCGTGGCGGTTACGCGCTACATCGAGAGCAAGAACGTGCAGACCCGTGTCCTGTTCGCTGGCAACATCGTGTTGCATCCCTGCTTCGATGAGCTGCGGGCGACCGGCGAGGGCTACCGCGTCATCGGCGACCTTCCCGTGACCGAGCGCATCATGAGCGATACGTTCTGGGTCGGCTTGTATCCGGGCATGACCGACGAGAAGCTCGCTTATATGGCCCAGGTGATTCGCGAGGCCGTGAACCAATAGACAGCGAGGCGCCTCCCGCAAAATCGGCGGGGGGCGTCTTTCCTTTCGATGAGGAAGAAGCCCATGGAACAAACACCCACACGCAAAAAGGTCCTTTTCACGGGAGGATCCGGCTTTGTTGGTCGCAACGTCATCCCTCATCTTAAGGAGACGGGTCGCTTCGAAGTGTTGGCACCCCGTCGCGCAGAACTGAACCTATTCGACCCTGATGAGGTCAAAGCCTTTGTCGTCGACAACAAGGTAGATGTCATCTTCCATTCCGCGAACCCCAACGCCTCAAAAAACGAGCTTGACAGCGATACCACGCTCTACCAGGACAGCATGCGCATGTTTATGTCGCTATTTGAGTGTCGTGACCTTGTCGAGCGCGTCGTCTATCTTGGCAGTGGTGCCGAACTTGATAAGCGTCGCGACCTTGCCTGCGTGCGAGAGGAAGCGTTTGGAGAACGCGTTCCGGTGAACGATTACGGCCAGGCGAAGTTTATCCAGATGCGCTTGGCACAAGGGGTCGAGAATGTCCACAACCTGCGCCTGTTTGCCTGCTTTGGCCCATGGGATCATTGGACGAAGTTCATCACCCATTGTATCCGCAGCGTTCTAGCGGGCGTGGAGATCACCATCCGCCAGGATTGCCGTTTTGATTATCTGTACGTCAGTGACTTCGCCCGCGTCATCGCGTGGAGCCTTGATGCGCCGCTTGCCCACAAGGACTACAACGTAGGCAGCGGTACGAGCTACCTTCTTTCCGAAATTGCTACCATGGTGGTTGACGTGATGGGAGCTGATGTCCCCGTGCGTGTCTTACATGATGGATTTAACAAGGAATATACACCGTGCGTCGAGAGACTTTCCTTTGAGAGCGGCTTGGTTGAGACGTTCTTGAGCCTGCGCGAAGGTATCGAGTTGCAGGTGGCGCACGAGAAAGAGGTGTATCCGGAAGGCGGATACGAGCGCCTGTAGGTGCTAGGGGACCGAAAGGACGAATTATGCAGCAGCGAGTTGCGGATTACATTGCCGACTTCTTGGTCGAGCATGGCATCAACCGGGTATTTTCCGTCGTTGGTGGTGGGGCGATGTACATGAACGATGCCTTGGGTAACAAGGAAGGCCTCGATGTCGTGTACACCCAACACGAGCAAGGTGCGGCCATTGGAGCCGAGGGCCATGCGCGTATCACCGGGCGTGCGTGTGCTATCTGCGTTACCAGCGGTCCTGGCGGCACCAATGCCATGACCGGCGTCCTTGGCGCCTATCAGGACAGCGTTCCGATGCTTGTCCTGTCTGGCCAGGTGCGCTACAACACCACCGTTTCCTACATGGAGGAGGAGACTGGTTGGACCCCTCGCCAATTCGGCGAGCAGGAGTACACCATCATCCCCAGCGTCACTCCCATGACGAAGTATGCCGTCATGGTGAAAGATCCGTTGGAGATCCGCTATCACCTTGAGCGTGCGTTGTGGACGGCTAACGAGGGGCGTCGTGGGCCGGTTTGGCTCGACGTGCCGCAAAACGTGCAAAACGCCCGCATCGAGACCGACGATCTGAAGGGATTCGAGGCGCCTGCGCCTATGGCGACCAACCCTTGCGATCTTGCCCGTATCGTGGAGTTGCTCACCTCCGCAGAACGCCCAGTTCTCATTGCCGGTTCTGGCATCCGTACAGCATGTGTCCTCGAGAAGTTCCGTGCCCTCGCAGTCAAGCTCAACATGCCTGTCGTTGCAGCTACCAGCGTGGAGGATGTGCTCCCCAACGGAGACCCCCTCTATGTTGGCAACTTCGGTGTATCTGGCGGTCGCGCGGGCAACTATATGACCCATTACGCTGACGTGTTGGTGAGTTTTGGTTGCAGCATGGCGTTCAAACATGTCGGCTTCACCTTCGAGGCTTTTGCCCCCAACGCGACGAAGGTTCTCATCAGCGTGGAGGAGGCCGAGCTCCACAAGCCCACCGTCAAGATCGACGTTCCCGTTCTCGCTGATCTTGAGGTCATCATCGACGAGTTGCTTGAGGCCGACATCCCCGCCTTCGCGAACAAGAACAGATGGCTCGACTATGGGCAGTGGTTGGCGAAAAGCTACCCCATCTATCTTGAGAAATTCGCGACTACCGCCAACAACCGCATCAACCCCTATTACTTCCTCAACGAGTTCAACAAGGTTCGCCCCGACAATTGCGTGGAGGTCGTAGGCAACTCCACCGCGAGCGTTTGTTGTCTCCAACTTGGCGTGGATAAGTATGATCAGCGTCTGTTCGGCAACTGCAATTGCGGCTCCATGGGTTATGACCTGCCTGCGGCTATGGGTTCCGCTTTCGCGACGGGCGACGAGGTCTACCTCGTCACGGGTGACGGCTCGATCCAGATGAACATCCAAGAGCTCCAAACCGTTGCGTTCCACAAGTTGCCCGTGAAGATCATCCTGTTCAACAACGGTGGGTACCAAGCGATCGTCACGAGCCAGACCAACGGGTTTGGACGCTTGAGCGGATGCACCGCAGAAACGGGCATGGGCTTGCCCAACATGGGCAACATCGCGGCTGCCTATGGGATCCCCTACATGCTTGTCGAGAGGATCGAGGATGTTCCCGCCGCGGTCCAAAAACTCGTTGACCATAAAGGGGCAATCATTTGCGAGGTCATCCAAGACGAGACCCAAGGCAAGGAGCCTACGAGCAAGGCGAAGAAACTTCCTGACGGAACGCTCACGAGTCCGCCGTTGTACGATCTCTATCCCTTCCTCGATGAGGAGGAGGCGAAGGCTGCTTGCTTTGACGAGTGGTCCAAGCGCTAGATACTTTTGTGTTGCGGGGGAAACGGGTTGCTCCGGGATGGGGCGGCCCGTTTCTTTTGCGCCTGAGGCGCGGGTCTTGTATAGTGAACAAGTTATGGCACAAACAAGGGGAGGGATTAACAACCAGTGGTTGTGGCTGATCGGAAAAAGATTACGGTGTGCGTTCCTTGCTTCAACGAGGAGGGTAACATCGATAATGCATATGCCCGTATCACCAAAGTGATGCAGGGTTTGCCTGAATACGACTACGAGATCATCTTTGCGGACAACAACTCCACCGATCGTTCCCGGGAGCTTATCCGTGATATATGTGAGCGCGATCGCGCCCATGCGAAAGCGATTTTCAACGAGCAGAACATGGGGCCTGGCCGCAGCGGAAACAATCTTGTGTTTTCCAGCAGCGGAGACGCGGTCGCCATCATTCCCTGCGATTTACAGGAGCCTCCCGAGCTCATCCCCCAGTTTATCGAGTGGTGGGAGAAAGGCTACAAGCTTGTCATGGGACAAAAGCAGGACTCCGAGCTGTCGAAGGTGAACAAGGGGTCCCGCGGTCTGTACTACAAGATCATCGATATCTTCTCGGATTACCCCGAGTATCCCCAGGTCACAGGGTTTGGCCTTATGGATATCAGCGTCGTGCGCACCTTCCAACGCATGGGTGAGCCGGTCACGGAGTGGCGCCACCTGTTCGCCGAGTGCGGCTACGACGTCAAGCTTATTCCGTACAAGCAGGCGGCCCGTACGGCGGGCAAGTCCAGCTACAACCTGTGGCGTTTTCTCGACCACGGCATCTTGTCTCTTTGCACCACGAGTCGCAAGCCTCTCCGTTGGATGACCCTTCTCGGTCTTGCGGCGGCGGTTCTTGCGTTTATCGTCGGAATCGTCTATCTCGTGTTGAAGATTATCAATTGGAACAACATGGATATGGGTACGGCCCCCATCCTCATCGGCGTATTCTTCATCGGTGCGGTCCAATTGTTCTGCATCGGCATGCTTGGCGAGTATATCGGCATCGTGAGTGAGCGCGTCAAATCCAAAGAGCGGCCACTTGTCATCGAGCGCGAGCGCATCAATTTCGACTAGGCGGCACCGTGTCTAAGGCAAACAAGAACGTCGTCCCGAAGAGGGGTGCGCACACGACAAACGAGGCAAACGTCGGAAAGCCCGCGAAAAAGCGCGACGCTTCCTTCGATATCGCGAAAGGCCTCGCCATATACCTTGTGGTTTTGGGCCATATGTTCGCAATCGGCGAGATCGATGCCATGTCGCCGGTGTACAACTTCATCAACTATACGCACATGCCCGTGTTCTTTTTCATCTCGGGCTGGTTCTTTGCGCGCTACTTCAGGTCTCATGATGGCGGCGAAGGCAAGCGGTTTCGCCAAAAGGCCGCGCGCCTGTTGGTTCCATTCTTATTGTGGTCCCTCGTGGCCTGGGTGTTCAATGTGGCGCTCCACCTCAAAGCGGGTGACCCCGTGTTGGCCAGTGTCCTTTGGGAGACCTTGGATATCTTTTTCCATGCACGCAGCCTTTGGTTTTTGCTTGTCATGTTTTTCATGTTCACCTTCATGCTGTTGTGCCATTGGCTTGGTCGCAAGACGCCGATTAACCAGTATATCTGGGCAGTGGCGGGATGGCTTGTCCTGTATGTGTTCTTCCCGGACAACAACAGCGTGAGTGTATTTCGCATGTTTAAGTTCGAGTGGTTGTTTCCCCTGTTCATGGGCGGGTGTCTCCTTGGTGGTGGAACGGTCGTCTTCGAGAAGATTCGCGATTTCTATCGCAGGCTCAAGCCGCTGTGCATCGTGGTTCTCCTTGCTGCCGTTGCGTGTATCGTCGCCTTCTACAGCGACGCCTTCTTTGACGCTTACAGCATTCCCAACGTGTGGAATTGGGACGCACCGTGGTACTTGGCGGTCATCATCGCGTCCTATCTCGTCTCCTTCGCGTGCGTGACCTTGGTTTTGCTCTTTTCCGGTGTGCTCTCCCGCACCCCGGTTGCCAAGATCCTCCAGACTGCAGGGTTGTATTCGCTCGACGTTTACGTCATCCATATGTTCTTTATCTCCGCGATCAAGATCGTGTTGCCCGAGGCCATGAAGGTCGGCGCAGTGTTTGAGTTCTGCGTCTCCCCTTTGGGCTCCCTCGTCATCACGGCGATCGTGGTTCTTGTTGCAAAGTACGTCCTTGACCGCATTCCTGTGTATCGCAGGTTGATGGGTCGAGCTGGCGCATAGGAAAAGGGGAGTTACTGTGGGACGACATGAAAAGGCCTCGAAGCCTTCGCACGCAGGCGCGATAGCCACATCGAAGGGTCCGACGATTACCTTTAAGCAAAAATGGCTTGTGATTGCGGCCTACATCACGCTGGCGTTGCCCGTGTGCATCTTCATGCTCGGATGGTTGAACTTGCCGGTCGGCATTGCCGGTACCGCCATAATCGTGGCGAGTCTCGTTTGGCTTTGCCTTCGCGATTGGAAGAGCGAGAAGAAGGCGATTCGCGTCCCGGTCATACACTTTCTGGGTGCCATCGTATTGTTTTGCATCGTCGTATTCTTGTCGGGTATGGCCCAGGTCGGCGTTGGCACCGCTGACATTCCCTACCGCAATGCGATCTTCCATGACCTTGTCGTATACGATTGGCCGGTGATTTACGACTCCGGTTACGCTCTGACCTACTATGTGGCGTTTTGGATGTTGCCTGCGCTTGTCGGTAAGCTTTTGGGTTTGGCCGCGGGCTACGTCGCGTTGTTCATCTTCGCCGTGTTCATCATGACCCTTGTCTATCTTTTGGTTGCATGTTTACTCAACATCGAGACGGCGGGCAAGCTGTGGCTCGTCGCAATCTTTATCGCGTGTTGGTCAGGCGTCCACTACTTTGCCGCTGCCTTTATGACGATGACGGGATGGAGCCTCTATGACTACACCATCCTCACGGATGGTTCTGCGTACATGGACCGGTTCTACAACGGTGAGAGCTTCAACTGGTATTACCGGAGCAATTTCCTCGTCCTGTCCCAGACGTACAACCAGATGATGATCTGGATCGCGGTCGCGGTTATGCTGTCAAAGAGGAGCCCCCGCGGATACATGGCGTTGGGTCTTTTGGTCTTGCCTTATTCCCCTTGGGGATTTATCGGCCTCATCCCGTTGCTTATTGCCGCGGCTATCCCGACGTTTGTCGAGAGCGTGCGCAAGGAGGGTCCGCTCTCCGTCGTCAAACAGGTTTTCTCACCCGCGAACATCGGTGTGACGCTCGTCATCATCATCGTGTTCGGTTCCTACTACATCGCCTCGACCGCCTCCAGTGGCGTCTCTGTCTCCGTGATCACCGCCGATCAGGTTGCCGAATACGTGGCTCAAGGCTTGCCGTATTCGACCCAGACGGGTTCTTTCGGCCTCTTAAGCTTTGATCGCATGAGCCTTCGCACCCTGGTTTGCGCTCTGATCTTTTGGACGTTCGAGTTTGGACTGTTCGCCTTGTTCCTGTTCAAGGATCACAAGCGCGACGGCCTGTTCTGGACCGTTATCGTTGTGCTCATGGTCGTGCCGTTCATCTGGGCTGGCAGCGTCGGCGGCCGCGATTTCTGCATGAATGCGAGCATTCCGGGCGTCTTCATCCTCATGATCTTTACCCTGCAATACCTGCGCGACCGTGTGTGCGGGCAGCCGATGCACTTCGTCTCCTTGTTCGTTGTGGTCGTCTTGACGTTCAGCCTGTGCGGTACCGTGTTTTGCCTTATGGACAAGGCCGGTTGCCTTTGGAGCCACAAGACGTTGTCCTACGTTGACAACTCCGTCGAAACCCTCGAGGGGAAGAATCTTCAAGATTTCGGCAACTTCCTTGCCAGCGAATACCAGGACACCTTGTTCTTCAAGTATCTCGCCCGGTAGGTACGGGGGCCGTCATGACCAAGGAGAAGTCGCTTTCCTCGTGCGTTCGGCGGGCCGAACCGACCGTCGTGTATACACCTTTGCCTTCGTCGGCAGCTAAGGAAAAGGACCAAGACCGGGACAAAAAGGTCCAGGCTGATCCGTTTCGTCGAGCAGAGAACGAGGATGACGACGGGTATGATCCGTACTCCGATCGCGTCGAGACGACTCCTTTGTTCGAGAAAGATCCTTGGTCGTAGTCGGTTTTCTGCTCGTTTTGCGAGTTCCTTTTCCCGATTGCTTTCTGCGTTAAACTGTACGCTTGTGTATAGCGTCGGAAGAAGGGTTCTCTTTTGGCTGAGGAGACGGAAATCAAAGGCCTGACCAGCGCGGAGGTCCAAGATCGCATTGCGAAGGGCTTGGTGAACACCGACGCGAACGTGAAAACGCGTACGGTCAAGCAGATTATGTACGACAACATCGTCACGTTGTTCAACATCGTGAACGTCATCTTGGCTTGCATTGTGTTTACCACGGGCTCGTACAAAAACATGTTGTTCATGATCATTATCACGGCCAACGTGCTCATCGGTATTATCCAGGAGTTGCGTTCCAAGCGCATCACCGATCGTCTCTCGATTGTGGCTGCCGGCACGGTCGGCGTCATTCGCGACGGCAAGCACGTCGAAATCCATTCCGAGGAGATCGTCCAAGATGACGTCATCGTGTTGGGACGAGGTGACCAAGTGCCCGCTGACGGCGAGGTCGTCAGGGGGTCATGCGACGCCAATGAGAGCTTGCTGACCGGTGAGAGCGATCTGATACACAAGGAGCCCAGTTCCAAGCTTATGAGCGGGTCCTTTGTCAATGCGGGCAAGGTGTATGTGCGCGTTACCGCTGTCGGCGAGCAAAGCTATGCGAACAAGATCTCCGCTGAGGCCAAGCAGCACAAAAAGGTCCAATCCGAGATCATGGACACCCTCAACAAGATCGTGAAGTATGTCAGCATTGCCTTGCCTTTCGTCGGCGCGGCTCTGTTTTGCTCCACATATTTCTTATCGGAGGGGTCAACGTTTACCGCCTGCATCCTTTCCACGGTCGCCGCGCTCATCGGCATGATCCCCGAGGGCCTCATCCTTTTGACGTCATCGGTCCTATGCCTCGCGGTCATTCGCCTATCCAAATACCAGGTCTTGGTCCAACAACTGTATTGCATCGAGACCCTTGCCCGCGTTGACGTGTTGTGTCTGGATAAGACTGGCACGATCACGACCGGCGAGATGGAGGTCGCCGCTGTCGAGCCGTTTGGTCAGGGCACCATGGACGAGGCCGATCGCGTCCTTGCTTCCATCGCTGCTGCCGATGACGATCCCAATGAGACCGCCAATGCCATCGCTGAGCGATATGCGGTCGGCGCCTTCGCGGGCAAAGAGGCGGTTGTTGCCGTGAAGCCCATGGTCGCAACGCGCCTCGTTCCGTTTAGCTCCGACAAGAAGTGGTCGGGCGCCCAATTCGATGATGCGAGCTATGTGATGGGCGCTGGGCAATTCGTCATGCGCGGCTCTTTCGAAGGCGCCATTGCTGATCGCGTTTCCGAGCTTGCTCGTGATGCACGTGTCCTTGTCCTTGCCCGTGTCGACGGCTTTGATGCCGATGGCGACCTTGTGGGGTCCCCTGAACCCATCGCCCTTGTGTGCATCCACGACAAGATCCGCCCAACTGCGGCGCAAACCATCCAATATTTCAAGGACCAAGGCGTCACGGTCAACGTCATCTCCGGTGATGACCCGCGTACCGTTTCTGGTATTGCCGCCAAGGTCGGCGTCGAGGGCGCCGATCAGTATGTGGACGCGACGACGCTTATCACCGATGAGGATGTCAACGAGGCCATGGGCAAGTATCACGTGTTTGGTCGCGTGAAGCCCGAGCAAAAGAAGCAGTTTGTCGTCGCGCTCCAAAACCAGGGTCACACCGTTGCCATGACTGGTGACGGCGTGAACGATACTCTCGCGCTTAAGCAGGCGAACTGCAGTGTCGCCATGGCGTCTGGTTCGGACGCGGCTCGCAACGTCGCCCATCTCGTTTTGGTTGACAACGATTTTGCCAGCATGCCCCGCGTCGTCGCCGAGGGGCGTCGCTCCATCAACAACCTGCAACGCTCTGCCAGCCTGTTCTTGGTTAAGACGTTGTTTAGCATCACCATGGCGGTCCTGTTCGTCATCTTGCCTTGGCAATATCCCTATCAGCCGATCCAGATGACCCTCGTGTCCTGTATGACCATCGGTCTGCCCAGCTTCGTATTGGCCCTCGAGCCGAATCACGATCGCATAAAGGGCAACTTCCTCGAAAACGTGATCGTGCGAGCTATACCTGGCGCGATATGCGTGGTGTTGATGGTCCTCACGGTCAATATTATCGGCCATTGCTTCCTGAACTGGAGCTATGAGGAGATTTCCACCCTTGCCGTTCTCTTGACAGCGTGGATGGGCATCATGCTCATCATTCGCCTCTCCTTGCCGTTCACCCCGATTCGCATTGCCTTGCTTGTGGTGGTTGTGCTTGGCATGTTGATAGGTTCCACGTTCCTGCACAACCTGTTCGCAATCTATCCCCTCTCGACGAGCATGGTGATCACCCTCATCGCTCTTGCTATCATCACTGCGGTGGTCTACCACTTCCTGTACACGACGATTGATAGTTGGCACGAGAAGCGCCAGGCGCAGCTCGTGTAGAGGTGGCACCGCCGGAAACTCGTGTAGAGGTGGCACCGCCGGAAGCGCAAGTGAACGATGGGCGCGTAGGTTTTGCGGCCACTACGGATATGTCCGACAAAGAGAACAAGAGAGCGATTGATTGGCGCTCGTAGGGCTCCTTGGGATGACGCGACGTTCACAATTCCTGCACAGGCGAGCTTTTTGTGATTAATTTCGCATTGACTTGCGGTTCTTTTCGCTTGTATACTTTGAAGGCTTGCTTGCAAAAGCCCCGTGCATGCAGTAAGGAACAACATGGAAAGCGTGTCGTCCAGGGCGCGCGGAACATGGCTGGCGTAGGAAACCGGCGCTGTGTCCGAGTCTGCACTTTTGATAAGCAAACAATCCTGGGTGACCAGGTATAAGCTGGTTAATCCAGGAAACCGTAATGGAGGAAAAAGAAGTGAAGACGTATTACGCAAAGCCCAATGAGGTGGAGCGCGAGTGGCTTCTGATCGACGCAACCGATCAGGTCCTCGGCCGCGTTGCTACCAAGGCAGCTCACATTCTCAAGGGCAAGCACAAGCCGACGTACACCCCGCATGTTGATACGGGCGACTTTGTCGTTATCATCAACGCTGACAAGATCAAGGTCACGGGCAACAAGGCTTCTGACAAGGAGTACTACCGTCACTCTGGTTATCCGGGTGGCCTGAAGTGCGAGACCTTCGAAGAGGGTATGGCCAAGCATCCTGAGCGCATCGTCGAGCATGCTGTCAAGGGCATGCTGCCGAAGACCACGCTCGGTCGTGCAATGGGCATGAAGTTGAAGGTATACGCTGGTCCTGAGCATCCCCATGCTGCTCAGAAGCCCCGTGAGATCAAGGTGGAGGAGTAATCATGGCAGAGGCACTGTACTACGGCACTGGTCGCCGCAAGAACGCTGTTGCCCGCGTTCGTCTCGTTCCGGGCACCGGTAAGGTTACGGTTAACGGCCGCGAGGGAGTCGAGTATTTCGGCCGCGAGGCTCTTGTTAACTATGCGCTCACCCCGTTCAAGGTGACGGACACCGTCGATCATTTTGATGTCATCGCTCGTTGCAATGGCGGCGGCATCTCCGGTCAGGCTGGCGCTCTTCGCCACGGCATCTCCCGCGCTCTTCTCGAGGCTGGCGATTACCGCGCAGAGCTCAAGAAGGCTGGCTTCCTTACTCGCGACTCTCGTATGGTCGAGCGTAAGAAGTACGGTCTGAAGAAGGCTCGTAAGCGTCCGCAGTTCTCCAAGCGTTAAACTTGGCGAAACCAAGGGAGGCCGTCCTTTTGGGCGGCCTTTTTTGTTGTTTTGTGTCCAGTTCATCCAAAACCTGCGGCACGCGGGCGAGGATATCCCGCGCTCATGCGACTGCCTCGCCATCCATGCCCACCCAAATCCCGCGATGCGAAGGCTTGGGTATCTTGCGCTCATGCGATCGCCTCCGCCATCCATGCCCACCCAAAACCTACGCCGCGTGGGCGAAGGCGTCGCGTAACCACTCGCGCATGGTGGGTCGCTCTAGGAGAAGTTGGAGGGCAATACATAGCCGTAGCGTGTTATCGTTTGCAGATACGGTGTTTTAAGCGGGAACAGGAGAGACACCCATGTCCAACATTTCTGAAATCTATGGTTCTTTGGTGTTTGACGAGCACACGATGCGCGAGCGTCTTCCCAAGGCGACCTTCAAAGACCTGATGAAGACGGTCCGCGATGGTGAGCCTCTTGACCTTGAGGTTGCCAATGTTGTAGCCCATGCCATGAAGGAGTGGGCAATCGAAAACGGGGCGACTCACTACTCCCATTGGTTCCAACCCTTGTCCGGCGTTACCTCCGAGAAGCATGATGCTTTTCTCGAGCCTACCGGTGACGGCCGCGCCATTCAAACCTTTAGCGGCAAGGAGCTGATCCAGGGCGAGCCCGATGCCAGCAGCTTCCCCAATGGCGGTCTTCGCGCGACCTTCGAAGCGCGTGGGTACACCGCGTGGGATCCGACCTCTTTCGCTTTCATCAAGGATGAGGTCTTGTGCATCCCAACAGCATTCGCCTCCTACACCGGCGAGGCGCTCGACAAGAAGACTCCGCTGTTGCGTTCTATGAAAGCGCTGAGCGAGCAGGTAAATCGTATGCTTGCCCTGTTCGGAGAGGGGCCGTACAACGTTACGGCAACCGTTGGTGCCGAGCAGGAATTCTTCCTGATTCCCGAGAGCGACTATGCGGCACGTGAGGATTTGGTTTTGACCGGGCGCACGTTGTTTGGTTTTAGCCCCTGCAAGGGTCAAGAGCTTGAGGAGCATTATTTCGGAGCAATCCGCCCATCCGTCAACGCCTTCATGAAGGAGCTTGACGACGAGCTTTGGAAGCTTGGTATCTCTGCGCGTACGAAACACAACGAGGTTGCCCCCGCCCAACATGAGCTTGCTCCTATCTTCGCCAGTGCGAACCGTGCCGTGGACGAGAATTTGCTCACCATGGAAAAGATGCGTCTGCTTGCTGGCAAGTATGGATTTGCGTGCTTGCTCCACGAGAAGCCCTTCGAAGGGATTAACGGTTCTGGTAAGCACAACAACTGGTCCATTTCCGCCGGCAGCAAAAACTTGCTCGATCCCGGCGATAACCCCATGGACAACCTGCGCTTCCTTGTGGTTTTGACCAGCGTCATCGAAGCGGTTGACGAGTATCAGGAGCTCTTGCGTGCCTGTGTCGCCTCTGCTGGCAACGACCACCGCCTGGGTGCAAACGAGGCGCCTCCTGCGATTGTCTCCATCTTCTTGGGAGACGAGCTCGGTGCCATTATGGACGCCATTATCAATGGCAAAAAATATGCCGGGGCCGCACAGGTTCCCCTGGACTTGGGCGTTGCTGTACTGCCGAAGTTCCCCAAGGACAATACAGACCGCAACCGCACAAGTCCCTTCGCCTTCACTGGCAATAAGTTCGAGTTCCGTATGCCCGGATCCAATGTCAATCTGGCGGACGCAAACACGGTTCTCAACACCGCGGTGGCGAAGAGCCTTAAAGATTTCGCCGACGCCATGGAGAACTCCGACAACTTCCGTGAGGATGCTGCGGCCTACATCAAGAAGACCTTGACCGATCACCAGCGTATCGTCTTCAATGGCAATGGCTATTCCGACGAGTGGCCCATTGAGGCCGAGAAGCGCGGCCTTTCAAACAACAAGACCACGGCGGACGCTGTCGCCTGCATGATCAAGCCGAAGAATATCGCCCTGTACGAGGAGTTTGGTATCCTGTCGGAAGCCGAGTTGCGCAGTCGTTACGAGATCGAGCTTGAGAAGTATGTCAAACTGCTCAACATCGAAGTGCGCGTCATGAAGCGCATGAGCCGACGTACCTATCTGCCTGCCATTTCCAAGGCCGCCGCAATTGCTGCTGATGATCTTGCTAAATACAAGGCGGTACGTCCCGGTGCCCCCTGCGCGGCCCATGAGAAGCTCATCGATAAGATGCTTGCCGGTATTGATGAGATTGACGCTGCCGTTTATGACTTGCACGATAAGCATCACATCGCGGAGGCGATGGATGACATTCAGGAGAAGGCGAACTACTACGCCCATACGGTGATTCCCGCAATGGAGCGTCTGCGGACCGCTGTTGACGAGATGGAGATCATCACGGGTCGCGATTATTGGCCTGTTCCCTCTTACAACAACATGCTTTTCTACGTGTAGTGTATTTGTCGGTTGCT
>CAZOGL010000021.1:0-6496 GCA_964579575.1 uncultured Eggerthellaceae bacterium | reverse complement strand
CAGCAACTATTAGAGTTGGAACATATCAGATTCCTCTCCAAGCTGAGTGCGTGGCAAGAAACTTGGATGTTCAGTGATTTCTTCTCAGGGAAATTCAGGTTTGCAGGGAGTTTTCAGGTTGATTGTTATTCTTAGGACAGAAGGAAAAAAGGGCCGGAAGAGTCCCGTAAGAGAATGGAAGATAAGATGAGCGAAAACCAGAGTTATCCCCCGTATGGTAAGCCTCAAAGCAATTGGCAGCCCTCTATGGAGAGCGAGACGCAGGAGATCCCCGGACAAAATCCCTCGACGTCTGGACCTGCTTCCCAGGAGGGCTACGCAACGAAGAGCGAGACGGCAAAGATGCCTCCCGCCTACCAGGCAAACCACGCACAATATGCCACCCCGCAAGGACAGCCCGTCCAAAACTATGGAACCCAGCCCGCAAAGAAGAAAAGCGGCGTGAAGGCATTCCTGATCTCATTTGCCGGTGCGGCTGTTGCCTGTGTCCTTATTTTGGGATTGAGCCTTGGGACCGGCCTGTTGAAGATGAGCGTCGGTTCCTCGAAGGCAAATTCTTCGGGAACGTCTCTCGGTGCGAACACCTCTACCACCATCACGACCTCTGAGGACACGACGTTGGCCGAGGTCGTTGCTGCCAAGGCTTTGCCGAGCGTGGTGTCCATCTCCGTGTACACGCAGACTACCTCCTCATCCCTGTACGGCTTCGGCTTGGGCGGTTCAGGCTCCTCCGATAGCTCCAGCTCGACGGTGGAGTCTTCTCTCGGAAGCGGCGTCATCTTGTCCGAAGACGGCTATGTCATTACAAACTACCACGTCATCGAGGGTGCAAGCGCCTTGAAGGTGACGTGTGAGAGCAATACCTATGACGCCGACGTCGTCGGTTACGATTCCAGCTCCGATATCGCCGTCATCAAGTTGCGCAATGCCAGCGGGCTGACCCCGATTGAGCTTGGCGACTCCAGCAACCTGACCGTTGGCGAGTGGGTCATGTCCATCGGCAGTCCCTTTGGCCTTGAGCAATCCGTCGCAACGGGCGTCGTCTCCGCTACGGAGCGTAGCCAGATATACAGCGAGTCCTCCAGCAGCGGAAACGGTTACAGCTATGGCAACTCCGGGAGTTCGGGCTATATGCTGTATGTGAACATGATTCAGACCGATGCGGCAATCAACCCTGGCAACTCCGGTGGTGCTTTGGTTGACAAGAACGGACAGCTTATTGGCATCAATACGCTGATTACCTCATATTCCGGCAACTATTCCGGCGTCGGATTTGCCATTCCCGTCAACTATGCGATCCAACTTGCCCAACAGATCATCAACGGCGAGACGCCCACGCATGCCCAACTCGGTGTGACCTTAAGCAGCGTCACCTCCTCCATCGCCAACCGTTATGGCCTTGCGGTGGACAGCGGCGCGTATGTTACCTCCGTGTCTAACGGTACCGGTGCAGCCAACGCAGGTATTCAGCAGGGCGACATTATCACCAAGTTTGACGATAAGTCGATTACCTCCGCCTCCGATTTGATGTTGGCGGTTCGCACGAAGAACCCAGGGGATACGGTGACGGTGGAGTTCAATCGCGACGGAAAGACCATGAGCGTGACCGTGACGCTTGGCAGCGACGCGTCGTCGACCAGCTCCTCATCCCAACAAAACTCGGGAAGCGGTAGTTCGTCTCTCTTCGGCAACCTTTTCGGTGGCGGCTCCTCGAGCAACAGCGGCTCTGCAAGCTAAAAGCTTCTCAGGAAAGGCGCCAATCTCGGAAAGACGCTAATCTTGAAAAGGCGCTAGGAAACAAAGGCGGCCTGGGGTTTGTCCCTAGGTCGCCTTTTGTGTGCTTCTGTCTTCTTGCGTGCTTCCATCTCCTTGTGCGTTTCCATAATGAGAAAAAATCACGAAATGGCGGCAGGACAGAGGGGACTCACTATATTTAGGGTAAGATTGAAAAAGCGTTTACAGGCGACCTGGGTTGCCTGATGTCAAAGAGAACAGGAATCCATCATGGCTGATGAATATCGATATAAGCGTGTTCTTTTGAAGTTGTCTGGCGAGTTTCTTGCGGGTGATGCCGGATATGGCGTCGATCCGAAGGTTGTTGATGAGCTTGCGGACCAAATTGCCGAGGTCGTGAAAGGTGGTGTCCAGCTCGCTGTCGTTGTCGGCGGCGGTAACATCTTCCGCGGCATGGCGGGTTCTGCCGAGGGCATGGATCGTGCCCAAGCTGACTACATGGGAATGCTTGCAACCGTCATGAACGCGCTTGCCTTGCAAGACGCCTTCGAGCGCAAGGGCATTTACAGCCGCGTTCAGAGCGCTATCGGCATGCAGGCTGTGTGCGAGCCCTACATTCGTCGTCGCGCTGAGCGTCATCTCGAGAAGGGCCGCGTCGTCATTCTTGCTGCCGGCACTGGCAATCCCTATTTCACCACCGATACCACCGCGTCTTTGCGTGCCTGCGAGTTGAACTGCGAGTGTTTGATGAAGGCGACGAAGGTTGACGGCGTCTACGATTCCGATCCCGCGAAGAATCCCGATGCGAAACGGTTTGATCGCATCACCTACATGGAGGTTCTCAACAAGGGTCTCCACGTCATGGATGCGACCGCGATTTCTTTGTGCATGGACAACGAAGTTCCGATGATCGTGTTCGACCTCGGCACGCCGGGAAACATTGCCGCCGCCTTGCGAGGAGAGAACGTCGGCACCGTCGTCGAGTAAGAGCGGCGCCGCGAAAAGAGAGCCAACGCCGAGCAATCGGTTTCGAATGAGGAAGGGATCCATCATGATGAACGAGATTATCGAAGGCGCCGAGGGGCGCATGAAGAAAGCCATTGTCGCGCTGAACGAAAACTTTGCTGGAGTCCGTACGGGCCGCGCAAACGCGTTTATCCTCGACAAGATTCGCGTGGACTACTACGGTGCTCCAACACCTATCAACCAACTCGCCGCCATCAAGACCCCCGATGCCCACATGCTCGTCATCGAGCCTTGGGATAAAGGCATCCTTCGTGGTATCGAGCAAGCAATCATGGCTTCCGACCTTGGTGTCACCCCCAGCAATGACGGCACCGTGATTCGTCTTCCGTTCCCGCAACTCACCGAGGAGCGTCGTCGCGACCTTGCAAAGCAGTGCCGCGCCTTCGCCGAGGAGTCTCGTGTCGCCGTTCGCAACATCCGCCGCGACGCCAACACCGCGGTCGAGAAGAAGATCAAGGAAGAGGGTCTTCCTGAGGACGAGAAGAAGCGCAGCGAGACTGCGATTCAAAAGCTCACGGACAAGTACATCGCCGAGGTTGACGCTGCCTGCAAGAAAAAAGAAGCAGAGGTCATGGAGGTCTAATTCGCACCTCGTCGCCTTTTGGGCGTTGAGGGCCGGTGGCGTTCTCGTTTCGCTGTTGGTGTTTTGCTCGACCTGGGAGGCTCCTCTTGGGTCGAGTTCTTATGGAGACTCCGCCATAAAAGTAAGAGTGTGTTCACAAGGGTATTGAGGGAGGCGCAAAGATGAATAAGACGCTCGAATATATCTTTCCGAAGCCGCCTGAGGGGTTAGACCCGCATGACTTGAATCTTGAAGCCATCCCTGAACATGTCGCCATCATCATGGACGGCAATGGTCGTTGGGCGAAAAAGCGCGGATGGAAGAGGCTGAAAGGACACAACGCCGGTATCGAGGCGGTGCGAGAGAGCATTCGTACCTCTTCCGATCTCGGCATCAAATACCTCACGATCTATTCGTTCAGCTCCGAGAATTGGAAGCGGCCCCAGGACGAGGTCGTTGGCCTCATGGATTTGTTTGCCAAGACGTTGCTTGCCGAGGTGGACGAGCTCGATGAGGAAAACGTGCGTATCAAGGCCATAGGACACCTCGATGACCTTCCCGACAAGACGCGTAGCGCCTTTGAAGAGGCGTGGGAGCGTACCCGGGACAACACGGGGTTGACGTTGCTTGTTGCCGTCAATTACGGTGGTCGCCAAGAGATTGTTGACGCCATGAATGGCTACGCTCGTGCGGCGCACGATGCCGCGAAAGCGGGACAGCCCATCCCGGAGTTGACGGAGGAGGAGTTGGCGAAATACCTGTATACCGCCGATGCTCCCGATCCTGACCTGCTTATCCGCACCAGCGGGGAGATGCGCGTCTCTAACTTCTTGCTATGGCAGATTGCCTATGCGGAGTTCGTGGTCACGGATGTGTTGTGGCCCGATTTTGATCGCTACGAGTTTTTGCGTGCCCTTTTGGAGTTCCAAGGACGTTCTCGTCGCTACGGAGGCGTATAGTCGATGCCCAGCTCTTACGATGAGACCACCCGAGATTCACAAACGGCAGACGCCGTAGAGTTCGATCCGACGATCTCAGGTGAGCGCTTGGACAAATCGGCGCGCGAGATGGAGTCGCCTACTCCCGTCAAGGAGAAGCGTGGCGCCCGTGCCAAGAAAAAGGTGCTCGAGAAGACTCCGGAGAAGCTGAAGAACCCCTCGGAGACGCAGGTTCGCATTCGCACTGGTGCGATTTACATCTTTCTCAATATTGTTTGCGTGATGCTGGGCAACATTCCTACAGCGATCATATTGGCGATCACGGCAGGTATTTGCGCGGGCGAGTTCTATTTCATGTTGCGCTCGGATGCAAAGCTCCCCAACGAGCTCATCGGAATTATCGCGGCAGTGTGTTTTCCCTTGTCCGCCTTTTTGTTCGGGTTCCAGGGTATCGTCATCGTCTTGTCCTTGTTCTTGCTCGCGTTGCTGATTTGGTATGTGTTCACCATGCAGGCTCGTATCGCTGATGTGAGCATCTCTTTGTTCGGTGCCGTATATACGGGGTTGTTGTTGTGCGGTCTCCTTGTGATTCGTATGTCGATCGAAGAGTTTTGGGGTGGCGTCCTGCTTCTGTTGTTGCTTTTGAGCGTGTGGGGCAACGATGCCTTCGCCTACCTCGTGGGACGCAAGTTCGGCAAGCACAAGATGGCTCCGCGTGTAAGCCCGAAGAAGACGTGGGAAGGATTCGTGGGCGGCCTTGTCGCATCCTGCGTCTTTTGGTGTTTGATGACGTTGGTCCCCGGTGTCTCCATGGGCATCCCCCAGGCAATCCTGTTCGGCATCGTGTGCGGTTGCATGGAGGTGCTTGGGGATTTGGCGGAAAGCCGCATCAAGCGCAATGTGGGCGTGAAGGATTCGGGAGACATCATGCCTGGCCATGGCGGTCTTCTCGATCGTTGCGACTCGCTGTTCTTAGCAAGTATCACCGCCTGTGTCCTGATGGTTTTGGGCGGTTGCATCCCGTTCTCCCTTATGTAGGAGCGGGCGTTTCGGGGATCGTGTGAGGTCCTTGGATGATTGGGGGTTCTATGGCTGACAAGCGACGTGTGGTGGTCTTGGGATGCACGGGTTCGATTGGAACCCAAACCCTTGATGTGATTCGACGCCACCCGGAAAAGCTGGAATGTGTTGGCTTGGCGGCTGGAACGCGTGTCGCGGAATTGCTTGCGGCGGCGCATGAGTTCGACGTTCGCCGCGTGGCGGTAGGTTCTAAAGACGTGGCCTGTCCCGAGCTTGTCGAGCTTGAGCAATTCGCCACAGAGCAATTCGGTACCGGATACGAGGCCGTTCTTGACCTTATCGATCACGAGGATGTCGATGTCGTCGTTAACGCCCTTGTCGGTGCGGCCGGCTTGCGGGCAAGCTATGCGACCTTGAAGGCAAAAAAGGTCTTGGCTCTTGCGAACAAGGAAAGTCTTGTGGTCGGCGGGGACCTGATCATGCCGATGTCCGAAGCCCTTGACGAGGAATCTGGATTTAAACACTATCTCATGCCTATCGATTCCGAGCATGGTGCGATCTATCAATGTCTTGTCGGCGAGGCGCGAAGCGAGGTTTCAAGGCTTTGGGTCACTGCAAGCGGCGGGCCTTTCCGCGGTCGTAAGCGTGAGGAGCTTACCGGGATTACGCCTGCCCAAGCTCTTGCCCACCCCACATGGAACATGGGCGCGAAGATTAGCATCGACTCCAGCACGCTCATGAACAAGGGACTCGAGGTCATCGAGGCCCACCATCTGTTCGATATGCCCTACGATCGCATCGAGGTCGTGGTCCAACCCCAAAGCGCGATCCATTCCATGGTCGAGTTCACTGACGGGTCCGTAAAAGCCCATCTCGGTACCACCGACATGCGCATCCCGATCCAGTACGCGTTGAGTTACCCCGAGCGTTGGGATGCCCCGGTTACCCCGCTCGATTTCAAAACGTTGGGCTCCCTCCAGTTCGAGGCGCCCGACGAGGAGACGTTCAGGTGTTTGGCGCTCGCCCGTCATGCGGGTACGGTGGGCGCGACTTTGCCTTGCGTCATGAACGCGGCTAACGAGGTCGCGGTTGCTTCGTTTTTGTCCGGGAGGAACTCCTACCTCGGTATAGCCGAGTGTGTCGAGGCGGTCATGGATCTCCACGAGGGGCAAGGAGTACAGGGCGTTGAGAGCATCGAACAGCTGATGGAGCTTGA
>CAZOGL010000020.1:26614-28196 GCA_964579575.1 uncultured Eggerthellaceae bacterium | reverse complement strand
GGGGCGAGGATGATGCGCCCGTCGGGGATGAAACGCTCAGCGGTCTTTCTGCAAAAGATTGTGGGGTTGGACATGTCGTGGACAGGGACGAGGTGGATCGGGATGAAGTGGCGCGCGGCGATGAGGCGGGCGCACTCGCTTCCCTCCTCTGGACCCATGTTGTAAAAACCATCTCCTGGGAGGGTGGCGTAGTCGAGGTTGAGGTCGGCAAGCTTGCCGGAACGCATGTCGTCTGTGGTGCTGGTATCGCCTGCGGCATAGAATTTTAGACCGTCAATTTCGATGACAAGCCCTACGCACTCATCGATGGGGTGGTTTTTGTTGTAAGCCTGAACAGCGGTGATGCGAAGACCGTGACTCACCAAGGTCTGATAAGAGCCGGGGGCGGGAAGGAAGTCTTTGGCGCGCAAAATCTCACACCCGTCGGCATGAGGCATCTTGTCCACAGCGGTGTGGTCTCCGTGCTCGTGCGTGACAAGTATCAGGTCGGCGGGAACATCATAGCCTTCGCCCGCATAGGGGTCGACGTAGACGACGATGCCCGACTCGGTGGTGAGGCGAAACGATCCGTGACCTTGGTATAACATGCGTGCCATGGTTGATTCCTCCCAATGCTAGAGTTTGCGTGCGGCGGCGGCGGTGGTACGGACGGCGTCGATGACTGTGCCACGGAAGGCGTTCTTTTCGAGAACTTCCATGCCCTTGATGGTCGAGCCACCAGGGCTGCACACCTCGTCCTTGAGGATGCCGGGATGCTTGCCGCTTTCCAAGACCATCTTCGCGCTGCCAAGAACGGTTTGGGCGGCGACCTCGTATGCAGCTGTGCGAGGAAGACCTTCGGCGACACCGCCGTCAGCTAAGGCCTCGATGAAGGCATACACAAAGGCAGGGGCGCTGCCTCCTACCGCGCTTGCGGCGTCGATAAGTTTCTCGGGAAGAAGCATGCGTGTCCCGAAGCAATCCAACAAGGATTCGACCTGGGAAAGCTCCTCTTTGGTCACTCGTTCGTTTGGGCAATAGCTTGTGAAGCCTTCTCCGACCAGGGCGGGTGTGTTCGGCATGCAGCGGACTATCTTGACCGTTTTGCCGAACTGGTCCTCGAGCCAAGCAATGGTCTTGCCAGGAGCGATGGTGACTACGACCTGGTCAGGTTCGACAACACCCGAAATCTCGGCGATGACAGCAGCGTATTGCTGTGGCTTGCAGGAAAGGAAGATGATGTCGGACGCCTTGACGACCGCCTTGTTGTCGCTACCCACGGAAAACCCGAGCTCAAGCGTTTTTTTCTTAGCGTTGAGGTTGCTTGAACATGAGCCTGTGATGTCTGTAGCGGCCACAACGCCGGCGGAAATGATTTTCGTTGCGATGGCTGTGGCCATATTGCCTGTGCCGATGAATCCAAGTTTCATGAGTGTCCCTATCCGATTGTTCTTGTGATGGGGTAAAAGATACCATGAAGTGGATTTGGAGTGTGTTACAGAGAGACGATTGGTTTTTGGTTGGATGGTTCGTGGGTCATACAGCCGTGTCCCATGATTGCGACACGACGGAGATGTTCAGGTGTCATACTCTTATCGAACAG
>CAZOGL010000020.1:6087-26514 GCA_964579575.1 uncultured Eggerthellaceae bacterium | reverse complement strand
AAAACGATCGAACAGGAAATAAGGCTTCCAAGGAGGCAATGTGAAAACAGAGCACCAAACGAACTCAAAGCGAGAGGCCTACGAGCTTGCCTATGGGATAGTTTCTGAAAATACCCAGGCCGAAGGCGCGTGTGTGTTGCTTGTCCCTTCCTACGATGAGACGGTCCGCGTGAAGTGCGACCTTGCGAAGGCAGGGGTGGGTTTTGGTGTGACGGTGAAGACGGTCAAGGCATGGCTTGCGGATCTTTGGGAGCTGTTCGGGGACGGACGGGTCATCGCGGGGAGCGTGGAGCGCGCGTTGTTTGTTCGACGGTCGCTCAAGGAGTATGTGCTCGCTGCAAAGGAGGAAGGCCAAGAGCCCTTCTTTGAGCTGACCAGCGGTACCGAGGCCCTTGTGGAGCGGTTGGTGCGTGATGCGGCGTCTGCCGTCATAGACGCAAGCCACCACTCCGACGCATATGTGCTTTCCGACGTGCAATGTTGTGTTGTGGAGGTCGCGGCAAAGGCTCGGAGGGACATGGCGCGTGCTGGTCTCATCGAGCAGTCACGCGTGTGTGACAAGTTGCGCGAGTGGGGCGTCCTTGAGGGCATGAAGGTTGTCGTGGTCGCCTGCGAGACGAGTGTTGCCGAGGATCGTCTGTTTGATGAGATTGGGGCCGATGTCGTCCTTCTCGCAGAGGAACGCGATCCGAAAGAGGGACGCGTGAAGGAGCTCAATGACCTTGTGGAGCGTCTGTATAGACCCGATTTCGAGCATCCGATTGTTCCAAGCGGCGCGGTTCGGTTTGCGTATCCGGCGGGGCGTTATGCGTCCGGACAGGTGCTTGCTGACGAAATCGTTCGCGCAGTTGAGGAGTTCGAATCGACCGATGTCCGAGTGGCCGTGGCGTCCCCCCACCCTCTCGATATTTTTGACGCCCTTGCGCCGCGCCTGGTCACGCGCGGGGCAAATGTTCGCGTTTCCTGTATGACAAACTTTGCCGAAACCGCTTTCGGGCGTGCGTGGAATACCCTTCTCGGGTTTGTCCTCGACGACGAGATCGATGTTTTGCGTGCCGGCGACTTTTCGTTGAGCAACTTTTCCTCCATGACGTTGTCCAGTGCATATGGACTTGATGCCCGCCTGCGCGGATGGCGTGGTGAGTCGGTGGACGACGCCTTGACGGATATGGTTGCGTACGCGGATGACGATTGGCGTGAGTTTTTGAGCTTGTTTGCCGAGGGGGACTATCTTGGTGCCCTTGACGCCCAGACTCGCTGGATCGCGACGCGTCAAAACTGGTCGGAGGCCTATCGGGCGCAACAGCTGCGATCGGTACATGTGGCGAGGGGGGTGCATGAGCGAGCGACCCAACTAGGGCTCGACCTTGATGACGCCTTGGAAATCCTGCAACGCATCACCATGCCTTATGAGGCGGAGGTTGGCTTTGGGGTGGAGGAAGTTGACTCCAGAGGGGAAAGCGAGGTTGACCCCGAAAAGGAGAAGGAAATTGGCCCCGAAAGGGAGAGCGAGGCGACGACGTTTACGGTGCTCATCGGATCCATGGCGCAAATCGTCCAAGGTCCCTCTGATGATTTCGACATCGTTGTGTTGGAGAGCCTCGATGCGGAAAGCTATCCCCTTAAGGACGAGGAGACCTCGGTGGATGCGTTGCTGCAGGCTCTCGACGCTTGGAAACCGGCGCGTCGTGTCGAAAAGCTCCGTCTGCGGTTCGCCCAAAGTATCGCCTGTGCTACGTCGCGTGTAATTCTTCATCGTGTTCTTAACACCGTTGATGCGGAAGAGTCGCGTCCGGCTGCTTTGTTGGAGGAGTTGGTCGACTGTTATCGCCGAGACCCCAGCGATCCCGACGAGATTGACAAGGACACTGGGTTGACGGAGGGTTTGCAGGCGCATTGCTCTTCCGTGGGCGAGGAGGATCTTGCGTGTCTCCTCGATAAGACGGGTGATCCCGCGCCGCTTGACCGAGAAGTCGACGTATATTCTACGGGGTATCTCGCCTGCGGTGATACCGAGAACCTCTTGCCCCCAAGCAAGAACGAGGATGGAGAGTTGCTAGAGACTGCGGTCCTCTCCCCCTCCGCGATCGAGCTGTATCTCGAGTGTCCCTATAAATGGTTCTCACAACGGCGACTCAAAATCGAATCGATCGACGCTGAATTTGGCCCGCTTGCCTTCGGCAGTTTTGCACACAAGGTTTTCGAGGCCCTCCATGAGCAATTGCGCGTCACCGGGTTGCGTCGTGTGACGTCGAACAACCTTGCCGAGTGCGACCGACTTTTGGATTGGCAATTCGACCGTCTCTTCGAAGAGGAACGCTATACCTACAACAAAAACGCGTTTATTCCGCTCACGCAACTCGAGAGGCTCAGGGCGGAACAATTGCGCCGAGAACTCCATGACTTTTTGCGCCGGGAGGCGGAGCTGTTGCCGAATTTCGAACCGTGGAAACACGAGCTCAAATTCGGTTGGGATACGCCGTTTGTGTACGCAGGCGTACCCATACGCGGGAGCATTGACCGCGTCGACGTGGATGCGCAGGGCCGTGCGGTTATCTTTGACTACAAGCAATCGGTGGGGTCCGCGTATGCGTTTTGGCCAAAGGATGAAGAGGTCGAGAGCCCTTTGCAGGATGCGAACGGGCGCGCCATCGTCTTGCCTCGCAAGATGCAGGCGCTGATTTACGCCCAAGTGGTCCGTCGACTTATGGGACTTGTGCCTGTTGCGGCGGTCTATATCGGGTATGGGAAAAAGGCTGGTATCGCTGGCCTTTTCGATGAGCGTTTTCTCCATCCCGACATCGATCTCGGGGGCATCAACCCCAAACGTTGTGGGACAAGCGAGATGCTTGACGTGCTTGATCAGTGCGAAGAGGCGGTTGCCTTTCGACTTGCGGGCTTGATGCAGGGCGAGATTGCTCCCTGTCCGCTTGACGAGGAAGCCTGTCGTTATTGTCCTGTGGTGTGTTGCGATGTCCGCGATGGCGTCGTTGCGGGAAAGGAGGCCTAGCATGGCGGTTCAATACACCGACGAGCAAAAGGCTTGCGTCGAGCAACTTGTGGGCCCCGTCGACATCTCTGCTGGTGCGGGGTCAGGCAAAACGTTCACGTTGACCCAGCGTATCGCGTCCGCCCTTGCCGATCCGAACAGCGGCGTTGACGACATCGACCAGGTGTGTGCCATCACGTTCACCGAAAAGGCGGCAGCGGAGTTAAAGGGCCGCGTCCGTTCCACCCTTCGCTCAAAGTGTCTATTTGACCAAGCGCTCAAGGTCGATAGCGCTTGGATTTCCACCATCCATGGCATGTGTGCGCGAATTTTGCGCGCTTCGGCGCTCGACCTTGGCCTCGACCCTTCTTTCAAGATCGCCATGGGCAAGGTAGCCGACGACCTTCGAAGCGCCAGCCTCAACGAGGCGATTGCTGCATCGGGCGGGGTCGATGGTCCCTACGCTGAGCTGTTTCGGGAGTATGACGCCACCTCAGAGATGGGTATGTCGGTGGAGACGTTGGTCAACTCGTTGCTTGACGCTGCGGCAAACGTTCGGACGGGTCTTGACGGCCTCGTCGTCGTTCGGGGCACCGAACGTCCCCGGGAGATTGCACGTCTTCTCCTCGAGGCGTATGAGGAGGCGGAGCCGTTCTATCTCCAAGCAAACGTGAACAAGACTAACGACGCCGCCCGTGCTGCGGTCGAGGCGACCAAGGCTGCGCTGTCGTCATATTTGGCCGGGGAAGGGGCAGTAGACGGGACAGGAGACGGAGCAGGAGACAGGGCCGGGGAAGGGACCGATGACGTGGACACCCTCCTTGCAGTGCTCGATCGCTGTCCGATTGCGGGCGCGCTGCGTGCCAAAGACCTCAAGGAGGCAACAACGGAGTGCAAGGCCGCCCACCTCGAGGCAATCGCGCAAGCCTTGATGCTCAAGGGGGACCGGTTGCTTGAGGCGGCGATTGCCTTAGCTCGCGACGCTGAGGTTCGCTATGGTCGCGCAAAACGAGCCAACGCCCTTCTCGATAACACCGATTTGATCAAAGGCGCGCTCGCCGCCCTTGAGATTCCCGCGATTCATGATCGTTTCGCAAACAAGTTTCGTTTGGTTATGGTGGACGAGTTCCAAGACACTGACGAGTTGCAACTTGCGATTGTCACCCATTTGAGCGGAGAGGGGATGCGCTATCTGTGTACCGTTGGTGACGCGCAACAAAGCATCTACGGGTTCCGCGGCGCCGATATCAACGTGTATCGTGCGTACCAAAGAGAGCTGCGCAATCCCGAATTGGCAGAGCAAGGTGGACAACCCCGACAACTCAAACTCAGCCGGAATTTCCGCAGCCATCGGGACATCCTGGCATTTGTCAAAAAGGTGTGCGCACAGCCCAGCGTGTTCGGTGAGGGATTTCTTGACCTGGGCGCTGTTTATGACGGTCACGGATATCGCGCAACGGGCGAGCCTCGCATCCAAATCCACACCACCGCCCTCATCCCCGACGGACGTTCGGGTTCGATTCGAGACGCAATCAAGAGCCAGGCTCGTGAGATCGCCACGTACTTTTCCCGCATGCATGAGGCTGGTCATGCCCTGTCCGAGATGGTTTTGCTTCTTGGCGCGACGACAAACGCCGACTTGTATGCGCAGGCGATTCGCCAAGCGGGCTTTCCTTGCGTCATTGCGGGAGGAAGCTTGTTTACCCAAGCGTCTGAGGTCGGTGTTGTCAACGCGGTCGTCCAAGCCCTCGCGAACCCGCGCGACACCCAATCGTTATTCGAGGTGTTGTCTGGTCCGGTGTTCGGCCTTGGGGCAAGCGACTTGATCACGCTGGGAACGAAGGTCGATGAGGAGACGGGCAAACCGAGCAATCGCAAGCTTTATCAAGGGGTCTCCCAAATTGCCTACGAGCTCTTCCAAGGAGGCGAGGTGTCGCCTGCCCTAACACACGCGGTCATCGTGTTGCGTAAGGCCCAACGGGCGTTGCGTGATGAGCCGTTTTGCCAGGTGGTCTTGATGGTGTTGCAAGACAGCGGATGGATTGCCCGCCTTCAGGAGTCAGGCGCGGAAGGCATGGCAAAGCTTGGCAACGTGATGAAGGCGGTGCGCCTTGTTGGCGACATCCAAGAGGAGTTCGGCTTCGGTGTCACCCGCACGGCCAAGCGGTTTGGCGTGTTGGTGGAAAACGGCATCAAGGAGAAGCCGGGTGCGTTGAACCTCAGTGGACAAGAGGCCGTTCGTATCATGACAATCCATTCCTCGAAGGGTCTCGAGTTCCCTGTTGTCGCCATGGCGGACTTTGCTCGCGGCGCGCAAGGGAAAGATCTGGTCGTTCAAAGGGTCGGAGGGGAGACCTTCGTGTCCCTTAAAGGCAAGAATCGCACACTTGCTGGCAAGGACGTCGTGTCAAGAGCATTCGAGTTGTGCGCGTTTGATGGCGATCCTGAGAGCGTGACTGCGAATGCGGTGCGGCTTGCCGACGGGGTGAAACGCCGCGCAATGTTATTGGCGGTAGGCGAGTACGAGGAACTTGCGGAGGCACAGCGCCTGTTCTACGTGGGCGCAACTCGTGCCAAGGAGGCATTGGGCCTCTTTATCGCGTTCAAAGAGGGGCGCGATCCTTTGAAGACATATGTGAGTACGGTCGATGATGTGCGTAGTGCGTTCTTCGGTCAGGAGCCCTTCTTGGAGGAGTGTCGCGAACTCGACTATGGCGGCTCCGAACCGGCGCTGTTTTGCTATAACCGCATCGCCTATGCCGATGTTGTTGCGGAGCAGGAGCGTCGAGCGACCGAGGCCACGCCTGTTGTCGGCAAGGTGGGGACGATGAAGATAGCGCAGGTGAAACCGCGCGTGAGGCAGGATGGGACCACTCCGCCTCGCCTCGAGACCAATCTTGTCTCCTACTCCTCCCTCGAGGGAGGAGGAGACAAGGGGATATTTTCCTCCTTGGTTGATGGGGCGGCTTCCCAAGAGGAGTTGAGTCTACGTCTGGCGAAGGTGGATCCTTTAGGTCCCGCAACCTTTGAGGAGCCTTGCGCTCTTACGACGGATCAGGTTGAGGCGTTGGCAAAGGAGGCTTATCGGCGCGCGCTTGAGCTCAAGATAGAGGTCGCCGACGAAGCTGACGAGGACTCCCTTTCTACCCAAGTTTTTGCCGAGGGTTCCATAGACGACGAGGACAAGGCGACCTCCTTTGGCTCCGCTTTCCATCGGTTATGCCAAATCGCTGTTGCTCGCGGTGAGCAGGCGGCGTTTGCCAACCTTGATCGCATGGCGGCTGCCTACGGGGTCGAGGAGCGAAAACGGCTGCAAGACGCCCTTGAGCGTTGGTTTACGTCTCGCGTATATGCCTATACGAAAACCTTTGCATACCGTCAACCGGAACTTTCCTTCTCGGTCCCCTTGGAAACGACGACGCTGGAGGGAGAGATTGACCTTCTTTGTACAAACGAGCACGTCCACCCAGGTCACATCAATGAAGGGTCGTCCGCGCGGGCGCTCATCGTGGACTACAAGACGGGCGGTCACAAAGGCGAGACCCTCGAAACGTTGCGCACGAAACATGGCCTGCAAGCATGTTGTTATGCGTATGCGACCTTGCTTCAAGGGTATGGCCAAGTCGATGTCGCCTTTGTCCGCGTTGAGCAGGATGACCCGATAGGTGTTGACACCTTGGAATCGGTTTGTTTCTCCTTCTTCGCGCGCGATATAGCCACGCTGCGTGAGGTCGTCTCAAGCTATCGATAGCGCCTGCCCAGGCCGGCCGACGGAGTTGGGATATCGTTAACGTGCTCGTTGTGTCCATCCCTCGCGGCGTGCGTGTTGATAGCGCCTGCCCAGGCCGGCCGACGGGGCCGGCCGATGGAGCGGGCTTCGTTACCCTTCTGTGTCGTCACTCTGCCGAGGCTGCCAAGGAGCGAACGTGATCGCTGGAGCGTTCGAGGGCTTCGGCGGCGGACTTAATCGCCGAGAAATCCTCGGTCTCGCCCTTCTTGACCCGCTTGCTCAACGCCTTGGAGAGCGCTGCGATATCGGCCTTGACACGATGTTTCTCGTCCTTGTCGAGTTGTTTCCCGCATTTTGCCAAAGCGGCGTTTGCCTCGTTGAGAAGGCGCTGGGCGTTGTTTTTAACATCCCATCCCTCACGTTTTGCGGCGTCGGTAACAGCATGTTGCTCAGCGTCGCGGATAGCCGCCTCAATCTCGCTATCAGACATGCGGTCGTTGTCGGTGATGGTGATGGATTGCTCCTTGCCCGTATCGAGGTCCTTTGCGGAGACGGTCAGGATGCCGTTTGTGTCGATGTCGAAGGTGACTTCGATTTGGGGAACACCAGCCATGGCGCGCTTGATGCCCTTGAGGCGGAACTTGCCAATGGTCTTGTTGTCTGCCGCCATGGGACGCTCACCTTGGAGGACATGAATCTCCACGCTTGTCTGGAAGGGGGCGGCGGTGGTGAACACCTGGGAATAGTGGGCCGGTAAGGTGGTGTTTCTCTCGACGATGCGTGTCGCGACGCCGCCGACGGTCTCGATCGACAAGGACAACGACGTGACGTCAAGCAGGAGAATCTCGCTTCCCCGGGTCGCCAACGCGTTGCCGTGAGCCGCTCGGGAAAGGGTGTCGCCCTGGATCGCTGCGCCTTGGGCTACGCATTCATCGGGGTTGACGCTGCTGGCAGGGATCTTGCCTGTCAGGTTGCGCACGTGTTCCTGCACGGCGGGGATGCGGGTGGAGCCGCCGACAAGCAAGACCTGTCCAAGCTCGCTTGCGGCGATGCCGGCATCGTTGAGGGCTTGGGCGACCGGCCCTGTGGTCCGCTCGATGAGGTCTTTGACCATGCTCTCGAACAGGGAGCGGTTGATGGTGCATTCAAGGTGTTTCGGGCCTGTGGCATCGGAGGCGAGAAACGGCAGGTTCACCGTGGTGCTCGAGGCGGAGGAAAGCTCTTTTTTCGCATTGGCGGCCGCCTCGCGAATGCGCTCGCGCGCGGAAGCGTCCCGAGACGCGTCGATGCCGGTTTGGCGCTTGAACTGCTCGGTCAGATATTCGGCAATCCGCGCGTCGAAGTCGTCACCGCCGAGGTGGTTGTCTCCGGCGGTGGCCAAGACCTCGATGACGTTCTCGCCGATTTCGATGATGGAGACGTCGAAGGTACCGCCTCCAAGGTCGTACACCATGACCTTTTGGGGCGTCCCATTGTCGAGTCCGTAGGCGAGGGCTGCCGCGGTGGGTTCGTTGATGATGCGCAAGACGTTGAGTCCGGCGATCTTTCCAGCGTCTTTGGTGGCCTGTCGCTGCGTGTTGTTGAAGTAGGCCGGGACGGTGATGACCGCATCGGTGACCGTTTGTCCGAGATAGTTCTCGGCGTCAGTTCGCAATTTGCGCAAGATCATGGCGCTGATTTGGGGCGCGGTGAAGCGTTGTCCGTCGATGGTCTTGCTCCATCCGCTACCCATGTGGCGCTTGACGCTGGAGATGGTGCGATCGGCGTTCATAGCGGTTTGACGAACGGCGATGGTTCCAACGAGGCGCTCTCCGTCCTTGGTGAACGCCACGACGCTCGGTGTTGTGCGCTCCCCCTCGGCAGAGTTGATGACGACGGGTCTCTCTCCTTCAACGACGGCGGCGCAACTGTTGGTTGTTCCGAGGTCAATTCCGATTGTTGCTCCCATAAGGGACCTCCTAGTTCTATGTGAAACGTTGGTTTAGAAACAAGGAATGAACATCACATGCCCGCAGCTGCCGAGCGAGCATGTGCTGCATATGAGCGCGCCACACATGCAGTCAAGGCATGGATTGCTTGCCATGGTGAAGCCCCGGGTCTCTGCCTCCTGTGTGTAGGTGTTGCCGGGTTGTTGGAAGGCGGACATCGCACGGCGGTAGTCCATGTTGTTCGGATCGAGGGTGCACGCTTTGCGAATCTGCTCATATCCAAGGCTCGTGTTGCCAGCGCCATGGTTGGCAAGGGCTGCGAGGTAATACCACCGGGCATTACGACCCGTGCTGGGAATGTCTGCCATGATGCGTGCGGCAGCGATATAGTTTCCGCTGTTGATGGCGTTGATCGCAGCTCGGATTTCTGCGGAGTCCCCAGCCGCTACTTCGGGGTGGATGTCCTCGGGACGTCCCGTGCCGCCGAATCCGTAACCGAACAGGTCTTCCCAGGTGAACGTCTCGGTAGTCCAGGTATAGCCCTGTCCGCCGCCAGTATGCGTATAGCCACCCTGTCCGCCAGCACTTCCCCCGGGGGAGCCGGTGTAACCGTATCCAAAGGGATTGCCATAGCCATACCCTCCGGCGGAGGTGCTTGTTCCCGCATTGCTCGAGGTGACGCGCTCCTTAGCGTACTTCTCGGGGTTCATGAGGCGATCGTAGGCGTCGTTGATTTGGTTCATGCGCTCGGCCGCACCCGGGTCGTTCGGGTTGAGGTCGGGGTGGTTCTCGCGAGCTTTCTTGCGATAGGCCTTCTTTATCTCGTCCTGCGAGGCGCTCTCAGAGACGCCAAGGACTTCATAGGGGCTTTTTGTCATGCTAGTGCTCCAAAGGGTTTTGTATCGTCAAGAGGTTCGGCAAGCTCTTTTCGTGGTGGTGCGGTGAACTCGAGGGTTGCGTTTAGGTGGGGAGGTCGCTCCTCGGGGCAAACGTCGGACAGAACCGGGGTCGCCTCTTCCTCAGGGTCCTCCAAAAGCACGGGCTCGGGGCTTGCTTCCTCGTTGTCGGTGTGGACCTGCTTTCCTTCTTGCTTCTCGAGCTTCTTCTTCATGTAGTGGTTATATTTGACCCAAACGCCGCTGTAAAGAACGTTGCGTAGCAAATTGATGTCCTCGACGAGGGGAAGTTTCTCAAAAATCTCGGTCACGTTGCCCATGTACATTAACAGGAGGGTGTGGAGTTCCTCGTCGGTCCACTCTCTCAGGGCAAACGGGTTGTACGAGCCCTTGGCCTGGTCCTTCTCCAAGTCAACAGCGGCGTCCATCATGTAGATAAAGCGTCCGAGTTGTGCTCCCATCATGCGCAAAGGGTTTTCCCAGATGTCGGGTTCCATCACAAACATCTCGCCCATGATTTGGCCAAATAGATTTGCTGCGGCGTCGGGATTGTCATTGTCGTCTCGCTCGACCTCGGCTATGGCGCTCATGCCCGCCTCCAAGGCCGCACACTGGCGCGGCCATTTCGCGGCCACTTCGCGATAACGTTTTTGGAGGACAAGGGCGAACGCTCGAGCGGACACGCTGTGGTCGTCGTTCCAATCGTCGGTGCATTTGTGATAGGTCAGGGCGACCGTCATGTCAGCGGCGTAGTCGATGTACTTGTTGCTTGTCCAGACATGCTTTTTCATGGGGTGCATGACGCAGCGCGTTTGGAATTTCGTCTCCTCGGGCTCATACAGGGACATGAGCAGGAGCGCCAAGAAGGTGAGATCGTGGTTGAGAGCCATGCGCGTTTGTTGCCCGCATCGCTTTCCCAGCGCGTGGCACAGGCCGCAATAGGCTTCCTGGTAGCGATCCTTCTCCTCTTGGGTCAGTTCTTCATTGTTGGTGACGACAAATCCAAACATGGCTATCTCATCCTCTCGGTTCCAGCGCGCAGCGTATGCATGCCTTCGATAAGGGTGGTAACGGTGTCATCGGGGATCTCGCGGAACGTGGTGCTGAATACGCGTTTGATCTGGTCGTTGACCTCGTCGAATACACGCGACCCATGCTCTGTGATGGCCAAGGTGAACGAGCGGCGGTCATTGGGGCTTTGGATGCGTTTAACGAGGCCCTGGCGCTCCATCTTCTTGCTTACGATGGCGAAATTGGTGCGCTGAATACCGATGCGGTCGCAGATTTGGGTGATGTGTTGGGCGGGGTTCTCATGGAGCTCGATCAGCACATACATCTGCTGTACCGTGATGCCCGCCTTGCGGCAAAGAGGGGCCAATTGGGAATGCGTGATGCTGGCCATGTCACGACAGGTCAGCAAGAGCTCGCGGCAAATCTGGGTGTATTGCTCGGGGGTCATAGAGTCCTCTTAGGTGGTGTGCTCGTGCGTCTTGTGGCACTTTGGGCACGTCGCGCGGATTTTCCCCTTGCCTTTGGGGACCGAATAGACGGTTTTGCATTCTGGGCAGGTGAAATAACAGGTGGTCTTGCGGTTTTTGAACTTCTTGTACTGCAACTCCACCCATCTTGTCGGTCCTGCGACCTTTGCAGAGAAAGATTCGTTCTCGCGGCGGCGCGCGGAAACGTTTTTCGAGTAGCAGCGGAAAAGGGCATATACCAACGGAATGAGGGCCAAGGTGTTGATGATTCCGTTGTTAAGGAGAAACGCGACGACGATCATGACGATTGCGAGACCGAGACTCCAGCTCGCCATCGTGTCCATACCGTTGCGTCCGTGCATGCTGTTGGCGATGTTGTAACCTAGGCGCTTAAACCATTCTCTCATAGGTGATGCTCCGACTTTTGTGCTGAAAAATACTTATAAATTAAGACTAATTATACGAAGCAATACTTAAAGGTCTCTGAAAGCAGACAACGTTCCATAGCTTCTTCAAATAAGGGCATCGAATAAGGGAAGAGTCCGCGCGTTGGACGAGCGGAGATGGAAGGCCGAGATAGAAAGCGGAGGTAGAAAGCGGAGACGGGGCCGCTTTGCTCGTAGTGCGAAAAAGAGAGACAATGGGGATGACAACAAATCCGCATTGTTGATGCAAGAATCGAGAAGAGGATCGTATGCTCGTTTCTACAAAAGGGCGCTATGCCTTGAGGTTGATGATGGAGATAGCCACCAAATCGGACAACCGTCCCGTTTCCATTAAAGAGGTGTCCCAAACCCAAGACCTCCCCGCAAAGTACCTCGAGCAATTGGTTCGTCCTCTCGCGAAGGCCAAACTCCTCAAAAGCGTACGCGGACAACACGGCGGCTACATCCTCGCTCGCCCGGTATCCGAGATCTCGGTCGGTGAGATTATCAGGGCCTCTGAAGGGGATGTTGCCCCAGTCTATTGTCTCGAGGACAATGCCGAGATATGTCCACGACGTGCTTTTTGCACCACGTTGTCTTTTTGGGAAGGTCTCGACAACGTCATCAACGAATATCTTGATTCGTATACCCTCGAGCGTCTCTGCTCCGCCGACCTTCCTCTTGACGAGCAGTAGAGGAATCCGAGGCCCTTGGTTGTTTGGCCCTTGGTTGTTTGACTGCTTGACTGCTTGGCGACAACGGGCAAATTTCTCGAAATTCTCTCCTGTTCTCTCTTGATAAGCGGGCAAAACCCCGTTAAAGTGTTTCCTTGCCTGTTGCGAAAAACAACGAAGCACCATGCGGGTGTGGCGGAATTGGCAGACGCGTACGGTTCAGGTCCGTATGGGGGCAACCCCGTGAAGGTTCAAGTCCTTTCACCCGCACCATTCAACAAAATGAGTCGCCATCCGGCGGCTTTTCTTGTTTTAGGGATGGTGGGACCCTTTGGGGATGGTGGAATCTTCTAGAAGTGATGGGACCCGGGCGTTTGAACAACAGGATGAGGACACAGCCTTTGTTGTTGGCTTCCGCGTGCAGATTTTGCGTGATGGGCGGGCAAGCCTCGAAGACGTGCGGGTTTTGCGTGACGTGCGAGCAAGCTCCGAAGCCCTTCTTGCTTTTCTAGTAGAATCATTCCAACAAGAAAGCGAACGAAAGGGTTGGCATGGGCATTCGGTTTGGTGCCGCAAAGGCAACAGGCTCCCTCTTGACGTGGGGTTTACGAGACGTGTTGCACAGAAACGGCCGCAACACCCCAGGAAAAATCGCGCTCTATCTAGACCCGGATCTCATCGGCCACCTCTCTTCCAAGGTCAAACATTCGATTTGCGTCGTGGGCACAAACGGCAAGACCACGGTGAATAACCTCATCGCCGACGTGTTTGAGGCTGCAGGTAAGACGGTCGTTTGCAATCGTGACGGGGCAAACCTTGACAGCGGCGTTGCCACGGCTCTCTTGCAGGGAGAGCCCGCGGATTGGGGCGTGTTCGAAAGCGACGAGCTTTGGCTGGTGAAGACCCTTCCCCAATTGCAGTCCGACTACGTCCTGCTTTTGAACCTCTTCCGCGACCAACTCGATCGTTGCGGCGAGATTGACCATATCCAAACCGTCATCGCCGATGCGTTGCGCAAGAGTCCAAATTCCACCCTCATCTACAACGGCGACGATCCCCAGTGCGCCATCATCGCGGAGAAGGTCAACAATCCCAAGATCGCATTCGGCATAGAGGAGGATTTGCGTCTGCCGCAAAACACGGTAAGTGACGCCCAGATGTGCCAGCTGTGCGAGGGCATCATGGATTATGGGTGGCGCCAATATGGTCAGCTTGGAACCTATTCTTGTCCGAATTGCCATTTCAAGCGTCCCCCCATCGACTTCTCGGTCACCAACGCAACCATCGGAGAGGAGGGCTGTTCGTTCTCGTTGACGGGAGCGGATGAAAAGGACCCTTGGACGTTGAGGTCCTCGGTGGGTGCTGCGTACATGGTGTATAACCTTGCGGCGGTCGGAACCGTCGCCCGTCTTGCCGGGTGTGGGCAGGAGGCGACGCAACACTCCATCGATGTCTTCGCGCCGAACAATGGGCGTTTGCAAAAGCTCGTGGTCAACGGTCACGATACGCTGCTCAACCTTGCAAAAAACCCCACAGGGTTCAATCAAAACCTCAAGCTGGTGACTCAAGGTGAGGGTCCTCGCGTCGTTGCTTTTTTCATCAACGACAGGGAAGCCGACGGCCACGACATATCTTGGTTGTGGGATATCGATTTCGAGGAACTTGCCGCCAAGGAGGACCTGGCGGTCTTCGCTGGTGGCATGCGCGCCAACGACATGCAGGTTCGTTTGCGCTATGCGGGCATCGATGCGGGTATCGTGAGCAGCGCTTCCGACCTGTTCGAGAAGACAAAGGGTCTCCCTGCGGACGCGCGAGTCTACCTCATTGCAAACTATACGGCCTTGCCTGAGGTCAAGGCGGATCTTGAACGCCTTGCAGCTGCAAGTGTTGGGGTCGCCGCGACGGGCGCCGGGGTTGTTGCAGCAAGCGCCGGGGTCGCCGCGACGGGCGCCGGGGTCGCCGCGACAAGTGTTGAAGTCGCGGCCGCAAGCGCCGGGGTCGCTGTTGGTAGCGCAAGCAAGGGCAAACCTTGCAAATTGTCGGCTACGATTCCTGTTCCAAAACCTGCTGACCAACCCCCCGTCGTCATTGCGCACATGTTTCCCGACTTGCTTAACCTCTATGGTGACGGCGGAAACGTCACCGTTCTCCAACGCCGCCTCCAATGGCGTGGCATCCCTGTCGAGGTTCGCGCGGTGCCCCATGGGCAACGTGTCGATCTGTCTGGGGTCGATCTGGTGTTTCTCGGCGGCGGACCCGACCGAGAGCAACGTATGGCCTCTGTCGACCTTGCCGGGATTGCCAATGACCTGCGCGAATACGTGGAGGAGGGTGGTCCCCTGCTTGCTATTTGCGGAGGCTACCAAATCCTTGGTATGACGTGGCTTCTCGGCGATGAGGTGATTCCGGGTCTCGGCATCTTAGGTATTCGTACCGGTCGCGTCAAGGGCGGCTCCACCAATCGCCTCATAGACAACATAGCTCTCTCCTCTGTTGTCGCGACCAATCCTGTCGTCGGCTTCGAGAACCATGCCGGTCGAACCTACCTCGACGAAGAGGTGACGCCTTTTGGCCGCGTAATCAGCAATGTGGGTCATGGCAACAACGACGACGACAAGGCAGATGGTGTCCTTTACAAGAACGTGGTCGGCACCTACCTGCACGGCCCGCTTTTGGGCAAAAACCCCGAGGTGGCGGACTTCCTGTTGCAAAAGGCCCTCGATCGGTGTAGCAAACGTAACGGTGTCGATTTGGGAGAGCTTGGGCAACTCGACGACCGTGTCGAGTTGGCGGCCAATCGCGTGATGGCAGAGCGCCTTCACGCTCGATCCCCCCGCTAGAGACATCTTTCACTCTCGTCGTAGGCGGGGTCGGCGTGGAGCGCCTTCACGCCCGATCTCCTCGCTAGGGACGTTCCCAAAAGATGAAAACGCCGCGTTCAAAATCCCGCCCGACGCGATCTTCCGCTCTCGCGCTGGTCTACCTACCAGTTTATCTACCGGGTCCGAAGATCTTGTGCCCTTCCACCTCGTTGTTGCCTTGTGCCCAATCGAGATGCTTCTTCATGGGCGGGCTTTTGATCATGCTCTTGAACACCCTGCAACTTTCAAGCAATTCGCCTAAAAGCTCCTCGGTGGTTCCCTCGTAGCGTTCGTTGATGTACTTGCGGAATACGCTGTAGAGCTCGTAGCGGGTGTGCTTTGACAGAGACGGATCTTGCTCCACAAGCCAACAGCGCAAAGCTGCGTTGAAGTTGGTCTGGTCGTGATCGTCGGCGAACAGCGCCTCAAGGGGTTCCCAATATGTCTCGAGCAAACGCTCCTGCGTGGCGTCGTCGTTGCCGTAAAACAACTTGTTGCGCAACAGGTCGCCCGTTGCCAAGGACATGCCCTTGGAGTTAATCCCCTCGAAGATGAGTTGGGGATTGTCCTCGCTCTCAAGTTTGATGATGATGGCAAACAGGTTGTTAAGGCCAGCCACGAGCTCGTCGAGGTCGGTCCCGTCGGCGATCTTGTCCGCAAAGAAATGGTAGTTGTCGACAACGCTTTTGGAAATCTTGTAGCTTACCGGCATCTCCGTCTTCTCGAGGATGGCCTCAAGGGTCTCCCGGTCGGCGGGTGCCGCGATGAATTTCGCTACGCGCTCCTCTTCCTCTGCGAGATAGAGGAAACGGTTGTCGATGTCGTGGGCATCAAGCCCGCCTGCGGAGGTCTTGGTTTTTGCTAGAAGGTCACGCAAGGCGATGAGCAAAAGGTACATGGTCGTTGTTCGTTGCTGTCCGTCGACAATGTTGTAAATCTTGTCGAAGGGGCATGCGCCATGCGCGGTTTCGTGGGTATAGACGATGCTGCCGATGAAGTGGTCCTCGCCGCTTCGACCGGCGTTGAGGATGTCTTCGAGCAATTCCTCGCACTGCCAGGTGCCCCATGTGTAGACGCGTTGGAATACGGGAATCTTCATCTTGGTGCGGGGCGTTCCCAAAAAGTCGAGATATGTCGCTTGCTCGGTTTGCATGAACCCTCCTCGTTGCCGCTCAGGTTACAAGGAGCAAGTATAACCAAGCGACACAACCAAGTGGCGGAGCTTTTCGTTCTCGCGCTCATCGAATTGACGAGGTTCTATAATGGCGGCTGTGCTTTTTTGAGCTGTGCTTTTTGATTAAGGAGGGGCCGCGTGCTCACGAAACAAGACAAACTGGTGGACTTCTTGGGGCAAGAAGGCGTTCGGTTTACCATCCCAGTGTACCAACGCGCATATGCGTGGACCAAGCGCCAGTGCAAAGAGCTCCTCGACGACATCATGCGTGCAGGACAGATCGATGCCAAGCACTTTATGAGCATGATCTTGTTTCTTGAGGCCGAAGCCGACGAGGAAGGTGTTCGCTCTCTTGATATTATCGATGGGCAACAACGTATTGCTACCTCTATCGTCATGCTGTGTGCCCTCGCCGATTGCCTGCGCAAGCGCGATGATAAGGTGTGCGGTCTTGGCGCCCAGGAGCTGACCGAGCGTTTTCTCGTGGCGGGCAAAAAGGCTCCTACGTGCAAGATCGCCCTTTTGGGGGTGGATGGCGCGACTTTGGAAGCCCTTGTGTTGGGAAAGGAGCTTCCCGCGAAGACCTCCGCGCGAATCATGGACAATTACCGCTACTTCCAAGAGGCCATGGGCGCTGATGATTTTGACCTTGAGCAATTTTGGCGCGGTGTCGAGCAACTCGTTGTCATTGATGCCGAGTTGGACAAAAACGACAAGGCCCAGGCGATTTTCGAGGGTTTGAACACCAAGGGCTTGCCACTCACCACGGCCGACCTCGTTCGCAACTACCTCCTCGTTGCCCAAGAAAGCGAAGAGCAAGAGCGTCTTTACGAGGAGTATTGGAATCCGATCGAGTTGATGTTTGGCGAGGACAAAGGCTCGCTTAAGCTCAACGCCGGTATTCGTATGTGGCTCTCAATCCGCTTCCGCAAGATGCGCATCCATGACAAGAGCCAAACGTATAACGCCTTCAAGGCCTATATGACCGAAGAATACGACGGCACCACCGAGGAGTTGCTCGACGAACTTCGCAGTTTTTGCCTCATGTGGGCTGAAAACTACAAGTTCAACGAGGTCAAGGAGTTCCGTTGCATGGATTGGGCCAAGAAGGGACAAAACAAGACGTTGCTTCCTGGGTGGGGCCACCAAAGCGGTTTCTAGGCTACCCCTTTCTTGTTCGTCTCGGGCTGGGTGAGGTTGCTCCTTGTTTGTTCGTCCCCGACTGAGCGGAGCTGCTTGTCCCCGACTGAGCGGGGCTGCTTGTCTCCAATTGAGCGAGTCACCCGCCCTCAAAATGTGTCGAGTGTCTGCTTTTTTGCGTTTTTTATTCCCGAACGCACCGTAGTGTCCCATCATTTGTGAATACGCGTCTTTTTTTGGCGCGTGATGACCAATTACATGACCAGTTCAAAAAGTTCGGGAGATGTTCCCGAGTTGTAGTGCGGTTACTAAACGCTGCATACTCCGTTTCGCAGGCGGAGGGAAATATTGAAGGGCAACCAAGCTATGGCCAACTCCGAAAACGGACGATCTAATCGTCACGACGTGGGCAATTCCTCTTTCGAGGAAACCTCGCGTTATTCTTCCCGCTACTCTCGGGAGGCGAAGGAAGACCCGGTAGACGCACAGCGCTCTTCCGTTCAAAACTCTGAGGCGTATAGCCGTTACAGTCGTGAGATGTACGGAGATGGGGGCACCCATCGTGCAAGTGCTCGCGCGACGCGAGCCAGGGCAGTCCGCGAACGCCCTGTCCGACCTGGTTCCCAAAAGGGTCGTGGCGGCAAGAAAAAGATCGTTGCCATCGTTGTCGGCGTCATCTTGGCATTGGCTATCGCCGGTGTTGCGGCGGCGGCTATCTGGGTCAACGTTATCGACAAGAACCTGTCTTCCGGAATCGATGATTCCTTTGTGGAGACCCTCCCTGAATATTCTGGCAAGCCTTTCTATATGTTGCTGGTCGGTGTCGACCGTGACGAGGATCGTTCCAACGACACCGAGTTCGCAGGCTCCTTCCGAACGGACACGATGATGCTTGCTCGCATCGATCCGCAAAACAAGAAAGTGACGCTGATCTCGCTGCCTCGTGACACCATGACTGATATGAGCGATATCGGCCAAGGGTACCAAAAGCTCAATTCTGCTTACACCTGGGGAAATTCTGTCAATTACCCCGGCGGTGGCCAGGCTTATCTGGTGAAAAAGGTGGAGGATTTGTGCGCGAGCAATGGTTGTGCCATCGATATCGAGCACTATGCCGAAGTTGACTTCGACGGGTTTGTGAGCGTCGTCGACGCCCTTGGCGGCATCGAGGTCGACGTTCCCGTGGCGATCGACGACGATGATGCGGGTGGACACCTCGACGCTGGCCTTCAGACGCTTGATGGTACCCAGGCTATGATCTTGTGTCGCTCCCGTCACACCTACGATAGCGTGGGTGCGGGCGATTTGTATCGCGCAGCAAATCAGCGCATGGTTCTTTCCGCGATTGCGAAGAAGTTGCTCGATTCTGACGTCCCGACGATCAAGAGCGTCGTGGAGAGCGCGGCGGGTAAGGCTGTTTCTACCGATCTGACGGTGGCAAACTTGTTGAGCATGGCCGGCTCCATGCGCGGTCTTGACCCTGCCAACGATATCTATACCTGCGCTATGCCGACGACTTCCTCATACATCGACAGCCTTTGGTACGAGGTCATCGACTCTGCATCGTGGGCGAAGATTTTGAGTCGCGTTGACCAAGGCTTGCCTCCGACTGAGACCACCGTTATCGACGAGACCACCGGCACCATCCTGTCTTCCAATGGCGACGGCTCTACGGCTTCCACTTATGGCGAGCAGGCAAGTGACGGCTCTGCTGGCGGGACGGTTGCCGTGCGCAACGGTGGTGCGGCTTCGGGTTCTGCTACCAAGGTTGCAGAGTTGCTTACGAACGCTGGCTACACCACCGACTCCGGAAACGCCGATGCCGAGACCTACAAGACGACATTGGTTGTCTACTTCAATGCGAACCAGGCCGATGCGGCTGCTGCGATCCTCAAGAAGCTCGGTGTCGGGAAGACCATGAAAAACGATGGTTCCTATGACATGTCCAACCATGACTACCTGGTCATCCTCGGCTCCGATTACGTTGGCTAGGAGATACGCCCTTCCATGAAAACCAGTGATTTTGACTACGAGCTCCCGGAGGAACTGATTGCCCAGGAGCCTGCTGCGGTGCGCGATGCGTGTCGTATGCTCGTGATGGACCGCAAGACGGGGGCTCTCGAGGACCGTGTTTTTCGCGACATCGTCGAGTACCTTCGTCCGGGTGACCTTCTTGTTGCAAACGAGACCCGCGTCCGCCCGGCGCGCCTGCTTGGCAACAAGCGTGGGACAGGGGGCGCGGCCGAGGTATTCTTGCTTCGCCAGGCCAAGGTCGGCGGCATCCCCAGCAACACCTGTGCCTATTGGGAAGCCCTTGTTCGTCCGGGCAAGCGTCTGAAACCAGGAGCCATCGTCGATTTCGTCGGTGGAGATGGCTCGGTCGCCATGAGTGCCGAGGTCGTCGGGTTTGTGGGAGAGGAAGGCCAAGGCAAGGGTGAGCGAATCGTGCGCTTGTCGACGGAGCTTCCCTCCCTTGACGAGGCACTCCATGAGGTGGGCAACACGCCTTTACCTCCCTATATCAAAGACTATACCGGCGACAAGGAGATGTACCAGACGGTCTATTCGCGCAACGAGAGCAGCGCGGCGGCTCCGACAGCAGGACTCCATTTCACGCCTGAGCTGATTGAGCGGGTGCAGGAGATGGGTGTTGGTTGGGAGACGGTTGAGCTTGAGGTGGGCCTTGATACGTTCCGCCTTGTTGACGAGGACGATCCCACCGAGCACCAGATCCATACCGAGCTTTTCTCTGTTCCACAACGCACCATTGATGTCGTCAACGCCGCGCATGCGGGCGGTGGTCGCGTTATTGCGGTGGGGACCACGAGCGTCCGCAGCTTGGAGAGCGCATGGGATGCGGAGGCGGGTGGACTTCGCGCGCGTAATCGCGAGGCGACGAGCCTGTATATCCTTCCTGGCTATGAGTATCACGTGGTGGATGGCCTTATTACGAACTTCCATGTGCCGAGGAGTACCCTCATGATGTTGGTTAGCGCCTTCAGCTCCCGCGAGAACCTCATGAACGCCTATGCGCACGCCATCGAGGAGCGCTATCGCTTCTTCAGCTTTGGCGATGCGATGTTTGTGATCTAGGCGATTGGCGCAAGGGCTTGTCGCAAAAGCTTGATACAA
>CAZOGL010000020.1:0-5987 GCA_964579575.1 uncultured Eggerthellaceae bacterium | reverse complement strand
GCTTGTCGAAAAGAAGACGGGACTTGAGACACGATTCATTGCCCCAAGTCCTCTTCGTGTTTTGTTATTTGTTGTCGCCAAGTTGTTGGCGCATGGCTTTTAAGATGGCGCGTTTGCGGGCTTGTTTTTCGTTATAGGCGCGTTTTTCCGCGCGTTTTGCGTCCCTCTTTGCCTGCTCCGCCGCGCGCTCTTCGGCGTGCAACTCGGCTTCGGCCGCTTTTGCTTGGGCGCGCCGGGTTTTCCTTTGGGCGCGTTCGGCCTGGGCTTCCAAGTCGCTGATGCGACACCCGCAATTGTTTTGGCGATACATGCCGCGCCCGCGGCTGCGTCTTGTTGCCTCGTCGTAGTAGGGTCGGTAATCCTCGAAGCAGGCATCGATGTCAAATTTCTCCGCAGTGCGCTCAAGCTCCTCGCGGATGATCTCGGTGTACTGGTAGGGACTGACAGACAACGTTGTGCCGATAGCGTTGAACCCGTGCGTCTTCGCATATGCGGCAGTCGCCTCAAAGCGGGCTCGGTAGCAAAGACGACACCGCTTCTCTCGCGCGATCGGGTCCACTGCAAGGGTTATGGCGGCGGCATGGGTCGCTCCCCCGGCAATGGCCTCGCGGTAGGCCACAACACGAGGGTTGTCTGCGTTTTGCGGGTCCGCAACGAACGCGCGCGCGTCGTCGAGCGCGCAATCACCGATGCGCCCTATCGTCTCCTCCCAGGACGCGGGGTCGTAGATCCCCTCGACGACGGGGATGGGCGCCATGATTGCTGGGTCGTCGCTTGCTGCCCACTCTCGCAACGTCTCGAGACGGCGGGTGTATTCCTGCGCTGGGTGGATGTTGCCATTCTCGTAGAAGATGGTCGGCGTGACGGAGCGTTCGTGCCAAAGGCGCATCGGCTCCATGCTGCAAGGTCCGCAACAGGCGTGGAGGAGCAGGCGCAATTCTGAAGGCGTCGTGTCTTTGGGGGCGGGTTTTTCGCTGCGGGTGTCCATGTGGCTTATACTACCATCACGAAACAAACGGATGGAGGCCCTATGACCAACGCAGCAAACTTTCCCGTGCCCGCTCAAGGGTATAGAGCGGTGTGCTTCGACCTCGACGGGACGTTGTTGCCCATGGATTTGGACGCGTTCCTCGGAGCTTATTTTGAAAAGCTCGCTCGCTTCATGGTGGCACGAGGTGTCAACGGCGAAGTGTTCAAAAAAGCGCTCAACGACGGCGTGAAAGCCATGATAAAAAACAAGGGTCCACACACAAACGCAGAGGTGTTTTGGGAGCTCTTCTTCCGAGAGCTCGCTGAGCTCATGGAGGGCGTCGGCGAGGTAAATCTTGACAACGACGAGTGGCTCGCGTTGTTCAACGAGTTCTACGAGGGCCCCTTTGCCACCATTGGTGAGGGGGTTGAGAAGGACGAACACATGGTGCATGCCGTGCATGCGTTGCAAGAAAAGGGATATCCAATCTTGCTGACAACGATGCCCCTGTTCCCGATTCAAGCCCTTGCCCATCGGTGTGACTGGTCCGGTCTCAACGTGGACGACTTCTGCCGTCTCACGACGTTTGAGAATTCCACGGCCGCCAAGCCCTCTCTGCACTACTATGCCGAAAACCTTGCGGCTATGGGTGTGTCAGGCAAAGACGTCCTTATGGTGGGAAACAACACCGTAGAGGACTATGCCTTCACCCAGCTTGGCGCGGACATCTATCTTGTGACCGATCACTTGCTTGACCCGGTCAACTTCGATATGTCGACCGTGCGCAACGGTACCACTGCCGAATTTGCTGCGTGGGTCGACACCTTGCCTTCGTGCGAAAATCCGATTGTGAGCGTGAATACTGGCTGCGTTGATGCTGCGGCCACCGATGATGCCTACCGCGCCAACCTCGTGGCGACCCCTGAGGAGCTTGCTGCCGCAAAAGAGGCAGCGGCTCGGGCGAGAAGCGCTGCCGACGACATAGGGGATGCGATCGCTGAGGGAAGGGGTAAGGACGAGGACACGTATGTTCCCCACGGCATGGAACATGCCCTCAACGCCGATTTCTCTGCGAAGGAAGAATAACATGGCCTTGTTCGACTATACCCTCGACGCCCAAAGCGGACATGCCCGCGCCGGCCGGTTTGAGACCGCTCACGGCGTTGTCCATACTCCTACGTTTATGCCTGTCGGCACGAGCGCCACGGTGAAAGGCATCATGACCGACCAGCTCCATGAGCTAAATGCCCAAGTCGTCCTTGCGAACACCTACCATCTCTCCCAACGTCCCGGCGCCGATCTTATCGCCGAGGCGGGAGGGTTGCACAAGTTCATGAACTGGGACGGCCCTATTCTGACCGACTCCGGTGGGTTTCAGGTCTTTAGCTTGGCGGACACGCTCAAGCTCCATGACGACGGCCTCGCTTTTCGCAGCATCTACGACGGGGCGAAGCTGTTTTGGACGCCTGAGGAGAACATGGACATCCAACAAAAGCTCGGCGCGGACATCGTGATGCAGCTTGACCAGTGCACTCCCTATCCTTGTGATCGCAAGGTGGTTGAGCGCGCGGTCGACCTGTCGGCGAATTGGGCACGACGTTGCCTTGCTGCCCACACCCGCGAAGATCAAACGTTGTTCGGTATCGTCCAAGGCGGCATGCATCTCGACCTGCGTTTGGAGTCCATCCGTCGACTGCTAGAGATTGATGCCGAAAGCGTCGAGGCGCAAGGACAACGTTTTGGCGGTTTCGGTATCGGCGGCTACTCGGTCGGCGAGGACCACGAGACCATGTTCGAGACGCTTGGCATCGTTGCGCGCGCCTTGCCCGAAACGCGTCCCCGCTACCTCATGGGCGTCGGCAATCCGACTACCCTTGTTCGCGCCGTAGGCGAGGGCGTTGACTTGTTCGACTGCGTCTTGCCGACGCGAACGGCTCGTATGGGCACGGCGTTTAGCCACACCGGACGCATGAACATGCGCAACGCCAAGTTCACGCATGACTTCGGGCCCCTCGACCCCGCTTGCTCCTGCCCCACATGCCGCAACTACAGTCGTGCCTATATCCGTCATCTCGTGAAGCAAAAGGAGATGCTTGGTGGCATCTTGTTGTCCATTCACAATATCCATTTCCTCATCCACTTGATGGAACAGGCACGAGAGGCTGTTTTGGCGGGAAGTTATCAAGAGTTTCTTGATGTTTGGATGGCAAGTCCTGCGGCAAAGGACTATTAGTTCAAACATGCGTGAAAAACATGTCAAATAGAGGAGCTTTCGCGATGCGCGATACCCTTTTTTCAACGTAAAAACTATAGCACTAACAGAATAATAGGGGCGTTTTCTCTAGTATGATGGGCGTGCTTGTGGCACAATAGGAAAATTCCTGTAGTCTGCCGTGTCGCGGTGGACATCTATGCACATAGTTAGAAGGTAGTAAGTAATGTCATCTGACGAAAACATCAATGAAAACGCCGGCCAAGTCGAGGAGCCCGATGCCCCGAAGGAGCCCGAGGCTCCGAAGGAACCCGAGGCTCCGAAGATGAAGGCTTCCGAGCGCACGAAGTCACATGCGGCTTCCATGTCTCGAGGAAAGCAGGCCCACGTTCAAGGTAAGGCGGTCGCGTCGAAGAAAAAGGCGACCAAATCCACCTCGAAGAAGTCGAGCAAGTCTGGCGGAGTTGAGCGGCGCAACGTGTGGCTGCTTGTTCTCACGGCGTTTCTTGTAATCGTCTCGGTGGCCTTGTTCGTTCCTCCCCAAGATCGTATCAACCAAGGCCTCGACATCCAAGGCGGTCTCTCCGTTGTCCTTTCCGCGAAGAATGACGACGGCTCTGCTGTCTCAGACGAAGACATGGAGAAAAGCCGCGCCATCATCGAGAACCGCGTCAATGCGCTTGGCGCGAACGAGGCGACCGTCCAAATCCAAGGCAGCAACCAGATTCTGGTCCAGATTCCAGGTCTTTCGGACACCGATACGGCCCTTGCGGCTATCGGCAAGACCGGCAAGCTCGAGTTTGCGCGCCTCGACTCCTTTACCGATGAGGACGTCAAGACGAAGATTGAAAATGGTCAATACGCCTCCGAGGGAACCTATCAGGATTCTTTGACAGGCATCACGTTGAGCACGGGCAAGACCCAAACCCTCGAGGCCAAGGAAGGTACCTACACGCCCCTTATTACGGGTGAGAACATCACTAAGGTCAGCGTTGGTCAAGCCTCCCAGACCTCGGCTTACTACTCGGTAAACCTCGACCTTGACAGCGAGGGAACCACCGCTTTTGCCGAGGCGACCAAAGCGCTCGCTTCCACCAACGGCCAGATCGTCATCATTCTTGATGGCGAGGTCCAATCCGCCCCTGCGGTTCAGTCCGAGATCTTGACCGGTGAGGTCTCGATTACGGGCAACTACTCGCTTGCCGAGGCGGAAAGCCTGCAGACCATCCTTGAGAGCGGCTCTTTGCCGGTGAGCTTCCAATATGAGCAAAGCCAGGTCGTTGGTCCGACACTTGGACAAAACGCCCTGCTTGCCGGTGTCCTTGTTGCCCTTATCGGCCTTGCCCTCGTCATGGTCTACCTTCTGTTCTTCTATAAGGGCCTCGGTATCATCACTGCGTGCGCCATGGCGGTCTTCTCTGTCATGTACTTAGGCATCCTTGCCGCTTTGTCCCTCATGGGCCAGTTCAGCCTCACTATGGCGGGCCTGGCAGGCGTCGTTTTGACCATCGGTATGGCTGCCGACTCCTCGATCCTGACCCTTGAGCGCTTCCGTGAGGAAATCCGCATGGGCCGCTCGATCAAGGCAGCGTCGCTGTCTGGCGTCAAGCATGGCATCATGACCTCCATCGATGCTGACGTTGTCTCCCTCGTCTCCGCTGTCACGCTGTTCTTCCTTGCGTCCGCGTCAGTCAAGGGCTTCGGCATGACCTTGGCTCTCGGCATCATCTGCGACATCGTCATGATGCTCGTATTTAAAGCTCCCATCATCCGCGTCCTCGCTCCCCGTTCTATCTCGAAGCATCCCGGCTTTTGGGGTGTCAAGGACGGTATCGAGGCTGCTCCCTACTTCACAGGGGAGAAGAAGGCCGAGTCCAAGAGCGAGATCAAGGGTCGTTTCATCAAGCGCGACTTCAACCTTTTGAAATTCCGCAAGCAATACCTGATCGTTGCCCTCGTCGGCATCATCGTTGTTGGCGGTATCGTCGTCCTTCGCGGTGGCGTGAACCTTGGCATCGAATTCGTCGGCGGCACCTCCATCACATTCCAACACACCGGAGATGTCACGACCGACCAGCTCCGCGAGTCCTTCGAGAAGGCTGGCGAGGGTGATGTCACGATCCAGACCACCACTACCAGCGGTGAGGCTGGCTTCCTCGTGCGTCTTACCAACGACTCCGCCGAGTCTGCTGCCAATGTTGCCAACCAGGTTGCTGAGGATTACGGATGGTCTGCTGAGGATGTCAGCGTCAAGACCATTGGTCCTGACTGGGGAGCTTCGGTCATCCAAAGCTCGGTTGTCGCATTTGTCGTGTCGTTGCTTCTCATCATCGCGTACATCTCCATTCGTTTCCGAGACGCGAAGATGGGTGTTACGGCTGTCATCACGTTGTGCCACGACCTCATCATCGTTATTGGCGTCTACGCGATTCTCGGCCACGAGTTCACCCCCAACACCGTTGCCGCGTTGCTCACGATCTTGGGTTACTCGCTCTACGATACCGTGGTCGTGTTCCACCGCATCAACGAGAACATGATGGAAGACGACGTCAAGTGCACGTTTGTCTCCATGGCGAACCACTCCGTCAACGAGGTGTTCGTCCGCTCCATGAACACTTCTATCACCTCTTTGATCCCGGTTCTTGCCATGTTGATCTTCGGCGGCGAGACGCTGCGCGACTTCGCGTTGCCTATGGCGATCGGTTTGATTGTGGGCTGCTACTCTTCCTACCTTGTTGCAACTCCGCTTTACACGATTTGGAAGAGCGCCGAGGAAAGGTTTGTCAAGCTTACGAAGAAGTATGG
>CAZOGL010000019.1:12551-30511 GCA_964579575.1 uncultured Eggerthellaceae bacterium | reverse complement strand
CGGGCCTCTTCTCTTGGACACGAGAAATGGGGGGCCGCGCACATTTGCGGACCTCTTCTTCTCTGGCCGTTTGTTTTTCATGAGGGTTTCAAAACGGGGTTGCGGTATGAGGACGCGCCCTGTAGTGGTACCCTTTCCCATGCGAGAGAGCCATAAATGAAATAAAAATTCAAAGAGGGGGTCCCATGGATGCTCATATGAGCGAGCCGACGCTTGACCTAACGCCGCTTGATGCGATCGTAGCCAAGGTCGGCGGCAATCCGACCAATGTCATTGCCATCCTCCAACAAGCCCAGGATGTATACGGCTACCTGCCTCGTCCCGTGATCTATGGCGTGGCTGATGCATGTGGCGTCAGTCCCGCTGACGTCATGGGCGTTGCCACGTTCTATACCCAATTCCGCCTGACGCCTGTCGGTCGCCACCTGATCATGAGTTGCCAAGGCACGGCGTGTCACGTCAACGCGAGCGAGCGTATCAGCTCCGTCATCCAAGACTATCTCGGTATCGCCAATGGCGAGACCACCGAGGACGGCGCTTTCACCCTTGAGGAGGTTGCATGCCTCGGTTGTTGCAGCTTGGCCCCGGTCATCATGATCGACGGCGAGGCGTATGGAAACCTTACGCCCGATAAGGCCATCGCCACGTTGAAGGCCATCCAAAAGCGCGACCGCGAGCAAGCCGCCGGAGAGGAGGAGCCATGCGCATAGTTATCGGTGAGGGCTCCTGCGGTATCGCCGCCGGTGCAGCGAAGGTCCATGCGGCGCTCGACGCCTGTTCGAAGGAGGGCACGCCTCTTGAGATTGGCATCACGGGCTGCATCGGCATGTGCTTCCTTGAACCCATCGTTGATTTGTACGAGGGCGACAATCTTGTCCGCCGTCTTGTCCGTGTTGCGCCTGAGGACGCCTCTAGTATCGCGGAGGCGGTGCGGACGGGAGATCTCTCCCAAGTCGATGCGATCACGATTGACCCTGAGGACCAGGCGTTTCTCGATCAACAGACCCGCATCGCCTTGCGTCATTGCGGCATCATCGACCCCACGAGCATCGACGCCTATCGCGCTGTCGGGGGATATGAGGCCTTGTCGCATGTCTTGCACGATATGACTCCCGAGGACGTCATCGCCGAGATGAAGGTGAGCGGCCTTGGCGGTCGCGGTGGAGCAGGGTTTCCCACATGGTTCAAATGGAATGCGGCGCGCAACTCCAAGACGCCGGAAGGGGGCAAAAAATACCTCATCTGCAACGCTGACGAGGGAGACCCCGGTGCGTTCATGGACCGCGCCGTGCTTGAGAGCGATCCCCATTGCGTTCTCGAGGGCATGCTTATCGCCGCCTATGCCATCGGTGCCGAGACGGCGATCTTCTACGTCCGCGCCGAGTACCCCTTGGCCGTAAAGCATTTGGAGATTGCCATCGCCCAAGCTCGCGAGGCCGGACTTCTCGGTGAGAACATCCTAGGCTCCGGGTTTGCTTGCGACATGATCATCAAGCAGGGCGCCGGCGCGTTCGTCTGTGGCGAGGAGACCGCCCTTATCGCCAGCTTGGAGGGCGAGCGCGGCATGCCCCGCCTCAAACCTCCCTTCCCTGCGGAGCGCGGCTATCTCGAGAGCCCGAGCAACATCAACAACGTTGAGACCTTCGCCAACGTGGCGTGGATCATGCAAAACGGCGGAGCGGCGTTTTCTGCCATGGGTACGGAGAACTCCAAGGGTACCAAGGTGTTCGCCCTCACGGGCAAGGTGGTCCGCGGCGGGCTTGTGGAGATTCCTATGGGCGCGACCTTGCGCACCGTCATCTTCGACATCGGCGGCGGGGTTCGTGACGGGCGACAGTTCAAGGCGGTCCAGATGGGCGGTCCTTCCGGCGGTTGTATCCCCGCAAGCCTGCTCGATACCGTCATCGACTACCGCGCACTGAGCGCAACCGGTGCCATCATGGGTTCCGGTGGCATGGTCGTCATGGACGACTCCACATGCATGGTCGGCATCGCGAAGTTCTTCTTGGACTTCACCGCAAACGAGAGTTGTGGCAAGTGTGTCCCTTGTCGTCTCGGCACCCAACGCATGCAAGAAATCCTCACCCGAATCGTTCGTGGCGAGGGCCGTCAGGGCGATATCGAGCTTCTCGAGGAGCTTTGCCACATGGTGGGGGACGCGAGCCTTTGCGGTCTCGGTATGACGGCTCCCAATCCGGTTCTCACCACGATTCGCTATTTCCGCGACGAGTACGAGGCCCATATCAAAGACAAGAGTTGTCCTGCGAGCGAGTGTGTCGACTTGCTTACGTATCGTATCGATCCTGCGACGTGCACCGGGTGCACCCTTTGTGCCCGTAAGTGTCCGGTACACGCAATCCACGGCGAGAAGAAGCTTGCTCACGAGATTGACCAAGACGCATGCATCAAGTGCGGCCAATGCATCGGCACGTGCCGTTTCGGTGCCATATCGGCGGAATAGGAGGGCGACATCATGAGTGATATCACCATCACCGTCGACGGTAAGACGGTAGCCTGCGAAAGCGATGAGATGATCCTGGCGGCAGCTTTGCGCGCCGGCATCGAGATTCCGAACCTTTGCTATGCGGCCTCTTTGAAGCCCTATGGCGCCTGCAGCCTCTGCGTTGTGGAGGTTGAGGGCAATCGCCGCCTCGTTCGCAGCTGTGCCACGAAGGTCGCAGACGGCATGGTCATCCACACGGATACACCGCGCGTGCTTGCTTCTCGCAAGATGGCCATGGAGTTGCTCATGGCCGATCACAGCGGGCAATGCGTCGGTCCCTGCACCTTGGCGTGTCCTGCGGGAACGGATGCCCAAGGATACCTCAAAAAGATCGCTTGCGGGGATGACCGCGGCGCGGTTGCCTTGGTGAAGCAGACCAATCCCTTGCCGGCGTCAATCGGGCGTGTGTGTCCCCACCCCTGCGAGAAGGATTGTCGTCGCGGGCTTGTGGAGGAGCCCTTATCCATTGCGTTTCTCAAGGCGTTTGCAGCCGATAACGACTTGGCGTCCGATAAGCCTTGGGCGCCTGAGATTGCTTGCGAGTCGGGCAAGCGTGTCGCCATCGTCGGTGGTGGTCCTGCCGGCCTTGCTGCGGCCTACCGTTTGCGTACCTTGGGCCATGCTGTCGTGATCTACGACGCTATGCCCGAGATGGGCGGCATGCTCCGTTATGGCATCCCCGCCTATCGCTTGCCAAAGGATGTGCTTGCCCGCGAGGTCAAGGCTATCGAGAACATAGGTGTCACTTTGGTCAACAACGCGCGCATCGGCGAGACGATGACGCTGGAGAGCCTTCGCGAAGGGGCCGACGCGGTCCTGTTGGCAATCGGAGCGCAGGATGCTTGGGGCGTTAGTTGTCCCGGCGAGGATTTGGTGGGCGTTCTTTCTGGCATCGAGTTCCTTCGCCGTGTCAACGAGGGCGACGCCCCGGATTTCTCGGGCAAAAGTGTTGCGGTCGTCGGCGGCGGAAACACGGCCATGGACGCGTGTCGCACTGCGGTCCGTTGTGGGGCGGAGAGCGTCTATGTCATCTATCGACGCACTCGTGCCGAGGCACCAGCCAACGACGTCGAGATCGCTGAGGCCATCGAGGAAGGAGTCGATTTTCGCTTCCTCACGAACCCCAACGAGATTATCGGCGAGGACGGCCGTGTCAAGGCTATCAACCTCCAGGTTATGGAGCTTGGGGAGCCTGATGGATCCGGTCGTCGCCGTCCTGTTCCCGTCGAGGGTAAAACCATCACCCTTGACGTCGACTATGTCATCGCAGCCATAGGCCAAAAGGTCGTACCTGCCGGGCTTGAGGGCGTTGAGCTCACCGGTAAAGGAACCATCAGCACCGATGCTGTCATGGCGACGAACCTGCCGGGCATGTTCGCTGCGGGGGACGCCACGAACCGCGGTGCGGGCATCGCCATCGAGGCCATCGGTGAGGCCGATCGTGCCGCCGATGCCATCCATGAGTACCTCACAGGTTGTAAACCCACCCCGCCTAGCCCCGCGAGCAGGTATAGTTACCTTTCCCAGAAGACCCCATCGTCGGAGTTTCTCGCGTCGGTGGAGAGCAAGCCCCGTGCGACCATGTCCTGTGTCGACCCGGCGCGTCGCCGTACCACCTTTGACGAGGTGATCGAAGGCTTCACAGAGGAACAGGCACGAAACGAGGCCAAACGTTGCCTTGAGTGTGGGTGCCAAGAGTTTTCCCAGTGCAAGCTCATCGCCGCGGCGAACCTCTTCCCGATTGAGCCGGAGCGGCTCGTTGGGGCCAAGCATCCGGCATTTTGCGAGGATAAGCTTGTTGTTATTGAGCGTGACCAGGGTAAATGCATCTTGTGTGGCCAATGCGTACGCGTGTGTCGTGAGGTTGCCAACAAGGGCATTCTCGGCCTTGTTGGTCGCGGCAACACCACGGTGGTGGCGCCGGAGTTTGACGGGGTGGATATCGCTGAGTGTTGCGGTTCCTGCAAGATGTGCGCCGACCTTTGTCCTACCGGGGCGCTGAAGATCCTGTAGGGACGAGCTGGTAAGCACCCCGTGATGGACCACGGGAAGATTGCTATCGGAGCGCTAAGGATCCCGCTGAAGATTCTGTAGGAGTGAGCGGTATAAAATCATCCATGGGCGGTCGTGAAAGCGGCCGCCTTTTTCTTTGTCTCGGTCATAATGTGCGGTTGTTCAGGGAAATCATCAAAACTACTAGTAGTTTTGAAAGATTGAAATAAAAGTCGGGTTATATTAATATTGGCTATCAGAAATGCAATAAAGGTTACCTTCATTTAGCTTTTTGACGTTTATTACTAATTCGAGGGGGGCGCATGACTAAGCAGGCTGCAGGTTTTCTCCGACGCAACAATATCGAAGCATCCAATGTGCTTTACATGGTGCGCGAGGAAGGCAAGACGGTCGTGGTTTTGACCGATGGTAATCGCAAGGAGACCTACATTCCTTTGAAGGCTCTCGTTGAGGAATTTCCCGAAAACATCTTTCAACTTGTCAATAAGGGCGTCGCTTTGAACAGTCGTTGCATCGTGCACATTTCTGGACGCTCCTTCACCATGAGCGATGGTGCCGTGTTTGATGGTCGCCTTCGCGGCAACATCCTTACGAGCCCGCAAAGCGTGATAGCACCCCACCCTGTCCGCGAGCGCCGCGGCGTCTCCTCCCGCTTCTCCGTCATGGACGGGATACCCCTTGGCTTTATCGTTATGGCTCTCAGGGAGGATGACCTCGAAAGCAAAAACCTTGTGATCTGCTATTGCAATAAGGCCATGGCGGTTCTGCTCGGAACCGAGGTCGGTGCTGTGATGGGCCGCTCCTTTAACGAGGTCGTCAATGAGTCGGGCAGCAGGTGGCTTGCCATCTGTGCCGAGATGGTGAACAACGGCAAGGATTCCTCGAGCCTCTTTGACATCCTTGCGGATATGGCTCGCAATGGCGGTTCCCGTACTATCGCGTGCCGCAGCGGCCGCAGTGACCGTCGCGTTACGATTTATTGCGCCCAACCGCAACCGAACTATTGCGCCTGTGCGTTCTGCGTGTCTTAGGCGCGACTTCGATAACGATCTTCCATCTGCCAGGTGCCAAGTATCTGGCAGATTTTTTTGTACCCTTGCCCTCCGACACGCCGTCTAGCGGTCGCCTTGTGACAGATAAGAGTACTGGTGCCAAGTACTTGGCAGATTTTTTTGGTTTTAGGTGCTCGGTCGGGCCTTAAGCGCTAGGGGACCGTTACGAGCTTGGAGTCGTTGATGCACTCCTCGAGCTTCTCGATATAGCGGATTACGAGTTTGCTGGGTTTGCGCTCGTTGTGCATGATGTATCCCACGCGCATGACCTCGTTGGCATCAAGCGGGATGGCCACGATGCCATCCTGCATCTCGTTGGACAAAACGCCGGTGGAGAGGGTGTAACCGATGCCGTGGGTCAAAAGGTTGGTCAACGTGCCGCGATCGCTGTAGGTGATGTTCTTCTTGTGGGGCAAGCTTGCAAGGGGCTCCTCGGCGAAGTGGAAGCTGTTTGCCGTACCTTGCTCAAAGGAGTAACGCGGGTAGAGGGCGAGATCCTCAGGTTTGATGAGTTTGCGCTCGGCAAGGGGATGGTGGGCGCCGACGAACACGTGGGGCGTCGCCTCGAACAGGAGGGTGAATGACAGGCTTGCCTCGTCGAGTGCGCGGTTGATGACGCGCTCGTTGAAGTCGGATAGGTAGATGACGCCAATCTCGCTACGAAAGTCGCGCACGTCGCTGATGATCTCGCCGGTGCGGGTCTCGCGAAGAGTGAAGTCGTACTGGTCTTCCTCGAACTCGTTCATAAGCTCCACAAAAGCGCGGACGCAAAATGCGTAGTGCTGGGTCGAGATTGAGAGGCGATTGTGGGGCGCCGCCTTGCGACTGATGTAGCGATCGCTTAACAGGTCTGCCTGCTCGACGACTTGGCGGGCGTAGCCGAGAAGCTCCGTGCCGTCATTGGTGAGCTTGAGTCCGCGATTGCTGCGCATGAACACGATGATGCCCAACTCGTTCTCTAAATCCTTGATAGCCATGGAAAGCGTGGATTGGGATACATACATGGATTGGGCGGCGGCGTTAAACGAGCCGCATCGTGCGACTTCGATCAAGTAGCGTAATTGTTGCAGGGTCATGGTCGGTTCCTCTTGGTTGCTTATCGGGTGGTGTATGGACGGTGGCGTGTTGTTTGGTGGGTGTTGCTTGGTTGCTTGTTGCTTGGTGGTGTACGGACGATGGCGCGCTGTTTGGTGGGCGTTGCTTGGTGGCGTGTTGCCTGATGGTGTACGGACGATGGCGCGTTGTTTGGTGACGTTTCCTGATAGCGTGTTGCTATCAATATATCATATAGCTCGATTATGGGATTCAGTGATAGCAAAACAGTACGGGCAATCTTCATGTGCGATCTTGACAGACGACTTTCGCGCGCGGACGACCTTTACGTGCATCCTTGGCAGACGACTTTCGCGAGCAAGCTCCGTCCAAAGCTTTGTTGATGATTTTATTTTATTAACGGAGGCGAAACACGTCTTCGGAGGCAGTCGCGTTATACTGGTCGCTTAAGCGTTCTGGAATGTTATTTGCGCTGACATGTCGCGTTTCAGCGCACTGACGGAGGGAAGGTTGAACACCGTGGTTACCAATCCCCAACAAGAATTCGTCTTCAAGACCATTGAGAATCGCGATGTGCACTTTGTGCGTTTCTGGTTCACCGATGTCTTGGGAACCATGAAGTCCTTCGCCGTCATCCCCAGCGAGCTTGATGAGGCTTTCGAGGCCGGTATGGGCTTTGATGGCAGCAGCATCGAGGGTTTCAGCTACTCGATGGAATCCGACATGTTGGCGTTCCCTGATCCCACCACGTTCCAAATCTTGCCGTGGCGCCCTCAAACCGATGCTGTCGCTCGCATGTTTTGCGATATCCGCACGCCTGACGGGGAGCCCTTCGAGGGTGATCCGCGCCGTGTCCTCCTTCGACAAATCGAGCGCGCCCAAGACATGGGATATTTGTTCAATGTCGGCCCCGAGCTGGAGTTTTATTACTTCAAAAACTCCGGGGGAACCGAGGTTTTGGACCGCGGCGGTTTCTTTGACCTCACCTCTTTGGACAGCGCCAGCGATCTGCGTCGCGACACGATCCTCACCCTCGAGAAGATGGGCATACCCGTGGAGTACAGCCACCACGAGAACGGCCCGAGCCAACACGAGATCGACTTGCGCTACACCGATGCCCTCACCATGGCGGATGCGGTCATGACCTACAAGATGGTCGTGAAGGAGGTCGCCCTCAAGCACGGCGTGTACGCAACGTTCATGCCCAAGCCTATGAGCGACCAACCTGGTTCGGGCATGCATGTACACCAAAGCCTTTGGGACTTCGAGGGCAACAACGTCTTCTTTGATCCCGACGACCCGTTGGGTTACAACCTCTCTAAGATTGCGAAGCACTACATCGCGGGTCTTTTGAAATATGCTCCGGAGTTCACGCTTTTGACGAACCAGAACGTCAACTCCTATAAGCGTATGGTCGCCGGTGGTGATGCTCCCACGTATTTGAGCTGGGCAAAGCGCAATCGTTCCACCCTTATCCGCATTCCGGGCTCCCGTCCGAACGTCGAGGCGTCTTGCCGCGTCGAGTTGCGCAGTCCCGATCCGGCTGCCAATCCCTATCTCGCCTTTGCCGCGATGCTTGCTGCCGGCCTTGCAGGAATCGAGGAGGAACTCGAGCTCCAACCTCCTACGGAGACCCACGACCTGTTTAACTGCTCCCGCCAAGAGCTGCGCGAGATGGGCATCCACACCTTGCCCGACTCCCTCGGGGAGGCTGTTGAGTTGTTTGCCCAAAGCGATCTCATGCGTAAAGTCCTTGGCGAACATATTCATTCCTACCTCGTCAAACACAAGCGGGACGAGTGGAACGAGTATCAGGGTTCCGTGACTCAATGGGAGCTTGACCGATATTTGGCGGTGCTGTGATGGCGCCGGCAAACATGTCCATGGGGTGCATAGACGAGGGGAGCAATGGTCATGCAGCGTAAAACGGTAATCTTCATTGCAAATAGCTTGGACAACGCCCATAAGTTCCAATCGGTTCTCTCTGGCCTCGATGTCGAGGTGGCCGCTGGCAGTTCCTTGCAGTTCAAGAAGTTGCTTGCCTCACACCCTGGCTATGACCTGGTGATTTACGAGGCCCGAGGGGAGTCCCTTGAGTCTTTGGACCGCGTTGAGCAGGCGCTCTCTGAGGACGGCTCGGCATCGTTGCTCGTCATCGTCAACGACGATGAGCTCGACAAGTTCCGCCTGCCTGTGCAGACCAAGAGCGATTTCGTTGTCGACAGCGCCTCGGCCGCCGAGTGCAATGCCCGTATCCGCCAATTGCTTTGGCCGGGCAACGAGGCGTCCAGCAACGACTTCCTCGTTATCGACAATATGACGATCAATCTTGCGACTTACCAGGTCAAGGTCAACGGCGAGCCCCTTGACCTCACCTATCTCGAATACGCCCTCCTGTCGTTCCTCGTGACCCATCCTGGCCGTACCTATTCCCGTGATGCGTTGCTGCGTCGTGTGTGGGGTTTTGATTACTACGGCGGCTCACGCACCGTTGACGTGCATGTTCGTCGCGTTCGCGCCAAGCTTGGTCCCGAGTTGTCCCAACGTCTCGAGACTGTGCGCGGCGTAGGCTATCTTTGGACGATGTAGGTCAGCCGTCACGCTCGCAATCATTGCGTGAGCCGTAGTTGCGCGAGCCGTTGCGCTTGTAAGTTTTGCGCGAAATGTCGCGCGAGCCGTCGAGTTTGCGAGCTCTATTCGAACCATCGCGCGAACCGTCACGTTCGCAATCGTTGCGCGGTATAATCGCGGGAGCAAATCTACGAGAGATGAGGGTTTCCCATGCCTGCTCCTAAGACTGTTGCCGTCATCGACGGCAATTCCTTCATGCATCGCGCCTACCATGCGGTCCCGCCGACGATGAACGCGCCGGACGGTACGCCCACCAACGCCGTATTCGGCTTTCTCAGCATGTTTATCAAGCTGTATGAGCAATACAAGCCTGATGCAATCATATGTGCTTTTGACGCGGGTAAACCCGTCCACCGTATCGAGGCCATGGAGCGCTACAAAGCCCAACGTCCCCATATGGATGAGGATTTGCGGGTGCAATTTCCCCTCATGGAGAAGCTTTTGAATTCCATGAACGTCCCAGTGGTCAAAGTCGAGGGATGGGAGGGCGACGACATTCTCGGCACCATCGCTGCACGCGACGAGAAGCTCGGAATTCGCACACTCCTCGTCACCGGAGACAAGGACGCCAACCAACTTGCCACCGAGCTCACCCACATCCTGACCACCAAGAAGGGCATCAGCGACGTTATCGAGTTCGATCCGGCCACCGTCTTCGAGAAGTATGGCGTCACCCCGTCGCAGTTCCCGGACTTCCTCGGTCTTATGGGTGACTCCTCCGACAACATCCCCGGTGTTCCGGGTATTGGCCCTAAGACCGCCACGAAACTGCTCCAGTCCTACGGCAGCCTTGAGGGCATCTACAACAATCTCGACAAGCTCAAGGGCAAGCAATTGGAGAACCTCCGCGACAACAAGGATGAGGCATATCTGTCCCGAGAGGTTGCCACCATCGTGTGCGACTTGGACTTCGAGTGCGATATCGAGGCGGCGGCCTTTCCAGCCTTTGATCCCGAGAAGATCAAGAGCGCGTTTGGGGAGCTTCAGCTCACCATGCATATGCGCAAGATTTTGGCCTTGAGCGGCGAGGATGGAGCTTGTGACACCGCGTTGAAGATCGACGTGGACAACATCGCGGATGCGACGCAAGGCGGCTCGGCGGCAAAACGGGCGTCGACTCTGATTGATGATGCCATTGCGGCAGGCGAGACCATCGGTGTGAGTTGGGCTCAACCTACCCAGGCCACCTTATTCGACCCGGAGCCGCTCTACGCCTTTGCATGTGGGAAGGGCGTTGCTTGCTTTGAGGGGGAGCAGGGTGAGCGCGTGTTGGCTCGCATCGTGCGGGAGGGGCGTGTGGCTGCCGCTGACCTGCATGAGTTGTTGCGGCGTGTGTATCCCGCCGATGGTGCAGAGCCGACGTTGGTGGATGCGGGTGACCTGGCTCAAATGGACGGGTTTGATCTTGGTCTTGCGGGCTATGTCCTCAACTCCATAAACGCCCCCTATACCTTGGACTCCCTTGCTGAGACTTTTGCAGGGGCGGTCATTCCGCAATCTGACGACGATAGGCGCCAATGTGCCGTTAACGCCGCAGCGGCTCGTGTCCTGGTGCCAATCTTGAGGGAGCAACTGGAGAAGAGCGGGGACTGGGGTGTCTACGCCGACATCGACTTGCCTTTGGTGGGCGTGCTTGTCTCCATGGAGCGTACGGGCGCTGCTCTCGACGCAGAGACGCTTGCCGATTTGGGGCGCACTACCGCCATAGAGCTTGAGTCTTTGCGTGCCCGCATCATCGAGATGGCGGGGGAGGAGTTCAACGTGGACAGCCCCAAGCAGTTGGGACATATCCTGTTTGAGGTCATGGGTTTGCCGCCGAAGAAGAAAACGACCCGAGGCTTTTCCACCGACGCCAGCGTCTTAAAGGAGCTCGCTCGTGAGGGCGCCGAGATTGCCGCGCTGATCTTGCGCTATCGCGAGCTTGCCAAAATCAAGTCGACCTACATCGACGCCTTGCCTCGCATGCGTGCCGGCGACGGGCGCGTCCATACGACGTTCAACGAGACGGTGACCGCTACCGGGCGCCTTTCCAGCAGCGACCCGAACTTGCAAAACATCCCGGTCCGTACGGATTTCGGCCGCAAGATTCGCGCCTGCTTTGTGCCCTTGGAGCCGGGGCATGTGTTTGTGGGTGCCGATTATTCCCAAATCGAGTTGCGCCTCTTGGCCCACCTTTCCGGGGACGAGGGGCTTGTCGCGGCTTTTAACAGCGGGCGGGATTTTCATACCGCAACGGCGGCTGCCGTGTTTGGTCTCGATCCAGCTGAGGTGACGCCCCAGCTGCGCAGCCGCGCAAAGGCGGTCAATTTCGGTATCGTCTATGGGCAACAGGCGTTTGGTCTCTCCCAAAGCCTTGAGATTCCCTTTGGAGAGGCGAAGGACATGATCGATCGTTATTTCGCCACCTATCCCGGCGTCCGTTCCTACCTTGACGGCATTGTTGAGGACGCGAGGCTTGTTGGCTACGCGGAGACCATGTTCGGCCGCAAGCGCCATATCCCCGAGCTGCATGCTCGCAACCAGGCACAACGCAGCTTCGGCGAGCGTACGGCCATGAACCACCCCATGCAGGGCACGGCGGCGGACATCATCAAGATGGCTATGGTTCAGATTCGCGACCGCATCGCATGCGAGGGCCTTCGTGCCAAGATGATGCTCCAGGTCCACGATGAACTCGACTTCAGTTGTCCGGCAGAGGAGGTTGAGCAACTGAGCGCCCTTGCCCGCGAGGTCATGGAGAACGTGGTGAGTTTGAGCGTGCCGCTTTTGGTGGATGTTTCCTATGGCTCCACGTGGGCCGATGCGCACTAGGCGCTCGGGCGACGGGCGGCTTGCGAGGATGCGGCGCGGGGTGCTGTTGCGCGCGGGCGACGGGCGGCTTGCGAGGGCGTGGCGCGGGGTGCTGTTGCGCGCGGCGGGCGTTCGATGCGAACCGGGCGACGGAGCGTGGATATCGGCGCCGAACTAGCCTGATTGTCCCTTTTTTCTCGCGGAAAACCATTGCATAACGAGGAGCTTTTGCTCTATACTACTAGTTCGCTGCTCGCAAAACGGGTTCCCATGCCGTTAGCGGCGGTTAGAAGTACAAGAAACGTATGGGCCTTGTCTATCGTGTTTGGTCGATGGCGTCAAGGTCTGCGTTCAGACACGAAACAAGGGAGATTTGGTATGTACGCTATCGTGAAAACGGGCGGCAAGCAGTACAAGGTTGCTGTCGGCGACAAGCTCAACATTGAGAAGCTTGACGCTGAGGTTGGCACCGATGTTGAGCTGACCGCTATCTGTGTCGTTGACGGTGAGACCGTCATCGCCGATCCTGCCAAGGCAGCTGAGACCAAGGTCGTTGCGACCGTCGTCGAGCAGTTCCGTGGCGAGAAGGTTATCGTCTTCAAGTTCAAGAAGCGCAAGAACTACAAGAAGAAGCGTGGTCATCGTCAGTACCTGACCCGCGTCGAGATCAAGTCCATCGGCTAATCTAGGGAGGTTGAACAATGGCACATAAGAAGGGTTTAGGCTCCACTCGTAACGGTCGTGACTCTCACGCACAGCGCCTTGGTTGCAAGAAGTTCGCTGGTGAGCACGTTAAGCCTGGCATGATCATCGTTCGTCAACATGGCACCCATTTCCACCCCGGCGAGAACGTCGGCCGCGGCAAGGACGACACTTTGTTCGCACTTGCTGAGGGCACCGTCGACTACACTCGTGGTCAGAAGCGCCGCGTCCATGTTCGTGTTGCTGAGTAATCGGTAACATCAAGTGATCCAAGCGAAGGAGCCCCGATGGGGCTCCTTTTTGGTATAAGCAGGTATTGTAAAGAGGCATTAGGTTGTCAGGTTCATCGGGGTGCGGCAGGACCGCGAGCGTCGGGCACCTGTCGCCTGGCAGATCCGCGATTGTCGGGCTCGGGCGTCGGGCACCTGTCAGGCCCATAAAGCGACCTAATGATTTATCGCGTGTAGTAAACTACTCGGTTAGAAAAAACAGCGCGCTGTGAGGCGACTACGGGGACAGCCCCTTTGAGGCGACTATTGGGACAGCCCCTTTGAGAAAGGCGAGACGAGGACATGTTCACGGACAAAGTTCGAATTAACGTGAAGGGCGGCGATGGCGGTGCAGGATGCATGAGCTTCCGTCGCGAGGCCCATGTGCCCAAGGGCGGTCCTGACGGCGGAGACGGCGGACATGGTGGTGACGTCATTGTCATGGCCGACGGCAGCGTCAGCTCCCTTATCGACTATCGGTTCAAACACCATTTCCGTGCCGAGCGCGGCACCCATGGCAAGGGCAGCCGCATGCATGGCGCCCGTGGGGAGGACCTGATCCTTAAAGTCCCCATGGGCACGATTGTGCGTGAGTACAACGAGGAAACCAAGGAAGTCGGCGAGACCATGGCCGACCTTACCCACGACGGCGAGTCCGTCATCGTGGCCCGTGGCGGAAACGGCGGTCGCGGCAACATCCACTTCGTCACGAGCACCCGTCGTGCACCGGCATTTGCTGAGTTGGGCGAGCCTGCCGAGGAAGGGTGGATCGAGCTGGAGATGAAGCTCATGGCGGATGCCGCCTTGGTGGGCATGCCTTCCGCGGGCAAGTCCAGCTTGATCTCTCGCATCTCCGCCGCCCGACCCAAGATTGGCAACTATCCGTTCACGACCTTGGTTCCCAACCTCGGCGTCGCGACCAGCGGGGACTACTCCTTTGTTGTCGCAGACGTCCCAGGCCTTATTGAGGGCGCTTCCGAGGGTCGTGGCTTGGGTCACGAATTTTTGCGCCACATCGAGCGCACGGCGCTGATCGTCCATATCGTTGACCTGACGGGCGATTGGGAGGGCCGTGATCCCCTCAATGACTACAAGGTCATCAACAACGAGCTGGAAAAATATCGCGAAGAGCTTGGCCGCCGTCCGCGCATCGTTGTTGCCAACAAGATCGACATGCCTGGTACCGAGGAGGTTGCGGAGAAGCTTGCTGAGCTGGTAAAACGCGACAGTATCGCTGCCGCTGGCGGAGACGAGTTCGCTCCAAGCCCCTTTGACCCGAAGCTGTACTGCATCAGTGCGTTGACTGGTAAAGGTGTTGACCAGCTCAAGGCCGCCATCGCCACGAAGGTCCACGAGTTGCGTGAAGAGGCTCGTCAAAAGGAGGAGTCTGTCGTGTCCTACGACCAGGTTTGGGAGCATAAGCGCCTTGACCGTGATCGCCGCTTCACCGTCCGCATGCTTTCCGACGGCGTGTTTCGTGTCGAGGGCGGTCAGGTTGAGCGTATGGTCGTCCAGACGGATTGGGAGAACGAGGAGTCCATCGCCTTCCTTCAGCACCGCTTCAAGCGTATTGGCGTCGACAAGGCCTTGGAAAAAGCTGGTGCCGTTGACGGCGACGAGATTCGCATTGTGGGTCGTTCCTTTGAGTACGAGGGCATCGGATCCGAGGATCAATTCGAAGAGCTGGACTTCTAGCGTTAACTCATCGGTTGTCTCATCGGTCTCGACCGGTGCCGGGTCTTTTTTGTGAGGCTTTGTTTTGTAGTACTTGTCGTAGCAGTTTGTCGTAACATCGTGGGCAAGGGACTTTTGAATGAAGGGTTTTGTCGCCATGGAAAAAACCAACCGCACCCTGGTGGTGAAAATCGGATCCTCGACGTTGGTTGACGAGAACCATCGCATCGACGAGGGTTATCTTGAGAGCCTTGCTGACCAGGTGGTTCGCGTCCGCGAGCTTGGTTGGAACACGGTCGTTGTGTCTTCTGGCGCCATTGCGTGCGGTCTGCGCGCCTTGGGTCTCGAAAAGCGGCCGACCGACATACCAAGCCTTCAGGCGGCGGCTTCAATCGGCCAAAGTGCCTTTGCAGCTGCTTATGCCAATGCCTTTGCCCCCCACGATATCATTACGAGCAGCGTGTTGCTCACCCGTCGCGACACGGCGGATCGCACCGCCTATCTCAATGCTCGTGCAACCATTGGTCGTTTGCTCGAGCTAGGTGTTGTGCCCATCGTCAACGAGAACGACACTGTCTCCATCGAGCAGATCAAGTTCGGAGACAACGACACGCTTGCCGCGCTCGTTGCCAGCCTCATCGAGGCCGATCTTTGCATCATCATGAGCGATATCGACGGCCTCTATGACGCAAACCCCAACAAGGACCCCAATGCCAAGCTTATCGAGCGGGTGGGGGTCATCACTCCCGAGATCATGGGCGCGGCTGGTGGGTCTGGTTCTGTGGTGGGCTCTGGCGGCATGGTTACGAAAATCAAGGCCGCCCGCGTGCTCATGGCGGCTGGCATCCCCATGGTTATTGCGGCGGGCACCCGGGCAGATGTCATTGTTGATGCCGTTGCTGGGAAACCCGTGGGCACCTTGTTCGCAGGCGAGCGGAAGGCTCATTCTATCACCCCTCGCAAGCTTTGGATTGCTCTGGGCGATTCGGTAAAGGGTGCAGTCGTTGTGGATGAGGGTGCAAAGAACGCGCTGGTCAATCGCGGAAGCAGCCTCCTTGCTGTCGGTATCGCCGAGGTTGCGGGTCGTTTTGATGAGGGCGATATCGTCGATGTCAAAGATAAGTCAGGCCTTGTTATCGCTCGCGGTCGTGTCGCCTTCTCTAGCGATGAGGTAGCTCTCGCCTGTGGTCGCACCAGCGTTCAGCTTTCCGAGAACCGTCTCCTTGCTCCCCTTGCCGAGCGTGCCGTCATCCACCGCGACGAGCTCATCGTCTTCTAGCTTCAGGTTGCCTGGTTAACTAGCTAACCGATTGCCTGGTTGCCAGGTTGCCCCCTTGGCATAAACCGTGCTCGGACTGCTTGGTTAACTGGTTGCTTGGTTGCTCCCTTTGACGTGCACCCTGCCCATTTGATTGCCGGGGGTTTTGTCTTATCCGTTCAAGCATATGGAGCGCTGCGCGTCGCTATCGTCATCGTTCTTTTCGTCTCGATGAAGATTGCTGATGGCGGTTGCTCGATCGCTTTACGCCCATTGAAGACTGTTTGTTGACTTTTGGGCGTAAAATCGCGTGACGGATGAGGCTGATTACGCCCAAAACGGTGGGTCTGGTAGAGGTTTGGGCGTAATTGCTCGTTGCTACATCGCTGGATTACGCCCACAACGTGCTTTTGTCCGTGAAATGGGCGTAATTTCGAGTTGCGGCGATTGGAAATTACGCCCATTTCGCCCTGTAATAGCTCTGTTGGGCGTAATGGGCGTGCCTTCAGGAAAGTCAATTACGCCCAAATGGACCTAAATTTCATTTTATGGGCGTAATCGGCACCGTCTCCAAAAGGGGATTACGCCCAGATAGATAGTTTCTGCAATTGGTGGGCGTAATCCGACTAAGAAAAGAAAAACGATTACGCCCAGCTGAGTAAAACGGTACAAAAATGGGCGTAAAGGCTGGGTGTTTCGGGGTGAAACGACGGGAATAAAGTCGGATATGCATGCCCTATGGTGTCTTCGATGTTCCAAGTCGCTTGCGGCGCGAATAATTATGGAGGAAGACATGATGAATGAACTGGAATCGAGAATCGAGTATCTGACAAGCATAATCGCCATGGCTCGAAGCGGGCTGAGCGTCGCACCTAGGGGCTCGCTGCATGTCGGTAAAAGCCATGGAAGGCCTCGATACGGGCAGCGTCTTCCTGCACCTGAGCGGGAGCGTTACCTCGATAAAGACGACGAGACATTGATTTGCGGGTTAGCGCAGAAGCGATACTGCAAGGAAGTGCTCAAAGTTGCTGAAACATGTCTGAGAAATACAGAGAAACTGGCTCGACAGGCGGAGAAAAGTGGTTTTGAGGTAAAGAGCCCAAAAGGCGCGGGCTTAGCCGGAGGGTTAATGGTCGACTCCTCGAGCAGCGCCCGAGGGTCTGTTGCCCGTGGGTCTGGTTCCTCGGGCGGCACCCGTGGGCCTGCTGTCTCTACGGTTGACGGATGCCGGCCGTTGTATGCTGGCGGGACGCGGGTACGCGAGGTGGAAGATGTGTACCTAGGTCTACCGGAGGAGATTCGAGAACTTGTGGTTCCGTTCGTGGTCAGTGCGCAGGCCTTCTTGGAACAATGGCGTGATGAGATCAAGACCAGCCGTACGTTTTTGTCTGACGAATGCAAGTTCACCACAGACCAAGGAGAGTGGGTCCGCTCAAAGTCCGAGGTCATCATTGCCGATCGTCTCTATCATGCGGGTGTCCCATACCGCTACGAGCCAGTTATCACCTTCCAGAGCGGTGAGGTGATGCGTCCGGACTTCCTCGTGCTAAACATGGGCACACGTCAAGAAATACTGTGGGAGCACTTCGGTATGATGGACGATGAGCTATATCGCAAAAAGACTTGGTCAAAGTTGTCGCATTACAACGTTGCGGGTCTTGTGCCCGGCATGGGTCTTATCACCACCTTCGAATCTGCGGTGACCGCCCTGGATACCCAGATGATCGATGGCATTATCGAGAACTTTCTCCTCTGAGGGGCGACATTATGTGAGGAGAGCGGAGCAGAGCGGGGAGGGCGGCGTTGCGCGGGGCGCGGTGTTGTGCGGGAGAGATGCCGGAAATGGGGGAGCCAGACAAATTCGCGTAGTTCGTCGATTGGCTATTGACCGATGTGGTGCGGCAATTCCAAAACGCTCAGGTAGAATGGGCACATCAGCTAATGCTGGCGGTTAAGCTGACGGCCAAGGGGACGTGCTGGCGACTAAGAAAATGGCCAAGGAAACATGTCGGCCG
>CAZOGL010000019.1:11029-12451 GCA_964579575.1 uncultured Eggerthellaceae bacterium | reverse complement strand
CGGCCAAGGGGACGTGCTGGCGACTAAGAAAATGGCCAAGGAAACATGTCGGCCGCTGGGGAAGCATGCCGGCGACCAAGGAGTCGCGTCGACGGCTAAGCCAATGGCCAAGCCAGTGACCAAGGAAGCCGGCGGTTAAGGAGGCAGGTAATGGATCAGGTGCGTGAAGAGGTTGAGCGGGTAGCTAACGCGGCAAAGATCGCAAGCGTCGAGGTGGGCATGACCACCACCGCTCAGCGTAACGAGGCCCTGCGCGCCATGGCGGCGGCCCTGCGTGCGCATATGTCGCAAATCATAGAGGCAAACGCCCTCGACATGGAACTCGCTCGCTCTGCCGGCACAAAGGAATCCCTACTTGACCGCCTTATGCTCGACGACAAGCGCATCGAGTCCATGGCGCATGCTTTGGAGGACCTGATGGGTCTGCCCGATCCGGTGGGTCGCGTTCTCGAGGATCGCACGCTTGACAACGGTTTGCGCATCCAACGCGTCAGCGTCCCCATGGGTGTTGTGGCCGTGGTCTACGAAGCCCGTCCCAATGTCACCGCAGAAGCGGCGGGTATTGCGCTCAAGGCCGGCAACGCCGTGGTTTTGCGCGGCGGGTCCATGGCTGCGAACTCCAATCGCGTCGTGGGCGCCGTCTTAGCCGACGCCGCAGAGTCGACGGGAATGCCCGCAGGCGCCATCGGGTCCATCAACAGCGCCGACCGTGCTGCCACCGACGCCCTCATGAAGCTTCATGGCACCATCGACGTGCTCGTTCCCCGTGGTGGCGCGGGTCTCATTGCCCATTGCGTCGAGAACGCCCGCGTTCCCGTCATCGAGACCGGTACAGGCAATTGCCACATCTATGTGCAAGCGACTGCCGACCAAGATTGCGCACTCAACATCATTCACAACGCCAAGACCCAGCGCATGGGTGTGTGCAACGCATGCGAGAGCGTTCTTGTTGACAAGGCTATTGCGGCCGAGTTTTTGCCCAAGCTCGTGACGGCGTTGTCAGCGTGGGGCATCCTTATCCACGGCGACGAGGCGACTTGCGACGCTGCGACGCAGGCGGGCCTTGCGGAGGGCGAGCAATTTGTCGCTGGGACTGACGCCGATTGGGGCACGGAGTATCTCGGTCCCGAGATTTCGGTCAAGCTTGTCGACGGGGTGCATGAGGCGGTGGCACACATCAACCGCTACTCGACCCACCATAGCGAATCGATCATCACCGAGGATGATGAGGCCGCTGAGCTTTTCCTGCGTGCGGTGGACTCCGCTGCGGTTTATGTGAACGCCTCGACCCGCTTTACCGATGGCGGCGAGTTCGGCCTTGGCGCCGAGATTGGTATCTCGACCCAAAAACTCCACGCGCGCGGGCCCTTTGCCTTGGAGGCCCTCACCACCTACAAGTACCAAGTCCGCGGCACCGGCCAA
>CAZOGL010000019.1:8971-10929 GCA_964579575.1 uncultured Eggerthellaceae bacterium | reverse complement strand
CAAGTCCGCGGCACCGGCCAAGTCCGCGGCTAACGCCAGAATCTGCAAGCAGCGAGACGGCGACGGCAACCGTTTTGTCGTTCCTCGCGCCAATGGAAGGAGCGCGCCATGCGTCTCGGCATTCTGGGTGGGACATTCGATCCTGTCCACAACGGGCACCTCGCCTTCGCAGAGGCTGCTCGCAAGGCGTGTGGTTTGGACCGTGTTTGGCTCATGCCGGCATGCGTCCCCGTCTACAAGCGGAACCAGAAGGTGACCAGCGAGGATCACCGCCTTGCCATGTGCCGCCTCGCCGCCGAGACGAACCCCTACTTTGAGGCGAGCGACCTGGAGATGAAGCGGGGGGGCGACACCTACACCGCTGACACCCTGCGCGAGGTGCGGGCCAAGCTTGACCCGCAGGACGAGATCTTCTTCCTTGTTGGCGCTGACGTCGCGCTGACCGTGCCGAAATGGCGCGAAAGCGACGTCGTTGCCAAGCTTGCCCATATCGTGGTTGCCAATCGGCCTGGGACGACTTGGCCTTGTGGAATCACCCCCGAATCCCTCGACGGGCGCTTTCGTGTGACGCTCGTGGATACGCCTCCGCTCGATATCTCGAGCACCGCGATTCGCGACGAGATTGCTCGTGGACACGACGTGTATGACCTTGCGCCTGCTGCCGTGTGCGACTACATTGTGAGGAACAACTTGTACCGATAGGGAATTTGTACCGATAGGTAATTGCGACCAAAAACAAGGCGGGTACCGCTTTGTGGTCCTGTTGTTCCCGACCTTATTTCATGAAAGGCTCCTCGTGGTTAAGAAGAAAGAGAAAAAGACAAAAAGGCCCAATACCGATGAGACGACCCAGGCGTCGTTTTTCAGCACGGCTGAGGACGCGATGATAGGGGAGCTCTTCCAAAAGATCGTGGGTAACTACGAGGCATGTGAACCTGCTGCGGTTTCTCCCAACAACGATGCTGCTGGCGAGGTCGAGGTCGCTGCCGCCACGTCTGTCACCGAGGCTGCAACTGCGCCTGCTGGCGAGGTCGAGGGCGTCTTGGCCCCAGCGCTGAATCCTCGAGAGTGTGAGGACGCGCTGTCCAAGGAGTTCTACAAAGACCGCAAGGAGGAGCTGCGGGGACGCGTCAGCGAGCGGCGTTTCGAACATATCATGGGCGTTGTCAAAACGGCGAAGAGGCTCGCCAAGATCTATGGCGTCGACCCGCGCAAGGCAAAGCTTGCCGGCCTGCTTCATGACTGGGACAAGGGCTACAACGACGCCGAGATCCGCGCGCGTGCCCGCGAACTTGGCCTTCAGGTTCCCGAAATCGTCATCGAGGACATGCCCCAGACGCTTCACGGCATGACTGCCGCCACAGCCCTCGGCCTCGAATATCCCTGCATTCCCGAGGATGTGCTTCAGGCGATCTATCGCCACACGTCCGGTGCTGTGGGCATGAGCCCTCTTGACATGGTTGTCTATGTCGCCGACTGTATCGAGCCCGGGCGGCAGATGGAGGTCGTCGAGGAGCTTCGTGAGTTGGTGGGCAAGGTGGAGTTGGAAGAGCTGTTCTTCCGCACCCACGGTGTTTGGATGACCCTTGTGGTCGGGCGCAAGACCACTATCCACCCCGACACGCTCAACGTGTGGAACTATTACGCCAAGCGCTATCGCGAGCGTCGTGCCGCCGAGCGCGCCGCCGCGGGGTTACCTGCTTTGGACGCGGATCCGAACAAGGTCGCAGGGGCCAAGTCCAAATAGTGTCGCGTGCGGCCCGGCAAACCTGCGGCTCGACATGCGCGTTGAACATGGCTGCGATACGTCTGCGACCCGATTTACCTGCGGTCCGACATGCTCGTTGGGCGGCGGGTGTGCTACACTACCCACGCTGAACACGTGCGACATCGCGCATTGACGTGAGGCACCGCGCACCAACGTGAGGCACCGCGCACCAACGTGAGGTGCCGCACAC
>CAZOGL010000019.1:6153-8871 GCA_964579575.1 uncultured Eggerthellaceae bacterium | reverse complement strand
CGACGCACGAACCCAACGTCGTTCCTCGGCCTGGCCCCACGCCGCGCACGAACCCGTCGTCGCGCACGGTGCCCACGCCGTGCACGGTACCCACGCGCGACGCACAAACCCGTCGCCGCGCACGGTGCTCACGCGCGACGCACGAACCCAACGTCGTTCCTCGGCCTGGCCCCACGCCGCGCACGAACCCACGCCGTCGTGAAAAAATCGCACAATTTCCCCGTTCAGGTGGTTTTCTGTCTTTCGCAAAGATGCTTGGTGTGGGATAATGTGCGGTCGACGCTATGAGGCGTCAGGCTTTGCATGCGCTTTTTCTCGCATGCGTGATAACCGTTAATGGGCTTTGGCGGACAGCCAGTGTCCGCAAAGTACAGAAGATAAAAGCAATTGGAGGAAACGTGGAAATCAAAGTAGATACCCTTGAGGACGGCCGCGCAAAGATCACGGTCACTGTTGAGGCAAAGACCGTGACCGATCGCGTTGCAAAGAAGTATCGCGAAATCGCTCGCCGCAACAACTTCCCTGGCTTCCGCAAGGGCAAGGCACCTCGCCGTATCATCGACAACGTCTATGGCGCAGGCTCCGTCATTGCCATGGTCACCGAGGATATGGTCAACGACCTGTATCCGATGGCGCTCGACGATTCCGGCGTCATGCCCCTCGGACAACCCGATTTCGGCGGGGACGTTGAGCCCCTCGTCGAGGGCGAGGACTTCGTCTTCTCTTTCACCACTGCCCAAAAGCCCGCGTTCGAGCTTTCCTCCTATGAGCCTGTCGAGATCGAGATGCTTGCCGAGGGCGCATCTGACAAGGAGATTGACGAGCAGATCGATATGCTGACCGGATACTACGTCAAGTGGGAAGATGCCCGCGCCAACACCAAGGTCAAGAAGGATAGCCGCATCGAGATGGCTATCGAGGCGACCGACGCTGAGGGCAAGGCCATCGAATCCATCAACAGCGAGTCCCGCACCTACGTCATGGGCTCCACGTTGTTCCCTGCCGCTTTTGATGAGCAACTCATTGGTTTGAAGAAGGGCGAGGAGAAGGAGTTCGAGTTGGCGGTTGACGCCGAGGAGCCGGGCGCCCTGCTCTCCATGGTTGCTGGTCAGACCATCAAGGTCAAGGTCACCCTCATCGCCGTCAAGAAGGAGGTCAAGCCTGAGATCACCGACGAGTGGGTGAAGGACACCTTGGGATTTGAGTCTGTCGAGGAGTTGCGTAACCGCGTCTCCGACCAGATCATCGCCCAAAAGGCAGACATCCTTCCCCGCATGAAGGAGGAGCGTTGCCTCGAGGTTTTGCGTAATCGCCTTGAAGACACCGCAGACGAGTCTTTGTGCGAAGAGGTCGAGGCCTCCCTGCTCCAAGACTTCTTCACCCAACTTCAGCGCCAGGGCATGACCTTCGACAACTACCTCGCCCAACAAGGCCTTGACACCGATGGCTTCCGCGAGGACGTCAAGCAACAGGCGAAGGACGTCGCCAACGAGGAGCTCGCCGTCGAGGCGTGGGCTCGCCATTTCGAGATCGTCGCAACCCCTGAGGACATCACCGAGGAGTTTGAGGCCGCCGGTTTGGACGGCGACATCCAAAAGATCATCCAGGAGTGGCGCGAGAACGGCCGTCTCCACCTCGTCCGTGAGGCAATCGTGCGCCGCAAGGCCATCGAGGCTGTCATGGAGGGTGCGATCGTCACCGAGACCACGGACGCCGAGTAAGCAAACTTTCCCGTCTCCCCGACGCGTTGTCGGCTGACGAGCCGAGTAAGCAAACTTTCCCGTCTCCCCGACGTGTTGTCGGCTGACGATTGGTCCGAATTTGGACATTCATAGGTTTTCATGTGCGGTTCGTCTTGTGCGCAGGGCGAACCGCGCTGCATCATGGCACAATAGGTGTGAGCAATAATTCGACGAGGCGCCCTGCTTCGGGTTGCCAGAAAAAGAAAAGAGGTCATTATGAACTTCCAGCTTACCTCGGGCGGTCTTGCCGTTCCGAAGACGCCCCATGACGCTCTCATCCCGTACGTCATCGAGCAATCTCCGCGCGGCGAGCGCAGCTACGACATCTACTCTCGCCTGCTCAATGACCGTATCGTCTTCCTTGGAGAGCAGATCGACGACAACGTGGCAAACTCCGTTGTCGCCCAGCTGCTCCATCTCGAGAGCGCCGATCCGGAAAAGGACATCTCCCTCTATATCAACTCTCCTGGCGGCTCTGTTACCGCAGGTCTTGCCATTCTTGACACGATGAACTTCATCAAGCCCGACGTGTCCACGGTGTGCGTCGGTTGTTGCGCCTCCATGGCTGCCGTGCTTTTGTCCAGCGGTGCCAAGGGCAAGCGCTATTGTCTGCCGAACTCCATGGTCCTCATCCACCAGCCTCTCGGCGGTGCCCAAGGCCAACAGACCGAGATTCAGATTGTCGCCGATTTCATGTTGAAGACGCGCAAGCAACTCAACACGATCCTTGCCAACAACACCGGCCAGGACTTCGAGACCATTCAGCGCGACACCGAGCGCGACAACTACATGTCCGCCGAGGAGGCCTTGGCTTACGGTCTTGTGGACAAGATCACCGCGACTCACGGCGGTACTGAGGATAAAGCCGAGGATAAAGGCGCAGACAAAGCCGCGGATAAAGACGCGAAATAACTAAGAGGGCGGCTGCGGACCAACCCCGCAGTCGCTTTCCTATGAGGGGAGAGGGTACGACGAT
>CAZOGL010000019.1:1791-6053 GCA_964579575.1 uncultured Eggerthellaceae bacterium | reverse complement strand
CGCAACGATCAAGCGGTAACTTCGCAACGGTTTGCGCCCTCGCCAAGTAACGACGAACAGACAGGCTAACCACCAGATGCCAACGAACACGAAAAACAACAACGGGCAGATCACCTGCTCCTTTTGCGGCAAGCGGCCTAACCAAGTTGCCGCGATGGTCCAAGGTCCCGACGGGGTGAACATCTGCAACGAGTGCCTTGCCGTGTGCTCCGACGCGATGTCCCACGACCTTGGGTACAACCCCGTCATGAACCAGATGATGGAGGAGATGTACAACGAGCTCGAGCAGGGCCGTTATCCCATGGGCGACTACATGGGGCCCGTGGAGGCCGGCTACGTCGCCATGGACGAGGGCGATGTCGACGTCGAGGGCATCCTCGGCGACTTGCCTACCCCCAGCCAACTCTACGAGAAGCTGTGCGAGTACGTCGTCGGCCAAGATGACGCCAAGCGCGCGTTGTCTGTGGCGGTCTACAACCACTACAAGCGCATCAGTCTCGACAACGACGCACCCGAGGACGAGGTGGAGATCGCCAAGAGCAACATCTTGCTGCTCGGCCCCACTGGCTCTGGCAAGACGTTGTTGGCCCAAACCCTTGCGCGCACCCTCAAGGTGCCCTTCGCCATCGCTGACGCCACAACGCTCACCGAGGCGGGCTACGTCGGCGAGGACGTGGAGAACATCCTGCTCAAGCTCATCACCGCCGCGGACTTCGACGTGCCGCGTGCCCAAATCGGCATCATCTACATCGACGAGATCGACAAGATCGCACGCAAGGCAGAAAACCTTTCCATCACCCGAGATGTGTCTGGCGAGGGCGTCCAACAGGCGTTGCTCAAGATCGTGGAAGGCACCGAGGCCAGCGTCCCGCCCCAAGGCGGCCGCAAACACCCCCAACAGGAACTTATCCACATCGATACCACGAACATCCTGTTCATTCTCGGTGGCGCTTTTGTCGGCTTGGCGGACATCGTCTCCCAACGCGTCGGCAAGCACGGGCTTGGATTCAACGCTGAGGTTCCCGAGAGCAAAAAGGTCGCCGAGGCCGAGCTTTTGGCCCAAGTCCTGCCTGAGGATTTGAACAAGTTCGGCATGATTCCCGAGTTCGTGGGACGAATTCCTGTCATCACGAGCCTTGAGGAGTTGGACGAGGACGACCTTGTGCGTATTCTGACCGAGCCGAAGAGCGCTTTGGTCAAGCAGTACACGAAGCTGTTCAAGTATGAGGATTGCTCCCTTACGTTTACCGAGGATGCGTTGCGTGCCATCGCCCATGAGGCTGTCGACCGCGGCACGGGCGCCCGCGGCCTGCGTTCCATCTGCGAGCGTGCGTTGCAAGACGTCATGTACAAGTTGCCCGACGTCGAGGGTGTCAAGAGTGTCGTCGTCGAGGCTGACGCCATCACCGAGGGTAAGACCCCCGTCATTACCAAGATTGAGGAGGCATAACCAGCAATGGCACAAGAAACGCCGAAGAAGATCGAGTACGATTTCGCCGCGCATGAGCGTCCACTGTTCAATGCGTGGAAGGAGAAGGGCTACTTTAAGCGTACGCCCGGTTTTGGCGAGCATGCCCACGAGTCCTATACCGTCGTCATTCCGCCACCCAACGTCACTGGCGTGCTCCACATGGGCCATGCGCTCAACGATACGATCCAAGACGCCGTTGTCCGACGTGCCCGCATGCGTGGCTACCAAACCCGTTGGATCCTCGGTACCGACCATGCTGGCATCGCTACCCAGACCAAGGTTGACAAGCACCTCCAAAGCCAAGGTATCAACCGTCGCGAGATCGGTCGCGAGAAGTTCATCGAGGCATGCCAGGAGTGGCGCCTCGAGTATGGCACGACCATCGTGAACCAGATCGCCTCCATGGGTTGCTCGTGTGACTATGATGACGAGCAGTTCACCATGAGCCCCGAGTTCTCCAAGGCCGTTCGCCGCGTGTTTTGCGATTGGTACCATGACGGTCTTATCTATCGCGGCAAGCGCATCGTCAATTGGTGCCCCAGCTGTACCACGGCCATCGCTGATGACGAGGCCGAGTACGAGGACGAGGCCGGCCATCTTTGGTACCTTCGCTATCCCCTGACCGAGCCGGTCGGTGGCCGCGAGTACCTCATCGTCGCCACGACCCGTCCCGAGACCATGCTTGGAGACACTGGCGTCGCAGTCTCTCCGCAAGACGATCGCTACAAGGACCTTGTCGGCAAAAACGTCATGCTCCCCATCGTCAACCGTGAGATTCCGATTTTTTCCGACTTCTATGTCGACAAGGAGTTTGGCACCGGTTGCGTCAAGACCACCCCGGCACATGACCCCAACGACTTTGCCATGGGCGAGCGCCATGGCCTCGAGAAGATCAACATCTTCGACGAGACCGCCCATGTTGTCGAGGGCTTCGGCAAGTTCTCCGGCATGAGCCGTGAGGAGTGCCGTGAGGCTGTTGTCGCCGAGTTCGAAGCGCAGGGCCTGCTCGACCACGTCGAGGACCACGACCACTCCGTCATGCATTGCTATCGTTGCCACAACACATTGGAGCCTTGGCTGTCCGAGCAGTGGTTCGTCGCTGTCGACAAGCTCAAGGAGCGCGCTGCTGCCGCGGTCACCTCCGGCGAGATCAAGTTCTATCCCGAGCGTTGGTCCCAGGTCTATCTCGATTGGATGGAGAACCTCAAGGATTGGTGCATCAGCCGCCAACTTTGGTGGGGACATCGCATCCCCATGTACTATTGCGACGAGTGCGGTTGGGAGGACGCCAGCGTCGATGAGGTGGAGGTGTGCCCGAAATGTGGCAAGCCGGTGCGTCAAGACGAGGACGTCCTTGACACGTGGTTCTCCAGCCAACTTTGGCCGTTTGCGACCCAAGGATGGGCTGATCAGGGAATGGATGCTCCTGACCTCGCCAAGCACTACCCGACGCAGATGCTTTCCACCGCCCGCGACATCATGGGCCTTTGGGTGGCGCGTATGGTCATGAGCTCGGAATATTGCTGCAACACGATTCCCTTCAAGGACGTCATCATCCATCCGACGGTCATGGCCTTTGACGGAAAGCCCATGTCCAAGAGCCGCGGCAACGGCGTTGACCCGGTCAAGCTCATGAAGGATTATGGCGCCGACGGTATGCGATTTGGCTTGTTGATGCAGGTCACAGGCGCGCAGGCGCTGCGTTTCAATGAGAAGAAACTCGAAAGCAGCCGTAACTTCGCCAACAAGATTCGTAACGCGGCTCGCTTCGTCAACATGAACCTCGAAGGTTTCGAGCCTGGCGAACCCGAGCCGACGACCCCGGCGGATCGTTGGATTTTCAGCCGTCTTGCCAGCCTTGTCGCCCGCGTTGACGAGGCGTACGAGTCCTATGAGTTCGGTGAGATCACCCGTGAGCTGTATGCGTTCTTTTGGAACGAGTTCTGCGATTGGTACATCGAGTTCTCCAAGTCTCGCCTGAACGCAGGTGGCGAGGATCGTGCGATTTGCCAGCGCAACCTTGTGTTTGTGCTCGACACGGCCTTGCGCTTGCTCCATCCGATCATGCCTTTCGTCACGGAGGAGATTTACCAAGATCTTCCCACCAAGACCGACGAGTATCTCATGATTTCCGCATGGCCTGACGCCGCTAAGCTCGCCAAGTATGTTGACGAGGAGTCCGAGCGCGCGGTCCAGCTTGTCATCGAGGTGGTTTCCGCCGTTCGTTCCACCCGTTCCCGCTATGGAATCTCCCCTCGCCAAGAGCTTGGGGTCGTTGTCGGCGCCGAAGAGGCAGACGTTGCCTTGCTTGAGGCTCAACACCAGCTTGTCACGGACATGGCGAACCTGACCTCCCTCGAGGTCGCTGCCAAGGTCGAAAAGCCGGCAGAGTCCGTCGTCGTGCTTGCGGGCGGTCTTGAGGTCTATATCGTCCTGTCCGGTCTCGTGGACTTTGCGGCCGAGCGCGCTCGCCTCGAAAAGGAGTTGGCAAAGGTCGAGAAGGATGCGGCTAAGTTCGAGAAGAAGCTCTCCAACCCGGGCTTTCTTGCCAAGGCTGCTCCCGAGATCGTCGAGAAGGATCGCGCCCATCTCGCCGAACTTAAGGAAACCCGCTCCAAGCTCACTACCCAGATTGCCGAACTCGCCTAGCTTTTGTGCGAAATCATATCGTGGCTTCGGGGCTTTTGGGACTTTCGGGGGTCGCTTCGTGCGGCCCCCTTTTGTTGTTGCCTGGTGCTGTTACCTGGCGGGTGCCGTGGAAGCTGTGGGCGGTGGGTTGTTGCCTGGCGGG
>CAZOGL010000019.1:0-1691 GCA_964579575.1 uncultured Eggerthellaceae bacterium | reverse complement strand
AGCGATTGGCGATATCCTGCGCATGTGGGAAGAGAATTAACCCCGCTCCTGCGGGAAGAGAAAGAATCCCGCTATGAGGCGGGCAACGAGTGAGGAGAGATCATGAGTGAAGTTGTAACGGGTGCTGACTTCCAGGAGAAGGTGCTCGATTCCGCCATCCCCGTCTTGGTTGATTTTTCTGCGACATGGTGTGGTCCGTGCCGCATGGTTGCTCCGCTGATTGCCCAAGTTGCGGAGGAGCAGGCAGGTCGTGTTGCCGTCTACACCCTCGACATCGATAACGATCGCGAGCTTGCTATGCGCTATCACATCAACGCGGTTCCGTGCATGATGCTTTTCAAGGGCGGGCAGCCCGTGGGGCAACTTGTCGGAGCTGTGGGCAAAGACAAGATCGAGGCATTGGTCCTGTCCTAGCGAGGGCACGCGCCTTCCGTGTGATGCGCACCCGGTCGTGATGCTAAAGCTGGTCGTGATGCACCTTCCAGTCGGCCTTCTGGTCATGATGCGCACCCGAGCGCGATGCGGAAGCCGGTTGTGACCCTTCCGATCGTGATGCGAAAGCTGCTTGGCAACGATTAGGTTGGCAAAAAAATGAGTATGATGACATTTCGTCTGTTGGAGAGCATATAAGGAGAGCTGACGATGCGTGACAAGCTTGAGAAGATCATTCTCGCCTATGAGGATCTGCAGGTCCGTATGGGTGACCCCGAGGTCTTGAGCAATCAAAAGGAGTACAACCGCCTTGCGAAGGAATACGCCTCCCAAGGTCCGCTTGTCGCGGCAGCACGGGAGTACATCGGCGCTCTCGACGACTTGGAGGCCGCCAAGGAGATGCTCGCTGACCCTGATATGAAGGAGTTCGCCCAAGAGGAGATTGCCAAGATCGATGAGAAGCTTCCAAAGCTCGAAGAAGATATCAAGTTCATGCTGATTCCGGCGGATCCGGCCGATGAGAAGGACATCATTGTCGAGATTCGTGGCGCTGCCGGCGGTGACGAGGCAAAGATCTTTGCGGGAGACCTCTACAAGATGTATGACCGCTTTATCTCTGCTCAGGGTTGGAAGAAGGAGCTTCTCGACGTCCAGCCTTCTGAGGCTGGCGGCTATGCCAAGATCCAGTTCAAGGTCAAGGGCGACCGCGTGTACTCCGTCATGAAGTTCGAGTCGGGCGTGCATCGTGTCCAGCGCGTCCCGAAGACTGAGTCCCAAGGTCGCATCCAGACGTCCACGGCTACGGTTGCCGTTTTGCCTGAGGCCGACGAGGTCGATGTCGAGATCAACCAAAATGATCTCCGCATCGACGTGTACCGCGCAGGTGGTCCAGGCGGCCAGTGCGTTAACACCACCGACTCCGCAGTTCGTATCACCCATCTTCCGACCGGCCTCGTCGTCCAATCCCAAGACCAGAAGAGCCAGCTGCAAAACAAGATTGCCGCTATGGCTGTTTTGCGCGCACGCCTGTATGAAAAGATGCTCGCCGAGCAACAGGCCGCTGAGGGTGCCGAGCGCCTTGCCCAAATCGGATCCGGTGATCGCTCTGAGAAGATTCGCACCTACAATGGCCCGCAGGACCGTGTGACCGATCACCGCATCGGCTTCAATTCCACCTATACCGGTGTTCTCGAAGGTAACCTCTTGGGTGATGTCATCACCGCGCTTCAAGCTGCCGATCGAGCACAGAAGCTTGCCGA
>CAZOGL010000018.1:25098-30657 GCA_964579575.1 uncultured Eggerthellaceae bacterium | reverse complement strand
TGATTGCAATCAAGCCACGCCCTCTATCAAATCCAGTACCTTTTGTATACAAAAAAATGAGCTAGACAAACTTTCAACCGGAGTTTAAACTGAACCTATCAGCGCCCACCCAAGGCTACGCTTAGCGTCCTGAAATGCGGTGGGCCGTTTTGTATCTATAGGGAGGTCGAATGGCAGGCAAGACCTTTAAGACCATCGATGAGCTGAGTGTGCTTCTTGTGAAAGAGCGTGGGCTCGAATGTGAAGACGTTGGTGAGCTTGAAAGGTTTCTTCGCCTGACCAATTACTATCGATTTTCGCTTCCGTTATTTTACATTAACGGAAGTGAAACGCATATAACTTCCGTAAACGTGACGACATAGGAAGCGTTCTATTTCCGACGTGGTTTATGAGCGTGCTTACCTCAAGCAGGCAGTTTCAAGGATTCTTCTGCTGAAACGAGAGCGATTAACGACTCCGACAAGTTTTCCACTTTCGATGACAGGCACCTTTTTGAGCTGCCGAAAGCCGAAGAGTTGAGACAACTCTTCCAAAGGTGTTTTCGGCTTAACCGATATAACCTCTTTAGAAGCGAACTCCATAACATTTTTACCCATAATTTCTTTGCTCGTTGCTTTTGGCAGCTCATTTTTCGCAAGACCCGTTAGGAGCGTCGAACAGTCAGAGACCGGAAGGTCGCTGTGGGACATGGCTCTCAGGATGTCGCTGTCTGAAATGAACCCAACAACGTTTTGATTGTTGTCAACAATTGGCATACCGGAAACGTTTTTGTCGATGATTTCTTGCAACGCCTCTCCAACACTCGAAGTGTTCGGAATTGTGTAGACATCCTTCTGCATAATGTCCGACGCCGTTGTGATTTCGCTTGGAAGAGCGCGAGTGCTTTGCTTGTCGTTCCAATTGAGTTTGTCGCCTACCGCATGCACGATCTTTCCTGCGATCGGTGCAATTATGAGCATTTGAAGTGGCATGGCAATTATGAAATTGTAGGGCAGGAGCGTGAAGAACGCATTGACTGCCATTGGGTTAAAGCCGACTGCCGCGATTGCGCCATAGATTGTCATTGCAACCGTCATCAGCACGACCATCATGAACTTGACGGTGATGCCTTTCCAAACTGCGCGGTCGGTGTCTTTGCAGAAGGCGAGCATCGTCTTTCTTGAAGTTGGCGTGCAAAATCCAAGGTCGCAAATTATTCCAACAACGAATGCAAGCGGAAAGTTTAGAAGCGCGTAAACCCAAGGTTCTGCTGGCGAAGTTAAAGTGAGACCACCCATTCCAAGGGCAGCTCTGACGTACATGTTAAGTGCTGCCATGATGTAGATCATGAGTGCACTCATAACGAAACTAAATAAAATTCCTTCTTTTCCATTGCGTGGCATGTTCTCTCCTTTGCCTATAAACACAAAACTTCCCCAACAAAACTGAATTTTGGGGGCGCATGGCGAAGGTGTTTACAGGCAAATTTATGCCGAACATTGCAATGGCGACTTCCACGATTCTTTAAACAACCTGCCTGAAAAAGTGGCATTTTGTTGCAGTTGGAGTCAAACAACAGCTGGTTAGTTTATCAAAAAATTTAATTTTCCGTAAGGAAATCGTGTGAATTCGCGTATCAGCTGGCATCCTCCCTATTCGGAAAAACTGCCGAAGACGGCAAAAATTCCGAATAGGGACGCCAGCCATGGGGCTTGTCGCTTTAGTTTGCAAAACGTTTATTGATGGTAGCCATTTTGCCAGGTTTGAAGGACATGTCAGAGGTGGTGGTGTCTTTTATGCTTGCTCCCACTCGACTGTGTAGTCCTTGCCGATGACCTTACCTGCGTTCTTGACGTATTTCTCAATTAGGTTTTTCGCGCGTTCCGTTGCCTGGTTGAGCATCATGGCATTCTCGTTCGCTTTTTGCTCCATGTCTTTTTGAGCCTCCGAGACCATGGTATTACGCTCTTCTGCAGTGAGCTTGGCAAAAAAACCGTTGTCCGTGACGGGGTCCTGTACGGAGTCTTTGTCGAGGTAGATCTCTTGGATGCTCGCCGAGGGGCAGGAAACCTTCACCACTCCGTCATCGTTGGGCGTTCCTATGTGGACCTGCCCTGCGTCGATGCCGAGTGTGACAGTACCGTCGTATTCGATCCAGGCCCTCTTTTTGAAGAGTGCGTTGAACAGATTGTTACCTTGGTCTTTGGAGGTGTCTGTGCGTGCGACGTTGTGGTAATAGCACTTGAGGGAGGCCAACTCGCACACCTTGGTTATGCCGGAGAAATCGGCGTCTCTCTTTTCTTCTCCAGCCGAGCAGCCGGTCAAGCACATAGAACCGAGTAGTAGCGAGGCGGAAAGAGCCATTGCGATAATCTTCTTCATGTTTGTCATCTCCTAGCCTTCAATCCAATTGAGTTCGTAGCCCGTTCCTTGAAGTAGCGGGATGAGCAGACCCTCGATGGTTGACTTGAGATTATCCTGTGCGTAGCTGTAGAACTTGCTAGATGCTCCTGCCTCATTTATCGCGTCCTGTTCGCACGTCGTCAAATCTGTCTTGAGATCGGAATTCTCCGGGTCCGATGGCATATACGACAGGGAATTGATGTCAACGTTTGCGCTGGTGATGATGATCTTGGGCAACGTGACGTCGATGGTGTTTGACGAGGTGTCAGGCTCGCCGAACACGATGTCATTCATGCGCACGCCAGCCTTCACTGTTGCATCGTAAGAGACCCTGTAATCAGGCTCGTCTGAGCGGTCTTGGTAATGCTCGGCGATGCCGCAGTAGACGAATTCGGCGGTAGAGAGGTTGTCGACGTTGATCGCCTCTTTCAGGGCGGACGACGTGATGGTGTTCTTTGCGGTGACGTTGTAGGAATTTTGCGTGTTTTGCCAGAATCCGTAGACCACGTAGGCGACTGCGGCGATTATGGCGATACCAATGATCGCCATAACGACTTTTCCACCACCGGCGCTTTTCTTCTTGTTAGTCTTGTCTTTTGGTTTGCCGGTGGTCTTGTATTCGCCACCGAGCTTCTCCACAGCGGCCTTCTTGGCGGCCTCGGAAACGTCATGGACGGTTTCCTCAGCTTTTTGTCCTGCCGCCGCCGCGACGTTTTTTGCCGCAGTCGATGCTGCGCCAGCGGCTTTTTCCGCGAGGTCCTTTGCCGCCCCGGCGAGCTCGCTCTCGCCCTTTTCCTTTGGCTCTTGCTGGTTATCCTGTGCGGTCATCGGCAAGCCTCCTCGTGTGATTCAAATCGTCCCATCTCGCCTTGACCAGCTGGTCAAGTGTTCTTACTATCGTAAGAACACTTCTTTTCGATCATTGCCTTGCTTCTTGCACTCTGATTGCCTTTGCACCCTGGCCCAACTTAAAAATTTGCCCAAGCCAAGTGTTGAAAGCTGGATATGCGTATAATAAAAAGTTGCGTTGTTCCCAACAGGCTTACCGAAGGAAAGGGTCCACGATGAGCGACAAAAAGCATCTGCCAGAAAATGTAGCGGACGACACCGTCCCGAAGACCATCACCCGCAGAACGTTCGCCACGGGAGCCGCAGCAACATTCGGCTCAATGCTTCTAGCGCCAATAGCCCAGAGTGCAACCGAGGTAACCTATCTTCTACCAGGTGCCGAAGAGGCCTATGCCGCAGATCTTGACCCAACCATATACTTCCCAGCAAGTGAGGCGTGCATTGTCATATATGACCCCACGAAAACCACCACGATTGCCGAAGAGTATTCTGGCATCAGTCCTTGGTGGCAACTATATACCAGTGACTTTTGGAAAGTCATGAGGCGCGCGAACATAAGCAAGGAGCTTAAGAACAAGCCATATAATCCGGGAATTCCAAAAGCCACCATTCATATCACGAGCGCAAGCAGCGAAAACTCATTCGACATTACCCTCGAAACCGACGAGCAAGGATGCGCAATCGTCAAACTGTCGGAGATAGCTCAACCCGTGACCGTATCGGACCTCATAACAGAGCGCACCATCTGTGCAAATATCGAAATAGACGGCGGATACGACGGGGAGGACGACGGCTACGATGGCGGCAGACGTTTGGCGCATTTCCCTTATGTCCCCATTAACAGCGGCGATTGCCTTGCTATCCCCATTACCAAAGCGGGAAGTAGCACTATCGAAACAGAGTATGACGGAGCATACTTCAGAGAAATAAGCATGGACGGCTGGAATGTTTTGACCGAACAGCAGTCGTTCGTCGGGTCGGCCAATAACAACGTTAACCACACGCTGCGCTTCGATCTCATCTCTCGAGACGAAGAATATTATCGCGTTATCCTAAAGGTCACCAAAAGCGACGATGAATCTCGCGTCGGGAAAACCCTGTGTTCGGTTGGGGCGGATTGCCGCTTCCCGGAAACAAGATTCACCGCACGACCTTCGTACAAACCGCTCAGCCAGACTTCAGAGTTCCAGATGGACTTCTTCAACCCATCGAGTGAATACTATATTTACCCTGATGAGGAGGTCAGTTTAGAACTCCATCGTCGCTTCGAAGATGCAAATAGCGCGGCGTTGGGCGTCTACCCTGTTGGAGTCAAAACGGTCTTGCCGGTGTCTCAAGGAGAGCCCGTAAAAAAGAACACCATCGCAAACTTCACCGATAATTACGGAACGACAACCGAGCCCATTGAAAAAGGTGGGGTTAACACGGAAGGACTCGTGCGCCCTGAAGGACAAACTATTTCTTTTCCTAATGACTGGCCGGGCTGTCTCGCAGGGTTTGAGTTCAAATTCTGGACTCCAAGTGCGCCCGGGATTTTCAAGTACGATCCGATCAGCGGGACATTAACGGTCGGCTCGGATATCGTGCTTGTTGACCTCAACAATTTTTCAGCTACGCCAGGACAGACGTGGCAAACCACGTCATGCGGGTACGTTGCAAATCAAGTTGAATATCGCATGCAAAAAATGCAAAAGGCTTTTGAAAACCTTAAGAGTTGGTGGGGCAGTCCGAAAAAGTTTGGCTTCAACACTCTAGCGGTTGGGGTTGAGATTATCGTCAGGTACCAGCACCTTACCACCCTGACATACTCAAAGGAAAAGGGAGGATACGACGGCGAAACGCGCGCCATCTTCGGGGTTACATTCGATCTGCTGTTCACATTGCCGTGGAGACTCGGGAACGTCATAGGTTATCTACAGTTCGGTTTTAGCGGCGAGATTTCATGTTCGATGGCAACCGCATGCCAGTCAATGTGCGACACGAGCGTCGCTCCGGAAGACGTGATGAAAAAAATCCAACGCAGCGGAGACGGGTACGTCATGCCGACCTTCCACTTGAAGGCAACAGCGAGTCTTGCTCTTGGAGAAGCAACTTTAGCGAGTATAGGCGTACGGGCCTATGGCGGCATAAATGTCGCTTATCAATATCGCGCCCAGAAACCATCAGGTAAAAAAGATCCGCGATTCATATGGGGTTATGAATGGGGAGTTAAAATTTTTGCACAGGCGTTTGGCTGCGAGGTGACCGGAAAAGAAATCTGGGGAGGCAAAAATCCCACCTACTACGACTCAGATAACGACTCGTCATCGACTGCCTCGCTTGCGAGCA
>CAZOGL010000018.1:16769-24998 GCA_964579575.1 uncultured Eggerthellaceae bacterium | reverse complement strand
CAGGCAAACGCGAATGAATCGTTCAGCTATGCGGACATGAACATTGTCGATGGCGGCACACTTGCAAAGCGATCCGAGATCACCGTCGATAAGCCGAGCGTTTCAGTCATGGCCGATAGTGATAGTTCTACCAGCGCATTTGTAATCAACGATTTCACCACATGCGGTGCATCTGCCAGAGCAGATGAAATTTGCATGGCAACAATGACGTCGGTTGATTCAACAGACAGCGAGAACGACGATGTGGCGCTTTTTGCTAATGAAAGCTCAACAACCTATTCATGGCCCGAGGGTCACGAATCGGAAATCGTCGACCGAGGTACTGGCAACGACAGCATCAAGGGCGTAGTGAAAGGCGGCGGCCTGGAGCCACGCCATATGGACTTTGTTGCCAAAGACGTATTCAGCGGAGCACAGGTCAAGTTCGTTGAAATAGGTGACGCCTGCTATCTGTTCCGAATCGCCTGCGTCACCATAAACGGATTGACGAGAAGTCGTGTTGTCTACCAGAAAGTCAGCAACGACAAGGTATCCAAGCCCTTCCCTGTTGTGTTCGAAGATTCAACATTCACTACGGGCACACGCGATGATTTCTACGATTTCGATTTCGACGTGAAACTGGTCAACAAACAAAAAAGCTACGCCGATATCGTCCTGATGGTCTTGTCAAGCAAACGACCTCAAGGCGACGACACCACCATATATGACGCGGCAGAGGCGACTGTGTTGAGCGCCATTCGTTTGGTCTACGTTGGTAACAAAGGTGAAGACCAAGCGCCGTTCGCCACGAAAAGCTGCAAAACGTGGCAGTCGAAGACCTACGAGGAAAGCAAGCTCTACTTTGCCTTCTCGGACATGTCCCTGCACACCCGCAGCTTGAATCATGACGAGGAAGGGTTCAACCAACTTTCAAGAGATGGTTACGACCATGCAATTGGCCACTTTATCGTCAGGGCATCAAAAACCAAGGAAAACCTCCTTTCCTCCAATAACAACGATACGCAATTCGGTCTTGGCGTAGTTCATATGTCAATCGGAAACGACGACGCACTTGAAATCACGACAATCGATTTGAATCAAGCGGTATACGATGTCACTATCGACAGCCTTATGTCCCATCCGACGGACGAGAACTCGTTGTATTCCACCATAGGGTACGCGACTCCGGAAGGCTGCGGCGAGAAGGCGATCAAGCTCACCTTCGATACCTCTGGCAAACCAAACAAGCTTCAAAGCGCACAGGCGATCGATATCATCAGTCCTGATCCTCTCGTTAAGGCCCTCAGCCCTTGGAATTCTCAAAACTCCCTGCTCGCTAGCGTGTCGACCAAAGAGGACGTCGAGTCGCAGGACAGCCTCGGCTTCCTTTGTCTGTGCGATACCCCGACAGCAGACGAGATTGCGCGTATTGAGAACGGAGGCTCCCCCAAGAGTTTCAACAAGAGCGAAACCTGCATTAGCTCTCAGAAAATCCCCATGGGCAAGGTTCATGTCGATCCGGTTCACAAATTCTGCTATTACGCCAGCAACCACTCCGGCGAAGGCTTTTATAACTATACAGAAAACGGTTTCGAACCCTGCACCTTGGAGCCCGAATATGCCATCAAGGCAATGGCTTTGGCAGACGGCGTGTTCAGCAATCCGTTCACGTTCGCGAATTGCGGAGAAAACCATGTGGACTCGTTCTGTGCAATCGAGGACACCGATAACACCAACTGCGCGTTTACTCGATTCGTAATTTGCGACATCAACGAAAATGAATCCGGTTGCGCAAACATCTACCACTTCACTATGCCATTCCTCGCATGCATTGGCATCGAGGACATAAAGCCCTACGCCATCCCGGCTTACGCCGGCGAGGACGCGCTATTCGTCTTCGCCCTTAAGAATTACGGCAACACGGTGCTCACCAGTGCGGTTCTGTCTTTCTATGATGAAGAGGGTCTCAAAGACGATCGCCCGATCGCGACGCAAATGCTCACGTTCTCTTCCGCCGAGAAGGTCACCAACGACGCCGAGCTGTCGGGGGTTGACGAATCTGACGACAGCCCGTATTACGAAGACGCCATGAGCGATGAGACCAAGCAGAGCTTGCTTGTGGCCGATAACGGCAGCGCTGTTCTTGCTCCGGGGCAGACGAAGTCCTACGTAGTCACCATCCCCATCCCGCAAGATTGGGATGGCGAGAAAACGATTTACGCCGTCGCGCTTTCTTCTGACACCACGGTAATCGACCCCGGCACCAGCCAAGAGATATCGCCGAGCGATTCCTCACATATCGATGCTTACGAAAGCGAGCACACTGTCAGTTTTGCGTCGACGACAATTGAGGTTCAAGCAAATACCGAGGTCGAACCCGATTATTACGTGTTAGCGAGCAGCGACGATAAAGACCCCAACGACTCGAATAACAACTCTGCCAACAATGGCAAGACCTCTCCGGGTACCGGAGATTCGTCCTTCATCGGCCTAGCGGCACTTGCCCTGGGCGCCGTCGGCGCTGGCTTGGCGGCTTATAGCGCACGCCGCACCAAACTTGAGAGCGGGGATGTGGGTGACGAAGAAGAGCAATAGTCTCTAGCAATAGCCCCTTCTTAATATAACTAGACAACGGGCCGGGTTTGCGCGTGAGTGCGCAAGCCCGGCCCGACAAGTGTTTAAGCGCAAGGATTTTCGCGTTCCTTCTTCTCGCGCTTCTTTTCGCGCTTCTCACGCGGAACGCACGTGCGGTAGTCCAAGATGACGACAAAGATTACCAAAAGCGCGTAAATTACCAGCGACAACGCCGCGACCGCCAACGCTATGAGCATCATCGGGATCTCGTCGCTGCTCTCGGCGGCATAGACGATTGAATAGACGAAATACGAGAGCACTTCCGATAACAAGGGAAAGAAGCAAAAGATAACGCGTGCGACCACCCTGCGTGGACGGGGGCGAATGTCTGTCCGGTTGAAGGGTGCGAACAAGAAGAAGCTGAGCATGTAGACAACGAGCCAAATGAGTATGGCCCTCTCCGCGTCAACAGGCCCAAGCGTCTTGCTGTCCAACATCATTTCGAACCCGGCAGTTATGTTGAACAGGCAAAATCCCAGCCATGCGGTAAGGGCCATGTATCGTGAGCCGCTTCTGATTCGGGAGATGTCCGTGCGCCGATTCGCTTGGACGAGATACATCAGGAAAAGGCCCACGGTGAGCAAGAAGTAGACAAAGGTGATGGCGATTGCTGTGAACGTTCCCCAAGATGAGCCGTTGTGTTGTTCCATGGCAAGAGAGTTGATGCCCACCAACGCCTCGCCAAAGATCAACACCAACAACAATCCGCACCGCTCGAAGAGGTGTTCGCGGCTCAAGTCGCTTAGTGGGGTGCTGCTCGGCCAACTCAAGAATCCCAAGACGAGCGCGATCCCGCAACATACTTGCGCGGGCGTGCTTTCCCAGAAAAACGAGAAGAGCACGAGAGCGGCCTGTACCAAGTGGACGGAGATGATGCGCTTGATAAAGCGCGCGTCCGCCTCTCCTACCTCGCCCTCGACCTCATGGAGTCTGCGTCGCCAATTCCAACAAAGGTTGAGGTTGAGGAGGATCCACGACACGTTGAAGGCGATATACGAGGTCCAATTGGCCCCGATGGCTTGGGTCAGGATGAAAATCAAGAACATGTGGACGACAAGGAAGCGCGCATCTTTGAGGTCTCCGCGGCCGCTGCGGTTCATGAGCACCGTGCAGCTGAACCAGATTTGCAAGATCAAGACGAATGAGAAGGCGAACGAGTAGTACTCGTAGGGGGTGATGCTGCTGCCTTCTCCGGAGAGAAAAACGGCTACGATGCGGCGCATGCACACGATGAGCATCAAGTCGAAGAAGAGCTCCAAAAAGCTCGCTTTGCCCATGTTGCCCAGGTCGCTTTTGTCGTTAGAGGTGTTGGGCTTCAGTATGTCGGGTATGAGATTTTCAGGAGTTATGGACACGAGGGGTCCTTCGCTTTTTCTTGCCGGTGGCATACTTTTCTGCCACGGGAACCTGGTGTTTGAGGATGGCTTGCAGGAGGTACTCGCCTGCCCTCTTACCGCCGTGCCCGAGGTAGTAGATGGTCTCGCCACGCACCTCGGCGATCCGTTCGCTCCATGCCTTGGGGTTTGCGAGCATCTCTCGCACTGTCTTGTCAATCGTGCCTGCCGCCTCGGGAGCGAGGCTCACGCCCATGCGGTTGCGCAGGCTGATGTCGGTGGGTTCGATGCCGAGCTTTCTCCAATTGGGGTTGCCCACCTTCATGGGGGTGTCGATAAACACCGTAGGCTTAAGCTTGGTGAAGCTGAACTCGCAAGAGATTGTGGACCAATCCGTGATGAGCACGTCGGCCAAGAACGTGGACGCCGGGGCGTTATAGTCGTCCTCGAACACCAAGTCGTTGTATCTTTCTCCGCAGCGGGACTTCAACGCATCCCAACGGGGACGATAGCGCTTCACGTATTCGGGATGGGGGCGCACCACGACGCGCCACCCGTTGCCGCAAAGCGATTCGAGCATGTCGTCGATACAGGAGTCGAGGATGTTGCCTTCCTGCCACGAGGGTCCGACCAAGACCAGGGGACGCTCGTTGGTTGCTCCGGTACGCTTTCGCTCAGCATCAGCCTTCATCTCTCGCACAAGCGCGCGATCAAGCAGGTCGTATCCGCACTTGATGAGCTTTTTCGGCTTGAGGCCGCGTTGCTTCTCGGCCATGCGCACCTCTTTGGCTTGGTGGGGGCCGACGCAAAGCAACGTGTCGTAGGCGTCGTAGGAACACTCCTGCGGAGTGAGGTGGGTGGAGGTCATGTGGTGGAACATGAACACGTACTCGATGTCCTTGCGCGTGTAGCTGCGCTTGATGTAGTAGGTATCCAAATCCTCCAAGGTGGTGACGACGACGTCCGCATCCATCTTCATCATCAGCGTGATCGCCTTCTTCTCGCGGATGAAGTACGGTTGGATGCGCGGTTGCGTCTCTGCGAGCTTGAAGATGTTGTCGTCAGGGTCGTTGGTCACGTAATGGATTGTCACGTTGGAGTTTGCTAAGAGATATTCGATGGCCCCTTGGAAGTAGCGATAGAACCCACCGCCCTCGCTGTAAAACACGATGTGCTTGTTTACGACATTGAAGAAGCGGGCGTAATCTTTCTTCTCCCGCTTGGCCAAGGGGTCGCGTTGGTACCACTTCTTCTTCTCGACGAGGGATTCCAACGCGTCAAGCTCTTTGCGGCTCTCTTTGAGGTCGGCGTAGTCGATATACTTCGCCGGTTTGACGATGACGTTGCAAAGCGCTTGGACGGCGATGGCGGTCAGGTTGCTACAAATCCAATAGAACGCCATGCCTGCCGCGACGAACACGCCCAAAAACAGAGACAACGCGATGGAAAGGCCGTTCGTGGTGTTCTTCTCGGCCTTGGATTGCTCTTTTTGAAGCGGGTTGATGCGGTTTTGGGCAAACCCCATGATGACCGCGGAGAGTCCAGCTAAGATCGGCATAATCCAAGATAGGCCGCCGTCCTCGATCGGCACCATGCCCAAGAACTCGGTTCCAGGCGCGCCGCCGTCGGTGACGCCGTGGATAACCTCAACGAGGCCGAACAGGATAAGTATTTGGACAGCGAGGGGGATCAAGGAGAGCAACGGGTGGTACTTCTTCTCCTTGTACATCGCGTTTTGCTTCTCGCCGATGGTTTCGTTGTCGCCGTAGTATTGGACCTTGAGACGGTTGATGGCAGGCATGACCGTGACCATGACGATGCTGTTCTTTTGGCACCAAAGGGCCAAGGGCATCAAGATGATCTTGCAGATGATGGTGAACAACAGGATCGAGATCCACCAATTGCCGGTCAGGGCATAGCATGGCTGCATGATCAAGTTCAAAACACTTGCGAGCGCCTCTAGCATGTAACCATCTTCCCCTTTGGACGCAAACGCGCCCGCTTCCTAGTTGTGATAAACCTTGTCGTCGTTGGGATATGTCTTGCCCGTGCGCCTCCAAGCCTTGAAGTCGGGGCCGTATCCGTCGATTTCGTATTCCTGCAGCTCAATATCCTCATAGGTATTGATGTCAGTTGGCATGTAGTAGTACTTGCGCAAGCGCGGTGAGGAGGGAACGACGTCGCTTGTTGCCGGTCCGTACTTGCTGTAGTCGGCGCCCATGGCGCGCAGCACCGTCGCGCAATAGTCGATGTGGCCCGTGGAGACGTTCGAGATGACCTTGAGCGGTTGTGCGTCGAGCTCGGTGGATTGTGCGGGCTTGATCAGGTAGATCGGCGTCGACGCGTAGGTGCATGTATCGCTTTTGCCCTCGTAGAACTCGACAAGGCCGTGGTCGGCGGTAAGGATGATGGTCGTATTGTCGTAGACGCCCGCTTCCTTGATCGAGCGGACGTAGTCGGACGCGATTTTGATGGCGCCGCGGACTTGTTGTTCGCGTGTTGTCGTCTTCCCTGTATTGTCGCCGTTCTCGTCAATCGTGTAGGGATAGTGCGCGCCGACGAGGTGGATGAACCTGAATGAACCGTTGTCACCGTAATCCTTGACGGTCAGACCGCGCTCGTTGAGCGTGTCGTCGTATCCGGCGTCGTCCATGATGTAGAGCTCGTCTTCTTCGGCGGCGCCCGAATCGACCACGGTTGCCATAGCTTGGTTGAGTTCGTCGGTGTAGTACCAGAAATGTTCCTTGAACGCCCAAGGCAAATCGCGGTACAGAGCGGTCTTTATGAGGACCTGAACCGTACCTTCCTCGTTGATTGAGTAGTCGGCTGACGAGAGGCCAACGTTCATGATGTAGTCGCATTTGTCGCCAACCGTGATTTGGTAGGGGAATGTGTCGGTGTAGACGCCGATGTTATAGCCTGCCGCTGCGATATCCTCGATGAAGGTTGAGCGGTGCATGCGATTTTCGACATAGGTTGAGTAGGTGTCGCCGTCTTGTGGATATTGGCCCGAAAGGAGGAACGGGACGGCCATGCGCGTCGGGATGAGGGAGCCGACGGAGTCGGTGTACCACGTAAAGCCCGTGAACTCATTTAGGTCTTCCCTGTTGGTCGCATACAGCTTGTTCAAATCCTCGGTGTCGAACATGTCGAGAACGAACACGATGACATTCGAGTTTGGCGAGACGTCATACAAGCCTTGCTTGGTTATTTGGAAGGCAGCGCCATAGGTCTTGTTTCCGCCGTTTTGGTCGCCAGTGAACAAACTTGCAACGCCGGCGCCTTGAACGACGATCAGGGCTAACGCCACAAATACGACGATGGGGCGGAAGTGGCGACGCCAAGCGAGCGTCAACACGACAAACGCGATGATGACGACCGCCCAAACCGCGAACGAGAGGATGACCTTGTCACCGTAGCTCGTCCAATCGATGAGCGCGCCGTCGGCGGAGGGGAGGCCGGAGTTTAAAAACATTGCTTGGGTCCAAAGACATACGCCGAGCGCACATGCCAACGCGGCAAGCACATCGCCGACATGTCCTGGGATGAGCGTGAGCACAATCCAAAGGACGAGGGCGGCAACCAGGGCAACCTTTGTCATGGGCAACCACACGTCCTTCAGACCAAAGACCAGGTCGTTCGTGTTCGCGGCAACAAGCTCGAACGGCGCGACGATGAAGAGCGTGCCGGATAGGAAGATCGCAATCACGAGGGCGCGGAGCAAACGCTTGCCGAACCCCCACTTGCGCGCGGCGCCGGGGACCGGGGCCGATTCCCAGAAGGTGGCGGCTTGCGCCTTGACCTTGCTTTGCTCTTCGGGTTCGATGCGACGGACGTCGGGGTCGACGACCTTGCCCTTGTTCTCGTCGATTCCGAGGATGCGTACCATGCGCTTGCGAACGCGGCGATACGCGACGCCGAACACGGTAGAAAGCGCAACAGCGACACCGGCCAGCGCTTGGATGGTGTAGGTCATGACCGAGGGGTCGACGTAGGCTAGGGCAACCGATGGGGCGCCTACCACCAAGATTAGAGAGGCCACGAGCGCTGCGGCGATGTCGACAATCGCCACGCAGGTCCGTTTGAAAAGCATGTCCCCTCCCAAAATCCTCTCTAGCCGCCCCCAAGCAGCTTTTTTTCAATCTGTCAATTAAACCACACTCTCGTCCTTCCATGCAAGAGGCGTGGGGTGAGGACGTCTTGTGTTCAAAAATGAGAAGAAGCTCGAAAAACTCGAACATCATCGCGATAATATGAGATACTGCTGTGACCGTTGTTGGTC
>CAZOGL010000018.1:11835-16669 GCA_964579575.1 uncultured Eggerthellaceae bacterium | reverse complement strand
GTCGGGGGCGCCAGCCGCCGGGGAATGTTGTCAGCTATTAAGGATTGCGGATGATTTCAAAAAACGAATTTGCCGTGCTTTATCGCGTGTTTAAACAGCCAGGATTCTCCCAGCGGGATTTGGCGGATGCGTGTGGCCTCTCTCTGGGTACGGTCAACGCCTCCATAAAGCAACTCAAGCGCAAGGGATTCCTTTCCGAGACTCTCGATGTGACCGATGAGGGCGTCGAAGCACTTGCGCCATACAAGGTCGACAACGCGATCATCATGGCCGCCGGCCTTTCCTCCCGTTTTGCCCCGATTTCCTATGAGCGCCCCAAAGGTGTGCTCAAGGTGCGAGGCGAGGTCCTTGTCGAACGTCAAATCGAGCAGCTCCGTGCGGCGGGCATCGACGATATCACCATTGTCGTGGGTTATAAGAAAGAGGAATTTTTCTACCTCGGCGACAAGTATGGAATCGATGTCGTCGTCAACCCCTATTATGCCCAACGAAACAACAACTCCACGTTGTACCTCGTGCGCGACAGGCTCAAGAATACCTATATTTGCTCGTCAGACGACTATTTCACCGAGAACGTCTTCGAGAGCCATGTCTATCGAGCGTATTATGCGGCAGAGTTCAGCGAGGGCCCGACCGCGGAATATTGCATGCAGATCGGCGCGCACGGTCTCATCACGAAGGTGACCGTCGGCGGAGAAAACGCATGGTACATGATTGGCCATGCCTATTTCGACCGTGGCTTTTCCGAGAAGTTTGTCTCTGTTCTTGAGCGCGTCTACGACCTGCCCGAGACGGAGGACAAACTTTGGGAAGACATCTATCTCGAGCACATCGATGAGCTTCCGTTGACCATCAGGAAATATGACAACGGAATCATTAACGAATTTGACTCCCTTGAGGAATTGCGCCTGTTTGACGAGGAGTTCATCGACAATGTGGACTCGAAGATCCTCGACAACATTTGCTGCATCCTCAAGTGTGTGCGCAAGGACGTTCGCGACGTCACGCCCATCAAGAAGGGCTTGACCAACATGTCCTTTAAGTTCTCTGTCGACGGTGAGAGCTACGTCTATCGCCACCCTGGTCCCGCAACGGCGGGCATCATCAATCGCAAAAGCGAGACCTTCTCCCAACAAGTTGCTCGCGAGCTCGACATCGACGATACCTTCATCTACGAAAACCCAGATGAGGGGTGGAAAATTTCCCGCTTCATCGAAAGTTGTGTGCCTTTCGACTACCACAACGACGAGCACGTGGAAACCGCTATGAGGATGGCTCGGTTCCTCCACCAATCGGGAAACCATGCCCAATGGGAGTTCAACGTCTACGAGAAGGCGCTTGACATCGTTGCGGAGCTCGAGCGTCGCGATCGTATTTCGTTTCGCGACTTTGGCGAGATAGCAGACTCGGTCGCACGTGTGTATGACTTTCTTGTTAAGGACGAGGTCCCTTCGTGCCTTTGCCACAATGATTTCTACGATCCGAATTTCCTCGTGGGGCCAGATCGTATTCGCCTCATCGATTGGGAATATTCTGGCGAGTCGGATTATGCGAGTGACCTGGGAACGTTCATCTGTTGCTCTGACTATACCTACGAGGAGGCTATTGAGGTCTTGAACAGGTATTTTGAGGGCGCTATGACCGAGGATCAGAAGAAGCACTGTGTCGGGTATATCTGTGTTTCGAGCTTCTATTGGTTCGTGTGGGCTATCTATCAAGACGTCCTTGGGAATCCTGTTGGCGAGTATCTCTACCTTTGGTATCGCTATACGAAGCTGTATGCCCAAAAAGCGTTGGAGCTCCGCCAAGCATAAGGCTTGTCGTGCGCGGTGCGGCGGCGCCGCGGTCTCGCCGGTCTTGGGGATTGCCGTGTGTTGTGACTCTGCCAGTCCTAGAGATTGTTGCATGCTGCGACTCCGCCGGTCCCAAGACGTATCGCACGTGTTGCGACTTATATTGTGAATTTCCCTTGATAGACGGGGGTTTCATGTGCTAGTGTTCAAAACACTCTTTTTTATAAGATTTTTGAACACAAGGGATTTGGGACCGATGGAGCAAGAACTCAGCTTTGAGGAAGAGCTGAACGCCGAGGTGACGAAGCGTTTGGCCGCGATGGAAGAACCGGGATACGAGTTCCCCAGCCGCATGAAGAAGATCGATTTTGTCGTTGCCGGTGTGCTCATTGCCATCAGCTTGGTTGTCGTTGAGTTTGCGACACTTACCGCAGGAGGCATGTAATGGGCAAACACGACGACTTCATCAAGAACGAGACGATTTTCGGCATCGTGCCGCTTTTCAAGGAGGACCGTAGGTACTCCGGTAGCGATTGTTTCCTGGTCACCTCCGGTTTTGCCATTGCCACCTGGTGTTATTCCCAGGGCGCCTACTCTGCAGGGCTTGTTAACTTCCCCCAGATGCTCATCAGCATCTTCGGCATCTCCATTTTCTTCATCCTGTTGGAGATGCTTCCGATTTGGTTTTCCACCCGTTATGGTATCGACCTTTGGATTTGGTTGCGCTCAGCGCTCGGTAAAAACGGCGTCGCGGCGCTGGGTTTCATCTGCCCGGTCATGAACTTTGGTTGGTATGCGGTGGCGGCTGACTTGTTCCGCGATTCGCTTGTCCAATTGTTCGGCGGGTTCGGCATCGTGATTCCCGAGGTCATCGTGCCCTTCCTTGGTGTCATATGTGTCCTGTTGGGCGTATTCATAGCCTTGGGCGGCCCGGAGGTCATCAAGTGGTCCTCGCGCATCATGGTGATTTCCCTTTTGGTCGTTGGTGTCATCGTCGTTTTCATCTGCTTCGGTGCAACCACCACTGACCTCATGGCGATTCAACCCGATTTGTCTGCCTATGCGAGCCCTGTCGAGGCGTTTGCTCTATCCAATGAGGGCATGGTGGCCTTTGCGTTCAGTTGGTCGACCCAGGCATACGTCCTGCCGCGTCTTTGCCGCAGCGAGCGCAGCGCCTACTGGTCCACGAGCGCGGCTTACGGCATCGTCGCCCCGTTCTTCGTCCTTATCGGTGGCATCATGTCCCTTGTCATGTTCGCGACCGTCGGTGAGTACATCTCCGATCCCACCGTCATGCTTGCCACGCTCGGCGGTCCCTATCTTGCGCTGTTGGCCTTGATCTTGGTTGCCTTTGCGAACGTCGGCACCATGGGCAACGGCTTGTATGTCAACGACATGGTTATCAAGTCTGCCTTCCCGAAGTGGAGCTACAAGGCGCTTGTCATCATCATGGCTGTTCTCATCAGCGGCTTGACCATTTGGGGCGGCGTTTCCGAGCATTTTGGTGCGTTCATCAGCATCGCCGCATACATTCAAGGCCCCATCAACGGCATCATCCTTGTCGATTGCTTCATTTTGCGTAAACGTAGGCTGTCGCTGAAGTCCGCCTATTTCCTTGATGGGCACGACGCCTATAAGTACAAGGGTGGCGTGAACGTCATCGGCGCCATCGCAGTCGTTGCCGGTCTTGTTGCGGGTCTCATGGTCTACAACCCCATGACTGGTGTCGTCAACAGCCCTTTGTTCTATGTGACCACGGGATCGGGTTTGACACTGTTTGTCGGTGGCTTGGTTTATTGGGTCCTCACGCTCACGCCCTGGGGCAAGGCCTACTCCTTGCGCGATCGCGACGATTTGGAGATCGCTTAAGTTCGCAGATTTCTTTGCGGTGAGAAAGTGCCACTTTTTTTGCAGGTTCAACTGGACTATCATGCATAGGCGCATTTCATAAACCGCACGATTATCTAAAAAGGACGAACTATGACTCGATTCGCGACTCCCGACGAGAAGGTGAAGCCCCTGAGCTTGCCGAAAGCATATCCATCGATGATGAGGAATATGCCGAAGTACAAATGGTTCAAGCCCCTTCTTGCTCTTCTTTTGTTTGGCGTGTTTGCTTTTATTTTCGAAGGCATCGTCGAGATCATCCAAAGCGTTTATGACAACATCGCCACTAACCCGATGGTTGTCGTGATAGCAAGGAATGCTTACCTCCAGGTCGACTTTACCGACCCTATCGCCATCTTCCTCATGTGCCTCACCATCGCGGCGTTCATTCCCGCTGCTGCCATCGCGCTGAAGATCACAGGCATGGGTGGCCTTGGTACGTTGTCCTCGGTGGAAGGCCATTTGCGCTGGGATCTTATCAAGAAGATCGCGCTTCCCATCTTTGTGCTCACCGCGGTCCTCGTCGTCGTGGTTGAGGCAGTTGGAATTCTGATGAGCGGTGATACCGATGTGCTTTCAAATATTCGCTTTGCCCCGGCGGCGCTGATTGCGGTCCTTGTTTTTGTGCCGTTCCAGTGCATTGCAGAAGAGTACGCTTTCCGCGGGCTTATTTTCCAGATGTTCGGTTCGTGGATTCCTGCGGTCGCCATCTCCTGCATCCTTCAGGCGCTTCTCTTTGGCGGCGCACATGGCTACGAATTGCTTGGTAACGTCGGCATCGCCATCAACGGTCTCTTTTGGGGTTGGCTCACGGTCAAGACGGGTGGCATCGAGGCGTCAGGTTGCCTGCACGCCGCGAACAACGTTGTGTCCATGTTGCTCTCGGTTTTGTTCCTGGAAATCACCGCGACAACTACGGTTACCGCTTGGGCCTTTGCGTGCGAGGTCGTGTACTCTCTGATCACGGTTGTGTTTGCCTATTATCTTTGCAAGCGCAATGGCTATGTGATCTCTGACAATCAACCAGCCGTTGACCCCGAAGTTGAGCAACTCGAGCAGGCAACGCCAACGGGTAATCAAGACGCAATTAGCTAGCGAGACCCGGCCGGTTGGCAAGGCGCGGTCGCTTAGCGAGGCCCGACCGACATCCAGCC
>CAZOGL010000018.1:0-11735 GCA_964579575.1 uncultured Eggerthellaceae bacterium | reverse complement strand
ACCCGGCCGGTTGGCAAGGCGCGGTCGCTTAGCGAGGCCCGACCGACATCCAGCCACCATCACCTGCCGCCCGCGCTCGCACCTGCTCGTCTCCGCTAATAGCTTGCGGCAAACTTGAGAGCAGCACGAGGAATGCGGGCAGGGTCAATGCGGAGTGCCTCGGCTATAAGAAGGCCGACACGGGTTACGTTGTCGTTGAGGAGCGGCTTTGAAAGCGCGAACTGCATACGCAGGGTCCGCAGGTGAGGTGTCATAGCACGCTCGTAACTCACGCCGTTAACAAGGCATGAAGCGAGGGTTTCTGCCGACTGGAGGGCATAAAAGATGCCTTCGCCTGTAGCGGGGCAAGCAAGACCTGCGGCGTCTCCAAGAAAAAAAGCATCGCGGCTCTGCACAAGACAGCTGCCACCGCTGGGAATGAAAGCTCCGCGGAGTTCGCCGCGCTCTGAGATTCCCATCATGCCCATGAATTCGTCAAGCGCGTTGCGAAGCTGGCTCGCACTCGCTTTTGTACCGCCTGCGCCGATGTTAGCCCGCTCTCCGCAGGGAAAATACCAGCAATATCCGCCCATGGAAGGCACGTACCACCCTGTGGCATCACCACCGGTAGGTTCGACCAAGGCCTCAATTGAGGGGACAAGCGCAATATCGGGCTTTGGCTTCAAGTTCGCATCATGCCTGCTCAAAAGCTTGCGGGTCGGAGAATTCGCACCGTCGGCGACCACGAGAATGCGATACTCGATATCAAGCGGTCCCGTTGGTGTCTGCACGTAGGCAACGTGCGCGTCTGGGTCGATTTCGTAGAGCGTGGATCGGTCCGCAACCATCCCACCTGCATCGAGAAAGCGACACAAAGCGTAGTCGTCCAGGTCCTTGCGGCGCACGATGCTCATGTGCGCGTCGAGTTGGGCAATCTGGCTACCGCGGCGGACGCGCGTATCGATGGCTTTCATGGTTGTGAAGGTCTCGCGATAGAGTGCGCGAGACTCGAGGCCGAAGATACGATCCATGGCATCAAGACTGCGACTGGTCAGCATGCCGCCGCAAAGTTTTTCCTTCGTAACCAAGTCGGCGCAATCGATCGCCAACACGTTTTGCTTGGCTGTGGCCAGCAAAAATCCGCAGGTCGATCCTGCAAGACCAGCACCGATTATGAGAACATCGCATTTCATGTCTAAAAGTATAACTTGTCTAGGCTGACCTCAGCCTCAGCTGGTCTCAGACTAGGCCGACCTCAACCTCGGCCGACCTCAACCTCGGCCGACCTCAGCCTCAACCGACCTCAGCCTCAATCGACCTCAGCCTCAGCTGGTCTCAGACTAGGCCGATCCCAGCTTAGGCCGACCTCAGCCTCAATCGACTTCAGTTTGCCTTAGCTGGCCACTCTCTTTTAAATTGCCGCTTGCGGATGCAGATAAGACGCCCCGTCGGAAGCTCTCTCTGAAGTCGCCACTTGCTGTCGCAGATAAGATGCCCCGCCGGCGACGCATGCGCTCAAAAGCGTGCCCAACTCTTCCATACTGACCTCAGAGTCGTCTTCAGCCCAACGTTGGAATGCCGCCAAGATTCCAGAACAGAAAAATGTCTCAATGTAGCGAAGATGCTGCTCGGGAACGCCTTCGAACGATTCGGGAAACTCCTCTGTCAAAATGCGGTTCAGCAAGGGCTCCATGTGCTGCACTCTTCGTTTGATATCCACATGGGCAAACGACATACCGTTTTCGTTCGCCGCTTCCAAAAGGCCTACGCTTAAAACCTGGAAGAGGTTGTTGACATCAAGGTTCCCGCTCTGTGCACCCTGAGCCGCAAGACCTTCTCGCAGCGAGTCGGACATCGCCTCGATTCTCTCGCTTAGAAGCTGGTCCTCTAAGACCTCAAGGGACTCATAGTGGTGGTAGAAAGTCTTTCGGTTGATATCAGCTCGCTCGGCGATCTCGGAAACGGTTACCCGCTCAAAGCCTTTTTCGTTGGCAATCTCCCAAAATGCGCGCTTGATGGCGGCGGTTGTTCGTCGCGTGCGGCGGTCTTCTCGCCTTACTTCGCTCAATTTTTCCCACTTCTCTCAAATGTGTTGCATTAGCCTCAATTAAGAATAATATGGCTATTGATGATCTCGTCCTTTCGTTATAATACATAAACAATGTTACTTATACCACAATGTTACATAAAACAGCGAGGAGCAAAGTATGAAAGCTACGGATCAAATCAAACGAGCGGCGATGTACAAGATAGTGGATGGTCTCTCTTCCGATCCAGAGAAGAATATCCCGCGAATCATGGACCTTATCGACAAGGTCGCGCCAAGCAACCTGTTTCCCGCTCAACGTAAAGCCATTCGCGAGTCGATTGACCAACGCGACAACTGGTATGAGCTGATTTTGCGAACCAAGGACTTTGACCCGAATTTCAGGAAGCATTTTCTCCGCACGTTTCTCGTAGATGCAAACATGTTGGCATGGCCAAAGCAGGAGGAGATGCGTGAAAAGTACCAGTGCAATATCCCCTGGGCCATCCTGCTTGACCCTACGAGTGCCTGCAACCTTAAGTGCAAGGGTTGTTGGGCGGCGGATTACGGCCACAGCCTCAATTTGAGCTACGACGACATCGACTCTATCATTCGACAGGGTAAGGAGCTGGGAACCTACGTCTACATCTACACTGGCGGCGAGCCCTTGGTGCGCAAAAAGGACCTGATTAGGCTTTGCGAGGCCCACCCCGACTGCGCGTTCCTTTGCTTTACTAATTCCACCCTCATCGACGAGGACTTTTGCCGAGAGGTAGCGCGCGTGGGCAATTTTGTGCCTGCCATCAGCGCGGAAGGGTCCGAGGCCACGACCGACGCCCGACGCGGCGAGGGGACGTACAAGAGCATCGTCAATGCGATGTCGTTGCTGCGCGCCCATGGCCTTCCCTTCGGGATCTCTGCCTGCTATACCAGCCAGAACGCGGAAAGTATCGCATGCGAGGAGTACTACGATTGGATGATCGATCAAGGAGCCTTGTTCTGCTGGGTGTTCACCTTTATGCCAGTCGGCTCAGACGCGGACCCTGCTCTCATGCCTACGGTGGAGCAAAGGCTTCGGTTGCGTGACACCGTCTGGGAGATGCGCGGCAAGAAACCCCTGTTCGTCCTCGATTTCCAAAACGATGGCGAGTTCGTTGGAGGTTGCATAGCGGGAGGTCGCCGTTATCTCCATATCAACGCGCGTGGTGATGTGGAACCCTGCGTGTTTGTCCACTACGCCAATGCCAACATCCACGAGTCGACCCTTCTTGAAGCGTTGAAGTCTCCCTTGTTCATGGAGTACTACAAGGGCCAACCTTTCAACAACAACCTCTTGCGGCCGTGTCCTATGTTGGAAAATCCCGAACGTTTGCCGGCCATGGTGGGTCGTTCGGGCGCGACCTGCACCGATTTGACCGCCCAAGAGAGTGCCGAGGAGCTTTGCGCGAAGTGCAAAAAGTTCGCGAACGAATGGAGCGGTGTTGCCGAGGAGATATGGGACGCCACCGATGATCCTCGCTATGGTGCTCGACATGGTAGCAACGGTGGGTTCGCCGTATCCGACCACAACAAGTTCAAGCGACTTGGGATAAACCCTCAGGAATAGGTCGTTTCTGCAGTTTGCGAAGGCTCTCGAGACTGGGCTGCCTCCTCAATCCGTGGAGACGGCCAAGGCCAAGCCGCTGCTCCGATCTAGGGAAGTCTCAAAATCGGGCCGTCCTCTCAATTCGTGGAGGCCTCAAAACAGGACACCTCAAAGATCTGGCAACCTTGCAGGCATCCGGGTAGAATTTCCGGTAACACACCCGAGAGATATCGAAACCCAAGAGACACCGAAGAAGGTTGTGGATGAAAACCATCGAAGTCGTTGCGGCAATCATCGAAGACCCCCAAACGGGGACCGTCTTGGCGACCCAACGTGGATACGGGGATTATGCGGGAGGTTGGGAATTTCCTGGAGGGAAGGTCGAGCCTGGTGAGACGCCCGAGGAAGCAATCGTGCGCGAAATCCAAGAAGAGCTTCAGGCCACAATCGCGGTCGATCGATTCCTCGTGACGGTCGATTGGGACTATCCGAACTTCCACTTGACCATGCATTGCTATTGGTCCCATGTCGTCGACGGACACCTTGCCTTGCTTGAACACTCCGCGGCGAAATGGGTTTCTTCCGAGACAATCGACTCGGTGGGCTGGTTGCCTGCCGATTTGTTGGTGGTAGATGCTATTAAGTCGTCGGGTCTTCTTGCCTAGCAGCCAGGAGATTGAATGGAAGAGCGTTTTGACTATGGGGTGGAGGTCTTTGAGGAGACTTTGAAGTCGAGCTTCATAGACTCCGCATATTCTCTCGACGATCGCTTTGCGCCGCGTATTTTGGGCAACGACAAATCGTCGGGTGCCAACGTTCTTTCCGTCCTCAAGGCGGAGCTCTCTACCTGCGAAAGCTTTGACTTCTCGGTTGCGTTCATCACTTCGAGCGGAGTGCAGGTCCTCGTAGAGATTCTCAACGAGTTGCGTCGCCGCAAAATCCCGGGCAGGATTCTCACGTCGACTTACTTAAACTTCAGCGATCCCTCCGCCCTCCGAAAACTTTGTGAGTATCCGAATATCCAGGTCCGCGTCTTTCAGGGAAATCTGCACGCCAAGGGCTTCTTTTTCGACAAAGATGGGATCAGCACCATCATTATCGGCAGCTCGAACCTTACCCAAACTGCCCTGACTTGCAACAAGGAGTGGAACGTCTTGTTCCGCTCTTACTCCGAGGGCGGGATGTTGCGGGAGACCAAAGCCGCCTTCGATGGGTTGTGGGCTGATCCGCTTTGTGTTGATTGCACTCCGCAATGGATTGAGCGTTACGCGGAGTATCGAAAGGTTGATGTCCTGATCACGTCTTCTCGTAAGCGCGCGTTTGTCGACAGGCGCGTTGGTGGGGCGGAGAACGATTCGGGGGAAAGATTTGTGGTGGGACGCGATGGCTCGGACGGGGCTTCGGCCGCTCCCTTGGCTTTCCCGTACGCGGACGGAGCTTCGGCCGCTCCTTCGAAGAAGCGGCCGGAGCCTGTCTCAGAAGCAATAACCCCCAACAAAATGCAGACCTTGGCTCTAGAGGCGCTTGGTGTGTTGCACAAGCGTTGCGAGGCGCGTGCGTTGTTGGTTTCAGCTACTGGTACGGGAAAAACCTACTTGTCGGCCCTTGACGTTGCCGCCGTGAACCCGGGCAAGGTCCTCTTCGTTGCCCATCGAAAGCGGATCCTCGAAGCCTCGAGGAAGAGCTTTGAGCGCGTTCTCGGTCAGAGATACACTTATGGCGTGTATGGCGGCGGCGCAAAGAAGCCGCAAGCGTCTTGTGTGTTTGCCATGGTCGGCACATTGAGCAAGCATATCGACGAGTTCGACCCCCGCGAATTCGATTACATCATTTTCGACGAGGCGCATCGCAGCGGAGCGCACAGCTACCAGGTGGTTCTCGATTACTTTAAGCCGTCTTTTTGCCTCGGAATGACCGCGACGCCGAGCCGCACGGACGGGTATGACGTCTACGGACTGTTCAACCATGTCATCGCGTTCCGCATCACGCTACAAGATGCTCTCGACGAAGACATGCTCGCGCCCTTCCACTATTTTGGAATTGCCGACCTCGAAATCGATGACGAGGTCGTGACGGATGCGAGTTTGTTCAATCGGCTGGTATCCGAGGATCGTGTCCGTCATATCATCGACAAGATTGAGGAATACACCATCGACAAGGAGAAGCGCCGCGGGCTCGTTTTCTGCAATCGCAACGAAGAGGCTGCTGCCTTGTCTGAGAAATTCAACGAACGAGGGTATCGAACGGTCGCGATCAGCGGTGCGACTTCCGATGATGAGCGCGACCGACAAATCGCCCGTCTTGAGGCGGGTGAGATCGAGTACATCTTCTCGGTCGACATCCTCAACGAGGGGATCGACATCCCGACCATCAACCAAATCATCATGTTGCGCCGAACTGAGTCCGCGATCGTGTTTGTCCAACAATTGGGGCGCGGTCTTCGCAAGGCAAAGGGCAAGGAATACACGCTGGTCTTGGATTTCATAGGCAACTACCAGCAAAATTATCTGGTTCCCATCGCTTTGTCGGGCGACCGCACATACAACAAGGACAATCTTCGCAAGGTCGTAAAGGAGGGGAGCGCCCTTATTCCTGGTTGCTCCACCATCTCCTTTGACAAGATTTCCGAGGCGCAGATTTTCAAAGCGCTCGAAGAAGGAAAGTTTGGCGAGGTCAAGCTGATCAAATCCGAATATGCCGAGCTTAAACAGATTTTGGGAAGGATTCCGACCATTCAAGACTTCGACGATCACGAGTCCATCGACCCCAACATCATCATTCGCAAGTTTGGCTCATATGCCGCGTTCCTCCAACGCTACGACGAAGACGCGAACTTGTCGTTTAGTCAAAGCAAGCTCGACTATCTCAAGTTCATCTCCACCAAGCTTGCCAACGGAAAACGAGCAGAAGATCTCAGCGTTCTTCGCGGGTTGCTGGATAGATTCGAGGGAGGCGGAACGTTTACGTTTTCCTCGGGACGCGTTGCGGCCGAAAGGGTCCAAGCGGCGAGCCGAATGCTTACCGGATACTATTCAACCGCAGGTCAACAACTTGTCGAGTTTGATGGAACGTCTTTTTGGCTTGCTGAGAGCTTTAAGAGGGCTCTTGAAGACCCCGTGTTCTTCTATCATGTCAGCGAGGCGATCGATTTCGGCCTGCGTCGAAACAGCAGGCTCTATTCCGACACGTACAAGGACACAGCCTTTGTCTTGAACGCCAAGTACACACGTGAAGAGGTGTGCAAGCTTCTCGAGTGGGACAAAGAGCCGAACTACCAAAACATCGGCGGCTATTTCCACGACAAGAAGACCAATACCTTTCCGGTGTTTATCAACTACGACAAGGATCCCTCGATCAGCGTCACGACGATGTATGAGGACCGCTTTGTCTCCGATCGTGAGTTGATTGCGATATCGAAGAGCAAGCGAACCTTGAATTCTCCCGAGATCATCAACTTGGGGAGAGCGAGGGAGAACGGAATGCGCTGCTTCCTCTTCGTTCGCAAGAACACAAACGACAAGGACGATGGCACCGAGTTCTATTTCTTGGGCGAGATATATCCCACGGGCCACTTCAAGCAATTCGTCATGAAGGATTCGACAGCGAGTGCCGTCGAGATCGGTTATCGCCTTGACGAGCCGGTGCGTGCAGATTTGTACGATTATCTGTTGAGTGACTTCTGATGCGGCGGAACTGATGTGTTGCATGAGAGAGCCAAGGCGTTGGTTTGTCGCCCTGGCTCTCTTTTCCTAGTGCGTTTTCCTAGCGCATGCCGCTTGTCATGCCGCAGGATTGGCAAATAGCCTCGAACTCATCGGATTGGCAGAAGCCCTTGACCACGTCCTCGCGGGACAAACTCTCGTCCGCTATGCGGGCAACCCAAGCGTCGCACTCCTCAACGGATCCTTCGCGGCTCATCATGGCCTTGTAGCAATCGGCGACAAACTCCGCGTCGGCCTTGCCCTTGTTGGCGTACTCCTCGCCACAGAAGAAGTTTATAGCGATTTGGTAGCAAGGCATGCCGGCCATAAGCGCCTCGCATTGGACGTTGAGTCCATCAACTTCAGCGGTGCGGCCAAGCACCACGGTGTACAGGCGACTTACAAAAGAGGTGACGCCTGCGTTGCGGTCGCGAGGTTCAAGGGAGGTGCGCAAAGCGTCAGCAGAGCCGGGGTCGACGCCATAGCTTGAGCAAAGAGCTACGAACTCGGGCGACTCAACAAAGCCAGCCACGAGTGCGCACACGCTCATGCCGTTGTTGAGGCATCCCGTCCAGTAGGCCAATCCATCGGTGTCGGCGGAGCGGTTGAGCATGGTCCAGTAGACGTTTTTGGCAATCTCCTCGTTGGTCATGGTAGCTGCCTTCGCTTCGAACTCCTCGGAGACGTAGAAGTTGCGTGCGATCTGTGCAGCACCCAGGGTCTTCACGCCTTGGACTTGGACGGCGAATCCCTCGGCATCGGCTTCGCGGCCGAGCACGTTCTCGTACAGGCGGGTTACAAACGCCTCGACTGGGTCAGGCGCGGTCCACTCAAGCCATCCGTCCAAAAGCGACCAAACTTCGGCCTGGTCCTCAGAGGTCATTTCGGAGATTTTGAAATTATGGGCGCCGTCCTTGTTGTAGACATGGATGTTGGGGTTGCTGGTGCTGGCTTCGTCGGGAATGCGGACATAGCTCCAAGGATCCATCGAGGCCGTCACCAAGATGAGGTGGGCAGAGTCGGTGGTTTTAACCCACTCAATCAACTCGTCACGTACGGTGCTGCTGTACTGGAACGTCTCTTTTTGGGCGTCGGTCAGGAAGAGGTCGCAATTGGAGGGGTCGGTCTCGTACGTGGTCGCCAAACTGGGGAACGTCGGATCTTCCTTTTGCTTAGCGACGACGGCCTCTTGCAGGTAGAGCAGGCCTTCGGTGCAATTGCCCATCTGGGTGGCAGCGGTGATCTCATACGGGAAGAACCCGTTGTTGTAAGCGAAGTTCATGGGTGCGTCGACCTCGCCAAAAATCGAGATGATCTGTTGTTTGAGGGTGTCCTCGGGGATTTGGTCACCTTTGTAGACCATCGCGTCCAACAGGTCCCACGTCATGCTTTGTAGATACTGCCACTGATAGGTGGCGAACTCGCTGACGGCCAAATCCCAAAGCTTGGCCTTGGCGACTTCCTCATCGGTCCCGAAATACTCTTCGCGGAACTTCAGTCCCTGACTTTGGGCGAGCTTCCAGTATTCCTCTTGCAGGTAATCGCGATATTTGATGCAAAGAAGCTGGAATTCCTTCAAGCACTTGCGATACTTCGCAGCGGTTTCGGGTCCTAATTGGTAGTCGCCAGCGGTGTTGGCGATGCCGTCAACAAAGCGCATGTCGGAAGTTCCGTCGCAAAGCGGTGCGCACCACGAGATGTACGCATCCGCGTCGTTGTATCCCTTTTGTTCGTTGTAGTAGCACTGGAAGGTTGTGGTGAAACCGCCCTTGCTTGTGCCGGTCCAGGCGCGCTTGCCCGAAAGGACCGTGGAAAGCTTCTCAACGATGGCGTGGAAGTCCTCGGCAGCTTCCTCCACGGTCAGATATTGCCAAAGCTCGGTGGAGTCAACGTCGAGGCCCTCCGGTGTCGATTCGCCAAAGAAGCGGAATTCGATGTCCCAGATGTTAGCGTCGTAGTGGTTCCACAGGGCGCTTGAGCTGACGGCGTTTTGGAGCATGTATCCTTCGGTGTTGACAAAGTTGATGTTGCTGTCACCACGATAGTAAACGCGCACGCGCTGCTGGAACGTGCCCACGGTCGCATCGCTGTGGGAGATCGGCTGCTCGATTTTGAGCAGGTAGACCTTTTCGAACCCGTCGATGGCGGATTTTTCCTCTGTGACGCTGGTTACGCCCTCGATGGCGCTCAAACGTTCGGCAATGGAAGCGCCCTCGGTAGTGGCGAGTGTGCTTGTAGCGCCAGAGTCGAGGCCAGCGGGCTCCTGTGCGATGGCGGTAAACGCGCCAGCCGGCACCATGGCCAATGCCAAGATGAACGCAATCGTCACCTTAACGAGTTTTTGTGAGAATGGCATAAAGCCCGTTCTTTTCATAACCACCCCTTTTTTATTCGAGTAAGAGCACATTCAACAATAGCAAGAACCGACATGTTTTTCGTGGTGATTTTGTATAAATGAGTGCTTTGGGTTTTTGCTGGAACCCTCCCAGCGTGACACCCCAGCGTGGGCGCTTGAGCCGCCCATCATGGGCGTTGGAGCCGCCCATCATGGCGATTGTCTGGTTTTGTTCCATCCCGCCAAAACGCCAGTGCTGGTATACTTTTCTAGGTATGCCTATCAACGTAGAGGGCCAACAAAGAGGAGAGGATATGGCGCGCAAAGAGTTCACTGCCGATAGCGGCCTTGGCTTCATGAGATTCGTTCAGTTTACGAACTTCTTTGTCATCCTGATGAATTTCATCGCGTTGGCGGTCCTTACAACATCCCAGATGAACGCTGTTTCGGGATATGTCTTTTTCGTAATCGTTTTGGACATCATCGGCGAGGGCGTATGCATTTGGATGATTGGCAATCGTAAGATGTATACGCGTCAATACGCTATCGTTTTCTATGTGTTCAACTGTATCAACTTCACGGTTGAGAACATCATGGCGGGGTATACCGATCCTGTGTACTTCGTGGTGCCCATATGCATCACTCTCGGGTTCGCTTTGTATTTCTTGACGTCTCGTCGCGCTAAGGCGGTGCTCGTCCAGCCCTTCGCATCGGGCTTGCGAAACAAAGATCTTGCCATCGGTCGCAAGATGTTCAATCCTCGCTCCCTCGACTTCTGGCTGCGACTGCTTATTTACTTCTTTTTCTTCAGCGTTGCAGGCCATTGGATGGAGATGGGCGTTCAAATCCTCATCGTCAATGGGTTGTTTCCGGGGACAATCGCCGCGCCCGATAGCTTGACCTGGAAAGACCACTTTGGGCCGTTTTGCATCTACGGCATAGCGTTCGTGGTCTGCGGTCTTGTGCTATACCCGTTGTATATGAAGATGCGCGAGGTGTTTCCGAAGACTTGGCAGGCGTTTGTGTGCAGCTTCATTGTGAACGCGCTGTTCTGCGGCTTAGCCGAACTTGTCCTGGGCCTTCTGTTCAACACCGATTTTCAAGCATGGGACTATCGCGACCAATTCCTGAACTTCGAAGGTCAGGTCTGCTTCCTGTACACGGTTTGCTTCGGTGTCGTTTCTTCCCTCATCGTTTGGCAGGTCTATCCGACGCTCGAGCGTCAATTCAGCTATGTCGGTCGCGACGTGTTCCGTGTCATCTTCGTTGCGTCTCTCCTGTTGTTTGTGGCGTTGGTCTTGGCGTACAACATCGATCCGATGAAGACCTTCGGGTTCCAATTAAGTGACGAACAAGCGCAGCTAGGATAGACGGGCTCTGATTGATGGTTCACCAAAACGGGATCCAAGAATTTCGCCGGAATCTGAGGCGTAATCGTTTTGCTCCGAAGACGTGGCAATTTTGGCGAGTGACCCTCGTGTGCTTTGCGGTGTGCTGCATGCTGGGCCATTGGTTGGAAATTCCGTACTGCGCGTTCATGAGCAACTTCGGCATCGTTGAGGAAGACTATGCAACCATGGTCGACCCATGGTTTTACCCCTATTGGGTGTACGGTTTCGGCGCGTTGGGCATGACGATGTGCCTCGAGCCGTTCAGGGAGATGATCGTCAAGCGTTGTAAGACGTTGATCGGCGCGTTCGCTCTCTTCTATTTGCTCACGGTTTTGTTGGCGGCTGTCATGGAGACCGGTTTCGGCCTGATCATCAACCAACCTGACCCCATCACGGGCGAGTATCCCTTTTGGGACAATTCCCAATTGCCCTTGAACATCTTGCAACAGGGTTGGGTGGTAAACGACTTAGGCATCGGTGCGATGGCCATGTTCTACCTATGGCTGCTCTTTCCTTTGACCTGTATGCTCTTTGAGCGCCTTGGGGAGAGCCGCGCCAACGCCCTTTTTGTCGTCATCATGATCGCATTCGGTACGTGCATCCTTGCGACGATGCTCTACGGCAACCTCTCGTCGTTCCAATAGCCGGGACGTGCGGTTGGTGCGGTCGGTGCGGTTGGCGCGGCTTGCGCAATTGGTTTGACCTTGTGTTCTTTGTT
>CAZOGL010000017.1:28356-31771 GCA_964579575.1 uncultured Eggerthellaceae bacterium | reverse complement strand
CGAAAACTTTTGGTCGCGGGGGCTGGATTTGAACCAACGACCTCCGGGTTATGAGCCCGGCGAGCTACCAGACTGCTCCACCCCGCAATTTATCTGGTGCGCTTTGCGCAAAGAGATATAATACGCGCCCAGTTATGGGCTTGCAAGCGTTACTTTTCCCACACACAAACCCTCCACAAACGCGCATCCCTAACAAACGCACGCAACATGCCGCGGTTACTTCTTTTTCTTACCCTTGTCCTTCTTGGCTTTCTTGCCCTTCTTGGCCTTGGATTCCTTGTCACCCTCGGCCTCGGACTCCGCCGCAGCTCCCAACTCCGACTCGTCGACGGACGCGCCCTTAGCAAATCCGCCCTCGGCCGACCCATCCTCAATCGGTCCATCCTCGGCAAGCAAGGCGGCCTTCGACGCGCCCAAACGCGCAACCTGGTCCTCGGGCATTTCGGGGTAGTGCGGATCGATGCTCTTTAGGGTCTCCAAAACCACACAACTCACGAGGTATTGCGTCATCCACTTCTTGTCAGCCGGGATGATGTACCAAGGATTATGCTCGGTCGACGTGTACTTGATAGCCTGCTCATACGCGTCCATGTAGTCGTCCCAAAGCGCACGCTCTTTGAGATCGCTCTCGGAGAACTTCCAATTCTTGGTTTCATCCTCGATGCGAGCGAGGAAACGCTCCTTTTGGGCATCCTTTCCCACATGCAAAAAGATCTTGATGATCCGATATCCGTTGTCGTACAGGTGCTCCTCGAAGGCGCGAATGGCCTCGAACCGCTTCTTGAAAAATTCCGCCTCGCTCATGTCTTGGCAACGCGACGCCCACTTGTAGTGTTTCCAATACTCATGCACACGCACAACCAAGACATCCTCGTAATGGCTGCGGTTGAAGACACCTATGTAGCCACGCTCGGGCAATGCGTTCACAACACGCCAAAGATAATCATGGGCAAGCTCGATGCTGTTGGGGCTCTTAAAGCTTGTGACCTTGACGCCTTGGGGGTTAACGCCGCTCAAGACCTTTTTGATCGTGGAGTCCTTGCCCGCCGCGTCCATAGCCTGGAGCGCGATGAGTAGCGCCTCCTCGCCTTGGGCATACAATTTGTCCTGCAACGCTGCGATCTTTGCGGTGTTTTCCGCTGTCAAAGCGTGGTACTTCTCGGATTCCTCCTTATCCACGCCAGCGTCTGTTGGATACTTGCGAAGCTTAAACGCGTTTTTGTTCTTGCCCTCGTACTTGAAATCGTTAACATCTACACCCAAAAGACGCTCCTTCCCTAGCGACAAAACCATGTTCACAGTATATTCCACACCAAAGAGAATCTTGTCTTTTAGTGCTCCGCCATCGTAAACACCGCGTAACTTGCCATCAAAAGGGACGATCGCCTGCGCTTTTGTCGTACAATAGCGAACGTTTCAACAATCACAAGGAGACCCAATGGCGATCGTCGACATCCATGCCCATATCTATCCAGACAAGATTTCGCAACGCGCGGTCGATTCCGTGCGCGACTTCTACGGGCTTGAGGAGATGTACAGCGCCGAAGGAACCGCCGAGCACCTCTTGCAAGCGCCAAATGCCGTTCAAAATCAAGCGTCCATCACCCACTTTTGCGTACACAGCGTCGCCGTCCGGCCAAAGAACGTCTTGTCGATAAACGAGTTCATAGCCGACCGGTGTGCAAAGTATCCCCAGCTCATTGGCTTTATGGCCATGCACCAAGATTGTGAGGATCCCGAGGCTGCAATCAACCACGGCATCGAGCTCGGGCTCCACGGCATAAAGATCCACCCCGATACCCAACGCGTCAACGCGGATGATCCCCGCCTTATGAACGTCTACGAGATTGCCCAGGCCAAGAAGTTGCCAATCATCCTCCACGTAGGCGACTACCGTTACAACTTCAGCCACCCCAAGCGCGTAGCCAAGATCCTACACGCCTTTCCCGACCTCGTCGTGGACGCGGCCCACTTCGGAGGGTGGTCGATCTATGACATCGGGTTCGACTATCTGCGCAACGAGAACTGCTTCGTAGACACATCCAGCTCCTTCGAGCTCACCGGAGTTCGCCATGGTCATGAGCTCATCAACATGTTTGGCACCGACCGCGTCATGTTCGGCAGCGATTTTCCCATGTGGGACCCCGCCAAAGAGTTTGACATGCTTTGCAGCATGAATTTCAGCGAGGATGAGTTCGAAAAGCTGACCTGGCACAACGCCGAGAACTTCCTCGGTTTCAAAATCAACTAGCCAAGGGAAGAGGACCGTGGGCGACAAGCAAAGCGACATCTCGACAACCAAGGCGCCAAGCAGGGAAAACAATATCAACGCCATGCGTTTTTTCGCTGCGTGCATGGTTATCTTCGGTCACGCCGAGATGTTTATCGGCGTCACCGGCTTGCCAAACTTTTTCGGTACAACCTCCCCCGGAATCGCAGTGGACATCTTCTTCGTTTTGAGCGGCTACCTTATCACGAAGAGCTTTTTCCGGGACCACAACGTCCTCCGTTACGCAATTCGTCGCGTCATGCGCATCTACCCCGCGCTCATCGCCGCGACCCTGTTTGCGATCGTACTTGGCCTCTTTCTCACAACCGAGGGACGCCGCGTTTACCTGACCAGCCCGATCACCATCGACTACCTTTGGAACGCCCTTATCCCATACCATTCAAACTCATTGCCCGGCGTCTTTGCGACAAACCCCCACCCGACCGACGTAAACACCTCTCTTTGGACGCTCCAATACGAGTTGCAATGTTACATCGCAACCCCTTTTATCTACCTCATCCTGCGCAAACTCCCGAAAGGCCGCGCCGTCTTGTGGGCGGTACTCGCGCTCTGCTTCGTGCTTAACGTCTACGATGCCGCTAACACCAACATTGCATGGAACGCAAACTACCCGCGCCTGTTCTTCTTCTACATCGCCGGAGCCTTGGCCTTCGAGTACCAAGCGGAACATCGCATCCCGATTCAGATTGCCTTCGCGGGACTCGTTGTCGTCATGCTCGTCGGGTTCAACAACCCCGTGGCGGGCGTCATCGCCGGTTCTCTCGTTATTCCGCCAATCGTCATCTCGTTTGCTTTCGCCAAAAACCCGGTGTTTGGAAAGGTGTTCTCCAAGAACGACTACTCCTACGGCATGTACGTCTATGCGTTTCCGATCCAACAGACCGTCGCCAGCTTCATGGGTGCCGACTTCGGTTACTGGCCCTACCTTGCAATATGCCTCGTGTTCACGTTTATTGCCTCTTTCGCCTCATGGCACCTCGTTGAGAAGCCGTGCCAAAAGCTCGGCAAAAAGATTACCGCCCGCCTGCGCGAGCGGGAAACAAGTCGCAAAGAGTAGGTCGGAAGCGATAATCCGAGGTCTCGGCAAGCAGCAGTCCAACAACCAAATATTGGCTCAACAGCGGC
>CAZOGL010000017.1:22674-28256 GCA_964579575.1 uncultured Eggerthellaceae bacterium | reverse complement strand
AAACACTGACCCGGCTTTAACCCAACAACGCAAAAAGGCTGGCCCCACTACCGGAACCAGCCTTCATTTTTGCCCGTATCTACAAGCTCGTATCTACAAGCTCGTTTCTACCAGCCCGTATCTACCAGCTCGTATCTACCAAGCTTAGATCTTGAACATGAATTGGAATACGTCCTCACGTTGGATGGTGATTTGCATACCGAGCTCCTCGCCGACGTCAGCGAGCGCCTTTTGGACGGTTTCGAAATCACTCGCCTCAAGGTTCAAAGTGACCATCATGGTCATGGAGAAGATTTCGCCGAGACGGGTTTGGCTGATGTCGTCGATATTGGCATCATGCTCTGCCAGACACGTTGCGACAGCGGCAACAATGCCCTTGCGATCCTTGCCCAAAACGGAAACCACGCACTTCATAGTTACTTCCTCTCGATAGAAAAGCCTGCGCCCATTCTAATGGACACAGGCTCGATTACGTGCGAGGGCTCCATAAATTAACAAAGCTCGCGTGCTCGCGGCAATTTTGGTTGCGGCGATTTTCCCCGATGAGGCAACTACGCCTTGTAAGAGGCGATGTCACCAGCGCAATGCGGGCAACGGGTTGCGCCCTCCTTGACCTCCTCGAGGCAATAGGGGCATGTGGGAGCAGGAGCCTCCTCGACCGGATTACCATCCTTGTCAAGAACCTTCTTGCCAACGTTTTGCATGCCGTTCAAAGCCTTGACAAGGCAAAACACGACAAAAGCAACGATGATGAAGTTGATGATTGCAGCGATGAATGCGGAGAAGTCGATGCCGCCCTCCATGCCGGGAACCGGAATGACAAGGCCAGAGAGAGCCTCCTCACCACCGGACACGGGGCTTGTGACAAGCTTGATGAAGGGGTTGATGATGTCGGTGGTCAAACTCGTGACGATCGCGGTGAAAGCGCCGCCGACGATGACGCCAACTGCCATGTCCATGGCGTTACCCTTGTTGATAAACTCCTTGAACTCGCTCATGAAACTCATGATTGGACCTTCTTTCCTTGAAACACATAACGTCAAATTGGCCGTCTAATTGGCAAAGCACCCTATTATAGACACGGATTCGGACCTTATGTCCCTTTTGAAACGGATTCCTTCTAATCATTTTGACTTATGCATAATCTGCCGCACAATACGCAGACAACGCCACCCCCGTTTTCATGGAATATCTCTAGTCCTTTACGAAAAACAGGGAGAGAGCCCTCGCAACATGCTCGTTTTGCGTTACTCTCTTAGGATTACCTAGGGGTGTGACTCTTTTTGAGGAGAGGAGTCGCCGCGATGCTCGAGGGCGCTGCCTTGCGTGGAGCTTGCGTGGAGCTTGGCGCGATGCTTGGTGTCGCAACCCCGCCACAACCTTATCTTTTTAGGAGCGTGTTTTATATATGTCACTAGGCCTAAGCCTTGTGTTGATTGTTTTTTTCGTCGCGATGAACGCCTTCTTCGTCATCGCGGAGTTCGCTTTTGTTCGCGTTCGCAGGTCGCAAATTGAGATCGCCGTGGGACAAGGCAAACCTGGCGCAAAAAACGCCCTGCATGCCGTAGAGAACGTCAACTCGTATCTTGCCGTATGCCAACTTGGCATCACCATTGCAAGCCTTGTTTTGGGTTGGATCGGTGAGCCAACCTTCGTGCAGATCCTCAGGCCCCTGTTTGACCTCACTGGCGCTCCAATCGAGGTCACCGCTGTTGTTTCCACCATCCTTGGCCTGGTTCTCATGACGTCGATCCATGTTATATGCGGCGAACAAATCCCGAAGAGTCTCGCCTTGTTTAACACCGAAGCCTACGCTCTTTGGGCGGGAACCCCCTTGCGGCTCTTCTACCGTATCACCTACCCCATCACGGTCTTGTTCACCGCCATCACCAACGCGGCCGTCAAGCTTATGGGATACGACCCCACGCAGGAGCGCGAGGCTTATACCGACGAGGAAATCAAGCTGCTTGTGGACGAATCCACCGAGAGCGGCCTTATCGAAGAAGCGCAAAACGAGTACGTGGACAACGTGTTCGACCTCTCAGATCGCGACGCAAGCTCGATTATGACGCCACGAACCGAGCTCGTCTGCGTTGACATGGACCTGACGCCCGAGAAAAACATGGAAACAGTCCGCCGCTACAAGTACACCCGTTATCCCGTAATCAAGGGCAACAAGGACCGCATCATCGGCTTCATCCACGTAAAAGACCTGTTCACTATGCCGTCAGGCTCCCACATGGACGATTTGCCTGTTCGCACTATCAACGCCGTCCCCGGCGCCATCTCCATCCCGAAGCTTTTACAGACCATGCAAAAGCAACACACCAAGATCGCAGTCGTCGTCGATGAACACGGCGGCACCGAAGGCATCGTCACCATGAGCGACATCATGGAGCAGATCGTCGGCCGCATTCACGATGAATACCAACACGAGACCGAGGATGTACTCGCGCAGGGTGAAGGATCCTTCGAGGTCGAGGGCACCTTGGACATAGCCGAGCTCGAAGACCTCATCGGCTTTCCTCCTAAGAACACCTCCGACGTCAAAACGGTGGCTGGCCTCATCATGGACTCCCTGGATCGCATACCTGAGGTCGGGGACTCGATCACCCTCGAAGACCACAACAAGAAGGCAACGCTTACGGTTCTTTCTATGGATGTCCACCGCGTTGACCGCATAGTCCTCGAACTCGAAGAAACCCCTGAGGAATCGGAGTCCGAACCGGACGACAAATAACACCCTTACTGATAGCGGTGATGGTGTCGCGTAGGCTCGCCTTCCCAAGGCACCGTCTTCCAAAGACGGTAACTTAGTGTTGGGTAAAGATGAGCGAGAGGCACTCGGAGCGGGTTGCATGGTTACGGTCAAAAAGACCGCGCACCGCAGAGGTCGTGGTTCTCGTGCCCGGCTTCTTGATGCCGCGCATGCTCATGCACATATGCTCTGCATCGAGAACAACCATGACACCTTGGGGATGCATCTGTTCGACAAGGAAATCGGCGATCTGGGAGGTCAACCTCTCTTGGACCTGGGGACGCTTTGCGAATGCGTCGACAAGGCGAGCAAGCTTGCTTAAGCCACAAATCTTACCGTCTTCGCCAGGGATATAGGCAATGTGGGCCTTGCCGAAAAACGGCACGAGATGGTGTTCACACATGGAGCAAAACGGGATATCGCGAACGATGACCATCTCCTGGTGGCCTTCATCGAACAGGGTCTCGAAGTGAACGGACGGATCCTCAGTCATGCCCGAGAAGATCTCTTCATACATCTTGGCGACGCGATGGGGGGTTTTAACGAGACCCTCGCGGTCGGGATCCTCCCCGATACCCTCAAGGATCATGCGAACGCCCGCTTCGATCTTCTCACTATCCACGCTATTATCCTCCTTCGACAACCGTAACAATGTTTAGCCATAATAGCGCGGGAAAGATAAGGAGGCAACGGTCAGGCGGTGTATAGCCAAAAAGCCCCGACCAAGGTCAGGGCTTGTAACGACTTTACAAGAATCCTCCTCAGGCGAAGCGGCCCGAAGAAGCGGCCCCGGCACTTCCCGCGCTGTTGGGGGTCGTCTGACCTCCTGCGCCGCCATCGCCAGGTGTCGCCTGCCCGCCAGCACCACCGGAGAAGCCGCCGCCCATACCGTTGGGCATACCGTTCCCAACACTGTTACTTGTATCCGACGTTGACGCCGTAAAGCTCACGGACGAACCACCCGATACCGTACCACTCGTGGCATACCCATCAGAGTTCGCACCGCTCACGGTTCCACCGAGAACGATGTTGTAGCTCGTTGCGTCTGTCATCCCCGTCGTGGAGACCAAAACGCAATCATATTGCTTGCTCGGAGTATAAGAAGCCAACACCTTGCCCGTTGAATCGGTCACAGCAATACTTTGGTTGGCGCTACCGCTGGCGTTGACCAGCGAGAACGCCTGGGAACCGCTGCTAAAGCTTTGGGCCATGCCCAAAGAGCCCGCCATGATCACCGTTCCGCCGGAGATTGATGCGCTCAGGGCATAGTCAAAGGCACCGTCGCCACCGCTCGTAGGTCCGCTGACCAAAAGGACGCCTCCCGTGATCTCGACCGAACCGTTTGAATCGACGCCGTCGCCCGAAGCGTCAATCTCGAGATAGCCTCCGTTCATCTGGAAGACACAGCTGCTGTCGCCATCCATCATGCCGCCACCGCCGGCAACGCCGCCGCTAGCAATACCATCGGCAACGGTTGTCGTTGTCGCCGTGCTCGTAGTGTAGGAAGCGGTAGTGGTTGCGGTCACGCCACCGGTCATGCTACCCGAACTTTGCCCACCTTGGCCTTGTTCACCGCCGGCAAAGCCGCCGCCCATGGAAGGAGGCGTGGATCCGTCGGCCGCAATACCACCGTTGTCCTGAATGTTTTGCATGTGGTTTTGCCCCGCGCCGCCAAAATCCGCCGCTTGGGAGTCGCCCGTTCCGCCAGACGCGGCATTGACGCCATCGTCGCTGGCTACAAGGTGGGTGGTACCACCGTTGACGATGACGGTTTGTCCCTCGAGACCCTCATAACATGTGCTGATGTCGATGGTGCCGTTGTTGATCAAGGTCAGCTTCTCAGCATGGATTGCATCGTCGCCTGCCGCAATGGCGAAGGTTCCGCCGTCGATGACAACATAGCCTTTGCCGTCCTCGTCAGAATTGCTGCTCTTGAGGGCGTCTTCACCCGAGTTAATTGTGAAGGAGCCGTCTTTGATCTTGAGACAATCCTTGCCGCGGACCGCATCTTCCTTGGAAGTCACGTTCAGGGTTCCGCCGGTGATGACCAGGTCGTCCTTGCTAAAGATTCCGTGCCTATAGTTGCCATTTACCGTAAGCGCACCTGTTCCTTGGATGGTCAGGTTGGACTTGCTGTAGATGCACGCGTTGGCGCTTCCGTCGTCTTGGTTGAGCGTATAGGCGCTTCCGTCGCTTACGGTGTTGGTCGTACCCGCGTCAAGGGTCAAAAACACCTTCTTTGCCTCCTGGACATAAATGGCACTCCCAGAGCTGCATGAGATGTTAGCGTCCCTGAGCACGATTTGGACCTTTGCCTTGTCCTCCTCGTTGCAATCGACAACGATCTGGCCATCGGTAAGCGTGCCGCTGACGACGTACACGCCTTCCTTCGTGATGGTGACGGTGCTGCCAGAGATAGACACGCCATCGGCGGAGCTCGTCGTCGCGGTCGTGCCGGACAAGGTAATCTTGGTTGCAGAGGACTCGTCGTAGCTGGGATCGCAATCGCGGTCGGTATACTCGAGATCGTAGGCTGACAAATCGATATTGGACGTCGTTTGGGAAGAGGAGACCTGGGTCGTCGTGGTCGAACCCCCCGCACTGTTCGTTGCGGTACTACCACAACCTGTCAAAGCCACAGGAACCATGGTCGTCACCAAAGCGCCTGCCACCAACATACTTACCATGCGATGGCTAGGGGCCTTTTGTGCACCCGACGCAATCGTGCGCTTCGGGTCGTGAGAGGTATGCGCTGGGGGACGGGGGTAGGTGTTGTTGTTCATAGATATCGTCTCTCTCGTGGTAAGTGGAGGATTGTCTTTTG
>CAZOGL010000017.1:17495-22574 GCA_964579575.1 uncultured Eggerthellaceae bacterium | reverse complement strand
GATATCGTCTCTCTCGTGGTAAGTGGAGGATTGTCTTTTGCTGTTGCTGATGATGTCGTCGTTGTCGGTGATGCTGATGATGCTGTTGCTGGTAGTGGTGTTGTTGTCGCCGTCTTTGCCGATGCTGCTACTGATGGTGGTGCCGACGCTACTGCTGTTGCCGCCGTTAATCAAACCCAAAGTGAAGGACTCTTACAGGCCCTCACGTGTCGGCGCGTAGCAAAGTGCGACCTTGAGATTGCCGTTGAGGGTACGAATCTCGTCAATCAGGCGTTTCGCCTCGCTCGCCTGGTGCAGACGAACCTTGTACTCCAACTTGAACAGGGCACCCATGTTGCTCGTGGTCACGCTCATAAGCTCGAAGCTTTCCGTATAACGTGCCAAAACCTTATCAAACACGCCGTCATACTCGAGGTCTTCAGGGATCGTGATGTTCAAAGCCATCTCAGGCTCTGTCGGCTTGCCGAAGGGGGACAAGGTGAACGCGATGTTGACGACACATACCACAATCGTGAACAAAACCGCGAGACCGAGATAGCCCATGCCGGTAGCAAGACCGATTGCCATGGCCAAAAACACGCTCGTGATGTCTTTTGCGGTTCCGGGGATGCTACGGAAACGGACCAGGTTAAAAACACCCATGACCGCGATACCAGCACCCAAGTTGCCGTTGACCAAGGTGATGACCGCTTGCACGATCAAGGGCAACAAGGCCAAGGTAACCACGAAGTTCTTCGTGTGCTCATGTCTGAACGTGTACACCCACGCAGCTACCGCGCCCAACACGATAGAGGCGAGGCAACAGATCAGGAACTCAAACGAGGTGACGCTGCTCATAGCCGACCCCGTATCGGCATACAGGGAGGTAAAGGTCTGTTCGAACATGGTAGATATTCCTTCCTATCGGGGGGTTGGTAACTAATCCGCGCCTAAGATGCCTGCACTGAACGGATATATGCCTCGCCATATTTCGAGAAGGACGAGGGGAAGATTCCTGCACCGTCTAAAAACCGAACAAGCCAAAGGGGCATGGCACCCATCGCCTTGATCTCCAGGATGCACATTCCGGGTTCCATGAGGTTTTGGTAGTCGGCCTGTCCATCGACCAGATTGCGGTAGCGAACATCCTCGTCCACGGTGATGCGCAAGTCGGAGGTGGCAAAGTCGTTCACCGCGCCAAGAATCGGAACGAACGCGCTGCGCTGAACCGCAATCCCCATGCTTGGAACCAAGGGTCCATGGAACTCCCTGAAACGGTCTATCTCACGCGCAATCTGCAAGCTCCGGAAGCTCAGGGCTTCTGCTGCCGCTTCCGGATCAGCCAGAGGATAGGCGCATATCGCATCCTCGTAGGGCATGCCGTCAAAGTACGCCTGCGCCGCCGCCAACGTCATACGGACGCGACGCTTGTACACGATGCCCTTGTACTTCTTCTTTACCTCGATGAACGCCTCATCCGTAGTCGCGTCGGTGGGACGCCCATAGATGCGCACGCGCAATTTCTCCTTGTAGACCGGCTTGTCGAGGGAACGCTCGATGATCTCCCAACGCGGAGTGTCGTAGTAGATGCTCGTAATCTGGCTTCGCCCATAGGCGTCGATCTCCATGCGCCCTTCCAGGGCCTCCTCCAACTGTCGATGTTGAGTCGCATTGATGACGTGCTTGATCTCTTTGCGCTCAAAAACGTCGCTGTACTTCGCCATTACGCATTCTCCTTTCGGTCGCCGTTTGGAGTTTTTTCGCTGATGACGCTCGCAATGCTATGGAAGGTCTCTTAAAAGTGTCTGAAAAGGCCCCCTTGTTTACGTGAGATTTCAGAATGCTTTCAGCGGGTCGCTTACAATGGACATCAAGAACAACATTTGAAGAAGAAAACACCTCGGAAAGGGCGACTATGCGAATTTTGATTGTGGAGGACGACGTCGCGTTGGCGAAAGCCCTCGGACAGATTCTCAAGGACAGCGGCTATCAGGTCGACCTCGTCCACAACGGCCAGGATGGCCTCGACTATGCTTCCTCGGATATCTACGACGTCGTCGTATTGGACGTCATGTTGCCGAAAATGGACGGCTTTACCGTCGTGGCGAACCTGCGTCGCAAAAATATCTCGACCCCGGTGCTTCTATTGACCGCAAAGGGCGAGATTCGAGACAAAATCACCGGGCTTGACTCCGGTGCAGACGATTACATGACGAAGCCTTTTGCCCCCTCGGAGCTTTTGGCCCACCTACGCGCCTTGACCCGCCGCAAAGGCGAGGTGATCTTCGAGACGATCGATGCGTACGACCTCAGCCTCAACCTTGAAAGTCTTGACCTGACCTGTAAAGCCAAGACCATCCACCTCTCCCGCAAGGAGTTCCAGCTCGCTGAGGTTCTCATGAAAAACGCCGGGCAAGTGATACCCAAAGAGACGCTCATCACCAAAATCTGGGGGTACGATTCCGCTGCGGAAGACAACAACGTCGAGGCCTATGTCTCTTTCCTTCGCAAGAAGTTGAAGTTCCTCGGTTCTTCCGCCTCCATCGAGACGCTTCGCAAGGTTGGTTACCGGCTAAACGGTGATACCATCTAATCCACCATGCTCAGGAAGCTCAAGAGACAATTCGTTCTTATCAACATGGCGATGGTTTCCGTCGTCGTCATCGCCGTGCTCTCGACTATTGGCGTCATAAGCTACCAACAAAGCACCGACATCGTGTTCGACGCCATGAATCAAGCCGTCAACTCTGCTAGCAAAATGGGACAGGTCTCCAACAAAGGCGAGATGTTCCAACCGTTTGATTCAAATCTCGACAACAACTTCCCATTCCCTTCGCTGCCTGGGGATGCGACCGACTCCACAGACGATGGCTCCGACGACACCCAAAGCAACCCTCTGATCGGCGGAAGCAGCGACAACGTCACACCTGTCGCGGTCTATCGCGTTACCTCGATTGGCACCGTTCAAATCGTGTCGCGTTACTCCTCCGCGGGACTTTCTGACGACATTCTTGAGCAGGCCGCATCGAAGCTGGAAAACCTCTCTGACGGCAAGGGAACCTTGGGCGACCTCGGTCTGTTCTACATCAAGCAGACACGCAACGGCACGGCCATTTACGCCTTCGCAAGCACCGCAAGCGCCACGGATTGGCAAGGGCTCCTGCTCATGCTGATCCTCATCGGTGCAGGCACGCTCTTGGTGTTCTTCGCGATCAGCATTGGGTTGTCGCGTTGGGTGATAAAGCCGGTGGAGGAGGCTTGGACCAAACAAAAACAATTCCTTGCCGACGCATCCCACGAGCTCAAAACACCACTTACGGTCATCCTTGCCAACACCGACATCATGCTCAAACACCCCGAGCGTACTATCGCTAGCCAAGGTCAGTGGCTTGAAAGCACCCAACAGGAAGCCCTCGACATGCAAGACTTGGTCGTTTCCATGCTCGATCTCGCAAAACTCGATGCCGAAAAGAGCTCAGGAGAGGTCGGCGGAACCGAACCTCGTGAGGACATCAACCTGTCAGACGTCGCTTTTGGCACCTTGTTGCAATTTGAGAGCATCGCCTTCGAAAAAGAGGTGTTGTTCGAGGAGGACGTGGAGGAAAATCTCCATATCATAGGAGCTCCGCAACAGATTTCCCGCCTTTGCGCGACTCTGCTCGACAACGCCTGCAAATACGCACCTGCAGGAACCACCGTCAACGCCCAGGTGAAGAAAGCCGACGCCGCCGCATACAGGAACCTCCCACCGACAACAGTCGTCCAAGGCACCCTTCCCAAGGGTCCCGTAGCGGCGCTCTCCGTCACAAACCAGGGAACGCCGGTCCCTCTGGAAGACCTTCCCCACGTGTTCGACCGCTTCTATCGCAGCGACAAAGCGCGCACCCATGAAGGTGGAAACAACAGCTACGGCCTCGGTCTCGCCATCGCGGCGGACACCGTCACCTCCCACAACGGTTGCATCATGGTTGCAAGCAACGCGGAGACGGGCACAACGTTCACCGTGCTTCTCCCCCTTGTTTCGCGCTAGGGATCCTAGGGATTGTCGAGCCGATTACGCGCTGCATCGTGCGCCTTCTTCCACCCATTTCGCGCTAGGGATCCTAGGAGCAACCGGGCAATCTCGGAGGCTACAGGTCGATCTCGTGGGTAAACTGCCAATTTCGAAGGTTGTCGGGGCAATAGCGGGGCTGCGCCGACCTGTTTGAACACGGCCTCCCACTAGAGACCTCCGAGGGCTATAGGTCGATCTCGAGGGCAACCGGGCAATGGTCGCTCCCCAGCACCTCCGAGTAAATCGACGCGGACGTCACCTTGTCCATAAGCTTCTCGCTCACCAAGAAATAGTCGATGCGCCATCCCGCGTTATTCTGACGCGCCTTGAAACGATAACTCCACCACGAATACGCACCCTCAAGGTCGGGATGGAGACGACGAAAGGTGTCGACAAAGCCCGCATCGAGCAACGCGGTGAACTTTCCTCGTTCTTCGTCGGAGAATCCTGCCTTGCCACGGTTCGGACCGGGGTTCTTCAGGTCGATTTCGTTGTGGGCGACATTGAAATCGCCACACATGATCACAGGCTTCGAATCGACGGTCTCCCCATCAGGCAACGTCCCCGCTTCGAGACCAGAGCAAAACTCGCGGAAGGCGTCGTCCCATTCCATACGGTGATCAATACGGGCAAGGTCGTTTTGGGCGTTTGGCGTATACACGTCGACAAACCAAAACTCCTCGAACTCCAGGGCGACGATGCGACCTTCTGTGTCCAAATGCTCGATACCAAGACCGTGCAACACGCGAATGGGTTTTTGTCTTGCCCAGACCACGGTGCCGGAATACCCTTTACGCTCCGCATAGCTCCACCAGCTCTCGTAGCCAGGAAACTCGAGATCGATTTGTCCCTCTTGAAGTTTGGTCTCTTGGAGGGCGACCACATCTGCATCAAGCGTCGCAAAAATCTCGGCGAAACCCTTCTTCTCAACGGCGCGCAAGCCATTGACGTTCCACGAAACCAGCCTCATTCAGCGGACTTCTCCTCGGCCGCCTTTTCCTCAGCGGCCTTCTCCTCAGCGGCCTTTGCCTCCGCCTTCTCCTTGG
>CAZOGL010000017.1:0-17395 GCA_964579575.1 uncultured Eggerthellaceae bacterium | reverse complement strand
GCCTTTTCCTCAGCGGCCTTCTCCTCAGCGGCCTTTGCCTCCGCCTTCTCCTTGGCACGCGCCTCCTTCTCCTCCGCGCGCATCTCGGCGCGAATGCGACGCTCCTCTTCACGGTAGAGTTTCTTCTTGCCGCCAGCAGCAGCGAACGCAGCCTCGAGACCCGCCTCAGCCTTCTTGCGCTCCTTGCGGATGAACACAAGGTCAACGACGAGTGCGGCAATGATGAACACGTAGGCCAAGGCCATGGTTGCAAAGGCGGCCCACTCTGGCATGAAATTACGTGCGAACCATGCAAGGGCGGTGCAGAGAATGGCACCAGCGAGCGTGACCCACCAAATAACACGCAGCTTCTTCATGCGGGCAGTCTTGATGTTGCCGTACTTGGCGGTAAGAGCCTCTTCGATGCGGCGCTCCTCGGCCTGCTTCTTGCGCTCCTCGGCCTTTTTTTGTTCCTTGGTCTTCTTCTTTTCGACCACGTAGACGGAACTGGCAGCGGCACGCGCAGGCTTTGCAGAGGAGGCGCTCTTACGCGTCTGTCCCGTGCGTTTCTCGGTTTGGGTGTTTCTGTCGTTGGTTACGTTTCTGCGACTCATGGTTCTCTTTCGTGTTTGTCAATGCTTGGGCGGGACAACGATGCGCTAGCGCTCGAACGTACGTCCCGTGATCGTCTCGTATGCCTGGATATACTTCTCGCTGGTCTTCTCGATGATCTCGGCAGGCAACGCAGGGGGCTTCTCGCCGGAGTTTTTGTCCCAATTTGCCGTCAACCAATCGCGGACGAATTGCTTGTCGAAGCTGGGCTGACTCTTGCCTACCTCATACAGATCACCAGGCCAAAAACGGCTGGAATCCGGGGTAAGGACCTCGTCAGCAAGGATAATCTTGCCGTCGATGCGGCCAAACTCAAACTTCGTGTCAGCAATGATGATGCCACGGCTTGCCGCGTACTCAGCAGCGGTCGAATAGACCTTGATAGCAAGGTCACGCAAGGCTGCAGCGTCATCCTCGCCGATGAGCTCGGCGCATTGCTGGAAGCTGATATTCTCGTCGTGGTCGCCAATCTCGGCCTTCGTAGAGGGAGTGAAGATCGCCTCGGGAAGCTTGCTGGAGTTCTCGAGACCTTCGGGGAGCTTAATACCGCAAACCGTACCCTGCTTGCGATATTCGGCAAGGCCGCTTCCGGCAAGATAGCCGCGCACGATGCACTCCACCGGGAACATCTCGGCCTTCTTCACCAACATGAAGCGACCCTTGAGATACTCGCTGTAGGGTTGGAATTTCTCGGGAAGGTCCTCCACATCCATAGAGATGAGGTGGTTGTCCACAACGCCGTCGAGGAGCTCAAACCAAAAACGGGAGAGCTGGGTCAGAACCTGGCCCTTGTACGGAATCTCGCTATCCAAGATGTAGTCGAAAGCAGAGATGCGGTCACTTGCAACAAAAAGCAGCTGATCGCCCAAGTCGTAAAGGTCGCGAACCTTGCCCTGTGCGTCTGGCTTAATATCAATTCCAGCCATGTCAAACCCTCATGTTCTCTCGGTGTTTTGCGGCTTTCCCGAACGAAAGTCATACGTTGTTTATTATGCCCCAAATAATATGTGAGCGCATCATTGTTTATAGGAGCCAAGACGCCAAAGAGACAGGAGCAAAGCGGCTTGACCCCAAGATCGGACAGCGCAAAGCGGGTACTATTTCTTGCGAAGCGGTTGGATGGAAAACTTTTGCGTGTTCTTGGCCGCACGCTTGCGCGCCTTCGCCTCCCGTTGCTCGTCAAACAACGGTAGGTGGATCGTGAAGCGGGCACCTTCGCCCTTACGACCCTCGACCTGCACCCATCCGCCATGGCGGTCGACGATCTCCTTGACGACGGACAATCCGATACCCAATCCGCCGCTTTCACGTTGGCGCCCAGAATCGGCGCGCCAGAATCGGCTGAACACCATCTTGGCCTCTTCGGGGGTCAACCCAACGCCGGTGTCCTCGACGCTGATGGAAGCCATGATCTCGCCACGACGGACACGGACCCAAATATATCCTCCCTCCGGCGTATAGCGAACCGCATTGGAGATAAGGTTGGCTGTCGCCTGGCGAATCATGTCGGGATCTCCCATGACATACACGCCTTGCTGCGCCTCGTACTTCAACGTCAAGCCGCTGTCCTCGACAAAGGTTTGGTGGGTGGTGACAATCGTGTTGACAAGCTCACCGACGTCGACGACCTCGCGCTTCATGGGGTTTGCACGATTCTCGAGACGTGAGAGCTTGAGCATGGATCCCACAAGGCGACTGAGGCGCTGGACCTCGGAGTTAACCGTCATCAGGTGATCTTCGTCAGCAGGAAAAACGCCGTCGATCATAGCTTCAACCGTTGATTGGATGGCCATGAGGGGGGTGCGCAGCTCATGAGCGACGTCGGTAGTAAGGCGCCGTTCGAGGTTTCTGTCGTTTTCCATGCTCTCAGCCATGGCGTCGAACGCCTCGCCGAGGTGGGAGATTTCGTCGTTGCCCGTCAACCCTGTACGCGCGGACAAGTCGCCCCCCTCGATCGCCTCTGCGGTCTTGGTCATCGTGTCGATGGGTCGCACAAGGGTGCGCGCGAAGAAGAAGCCGATGATGCATGCGAGGAAGATCGCGACGACGCCGGCAAACAGGAGAGCGCGATAGGAGTTGTTTCGGAATTGCAGGTCGCTGTCACGCAACAGAGAGTCAGAGCCAGAGACCCAAAGACGCACCGAGCCGACCACCTGGTCGTCGCAGATGATATTTGCGGTCTTGATCTTGTCGAAAGCACCGAGCGGCTTGGATGGGGAGTCCTCGATTAGTGAGGAGTCGGACAGTACCGTTCCATCGCGATCGACAACCGCAATGCCAACACCCGGATAGGCAACCTCCACGCTCTCCGCGATATTGAAGCACTCCGCGTCCCACCCCTTAGTCTCGCCGTAGTGCTCAGAAATTCTCTCCGCGATGCTAGCGGCGGTGGTTTGAAGGTTCTCCTCGGTATAGCTCTTGAAGTGTTGTCCCCACACGAAAGACATTACGAAGATGGTGCAAAGCGCCGTCATTGCCGCGATGACGCCGAACATCAAAGCGAGGCGGGACGTGTAACTAAAACCCTTCCAGACGCGTTTCTTGTCCTTGGGGTCACCCTCGATATCATGGGGTTGGCGCTCATCGCTCTTTGTCTCCTCGGAGGATCCCTGCGACGTCTCGGGAGCCTCTTTGGCCTCTTGGTCGGCAGGTTTGCCGTTGGCCTCTTCGGCCTTTTGACGCGCACGCGCAGCAGGCGAACCCGCTACCGGCTCGTCAGGAACGACCAAGGTGCGTTCGGTTCCTTCTTCACCATCCATAGATGACCGACTTGTCCCTTAGTTTTTGGTGGGATCTTCGAATCGGTAGCCCACGCCGTGGACTGTGTGGAGCCACTTGGGCTCACGGGGGTTGTCGCCAATCTTGGCGCGCAGATTCTTGACATGGGAGTCGATGGTGCGCTCATAGCCCTCAAAGTCGTAGCCGAGAACCTGCTCGACCAACTCCATACGGGAATAGACGCGGCCCGGATAACGGGACAACGTCGTCAACAACTTGAACTCACTCGCAGTGAGGTCAACCTCCTCGCCCGCAACAAGAACCTTGTGACCCGTGACGTCGATGGTAAGGTCACCGAACTCCATGACCTCGCGCGCAGACTCCGCACCGGAACCTGCACGACGAAGAAGCGCACGAGTACGAGCAACAAGCTCGCGAGGGCTAAAGGGCTTGATGAGGTAGTCGTCGGCACCGAGGTTGAAGCCGATGATGCGATCCTCGACCTCTCCCTTTGCTGTCAACATGATAATCGGCACGTCAGAGGTGGCACGAACGGTCTTGCAAACCTCCTCACCAGAGACGCGCGGAAGCATCAAGTCGAGAATTATCAGGTCGAAATGGTGTTTCTCAAAAGCATCGAGGGCCTCGCGACCGTCCTCGACAGCCACCACATAGTAGTTCTCACGCTCAAGATATGCCGTAACCGCCTCACGGATGGTCTTCTCGTCCTCGACCAAAAGAATTCGTTTGCTGTCGCTCATACTGCTCCTATCAGGCGCCGTCCGTTTGTTGCCGCGCATGGTTTCTTTGCGCACATTCTCGCACAAACAAACCCACGCAGGCCTGTTTTGCAGTAATTGTAGCAATTGGGCGTTCCCACCTCCGAAATCCACGAGGAAATGACACAATAACAACGTTATGAGACCCGCCAACAGAAATACGCGAAACGCACGACCCAAGTCGCGCCACGCCTCCACACGTACGCGAACCCCGCAACGGGTCGGCAACGTGCGCACAAGCGGCGGAACCCATAGGGCACCTAAATCTCGCACCCTCGACAAGCAAGTCGTAGAGATCCCTATCGAGCGCGGCAAGATGATCATTACCCGTCGCCACCTCATCTACGGAGCCGTCGCTGTTGTCGCCGTTGCCGCGGTCGGGGTCGGCTCATCTGCGCTCAAATCCGCCACGAGCTCCCAAGAAGACGAGGAGGTTTCCGTCCTCGACGTCAAGCCGGCAAACGTCACCACGGCCGACGACATCCAACAGGTTGAAGCAACGAGTTGCGTATCCCAGATTGGCGATTACAAACTCACGTACGGAACGATGGTGTGGTGCAACGATGACGACCTTGCGGTTTGCCTGGTTCCCTGCGATACGGGCAAGCCCCTCAACAAGATCGACCTCCTTTGGCTCGGCTCAGGAAACACCGCAACCCTCCTCGAACAGGCAGTCGGCACCGATGACGGCTTTGAGATTCTTGACGTACGCGCCACCTCCAACGGCATCATCTGGGTCGAGTCCGATATCCTTGAAGGAGCTTGGCGTATATATACCGCGACGTTGACCTCGGGAGGAACCCTCGGCACTGCTGTCTTGGCCGACGAAGGCGACGGCAATTGGGAACTTCCTTCCATTGCCATAGCCGGCACCTACGCGTTTTGGCAGATTTTGCCAAATTCGCAAGGCTCGAACGCCACGTCCAACTCGCTGCTCAAAAAGGCCCGTGTCGGAAGCAAAAGCGTCGAGACCGTGTGGGAGTCGAAGGGACGCATGGCTACCTCGCCCTACACCACCGACAACCGCGTTATCATCACGCCGCGCGCCGACAAGAACGGGTCGATTTACTACCAACTCACCGCCCTTGACGTTGCCACCAACGACGTCGTCGACTTCATCTCCCTTCCGACATCCATGAAGCCCCTTGAAGCTGGCTACTCAAACAACGGGTTCACCTTTGCGTTCGACGCAATCTATGACAACGAGACTGGTATCGCCAACCTTGGAACCTACGCTCCCGAGACAAAGGCGACAGGCGACAACTACAGCAACGTCCCTTGGTTCCGATGGGCAAGGACCCCCCGCTGTGCCCCCGCCAACTGCGGCGACTTCCTGATCGTCAAGTCCACTTCCGCCGTTTGCGGCGTCAACATGGACACAAAGACCTATTTCGCCTTGGACGTGGAAACCGGGTCCGCCGACTACGGGGACATGCTTGCCTCCGCGGGATCCCGCGACACCTTCGTCACCTACGCCAACGTTGTGAGCAAGCCCCTCGAGGGCGAATCGACCCAGTATTGCCACGTCCGCGTTTGGTCCGCGCTGTAGCATTCCGTAGCGCTCCACAACACTCCATAGCACTCCGCGCAAAGGCGTCCGCGCTTCGAGCAAAAAGACGCCCCCGCTCCGGGCAAAGACGTCCGCTCTCTGGACAAAAAACACCTCGCACTTGAACCGCTTCCCCACGTCTCGCATCTAAGAAACGGGAAGGCGACTCACAAACGGGAAGGCGACTCACACGAAAGGCGCCCTTTTTTTTGTCGATAGCGATTATTGCTCGCAGGGCTTTTTGCCGTCGCCAAAGATAAGGGTGCGCTCCTCGCCGCTCAAAGCCGCACGGGCCTGGTCACGCAAGTTGTTCACGCCGATGAAGAACTGGCGCATCATGACCACCGTGAGATAGCGTCCCAAAGGTGTCAAGGTCAACTCCTCGGGCGTGTTTGTTGCAAACGCGCCGTTGGCGGCCATGAAGGCCATCTCGGCCGGCAAACCCGCCTCAACGCTGCAACCAAAGTCTCGTTCGAATTGCACCTTGTCGAGACGGAGGCCAAACAACTGCATCATGAAACGATAACGCATACGGTTGCGCTTGCTGAAAGTGGTCTTGCTCATGAGGCTCATGCGACCGCTTTCGATGAGGTCGTTGTAGTCGTTGACGCTGAACGTATTGACATAGAGGTTCTTGCCAAGGTAGGTGATTCCGCCGGAGCCCACCGCGGGATATTCCTCATAAGCGACGACATATTCGTCAATCATGCCCGTCTCGTTGGAATGGGTAAGGCTTTGGGCAACCTGGCTTGGCTTGGCCTCGCTTTCGATCGTGGAGGAAAGCCGGTTGAACGTCCATGCGCTGCCATGCTCGAACAACGGGGTTTCCCCACCGGAAAGGATACCGTCGATGATTTGGTAGAAGCGGTACTCTCGATCGTAGTCGACCTTGCCGACGGTGAGGGCAAGGCTTCGCTCGACCGACGGGCTTGCCATGAGTGGATAGAACGTCGTTTGGCTGCAACCGGACAAGACGACCTTCTCCACATCCGAAATGAGGATGTCCTCGGTTTGGGCGGGAAAGTTGAAAATCATGTCCACGTTCATGCTGGTGAAGTACGGGGTTGCCTCGCCTATGCGCTCAAAAATCTCCTCGCCGCTTCCGTACTTGTCATAGCGATCCATTTGGCGCAGCAAGCCGTTGTCAAAGCTTTGGACGCCGACGCTGAGGCGCTGGACACGACCTTTGAGCTTCTCGAGATAGGACGGGATAAGGTGGTTCGGGTTCGTTTCGCTCGACACCTCCTTGATGGAGAAGGTGTCACGGGCAAGGTCGATGGTCTCACAAAGCTCGTCGATAAGGATGGTAGGTGTGCCGCCTCCGATGTAGATGCTGTCAAAGTCATAGCCCAGGTCATGCAACATGAGCATTTCTTTGCGCATGTTCTCAAAATAGCGACGGGCCTTCTCTTCTTGGAACGGGAAGCGGTTGAAGCTGCAATAGGGGCAAAGGCGCTCACAAAAAGGCACATGCATGTAAAGCATGTAGTTTTGCCCCGGAGTCGGGGCTGGCATCATCGTTTCCTTCGCGGGATTCAACGAGAGAATCTGGCCCGTCATGGTGCGGATAACGCCGGAAAGCATTCTTTCGGAAATCATACAGCCTCAACTTTTCGTGTAAATCATGTAAAACAAACTTGTCTAGCCAAACAATCGGCGGCGCGCCTGCGCTCCTTGCCTGCAGAAAACCACAACCAAGACGCAGCCGCGCTGCCAAAACCCGAGGATAAACAAACCCCCGGTGATACGTAAAAGCGGACGACTAGCCCCAGCTCTCACGGCCCTTCAACGCCTTGAGGCCGATGTCTGTACGGAACTGCTTGCCTTCGAAGTCAATCAGCTCGCACGCCTTGTAGGCAAGGTCGCGAGCCTCTGCGAACGAGGGGCCGAGCGCCGTGACGTTCAATACACGTCCACCATTGGTCAGGATGTTGCCATCCGCGTCGACCTTCGTGCCCGCGTGGAACACCGTCACGCCCTCAAGGGCAGACGCGTCCTCAATTCCTGTGATCTTCTTGCCCTTCTCATAGGAACCGGGATAGCCCGCGCTCGCAAGAACGACCGAGACCGCCCAGGTATCCTTCCAAGCAAGCTCAATGTCCTCGGGTCGTCCCTCGGCGCACGCGAGCATAATCTCCACAAGGTCGCTGTCGAGTCGAGGGCAGATAACTTGCGTCTCGGGATCGCCAAAGCGGGCGTTGAACTCGACAACCTTCGGTCCTTGCGGGGTCAGCATGAAGCCGCCGTACAGACAACCGCGATAGTCAAGCTCGAACTCGGCAGCCGTCGCGGCGGCGGCCTTGGCCATGATGGCCTCCATCTCGGCAAGCTCCTCGTCGGTCACGATCGGCACAGGGGAATACACGCCCATGCCGCCCGTGTTGGGGCCCTTGTCCCCGTCGTAGGCACGCTTGTGATCTTGGCTTGTGGCCATACAAAACGCGCGGCCCTTCGTGACAAAGGTCAGAAGGCTGCACTCGGGACCGGTCATGCACTCCTCGATAACGACACGGTTGCCAGCAGCACCGAATGCGCCATCGAAGCAAGCACGCACGGCGTCACAGGCCTGCTCAAGCGTTTCAGCAACGACGACGCCCTTGCCCGCAGCGAGACCATCTGCCTTGATGACTATCGGAGCGCCCTGCTCGCGAACGTATGCAAGCGCTGGCTCAAGCTCCTCAAAAGTGGCATACGCGGCGGTGGGGATGCCGTTGCGCATCATGAACTGCTTGGAGAAGTCCTTGGAACCCTCGAGTTGCGCTCCCTCGGCGCTCGGGCCGAACACCGCGATTCCAGCGGCGCGCAAATCGTCCGCAACGCCCGCAACAAGGGGAGCCTCTGGGCCGACGACAACCATGTTCACGTCTTTGTCTTGAGCAAACTCCAAAACACTTGCTGCATCGTTGATGTCGATGCCAGCGACGTTTATGCCAACAGAATCGGTGCCGCCGTTGCCAGGCGCGATAAACAGCTTGTCGCACTTCGGGCTTTTCGCGAGAGACCAAGCAAGCGCATGCTCGCGGCCGCCCGATCCCAACAGCAAAATGTTCATGTTCGACCCCTTTCTGAGGTGAAATTGGGGGAGCCTCTTGTCCCACCCCCGGGAAATCATTACCTAGTCGGTCCAACCCCTGAGGATCGTCGCGTCGCGCTCGGGCGCCACGGAGATCATGGTGATGGGAGCACCGACGAACTTCTCGACATACTCGACATAGTGCTTCGCGTTCTCGGGAAGCTCCTCGAAGGTCTTGCATTCGGAGATGTCTTGGCCCTTCCAACCCGGCAACTCGTCGTAGACGGGCGTCGCATGGAACAGAACGCTTTGCTGTTGAGGGACATAGTCGTAGCGCTTGCCCTCATACTCATAGGCAACGCAGACCTTGATGGTGTCGAACTCGGAGAGAACATCGAGCTTAGTCAAGGCGATATCGGTCAAACCGTTGACGTCGACGGCATACTTGCCGATGACCGCATCAAGCCAACCGCAACGACGCTTGCGACCGGTCGTGACTCCGTACTCATGGCCGACCGAGCAAAGCAACTCGCCAACCTCGGCCTCTTCACCGACGCCGCCATTCTCAGGGAAGAGCTGCTCGGTCGGGAATGGGCCGCCGCCAACGCGCGTGGTGTAGGCCTTCATGATACCGATGACCTTGTTGATAGCCATGGGTCCGACACCGGTGCCGATGGGGGCGCCGCCGCTGCAACAACTGCTGGAGGTGACATAGGGGTAGGTGCCGTGGTCGATATCGAGCATCGTCGCTTGGGCACCTTCGAACAAGATGTTCTTACCGGCACGCTTTGCCTCGTTGAGAAGCTGGGTTGTTTCGGCCATATAGGGTTTGAGAATCGTGGCGTAGGGCAGGTACTCGTCACAGATCTCTTCAACGGTGTAGGTATGGAGACCGTAAATCTTGTCGAGAATCGGATTTTTCTGGGCAAGGGCAGCTTCGAGCTTGAGACGGAATATCTTCTCGTCCATGAGGTCTTGGACGCGAATGCCCTTGCGAGCAGCCTTGTCCTGGTAGCACGGGCCAATGCCGCGCTTGGTGGTTCCGATGGAGTTCTTGCCGAGGACCTTCTCATCCGCGCCGTCGAGATCCTTGTGATACGGCATGATGATGTGGGCGTTGCAAGAGATCTTCAGGTTTTGACAAGAGATACCCTCTGCCTGCAACAACGCCATCTCCTTAACGAGCGCGCCGGGGTCAATCACAACACCGTTACCGATGACAGGAATGGCATGTTCGTACATGACGCCGGAGGGTATGAGGTGCAACGCAAGCTTGGTGTCACCATGAACAACGGTGTGACCTGCATTGTTGCCACCCTGATAGCGCACGACATAGTCGTACTTGCCAGCGATTAAATCAGTGATCTTGCCTTTGCCTTCGTCTCCCCATTGGGTTCCGACCAAAACTGTGCTTGGCATGGCTTGTCCTCCTTGCCCGCCGTACGATCCGTCGTCGGCGCATGGTTGTTCCGCCCAAAGGAAAGCTTTCCGCCTTCCCGCAACGTCAAATTATAGTACAGATAACCCAGCCGCCCCCGCTCGCGCAAACCTTGCGCAAGCTAAAATAACGGACGGAGACCCCGCCACACGACAGGTGCCGAATACGTGGCGGGTGTCATATGTATGGCAGGTGCCATCCATCGTGCTTTCAGGAGTTACAGCTCGATGAGGGTGGCCAAAGGGTCAGCGCGCCTAAGCGTGGCAACCACGTCCTTGTGGCAGGTGAACAGGATAACCTGGCGTTTGTGGCCAAGTTGCGCCAAGGCGTTGGCGGCCGCACGTCGACGCCTCTCGTCAAAGTTGACAAGGATGTCGTCGCAGATGACCGGAACATTACGCCCCACAAACTCCGCGGTTTCGAGAAGGGCGATACGCAGCGCAAGATAGAGTTGTTGACAGGTCCCGGTCGACAAAAGCAACGGGCTACGGACCTCTCCGAACTCATCTCCCACAGAGATCTGCCCATCCTCGGTCACCACGATGCGTGTCCAACGCCCATCGGTCATCTTGGACAAAAGCTCTTGGGCACGTCGATATACCTCGGGTTGGCTCGAGCTTTCCCACTCGCGAACCGCCTCGTCAAGAAGACGTCGCTCCAACAACAGGCAGGCAAACTCCTTTTGGCTCTCCGAGAGGCGCGTAAGCACTTGTTGATGTTGCATACGAAGCGCGTCCAAATCGTGTTTGCCACGAGCCTCGTCAAGTCGCTGCTCAACTTGACCGATGTGAAGATTGGCCTCTTCGAGATTCCGGGCGAGTTGTTCGCGGCGGTCCTCTGCGTCTGCAATCTCCGCCGCAAGCGCCACAGACCCTCCGTCAAGGAGCATTCCACAAGAGGCCATAATCTCGCTGCGTCGCGCGCGCACCGCACCGGCCTCTTCTTCTAGCTCACCAAGACGGGCGTCAAGGGATTTTTCCGCTCGCTCGGCTGCGGCCTTTTGCTCCCGGGCGTTTTGCGCTCGGTCAAGGATGACACGCGCAGCTCGAAGGCTGCCTTCGGCTTTGCGCAAGCCCATACCTTCCAATTGGATGGTGAGAGATTTCTCCGACTGTGCCCAATCGGCCTTGGCCTGCTCGTAGCGGTCCTTTTCCTTATCCAAAAGCCATCGGGCCTCGGCGTCTTGGGTGGTGGATTTTTTGTTTGTCCTTCCCCGCGAGACTCCGACGATTGCGCACACCACAGCGACAACCGCGAAAATTCCAGCGCCCACGAACAGGGAAACCATCGGAACCCAAAGGGAGTTTCCTTCCATTGTCGCCATAACCGCCCCAAGACCCGCAAAGATAACTGCTGCGAGGGCAAACAGAGCACCACGGGAGACAACCTTCATGCCTCCCTCTGACGACGCAGCGCGCTCAAGATCCTCCTTTTTCTTGGATTCGTAACTCCTCTCATACTCCGCAAAGGACTCCTCGTAACGTTTTCTCGCGGAATCCAAGGCCACACGCGCGCTCTCCCTTTCTTCTTCAAGAGTTTCGAGACGCTCGCGCAACGCCGTCTCCTCGGCAGGAGAAGCAACAAGCAGTCGGGCCGGAACATCGGAATAGTCTTCTTGTTGTGTCGCCTCAAGCTTGCGTGCGACAACATTCTCGCGCGCCTCTTCGAGAGCCTCTTCGCGCTCGTCACATTGCCTGACACCAACCTCTGCTGAATTGAGCCGGTTGATGAGTCGATTTACCGTACGCACCTCGTCTTGGATATCATCGCGCTCCTCTCGCAAGGCGGACAGATTCGCGTCCTCTCTGCGAAGCTCGTCGGATGCGGCACGCGCCTCCTCTATGGCCACCGCAAGAGCGTCCCGCTCGGAAACGAGGCGGACAATGGAGTGGGGGCACTTCTCCGAACGGGAGGTGTACGTCGCGATACGCGCATTCAGGTCGGCGCGCACCTGTGCAGGAGAGACCGCAGTGCCGGCACCTGCCGTGAGAAGCCGGCTTGTCACCTGCCCCGCGTCCCCCATGCTGCGTAACTGGTCGCTGTTGAGAGAGAAGATCTCACCGAAGGTTTCCCGATCGATATCACCAAGAAGCCACCCGTCGCCCTGCACCCCATCAGCGTTTTTTGCGCGAGAGAGACATGCTGCCTTCGTTGTGTCGCCTACCTGGGCAAACGAGAGGGAGCCGCTGCGACCTGCCGAAACCGGCTTGTATGTGTTGCGTCCGCTGCGCCCGTCCTCCCAACCGAACATGACACCGCCGATAAGGTTTGCAAACGTGGTCTTGCCTGCTTCGTTCTCGCCATGGACGACGTTGAGACCCGGGCCAAAGGGACCGAGGACCTTTTTTGACACAGCACCGAAGCTTTCCGCCTTGGCGTTTTTCAGATACCAGCCCTTCTCCTTCGCACGTCCGTGTTTCGGTCGAAAAAGACCCATTACGACGCACCTCCCTCAAGCCGGTCGAGGATGTCGTCACGTGCCGAGTCGACAAGACCCCGAATGTCCTCGACGGCGCAAGCCGGAAGCCCCAACCCCTTCGCGGCAAACTCCGCTTGAAGGTAGTTGGCGGCGTCTTTGCGCCGGTCCTTTTGCTCATCAGCGGTGTCGAGCACCACCGCAGGAAACAAGTCGGCCGCGCGCAATGCCTCGTAGTTTCTCGTGTTGCGCGTCTTGTTCACGAGGGCGTCACAGAAGAACCGATCATGAGAGGCATTGATGGCTTTGCGCAAATCCTCTAGGACGCCGGGCTCAGCCAAGGTGGTATGCAGGGCCGTAGCTCCTACCAACGTCACGCGGGTACACATCTCCTCGCAATAGGCCTGGGAGTTCAGCTCGAACAGGCGCTGCAAAACAATCTTCTCGACATCGACAAGGGTCTCGCATGCGGAGATGTCCACCTCGCACTGTTGCCAAACAACGCTTGCACAAGGGATAAAGCGAACCGTGTTGGGGGCCCCTTGGGTCAAGGTCACAAGGTTGACGCCACGAGGACCCGTCTCGTTGATATCGCGCCCTTGGATGACGCCGGAAAAACAAACCCGCGGGTTGTCCTTGGGATAGCTCGAACGCGCATGGATGTGACCGAGAGCCCAGTAGTCGATGTCCTTCGACATCAAGGTCGTCGGAGAGATCGGAGCCTTCGCGGAGTTGGTGTCGACATCGAGTCCGGTATGGAGCACACCTACCGCAAACGGAGCCCGGGAAGAATCCCCTCCTAGTGCCGCGATTGCCTCGGCCCTCGAAACCCCATCCGCCACACACTCGTCCACGGGGAAACTTTGGTTGTAATAGCCACGACCAGCGAGAACACACATCGGCTCCCCATCGCGGCGATACAGGGCATAGCCCGGCTTGTCGTCAGACAAGAAATACGCGTTATCAGGCAACGTGCCATAACCGGCTTTCCACGACGTGTACGGATCATGATTGCCCGCCACAAGATAGACAGAGATTCCCTTCTCCGCGAGTCTCTCAACGCCGTCGTAAAAGCATCGGTAATCCGCATAGGAAGGCCGCGCAACATCGAAGATGTCCCCCGCTATGACAACGAAGTCGACCTGTTGGTCGATGGCCGCTTGAACGACGCGCCCGAACGCCTCGGGAATGGCTCGCAACAACCGCTCGCCCCACGCAGGCGACAAGGCGCGCAGACCTCGGAAAGGCGCCCCTAGATGGAGATCGGCAGCGTGGATGAATGTGAGCTGGCGGGCCATCGGCGCTAGATGCCCCCGATTTTCGATTCGTCGTAGTAGTCCATAAAGCGAGTACTCTCGGAAACAAAGGTCAGCGGAATGTCACGCGTAGGACCGTTGCGGTGCTTTGCAACGATAAGCTCGGCCATGCCCTTGTCGGGACGATCGTCGTCGTCGGCCTCTATGTCATCCATGCTTCGGTCGATGAACATGACGATATCGGCGTCTTGCTCGATGCTTCCAGATTCACGCAGGTCGGAAAGCATGGGGCGCTTCTTACCACGCATCTCAACGGAACGGGACAACTGGGACAAGGCGAGGACAGGCATGTCCATCTCTTTGGCCAAGATCTTAAGACCACGGGAGATCTCGCCGACCTCCACCGCACGGTTTCCATCACGCCGGGATTGGGGAGGTTGCATGAGCTGCAGGTAGTCAACGACAATCAAACCCTTCTCGCACCCGCGAAGCTCGCGCCGTGCCTTGGCGCGAAGTTCGAGGATGCTGAGACTTGGCGTATCGTCGATATACAAGTTGAGCTGGGACAACGTGTTCGACGCGTCAGCGATGGCACCCCAATCAGCCTCCTGGATATCACCTGCGCGCAATCTAGCGAGATTGACATGAGCCTCCGAGCAAAGGATACGTTGAACAAGTTGGCCTGAACTCATTTCCAAGGAGAGGAACGCGACCGTCACGCCGGCCTTCGCCGCATTAACCGCGAGGTTCAGCGCAAAGGAGGTTTTACCAACGCCAGGTCGAGCGGCGAGGATGATCAGGTCTCCCCCGCGGAACCCGTGGAACAGCTTGTCAACGTCGCGGAATCCCGAGGGAACGCCTGCCATGCTGTTTTTTTGTTCCGCGAGTTTGGTTATCTCCTCAAAGGCGTCGGTCAAAAGTCCGTCGACCTTCTTGAAATCGGATGACACACGCTTTTCTGTGACGTTGAACAGGATTTTCTCGGACTCTTCAACAACCGCACCAAGGTCATCGGGGGCATCATAGGCAAGCGCCTCGATGCGGGTGGAGGCGAACACGAGATCACGCAAGATGGAGGTGCGCTTGACGACTTCGACATGGTTGCGCCAATTGGTAAGGGCAAAGGTATTGTCTGCGAGCTCGACCAGGTAGGATTTACCACCAGCAGCCTCAAGCTGGCCCGTACCGTGAAGGTTCTCTGCAACAGAGATTTGATCGATGGGGATATTGCGCCGGTACAGGTCCATCATCGACTCGAATATGAGACGATGGGACGCACGAAAGAAATTCTCGGGTGTGAGTTTGGGGCCCACCTCGACAATGGCATCCTGATTGAGCATGCAAGCCGCCAACACGGACTTCTCTGCCTCGATGTTTTGCGGAAGCATACGTTTGGGCTTTTGCTTGGCCTCACCCTGTTGGGAGGATGGAGCGGCAACGGGATAGCCAGCGTCGTCGTATGGAACCATGTCAGGCATAAAGCGTCTCCCTCGAAAACATGAGGCCCGATTGTCCGCGAGCCTCTCCCTTGAACAACAAAAAAACAGGGCCTTTTAGGATTTTACCCCCGAAGACCCTGTTTTATCTCGTCAGTCGCGAAGTCTTGAACTACTCTGCGACCTCTTCAACTGCTTCGGCCTCGGGCTCAACAGCCTCGGCGGCCTCGGGCTCTTCCTCAGCCTCGGGCTCCTCCTCGACACCAACAAGAACCGTGAGTTCGGCCTTGATGGAGCGGTACAGAGCGATGGTTACCTTGTGCTCACCAGCGACCTTAATCGGCTTGCCGAGCTCAATGCGGCGACGATCAATCTCCTCGCCGAGCTGGGCAGCGATAGCCTCAGCGACCATGGTGTTGGTGACAGAGCCGAAGAGTTGGCCCTCCTCGCCGACCTGGGCGGCAATCGTGATCTTAGCGGCATCGAGCTTAGCCTTGAGGGCCTCGGCATCAGCGATGCGGACCTCTTCGCGCTTAGCAATGCTGGCGCGACGACCCTCGAGCTGCTTCAAATTGCCCTTGGTTGCGAGAACCGCATAACCCTGGCGGAGCAGGTAGTTGTTGGCGTAGCCGCGTGCGACATCGATGACGTCGCCCTCGCCGCCACGGCCCTTGAGTTCCTTAAGAAGAATAACCTTCATGTTTGATCCCCCTTATTAATCGCGCTTGCGGCGCTCGCCGCGCCCGCTGACGGAGGGAACCAGATACGGCATGAGTGCCATAACGCGAGCGCGCTTCACTGCGTTCGCAATGTCTTTTTGATGCTGGACGCATGCGCCAGTCACACGACGGGGCTTGATTTTGCCGCGATCGGTGACATACTTGCGAAGCATCTGCGTGTCCTTGTAGTCGACATACTGCGCGTTCTCCTTGCAGAACTGGCAGTACTTACGACGAGGGCGCTTCTGATAGTCGGCCATCTTAACCTCTTTCGTAAAAATGCTTAGAACGGGATTTCGTCATCATAAACGGAAGAAGACGCATCCACTCCAGGCGCAGCGTAATCGTTGCTGGCGGGCTGGTTGTAACCACCCTGTTGGCCATAGCCACTAGTTTGGCCGTAGCCGTTGTTATAGCCGTTGTTGTTATAGCTGCCGTTGCCGCCTTCTTGGCCGCCGCGGCTGCTCATAAACTCAAGCTCATCCACGATTACTTCGAGTTTGCTTCGCTTCGTGCCGTCCTTCTCCCAGGACGAGTAGCGGAGCTTGCCCTCGATTGCAACCTTGATACCCTTGTGCAGGTATCGGCTCAGGGAACTGGCCCTGTTGCCAAACATGGTGCAATCGACGAAGTTCGGATAATCCTCCCACTCGCCCGTCTGCTGATTGCGACGACGGTCGTTGACCGCCACACCAAAGCTCAAAACCGGCATACCGGATGCGGTCTGTCGAAGTTCAGGGTCGCGGGTAAGGTTGCCCGAAATAAGTACCTTGTTGATGCTCATGTTCTTCCTCTTTCCATGCCAGGTATCTCACCTGGACCAAATTACTGCTCGCGGTCGGTGCGGGCCACAATCATGTGACGCACAACAACGTCATTGATGCGCAGAATGCGATCAAGCTCGGCAATGCTCTGGGGATCAGCATGGAAATCAACCAAGGTATACACACCCTCGGTCAAACCGTTAATCTCGTAAGCGAGTTTACGCTTGCCCCACTCGTCGACGTTGTCGATGGTGCCATTGTCAGCAGCGATCGTATTCTCGATGCGCTTCATGGCTGCCAAACGAGATTCCTCATCAATCGTCGGAGCAACAAAGAACAGCAGTTCGTAAGCCTTCATCAGCTCACCTCCTTTGGACTCATACGGCCTCGGGCGCTGTGAAGGAAATAAACCCGAGGCAGGAATAGCCTTTTCATACTATCAGAAGCAAATATTACCTACAAGGACATATTTTCTTTGCTTTGCTCCGCCACACCGATTTCTCACATTTCTCGCCATGGACGCTGCAACAAAAACCCTACAGCCTCTCTATCCGCATAAACAACCGTCGTTTGTCGAGTTTTAACCAAACGCTGACCCGTTTCTTGTTCTGCTTTTGTCGGGTTTTCATCAGGCAAGACCAGGGCACGAATCCCTATCGAAAAGCGTTTTCTCCTTAGGAATAATCCTCTTTAGGGAAAGCCATCGTCTTGCCTTG
>CAZOGL010000016.1:29645-33011 GCA_964579575.1 uncultured Eggerthellaceae bacterium | reverse complement strand
GGGCTGTCGACAAGCAGCATCGTGGCATAAGGGCACAACGACGAGTTAGGAGGCAATGATGGCACTTTCGGAGAGAGACAAGAAGATTCTCGACGCACTGCAAAGCGGCATCGATGCGGGAAAGAGGATACGCGAGGCGCGGGAGCGCGGCGCGTCGGTGGACGAGATTGCGAGGCTCGAGCGTGAGGTGTTCGGCATGCAGCTCACGTTCGAGGACGATCCGCCGTTCGTCCCAGCCGTTATTAGGGGCGGCAACAATGTTGTTTAGCTTGCGCGCGCATTAGAACCACACACTTTCTAGCCGCCTACCCGCGCGCTGCCTAACTGCACACTATGCTCTCACTGGCTTTCGAGCTTATAGATCGTGTAGTCGCCGCAAACTGATATCGTGGTCAAACGGGCCATCTCTTCTTCAGACAAAGCGGGCTTCTCATTCGTGACGATATAGCTAACGCCTAGCTTATCTAAATCGGACAATGTCAAAGAGATAGCGATCGAATCAAGTTGTGTCACGGTGAAGCTGTGACCAATGCTTTCGGAGACGATCGTGCAGGGCAGATGGGCATAGCGGTTCCATTCGACCTTCGACTCGCCGCTTGGGTCGAGCACCTGCCAAAGCGTGCTGCGATGAGAGACGGCCAAAGCGATGATCACGGCGAGCAGCACGTAGGCAAGGGGGACCTGCCATGCCGGATACACGCTGAAAACGAACACGAGGCACGTATACGCGCACACAACAATAAGCAATATGCGCCTCTTCTTGCTCTTAGCCCAGACACTCCCCTCCTGGACGTACAGATTGAAACAAACCGCGATTACGCTGATGCAGATGATCATCTCGACCAGGCTGTTAATCGAAAACCACCAAGAAACAGCCGGAGCAAGAGCAACAAGCGACGCATAGGCAAGCGAAAGCCCTCTTTTGTCGCCCGTAATCATTCTTCCAAACTCGAAAGACGCCATGAACAAGGCAATCAGACGCGCCGACCAATAGAACGAGAGGCCTCGCGAAAGCCCGAGAAACAGGAACCCGACCTGAAAAGGACGAAGCAAAATCGAGGGGTCAAGCACGGGTTGTCCATATACCATGAACATGTCGGTCGACGTTGCCCGCAAGACCTCACCAAAATATGGCCAAGACCCTTGCGGGTCGTAATACTGAGCGAAGGTCATTCCTGTAAAGAGGGCATATTCGTCGGTTCTGCAGCCTCTTGGGAGCTCGGGCGTTTCCTTGAACCGTTTCGGGTTTGACAATCAGGCCCTTCCGAAATTTCCACCGAAATCCTGACAAAACAGGTAAACATTCCCCTATAGTCCATGTGTCCCCAAAAAAAATGGAAGAAGTGGTCTATGGTGGAAACCTTTCAGCGACGCATTGACGCAAAGCTTATTCTTTCGATTGCCGCATGCGGTCTTATGTCGTTTTCAGGCGTAGTCGTCGAGACGGCCATGAACGTCACGTTTCCCTCGTTGATGAGCGAATTCAACGTGAGCACGGGTCTCGTACAATGGGTTACCACGGGATATCTGCTTGTACTTACCGCCATCATGCCGCTATCGTCCCTGCTGAAGCGCCGTTTCCACACTAAGACCCTGTTCCTTGCCGCCATTTGCCTGTTCATTGCAGGCACACTGTGTTGCGGCGCTGCATCCGCGTTTTGGATGCTCGTCTTGGGGCGCGTCGTTCAAGGAGTGGGGACGGGTTTGGCTTTGCCCCTGATGTTCAACATCGTCGTAGAACAAGCCCCGTTCGACCACATGGGCACGATTATGTCGATTGCCACGCTGGTCACCGCTTTAGCGCCTGCCGTGGGCCCCTCAGCAGGTGGCTACATCGTCACAACATGGGGTTGGCGCACCATTTTTTGGGCCCTCATGCCGCTTTTGATCATTTCCCTTATAGCCGGCGTTTACGCCATTCGCCAAGTAAGCGAAACCCAATCCGTCAAGTTCAGCGCAGTGCAGTTCATCGCGCTTGCCGCCGGCTTCTCCTGCCTGGTATTCGCAGCCAACGCTGCCAGCACCGACGGATGGCTTAGCGTGAAAGTCCTTGGGTTGCTAGGGGCAGCCATTGCATTACTCGCCGCGTTTTGCGTCACGTCCAAAAGAAGCGATAGCCCGCTTATCCGCATCGACATTTTTCGTAATCGCAAGTTCGTTTTGTGCCTCATATACGCAGTGTTGTTGCAAGCCGTTGTCTTGGGACTTGGCTACTTGCTGCCTTACTACGGGCAAGTGGTATGTGGGCAAAACGCCTTCGACGCTGGGTGTTTGCTTTTGCCTGGGTGCATCGTCGGTGTCGTGCTGACTCCCATGGGCGGTCGCATTCTGGATCTCCTGGGTGCGCGTCGTCCGCTTACCCTGGGCTCGTTATTCCTGCTTGGCGCCATGGTTTTCTACGTTTGCCTTGCCCTCGGAAGCGAGCCTTGGGTGCTGATGGCGATCTACATCTTGGTACCTATTTGCCAGGGGCTTTCGTCATCCAACTCCATGACCTGCGGCTTGGGTTTTCTCCCGGAAGACCTAAAAACCGACGGCAACGCCTCATTCACCACGTTGCAGCAGCTTGGTGGCGCATTGGGCACCGCCGTATGCACCTCGATCGTCAACGCCTCCCAAACCACCAATGCGAGCGACTTGGTTGCCGGAACGGTAGCGGGCACAAGCACTTCTCTCTATGTGTTGTTGGCAATTTCCGCCGTGGGTGTGTTGTGCATCTTGGGCGTATTTACAGGGAAAAAGGCAAGACAATAGCAACGCTGGCTTTGCTCTTGCGAATCTCGTAGATTTCTTGCATTACGTAATGCAGCTTGCAAAAGGCCAAAGGCGGTGAGTGGAAAATGCATGGTGGTGAAAACAAAACTCAAGAAGTTCCCGCGTGGATAAAGGAAAACGTTTATAGAACTCTACAAGCCAAGCTGTCTCACTTACGAAGGCACCTTCTAGGCGATTATTCATTTAGAGCGGCTTCAATTAAATCATGAACGTTGGTAAAACTACGCTCTTTTCCTGTACGCATCATTTCTTCTGCCTCGCGAATTGCCCCAAGGCTTTCTTCATTTGGCTGCTCATAATCAAATTAAAAGGTAGTGAGTTCCCTTACCTTGTGTAAGGGAACTTGACGTATACGTCAAGTTCCCAAGTTTGTAAGCAATTTAAACAGGGAGTAAAGCACCATGACAAACGGCGCTCAAGGTAACAGCAATCAAGAAACGTTTTCTGCAAAGCAAGTCTCACAAGAAACACCGAAAGACGCAACCAGCACCATAAAACCAAACACAGTTGAAGAAGAGGTTGCAAAAGAGCAAAAGAAACCCGTCAATAAAAGGATGGTTGCTGGAATAGGTGCAGGAATTACCATAGCAG
>CAZOGL010000016.1:16053-29545 GCA_964579575.1 uncultured Eggerthellaceae bacterium | reverse complement strand
AAACCCGTCAATAAAAGGATGGTTGCTGGAATAGGTGCAGGAATTACCATAGCAGCAAGCGGCGAAATTGAAAAACGCATTATTCCTTACACATACACAAATGGAACGCTCGAGTTTGGTTCTGGTGAATATATATCACCTTCGCAGGTAGAACATGATTTACAAGGATATTGGACAGATCGCTCTTCTAGTTTTGCGCTTGGAAAGCTTGTAACTAATGAATACAACATTTATATTCACGACGGCGAATTTGAAGAGGAGAGCGCCGCAGAAGCATTCAATAGTGATGGCTATTACTACTATGGACCAAATACAGGAACATATTCTGTAGGCTTCGGAACGCTGAACGTAACTGGATTTAATAATTCAAAATACTATTATTTCCGCGTTAGCAACGGAAAAGCAATTCCTGTACATTATGGCCATGATATGACGCAAGGTAATGGCCTAAAGGGGGAAGACGGCTACGAATTCTAGGACAACCAAACGCATATCGATAGTTTTAAATTGCTCTTGGAGCAAGAAATATAACAACCAAATAGAATGCTCTTGGCACACGTGAAATATGTCATGGACTGTGAATAGTAAGCTATCGCGGTACCGTCATTTCCTGATTGTCGGTACCGCGTCACTTTTAGCTTTCTTTCAAAATGCTTTTGAGCAGACCGTACTGCGTGCTCCAAGACGCAGTACCCCACAAGATACAATGATTCACAAAGATAAGAAAAACTCACTTGTAGATTCAACAAAAGCCCTGCATATAACGGTGTTGGCCCAACAGGTTCCTTCTATTTGATAAACTGTGATAAATAACTAAGCCCATTTGGGAACATAGTGCTTAGTTTTTGGTCCTGCTTCTTCATCTTCTTCTTTTATCAAGCCGGCATCGCAGCATTCACGAATGAGTCGAGACATAGCCAGCGTATTCTTTCGCTGGTTGTCAAGCCCAAATCTTTCCCGCAACGACTGATTGTTCATCGACATACCATTGGCAAACATCAAACATGCATGCCAGTACAAGGCATTCATACGCTCACGCTTTGTCATTCTGTCATATGCTGAGCCGCAAAAAAAGAGTAACACGTGTCCCTAGCTCTTCATCACTTTCAATTTGTGGAGAAGGCAAATGTGGCGCCTCACATGCCGCGATGACAATGTCCCAACCTGTACCGCTTTCCTCACAGAGATTCATTTGCCGCAGTATACCAACCAAGCCATTGTTTCTTGTTTTAGACTGCGCATTAAGAATTCTGCTAACAGGTATAAGGGTCGCGCTAGGATTACTGAATGAAATTCTGTTTTCGTACAAATCTACCCTTGGACCTGACCCAGCATCGGCAAGATCCTGATGTATAACTACGTTTGTTAATAACTCACGAATGGCTCGCTGGGGATAAACATACCGAATAGCTCTCAACGCTCCATCAACCATCTCGCCAGAAGGAATCATTGACATGATATGTTCCTCTGCTTTTCGTAAAGCAAGAGCATATCCATCGGGATAAGTCTTATCATCAATGATTTCGTAGTTTCCAGTTCCAGCAAAACGCACAACCCTAAGTTGTCTTTTTCTTAAACCGGGAAAGTCGCTCATCTTCTTGGCAAGAAGCAGCGCACCTAAGTTTGTAATTGTATATCTGCCGTTATCTTGTTTTTTAAGCAATTCCTGCTCAATCAAAGGCATCATCGCAGATTCAATATCGGAAGCGTGTCTAAGATTAAGCAAGTCGTAATACTCATCGATATGAATGAAACCTGGGACATCTGTTGCCAACACATCAGTCGCAGCAGGAATAATGATTTCGACTTGAGCGGCAAATGATTCGCAACGATAAAAAGAAACGGAACCGCGGCGATTCACAACTCATGCGCCGCGTTACATTTCTGATGTGACGCGTTGTTTCTCTAGCGCAACATATTGCTTTTTATCGCGGAGCTTTGTTTTTTTCAAGTGCGTCATTTTATTAGGCGTATAGGAAGGTGCATGGGTCAAAAATGTGTCTTTAAGCCATCATAACCGCAGGTTGTACACCCGAACTAGGAAAAGTGATCTATTTTGAATGAACGAGCAAAGAAGGCAACTCTCTTCAGTTTGCGGCGCTTATCTTCCAACCGTCTCAGGGAATCACCCAGCGCAGGCAAGTACGTAATCATTCACTTAATTGCGCAATTCGTCCGAGCACTGCCTTTTTGTGACGTTTTCCCGCTTGTGGATAGACTTTCGACGCAAAATAGACGCCATCTTTCAACCTTGATAGCACATCGTTTAAAATCGATTGGGCCTCATCCGTTGGAACCCCCCAACTAGCAGCTTCGGCAATAACATCAACAGCTGAAACGTGTTCGGGCCGAATATGTCCGTTAATACGCATGGACAAAAATTCTGTGCGCGGCTCCACCTCGGCTATGGGCACCACGTCGTAAAGCGGGGCAAGAACGGGCACCATGGGCTCACGGTAAAGCAAAGCGATATTTTTAGCGTGCGCATCCCAATTCCCCAGGGCAAGATTTACTAACACTTGGCGAAGCAGCTCCGAAAGTTCATGTTCTGGTTCAACCGAAAATTTGCGCAGAAGCGCGGCAATAGATGCGTATGTGGGGTCGTCTCCTTTAGGCTTACCAGTAGAGGCATACTTATTGTGCGGGTCAAGACCTAGAGCCTGACAAGCATCTTCCTGATGCAGTCGCTTAGCAAATTTGTGTCCATTAACAAGCTCCCTGTCAAATCGCTCAACAACAAGCGTTACGGGTGCGTTCTTAATGTCAAGCAATGCCACGCGGGCAGCGTTTGCCGCGTAGCTTGCTGCTGTCATAGCCCACGCTTCCGATTCAGCAACGCCACGGTAAGCACTTGAATTTTCAGGCTTGAGTATATGAGTGCTTGGCGCATCTCCAACTGGCAACAGAATTTCTTCAGCGCGTACATGGGCAACTTCTTCAACAGATTCTGCACTTTGAGGAAGGGTAGACATAGCAACGCACAGCTTTTCTTGAAATCCTCCAAGCGACATGCGAAAAAGAGAACTGTCTGGCTGCGGAGTTTGTTGCGAAATTGTAGAGAGCCTTTCCGCTAGTTCAGCAGTGGAAATTTGCTTGTACTCAGACATGCGCCGTTGTGCCCCGTCACGATCAAATACGCGCACAGCACCGGCACATTCCCAGCCAATTTCAGCAAGTAGACCAATCCAGTCGTATACAGAAACGCCTAAACTGCGACACACTTCGTCGCGCCGGTTCCCTTCGGGAAGCAATCCGTTAAACCAGTTGGAAGTTTTTCCCTCCCCAAAAGGACGTGCCTTAACGGGAAAAGACAACGATAAAACAGGGCGCCCGGCAAGGCGCGCTACAACATCTGCACTGTATTCGAAACGACCGCCTTTGCGATTTTCGACAATATGACCGATTAGGTCTTCGCCTAAATACACGTCAAGAGTTCTCATTCGCTTACCTCAACCTGAGCGGTTTTTGGAACAATGACCATGCGATAGCCAAGCATCTGTAAATAACTTTCCACTTTGGCGCTGGACACGTTTTTACCAGTTTCAAGTGCAGAAAGAGTCACGGCAGAAAAGCCAAGTTTTTTTGCCATTTGCGTCTGTGTGATTCCGCGTGCCCTGCGCGCTGCACGCAAGAATTGCCCTATGTCTTCGTATGAATATGCATTAGTCCACATGACAGCCTCATTCGCAACATTCAAAATACTTTACAGAATGTCATTTCGGCTAAGTGTACAATATACTTTATAAAGTCACAATATACGAAATATAAAGTATTTTTAGTATTAGAGCTATGGGAAGGGTATAGAACCTGTTTCCCACTCGACTGGTTTCCTCGCCTTTCGTGCACTTGGGGTACGTGTTACAGTCACAAATTGCACATCCATCAGGTTTTCTGCGGCGAAGATTGAGTTCTGCACCGCAAACAAGGCAAACTCCTCATGCGCTACTTCTTTGACTTTTTCACTACCCGTTTGACTTCTTCAATGTGCTCTTTCATAGCCTCTTTTGTAGAAGCGTCCGAAAGCGCATCTAATTTTTGCTTTATGCCGTTGAACGTTTCCTCATCAAAGATCATCTCTTTACCTGCGAGGTCTTTATTTAAATCACGGACCAAATGATGACGACGCAAAATACAAAAAGCCTCCGTATCTTCAGGAACCTTTTTCAACTCACAGCGCTCAGAAAAAACAATGTAGGAGTGAAATAAGCCCGCAGGCATACCGAGCCATTTTGCCAAAGTCTTCACGTGCGTTGCATTTTGCTTTACAGGGTTGTAAAAGCGTTCTTTGCGTCCTCCCTGATAACTTACCGTCCACTCGCGCTGCGCCTCAGATCCAAAAACCCAACCAGAATAGTTCTTTGACTCAAAAAGGTATATTCCCTTTTCATGAAGCATTAATACATCGATTTCTGAGGTTGACGTTACGCCTGTCCTTGGTACTAGCACATTGGTATAGGTAACCAAGCGTCCGGGGATGTTTTTATGGTTTAGTGCATATTCGGTTAAGTATTCTCCATAGTGGCCCTTGCCTCGCAATGCATGAGAAATACTTGCGAAAATACCAGGGCTTTCGCCTTTTAGATAACCCAGAAGCGACATAGCATGCTCCAACCCTTCTATCCCTTCGGAGTAATTCAAACTAAGGGCTTTTATAAATAGCTCTCTATTATATATTTTACCCGGTTAGCGCCCCTTACCAATAAGTGCCATCGCGAAAAGAGCCTTATGGTATCCGCTGATAAAATCAGAGTGATGTATATCGAGCACATAGAGCAGATCGCTAAATACTCACAGACACTGCGCACGTTCACATCCCCGTCCGAAAAAGAACTCTCGCCTCCCATTTAATGCTTTGCTAATTGTTCCCCGTTTTTGAAATAAAAAAGCGTATCAATCTTGGCCGGGCTGGCGGATTTTCGGCGTTTGACGTCAGGATTTTGGCAGGGTTGGCGGATTTTCGGCGTTTGACGTCTAGCAAACTCGTTGAGCTAACCCGATTTATGTGTTACGCGTTCAAAACTTGCTTTAAACGACACTTGGTTTCAACTTTTTGGGCAAACGCGATTCTTGAAACGTGTCACAAGTTTTTATGACGTCAGCTTTAGACGTCAAACGCCTAAAACGAACCAAGTCGGGCGAAAAGTGGACGTCAAGCGCCTAAAACCAACCAAAGCACACGGGATTAATCCCTTCAAGAAAGCCAAACAAAACATACGCGATTTACCCCGCCAAGCCAAACCGCCTTCGCTCGCACAAAAGCACGCTCATCAAAATCGGCACAAACCCAATCTTGAGCTTTGGAACTCCCCTACTCTTCCAAGCCGTAATAAAACACATCTTGCCAGTTGCGACGAATAGCAATTTGCGCATTACGCTGGGTGTTGTTGTACACAATGGACCACTGCGTGTTGCTGGTGATGTCATTTGGCTTTGGGTCTTGCGCGGCAGCTCTAAGAGCCTTCCATGCCGCATCGTCGCCGTAATTCCCGCTCTCTTGTTCAAGCACGGAAAGCACTGCATCGTAGCGTTCACGCCCATGCCCGTAGTGCTCGTTCTTTTGGTAGGAGCGCACCTTTTCCTTATACATTACATAGAAGTTCGTGGTAGCGGACGATTTTGTTGCCACCAGCTCGCGCGTCGGCGAATCGCAATCGTACTCCACAACACGCCCATCACCTGTGGCATCGGTAATGTAGAAGTGGTAATCGCGCCCGCATGAAGCAAACATGTCGTAGCTCGAAAGCAGGTCAACAGCCTCTTGCGTCGTGGCGGCGCGATCAAGCACCAGGCGAATTGCCATGGAGGTGCAAATGGTGACCTTGCCAGTGTTTTGCTTCACAGGCTTGCTATCAAGCGTTAGGACAGCAATGGAAACGCCTTTTTCGTTTACGCCGTCAAGGCACAAGAACGGCGACACCAAACACGCAAGTTTGTCTCGCATACTTTTCATCGGGTCGAGTACCCCGACGTTGTCAAGCGCTGCCGTTGCTACCGATTTGTATCCGTCCTTGGGCGCGCAATGCACAAGCATGGCAGAAGAGTCGAGCGCAAAATCGTAATTGCGGCCCATGCGCACGTCAGAGCCTTTTTCTGCCATGGTGAACGCCGTGCACGCAAACTGCGGCGGCTCGATATGCACGGGAATAAGCGGCAGCGCCTCTTTGACAAACGAGTCAACCATAGACTGGTCGTCGCCTACGCCGCGCGCAATGACAGCATCGAGGTCGTAGTTGTAGCAGATGTTCATGCTATACAGGTTATAGCCGTCTGCGTAGTCGAAGAGCTTCTTAATGCTGGCAATGGTTTTCCGGCGCGAGGCACTCAAACACGCTGCGCACCCCGCCACGGCACCGATGCCTGCAATTGCTGCACCTGCAATAACAAAAGGAGTTGTCTTTTTCATCGTTACACCTTTCTTCGCCTTTTCTCGCCTTACTTCAACTTTCTTACAACGCCAACTGCGCATTCAGCTCTTGCGGCGGCTCGTGGTAGCAAGCGTGAATGCGATTGCAATCACAATCGCAAACGGCAGTCGCAAACGGCAATCGCTATCAACGCGCTTAGCTCTTGCGGTGACGACGCGCGATGATGAAAGCAAATGCCGCGCCCGCAACAACCAACACGACAACAACGCCCGCCAAGACAAAGCCCGTTACATCTCCCGTAGAAACGACGCTCTTCCCGCTGCTGCCACCAGCCGGATCGTCAGAGCCACCGCCTCCAGCCGGGTCGGGGTTCGGGTCAGGACTGGGACTCGGGTCGGGGTCGGGGTCCGGATCAGGCGCAACCTCTTCCCACTGAGCATACAAAACAACGTAGCCGTCTTCGCTCGTGCACAAGTTAGAAAATGCTGCACCATCCGTATAGGCAACACCCGAACCGTCGCGCTCGGTGTTCCAACCAAGGAAAATGTCACCGCCTCTGGTGTAGGTGTTTTTCGCCAAGTTGTACTCTTGCCCATAGATAAGTTGCATGGGATCCATGGTGCCTTCCCCATGATTCCCATCGAAATACACCTGGTAGTTTACGGGTTGCCACTGCGCATAGAGCGTAACGGTCAGCGCTTGGGTGGTAAGGTTTTCTACCTCTTGGCCATTTTCGTAGAAGGTGCCGGTACCATCACTTTTAGTATTCCAGCCACTGAACGTGTAGCCAAGACGCTGATATTCGTTGGGCGTGAGGCTTGACTTGGTGTAGCAGAAAAACTTTTGGTCAAGCATTTCGCCACTGACGTCTGAGCCATCGGGTGCGCCGTTGGCGTCAAACGTGACGTAATACTGCGTCGGCGTGGCGTTGGCACGTATTTCCGTGGTCCCAATAACGGCAATGGTAGTCGGGTTCGACTTGTTCGTCGTACCGCTCACGAAAGTGGGAGCTACACCTGAGGTGCCCCAAAGACCGAAACTATAGCCCGAATTCAACTTCTCGATAAAGGCCGTATAGGTAAGCATGGTTCCGTTTATGAACACGTTGTTTTCCAGCACGTTCCCTTTGTCAACCAAGAGCCGCTGCACAGAGCTTATGTTTTCATCATAGGTTGCCGTAACGGTTGAACAACTTACCGTGCAAAGTTCAGATTGCCCATCAATGGTGATGGTCTTACCCGTCGACACGCCGTCAAGAACCACTTCGTATGTGCCTTCAGGAATAAGGCGGGTGTTGTCGTTTTTGATAACGTACACCACAACGCCATTCGCTTCTGTTTCCACAAAAGGCGTGTAGCAAACCGAATGGTCAGCCGTTTCAACCGAAAGTTTTGCGTTGGCCCCTCCGTCTGCAAGCCCTTTTACGTAGGCGCCGTCTTTTGTTACCACCACGCTTGCGTCGGCGTTAAGCTCTTGCGCGTTGAGCCATACCGCCGTAAAGGTAAGGCCCGTGAGCGCGCCGTCAGCGTCGTAGACATAATTGCCGTCTTCGTCCTTCAAGCACTGGTCAACAACGGCAGCGCCATCTTCATATAAGCCACCAACCGACGCTCCCGCTCGCCAACCAGCAAAAACGTAGCCTTCCCGCGTAAACGTACAAAGGGGAAGCTCCACAGCCGCACCAATGGTGGCGCTCAGGGGTTCCATGCTGCCCGTGGCGCCTTCTCCTCCATTAAAGGAAATCTGGTAAGGCTGCCCTTCCCATTGTGCATAGAGCGTAACGGTGGCGCCTTCCACGCTGGTAAGATTGCCCCTGGTGGCGCCATCATCAATGAACTCGCCAGAGCCATCGGGCTTGGTGTTCCAACCGGTTAGTTTATAGCCTTGCAAGGTAAGGCTTCCGCCCTCGCCAATGATGTAAGCGTTGCCGCCTTGCGCGTCTATGGTGCGCGGCAGCTCTCCCTTGATCTCTGCCGTCACCCCATCAGGCTTATTAGCATCGTAGGCAATTTTGTAACTTATGGGTTCAAACTGGGCATATACGGTAAAACTGCGCGCCTGCACCTTATTAGAAAGGCCACCCTCATACACCCAATTTGTGTTTTCATCCGTGATTTTTTCGCCGTTGATTTCGACGTTTTTAACCAGCTTGCCGCCTGCGTCCATAACAAGCGCGCTGGTAGGAGATGTCCCGGATGTGTAGAAGCTTACTTTATAGCCAGGTGCAGTAGCGTCGCTTTCCGTGATAGTGCCGCCGCCGTAATACGCCACGGTGCGCCCGTCTTCGCCATACTGTTTGCTGGCATCAAGCGTAATGTTGGTTTGTGGGTAGAAGTCTTCCGAATATTCCGTAGCAAAGCTTCGCGAATATTGAACTTCGCCTTCGGGTGTTTTAAAAGTAATCCGCCAAAGCGAGCCACTGTCAACAAACCAAGGACAAAACACTACCTCTTCGCTGCCGGATCCAGAAATATCCGCCATGCTCAAGGCCGTAGTGTTTTGTGTGCTGTACTGATAACCCACCCCCACATAAAGAGTTCCTGTGTTGCTCAAATCAATGCGCGTGGGATTTTTGGCAGTGCCGGTGAGGCCTTTAAGCTTCACGGTGTGCGGCGAAACGTCATTGCCGTTGATGTCTATAGGCGTTACTTGGAACGTGCCCACTTTGTTATCTTTGTCATACAAAATAGAGCCGCCGCTTATGGTGCATTTCAAAAACTTGCTGGGGCTTTGGAACAGGGTGTCAAATGAACCAAACGCGGCTCCTTTTTTAGAGGAGTGTTGCGCGTAGATTGTTCCCCCTGAAATATCTATGGAAACGTGAATCTTAGAAGTCAGGCAGGTCTTTGCGCCGCCACCAATGGCATAGGTGTCTTTTCCGCCGTCACACTTACCGCTATATGCACGAACAATTCCGCCTTTGATGGAAATGTTTTGGGTACCGTCTGAGCGAGAGGAGCTGCCAATACCTACCGTGCCAGAAAAATCGCCGCCTGTTGCGGTAACGTCTCCCCCGGTGATTTCAATGCTTTTACAGCTCATTACGTTTGTCTCGTCGTCATCATCAAGAGTGATGCTGTTGTTAGCGATTACGTCGATGTAAGACGCATACCAACTAGGCGATTCGTTTCCAGTTTCGGCTTCGACGGATGAAATCTTTTCTTCGTCCAGCGAATCGTCAATGCCGTTTTGGCTGTTAAGGCCAGGAAAGCCACCGCTGCCGATGCCGCAAGCAAGGCGGCTTGACGATGCTTTCACCGTACCACCCGTGATAAGAATCTTCTCGGGGCACGACTTGCTGCCGCCACCAATACCCGCGCCACAAGACCCACCTTGAGCGGTTACCGTGCCGCCTGAAATGGTGATGGTTCCGTACCTTACGTTTCCGTTATCCCATCCGCCATAGCCGATGCCCGCGCCGCCATAGTTGTATTTGCTGGAGACAATGGCTTTAACGGTGCCGCCTTCAATGTTTATGCCATCAAGTTCCTCGCACGAACAGCCGCTGCCTATACCGGCGCCAAAAGTGTTGCCATACGCGGTAACATTGGCCGTTCCTTTTATCGTGATGTTTTTAACAACAAGAGTTGATCTTCCTCCACCAATTCCCGCGGCATGGCTTCCACCTTCAGCATGAATTTTTCCGCTTTCGAATACGATGTTGCCTGTATAGCTTTCATTGCGAATGAGCCCCGTATCTTTAGCGCCGATGCCAGCGGAATAACCATACCAGTCAGCAATGGCGTAAATGGTGCCGGGGTTCGCCTCATCTTCGGTTTTGAACACAAGCTTAGATTCCAGGTTGTTTTTCTGAATAGCAGCGGAGTGCTGGAAGCTCTCAAGCTTTATAGATGCTTTTGCTTTGCTGATAATTTCAACGGTCCCGTCAAACTTTTCAATGTTGATTGCGGGGCAATTGCTGCCTGACGCAAGGGACGTGTAATCAGGAGTAATAGAAAGACCGTCTGCAAGATAAAGCTTAACGTCGCCCGTTCTAACGGTAACGTGCGCGCTGCATGTTTGGCCGCTTAACGTGTATGAGCCAGCCTTGTCAATGATGTAGAGCGTCGCCCGCTCGGCGGTGGAAACGTCTGTTTGCGAGCCTGGCGCAAGCGTAATTTCATGGTTGTACGGGCTGTTTGCTTGGCTTTGGTCATCCCCCGTTTCGGCAAAAGCGTGCGCGGGAAAGATTGTTCCTGCAAACAGCGTGCCCATGGCAAGTAGCCCCGCAACAAACGTTGCAGTTACCAGGAGAGCGAGCGAGCGCGGAAGGGAACGCAGAAGGCAGCCAGAGCGATTTTTCGCAAGGGAAGACAAAGCGCTTGAAAGCGGAGAGGTCGTTTGCGTCAGGGCCATTTCGTTCAACTCCTTTTGTTTGAAAAACTACAGAGGTGAAATACTAATCCGGCACGCAAATACGATATGCGTGTCAACATTATACACGCATTTGCCCCGCTACGCTCGGAACCACGATGGAACGCTTGGGCATCTCTTCCATCAATCGGAAATACGCGCGTCTGCGCGATGTTGCGAGATTTGCGGTATCTCTATTCGTATTCAGCAATTCTAGCAATCAACTTATTTGCCCAATCGACTGCGTCGCCGACACTTTCGATAATTTTCAAATTGCCGCGTTGCTCTTCGTAAAGCCTTTCCCAATCCGGACCGACTTCGATGATTGGTGGCCATTGTTGCTGCTTGCGATAGGCAAACAGCCGCTCACAGGTCTGACGAGTCCTACCCCAATCAACATCGCCAACGGAAACAATGATTTGCAAATCAATCAGATCATGGGCGCGTTTACTTCCTGGTTCGCTCGCGCCATGGAGCTTCTGCGCTATCTGGTGATAGAGAGGCATGCATGCTATCGGCCCAATTTCGGGAAAACCGAGTCTTCCCAGATAGAAGTTAGCCTCGATAGGGATAACAAACTCCGGCTCATCAGCATCCCCAATCTCGTCGTGCCCAACTTCGAGCGCCACCGTACACCACGCTTTACTCAGATAGCTCAACTTCACATCGAAGGGCTGCATGACATATGATGCAGGTACGCCGTCTGGATGCGCCGGCTCCCGAGGCACAATGCGCCCGGTGAAACCGTGCCACCCTTGAGCAAGCGCATCATTAAGTTTGTCAGAAAAATCCTCGAGACCCTTCGCACGAGCGGCATCAAGGTCGGTAGTATAACGCGTGACGGCATCCCCGAAACGCAATTTGAGGGACGTGCCGCCCTTGACAACACCATCTGGAATCATCTGGCCAACAATAGCATTCGCTATCAGAGAACGCACGTTGACGTATGTCTTCTCGTCGGCTGCCATCTTCTTGATGGCGTTGTCGAGCTTTCGCATGCTATTAGGCCTTACAGCTGTCATGAAAATTCCTCCAAAAGCTCCTGTTCTTCAACGCGCGTCAAATAGCCCTTCGCACGAGCGGCAATCGTTGCATCGCGCAGACGATCGTCCATCATCCTGCCGCTGCATGAGCGAATTGCATCGGCAATGGTTTGCGACGGGATACCCTCGTAGATCGTCGTTTCATCTTTTTCTGGGCGTTGAACCACCTTCATATACGCTGGCAGCTTCCTGCGAACTCTCTTCGGAGTGGCGACATGAATGTACGTCGGGTTTGTAGGAGCAAGCTCGTGCATCGCAATGACTGACTCGCCGTACAAATAAGCCTCAGGACCGATGAGCGCCACCGCCTGAGCGTAGAAATCATAGGGTGTAGGGACGTGGTGCGCGAGCCTGTAAAGCCCCTGTCCAATGTGCTCAACCTTTCCACGCTTGGCGTATTGGACAAGCTCATTGTTCGCAACACCAATCTCCCGCGCTTGCGCTGAAGTGATAAGGCCATAGTTATCGGCAGCGATTTCATATATGTCATTGAACTTTGTCATGGCAAAAGTATAACGAAAACATTACATTTCTGCCATATGTTGAAAGAGGAATTAGTGTAGCCGCACAAACGAAAAATGAACTCGTGAGTAAGCAAATGCATTTAGCATACGCATTATGCGATCGGTTCATAAACACCATGCTTTCTTAAGGCAAGAAATGAGTCTATGATTGATTTAAATTACAGTCTCATAAAGCTCACCGCCGAACGGTTTCGCTGCAAGGAGTATGCCATGGATGTCTTGTTTACCAACAATCGCATCGACCAGCTTATAGCCGAGGATGTTCCCTATATCGACTTGACAACCGAGATCCTAGGGATTGGAAACGAACGCGGCGAGATCGAGTATTTCACACGCGAGGATTGCGTGCTTTGTGGCACGGAAGAGGTCGCACGCATGATGCGAAACCTCGGAGTAGAGCCCACGTTCTCCCTTCCAAGCGGCTCCCGAGTCGTTGCGGGGGAAACCATCTTACGCGGCACCGGACGCGCCGCCGATCTTCACAAAGTGTGGAAGGTCGGGCTCAACACACTCGATCACACATCCGCCGTCGCCACAAAGACCGCCCTCATGGTGGACGCGGCACACGCGGTCAACCCCCATTGCGAAATCCTGACGACACGCAAGACCATGCCCGGGGCCAAAGACCTCCTCGTCAAGGCGGTGACTACCGGCGGCGCGTTCCCCCACCGTCTCGGCCTTTCTGAGACCGTGCTCATCTTTGACCACCATATGACGTTTATGGGCGGCTTCGACAAGTTTGTCGAAGCGCTTCCCGAACTTCGCAGCAAATGCATCGAGAAGAAGCTGTACGTCGAGGCGGACGCAGAGCAAGCGCGCATCCTTGCGAAGGCCGGTGTGGACGGACTCCAACTTGACAAGGTCGCACCCGTTGACCTCAAGACGCTCGTCATCGAGCTTCGCGAGATCGACCCGCACCTCACGATTATCGCGACTGGTGGCGTGAACCCTGGCAACGTGGCCTCCTATGCCGCAACAGGCGTCGACGGTTGTGCGACCACCGCCCCCTACACCGCTAAGCCTATCGACATGAGCGCACGTATACGCGCGTTGTAAGAATCTGGTGTACTCGTAAGACGTCCCAGCTACTACTCCCCGAACTCGCTACAAGGGTACGGACGCACTGTGCCCCAGCGCAAGAAACCTCGGCCACTCTACAAGGCGCTCTACAAGGCACGCTACAACACACCCCGACTACTCGCACGCC
>CAZOGL010000016.1:12426-15953 GCA_964579575.1 uncultured Eggerthellaceae bacterium | reverse complement strand
CTCTACAAGGCGCTCTACAAGGCACGCTACAACACACCCCGACTACTCGCACGCCTCCAAAAGCTTCTCCCAAAGGCGCACCATCGCCAACGTATCAAGCTCGCAATAGCGCAACAGGCGCTCACGAACGAACGCGGCCTCTTCCGGATCCACCTGTCCAAGCCCCTCAAAGGCCGCGCTAGCTTCAGAGCCGTTATGGACAAGATCGAGCGCGTGGTAATCAAGCTCTGGATCGTTAGGGAACAGGGCCGGAAGCACCGCTTTGATGGAGTTCGAGCCGCCCATGGAGCGAACGTAATACGATCCGTCTTGGAAAGGCTTGATAAGGTCGACCATCCCCTCGTTGATTGAAAGCAGATGCTCCGCAAGATCGGGAAACGCCTTCGCCATCTCCTTGATGCGCCCACGCTCAAAGCTCATGTTGTATGCCAAGGTGCAAACACCGGCAGGGATATCTGCGACTAAGTGCTCAGCTACACTTCTCCTCGGATCGGCACCTGCCTCGGCAAGAAACTCGAAGTGCTCAGGCTTGCCGCCTGGTTTGCGTACAACATGAAGCGAGTATTGGGTCGGGATTTGTTGGAACGGGTGAGTGCCGTCAAAAAGCGGAACCGCGGGAGCAAATGTCTCAAAATCCAAGAAATACAAGGGGTAGCGCAGGGTGGCAAGAAACGCGGTGACCTTGGGTTTGTCGATGACCACCTCGATATCGTCGACCTCACACCTCACTTGGACCTTTTGTCTTGGGGACAACCTCGTCTTGGATGACGCGAGGTCACCCATAGACACAATCCCCCTCTCCCTCAAGCCGAAAGCCTTCTTTGCGGTAATCCGATTCAGGTCGAAGACGTTTGGTTTCGGAAGGTCTCTCCAACAATACCCTCGATAACCGCAAGGGTAAGGTTTGTTGCAAGACGGGCTGATGTCAAACGACGGCTCCTCTTGCGCATCTGCGATTGCCTTTAACGCGGGAACGTTCGCCTCGACATCGGGCAAAAGCTCCGCAACCTGCAACGAGCAATCCTCAGCGGTGAAAAGCCCTTTAAGGTCGATGTCTCCCTCACGAACATAGTTGTAATTCAAGTGCATAAGGCTCACAGATTTCACCGCAAGGCCGCAATGGGCAAGCACCCATGTCTGGAAGGCCATGTCGTGATAGTAGATCTCGTTGATATGCGTGGAGGACTTCACCTCGACGATGTGGACGCCGTCAGACTCGACGCGGAGGATGTCCACGCTGCAAAAGTTGCCATCATAGGCAAACGACGCCTCAGCGATGTTTACTGGTCCTCGTCCGGCAAGGGCATCCTCGTAAAAACGCGCCGTGTCGTCGATCATCGGTTGTTTTGAACCCTCACGAAACGGCACCTCAACAAAGTCGCCATAGTAGCCCATCGCAAGGTCGCCCACCGCAGATCCAGTGTCTAAAACCGCTTGGTTCATCACTTCGGGATCGAACTTCTCCGACAAGTGATTGTCCATCCAAAGCATCTTGGGACACTGGATTCCGCGGGTATAACGAGACTTTGACAAATTCATGCACGACACTCCTGTTCGACTGCATATAAGCAGCTCTACTGTCCCCTAGCGCAAACGCCCTTTATCGCAAACGCCGCCATGGACGACGCCATCTTCGACACGCCCATAACGCAATAGCCCATGACCTGTTCGACGCACCCATAACGCAAGGACTCATGACTTGTTCGCCACGCTCATGAGGAAGACCGTTGCAATCATGAGCACAAGGCCCACCCAGTCAGCCCACGTAAAAGGAGTGGCAAGCCAAACTGCTGCGAAAATTGCGGCGCTGGCGGGCTCGGCTGCTCCAAGTTGGCTACCTCGGATTTGGCCTATGCGGTGTACGCCTCGCAAGTACAAGATAAACGCAAGGAACGTCCCGACAAGAGTGGTCACCGCGAACGCAAGCCAACCGGACACGTCAAGGGTCGGAAACGTCCACGCCTGCACAATCCACCCAGTACCGGAAGGGTCCAAGGCACACCAAAGAGCACACACGATACCGACACCGATGCAAATGACTGCGCCAAATGCGGTACCGAGACCCGTGACGGAAAAGCTGCCCCATCGGTCGAAAAGCTTTTTGGGATACATGACATAAAACGTGGTCGCGACCGCAGCAGCTAATCCCCACGCGAGGCCCGCCCCACCGATAGCGAGCGTAGAGAAATCGCCGCGCGTCGCTATGAGCACCACCGCACCAAAGGCGCAGATAAGGCCGAGAACCTCAAACCGGTTTGGCAACTTGCGCGCAAGGACGCACGCGACGACCATGATGATCACAATGCTGAACTGCTCGAGCACCGTTCCCGTTCCCGCATTGGTATAGGCAATGGCAACGATATAGGTCAATTGGCAGGTAAACAAACCACAACACCCAAATATGGCACAACCCCGAAGAGTGTCTCGATCATGCACCATCTTCGACAAGGTCTCTCGGTAGCGCAGCGCGAAAAGAACGGCAAACACGCAGGTCGCAATAGGCATACGGACCATGGTGAGCAAAAACGCCGACATACCGTAAACCTGGGTCAGCAATTGCGCGCAACAACCTGAAAAGCCCCACAATATGGCACCAGCGAGCGCACAGATGATTCCGACAGCATATCTACTCATGGAGACTTCTCTCAAACACCTTGATCCCTTTCCTGTTCCGAAGAGATTGTACAGAAACAAAGAGCGACGACGCGGGTTAAAACATTTTGCCGCAACCGTCATTTGAAAGATACAATTGTGAGGTTTGTGATTGAGGGGAGTTATTGCCTTATGGCTATCATCGAGTTTGAGGGAATCCAAAACGCCCGTGATTTGGGCGGTATTCCTGTATATGGTGGCAAAACGGTGGCTCCTGGGCTTTTCATACGGTGCGGTTCCCTCGACAAGCCAACTGAGAGCGACATTCAAAAGATTAGGGGCGACCTCCATGTCGCGACCATCATAGACGTTCGAACTGGATGGGAACGCGCCGCAAAACTTGATGTCGAGATTGACGGTATTGAGAACCTCCACATCCCCTTCTTTGACAAAAAGATTGTCGGAATCGAATACGAAAAGCCCGTCGAGGGGACAAAGAAGGTTGGCAATGATTTTGCATGCGACCCCTCTGACTTTTACCAGGCAATGGCAAATCCCCTCACCGCCGTTTTCATGGGAAAGGGCCTCAAGGTCACCTTTGACAACGCGCTGCAAGGACGCACGACACTTATCCATTGCTCCGGGGGCAAGGACCGAGCGGGAATTTTTTCATTGCTTCTTCTGTCGGTACTTGGCGCCAACCGCGAGGATATCCTTGAGGACTATCTGCTCACCAACGTCTCTCGCGAGGCGAATATCAAACCTATCTACGAGCGCTTCCTGCGCCTTACCGGCGACGAGGAGCTTGCGCGCAAGGTAACCGACGACCACAAGGCCAAGCCCTCAAACCTGGAAAACTTCTATGCCTCGGTGGACCGCAAGTTTGGGGGCATGGACACATTCATAGCAAACCAACTAGGCATCAGCGACGAGGA
>CAZOGL010000016.1:10542-12326 GCA_964579575.1 uncultured Eggerthellaceae bacterium | reverse complement strand
GCAACCAAGCTCTGCCCTGGACTTGCTGACCTAACGACCGAAGCGGCCATCCCCGCGCAGCTTGTACGCGCTGACTTAACAACCGAAGCAATCGGACTCTACGAATTCCAAAAACTCATCGGAGAGATACGTATCAAACTTGGCATATGTCTTTGAGGTCGTGTGGGCATGGCCACCTTTGCGATACGTGAGCAACGCCTTGCAAAACCACGTATGGGAGCGCAAGGCAGTCATCGCGCGATAGGCCTTGAATCGGGCATCGAAAGACCCGCGTTCAAAACGTCCGTCCACGGCCTCCCAATAATCTTTGACAACCTCTTGGGCCTGCTCATAGGTCATGCAAAGTTCGCTGTCCCAAAATGTCGAGGTTGGGGCGGTGAAGTATGCGATATCTTGGGCAACCTCACCGATGATCGGACGTTCCCAGTCGACAAAATAACCCGGAGGGCCGCTCGCCTCGTCAGGATTTTCGGGAAGGAGGAAATGGGATGGAAGCGTTTCGGTGTTGATGATGTGGTTGCAATCTTGGGCAGAGAACACGACGTCAAGGAGCGGCTGAGCCTTGGCAATAAGGCGCTCGGTCCAACGGGTAATACGAGGATCCTCCACATCGGAGCTACGATATACCTTGAAACGTTGGAGACACTCGTCAAACAAGGAACGCAGGGGGTCTTTTGGACGATAGAGCGTGCAATCCTCATCAACGGGAACCGCATGGAGCTCCGCCATCAGGCGCGCGCAATTGCGCAGGTCGCCCTCACGCAGGTTGTCGAAATCCAACTCCTGACCCTCGCAAAAACTGATGAGAAGGGCCCCCTCTTCGATGAGCTCATGGGAATTGTCCAAGTACAGTGCCTTCGGGACACACCCGCTCGCCTGCAGGTAGCGAAGCGCCGCAAATTCGTACCCGACCTGGTCTTTATGGAAGACCTGCGGGACGACGTTGATGCGGAGTACGTACTTGTTGCCGTCGGGAGCCACAAACCAAAAATTACGATTGTGCTCACCATGTCCAAGAAATTGGAGCTCTATCTCGTCTTGGCCCTCTTCCATGCCAAGGATTGCCATCAACGCCTTGTTAGAGACGAGGTAGGAGGTTGCATAATCAATACCGTCTTGACAATCCACCAGGGACATTACTGGCTCAATCCCTTCCGGTACTTGACAAGCTCGGCGGCAGGTCCCTCGCCGAGAAGGTGCTCCAAAAACACGGTCATGACCTCATCGGAATACCAAGGGCCGCTGCAACTGATAATACCGTCACAATCACAGACCGCCTCATGTCGGCCGAGACATCCTTGTTCGGCAATCATGTCGAAATTGCTGTGGCGGCTGAACTCATAAGTCGTGGCAAACCCTCCCTTGAGAACGCCAGCACGCGCAACCGGGATAACGCCGACGCACATCGTCGCTATCGGCTTGTTGGCCTTGGCAAACGCGCGGATGAGATCGTATACCTCATCACAGTACACCTCATCGAAAGCAGGACGAAAACCCCCAGGGATGACAAGGCCGTCAAAGTCGTCCGGACATATATCGCACACAGAAACGCAATGGTCAAAGGCGAGCCCAAAACGGCCCTCGACCCTTTCGTGCAAAGACGCGATCGTCACCGAAACGTTGGGAAGAGTCGGCCGATAAGCGCTCCAACCGCAAAAATCAAGAGCACAAGCCGCCTCAGCATCCTCAAACGAGGACCCCAACAACAACAAGACCCGTTTGTCGCAATCACTCATTTCGCTCATCTCGCCCGCCTTGGCAACTTCACCCATCTTGGCAACTTC
>CAZOGL010000016.1:4119-10442 GCA_964579575.1 uncultured Eggerthellaceae bacterium | reverse complement strand
CTTGGCAACTTCACCCAACTCGCCCAACTCGCCCATCTCGTTCATTTCGCCAAGTACCCCTCATTCGGTGCCTCAAGATATCGCACCGATTGGTGCAGGCGCATACAAAACCAAGCGCCTATTGAAGGTGTTACCGCTATGATAGCAAGAAAACAAATTTCTTCGACATTTCTGTGACAATGTCGCTCGCACGAGAAACGAGGCCCTCATGGATACGACCATTTCCGAGATTGTCCAACGCCAACGAACCTTCTTCAACACCGGCGTCACCATCAACCTCAAGTATCGCCTTGCCGCGCTTAACCGCCTTCAAGCATATATTCGCTCGCACGAAGAAGAGCTCACCGCAGCAATCAAAGCCGACCTTGGCAAAAGCCCCTTTGAGAGCTATATGTGCGAAATCGGTATGACGCTTTCGGAATTGCGCTACCAGATCAACCATCTCAAGAGGTTTGCCGCGCCCCACTATAAGGTCCCCGATCTCGCAAACTTCCCGAGCTGCTACTATACCGTCGCAGAACCCTATGGCGTCACCTTGGTCATGAGTCCTTGGAACTACCCCTTCATGCTCACCATCGAGCCGCTTATCACTGCCGTCGCCGCTGGTAACACCTGTGTGGTGAAACCGAGCGCATACTCCCCCCACACAAGCGAAGCGGTTGCCCGCCTTGTGGAAGACGTCTTCAGACCGGGACACGTCGACGTAGTGCTTGGGGGACGAGAGGAGAACGCCCAATTGCTCGATGAGCGTTTCGACTTCATTTTCTTTACGGGCAGCCCCACCGTCGGACACCTCGTCATGGAAAAGGCAAGTCGGAACCTAACGCCGGTCTGCTTGGAGCTTGGAGGCAAGAGCCCCTGCGTCGTGGCATCCGATACCGATTTGCCCCTCGCAGCGACACGTCTTGCATTCGGTAAGTGGCTTAACGTCGGTCAGACCTGCATAGCTCCCGACTATGTCCTTGTTGAGGAAAACGTCGCCGATGAGTTCATCACCTTGCTCCAAGCGGCCGCGGCGGACATGTATGGAGCGGACGCCTTTGCAAACGAGAACTATGGCCACATTGTCAACCAAAAACACTACGAGCGCGTAAAGGGCTTAATCGAGCCCGAGAAGGTATCCTTTGGGGGCCGTTTCAATGACGAAACGTTGCAGATCGAGCCCACCGTTATGCGCTGCGACGGCACCGAACCCGTCATGCAAGAGGAAATCTTTGGGCCTATCTTGCCAGTCATCCCCTATGCCACGATCGACGAGGCTATCAACTTCATCAAAAGTCGCGAGAAACCTTTGGCGTTGTACCTGTTCACCGAGGACAAGACCACCCAGGACCGATTTGTCCGCACCGTTGCGTTCGGCGGAGGTTGCATCAATGACACCATCGTCCACATCGCCACGAGCCGTATGCCCTTTGGCGGGGTCGGCAATTCCGGTATGGGCAGCTACCACGGCAAAACGGGATTTGAGACGTTTAGCCACACGAAGAGCATCCTCAAGAAATATCGCCTCGACCTGTCTTTGCGCTACCAGCCTTACGACAAGGACAAGGAAGCCCTCATTCGCTTCTTCCTCAAGTAGGTTTCTTCCTTAAGCGGACTTCTCAGGTAGGCTCCTCAAGCGGGCTGCAGTTGGCGCCTGTAAAGAACGCGACAAACAGCGAGCCGCACTTGGCGCTTTATTGCGCACGCAAGACGAAGTTCATCTTCACCGGGTTGTGGTCGCTGTACTTAAACTCGGTGTCGATAGCGACAGATTCGGCATCGATGTTGTCGCTCACAACGAACCCGTCGATGCACAATCGCAGGCTGACGCCCAACTCATAGGGGATGTCGGCGTTGCGACAGGTTGCGACCTCGTCCACATTCTCGGGGTATACGATGTGGTAGCCCTCCGCGAACGAGCTGTCCTCGAACAAGATTTGCTCATCGTAGGTCTCTTGGGTCTCGTAGGTCGTATAGGAGACAAACGATTGGTTCCAATCCCCTCCGACAATGACGTAATTGCCCGCTTTTGCCTCTTCCTCCAAAAGCCCATTGAGCATCTCCATCTGCTTTGTCTTGCTGGAGTTGCCATCGTCGTAGGCCGACATGTGGGAATTCACGATGACAAGCTCATGGCCATCCTCAACAGGATATCTCGTCACGCTAAAGCAACGGTCAAGGTCGACAAATTGCTGCAAGAAAGACGAAGAGATCGGGTAGCTGCGACGCAAGGCGCCATCCGCCCGGAAACGCGACAAGGTCAAAAGTCCGGAGTTGGCGCTTCCGTACATGTCGGTGAAGGGGTAAATGAAAAAGGCTGTGTGGGAATTAACCGCATAGACCGATGAATATCCTTGGAAGTCTTCCTTGAACGAGGAGAGTTGGTCGACGCCGTAGTTTCTCGTCGAGCCGGTATCGACCTCTTGGACAAGAAGGAAGTCCGCATCCTGGTCTTTGAGCACGGTAAGGGCGCCCTCGGTGTTGTTTTCCACGTCCTCCTTGCTCAAGGCCGTTCCATGCGTGCCCGTGGTCGCTTTACCATTGAGATTTCCAACGTCGCAGAAGAACGAAAAGTTCGGCGAATAAGCTCCAAAGCCAACGTTGTATGTCGCCACGGAATACTCATTTCCCGTCGCGACCGTTTGCGTTTGGTTGTTTTCGACCTCGAGGACGAGGTTGTCCTCAATACGGTAGTAGGTGATTTGGAGGTAGGCGACGTATCCCACCACAAAGAGCAGACAAAGCACGAGGATCGACGCGATGACACACAGAAGCCTTTTGGCAAAAGACAAGACAAACTTCCTTCCCGCGTACATCTCGGCGTAACGAACACCCAGTAATTCACTTCCCATAACTTTTCGCTACAGGAACGACATTTCGCTACAGAATACGGTAAAAACTGTTTCAATCTTTGAAAGAGCGATAAATTGGCATTTAAAGTCATAGGGCGAAAAAAGAACGAGTCATCGTCGCCTCTGAGCGGCATATACAAGGGAGTCAAAAGCACTATGGGTATATTGCTCTTGGTATATCATGGTTTTTTCGGCATATAGAACAGGCAAGTGAGACTTTATGGACTGGAACGTCTTGGGCATTGAACCCACCAACGACAAGAAGGCGATAACCCTCGCATATCGAAGCGCGCTTGCCCACACCAACCCGGAAGACAAGCCCGAGGAATTCATGAAGTTAAGGGAGGCCTATGAAGAGGCGCTCTCCCTCGCCAAGCAAGCGGCGGGACAGCTTTCGGGCGAGGCGCCTTTAGACGAAGCGGCGCTCTCCCACCTTGATCGGTGGGTAGCCGATCTAGAGGCAATCTATAACGACTTCCAACGCAGAATCGATACCGACGAATGGAAGCGCTTGCTCTCTGACGACGTATGTATCGCTCTCGATACCCGCTCCCAAGCCGAAGAGGCCCTGTTCAAGTTCCTCTCCGAAGAGCGGTATCTCGACAGGGAGGTATGGTGCATCTTCAACGAGCGTTTCTCGTGGCTGGATCGGCGCACTGAGCTCTACGAGCGCTACCCACGGGGGTTTATTGACAACGTTGTTGTTGAAAGCATCTTGTTCAACCCCCTCATCGACTACAAGTTGTTTTCTCCCGGCAAGGACTCCGAGGTGTGCGATGAGTATGTCCGCCAATTCATCCGAACCATCAACACCCCTGTTGACCAGGCAGAATCACCAGCTCTTGAGCTCCTTTCCTTCTCGGAGAGACACCCCTATGGAGATGCCTATCTCGCGTTTGTCCGTGCAATGGGCGGATCCCTTGAAGCGTTGTCCACCTTGCGTGAGATATGGGGCGCCAACCAAGGAGAGGTGTATATCGCCCAACTCTACGCAGAAGCACTCATCAACGAGGAGCGCTTCGAAGAGGCTGAAGTCGTAGCGCTCGCGGCGCGGGATATCGACAAGACAAACCGCAATAGTATATGGCTGTTGGCATCCACCTACGCCTTTGAAGACAAATACAAGAACGCTATCGAGTGTATCAACGAACTCATGCTCACCTCAGGCGGAAACCAGCATGACCTGTTCACGCTCAATGAGGTCCGCACCGAGTGGAACGTATCGCTTATCAAGCAATACGAAGAGGTTTTGGAGCAAGAGCCTGATAGGTGGGACACCGTGCTCGACCTCGGGTGGTGCTATCTGCAAAACGACATACTCGACAAGTCGCGTGCCTTGGCCGACCGTCTCAACCTTGATAACACTGAACCCTACGACTACTACAACTTCGTGTCCCAGCTCAACCTTGCCGAAGGTCATTTCCAAGCGAGCTACGACGACTCGCGTAAACTCGCAGACATCATCTCCGGGATGGAACACGACGGAACCGACAAGACTGAGAAGCGCATCGGGCGTCTACAAAGCGTCATTGCACGTTGCGGCTATTGCATGTTTTGCCTGAAGCGCAAAGAGGAGTGCATCGCCACATACGAGGAGGCGCTTGCTCTCTCCCCCGAGGACCAGGACACCCTTTACGAATACGCACGAATACTAGTGGCATTAGGAGAACGCAAACGCGGCATGGAGATGGTGGAACGCCTGATCGACGTAAAGCCCACGCTCTATTTCCCCTATTTCATGCTTGCCCAGATGTACTTCGATGAGCGGAACGACCGCGACGCGTTCTACGCCATAAACCGCGCCCTTGAAATCGAGACGTCCGACCTTGGCGTGTACATCCTCAAATTGCGCATCCTGATTCGCAATGGCGCAATCGAAGAAGCAAGGGAGATTTTGGACTACCTCCACGCCATCGGTTGCGAAGACGACCTTGGCGTGATGTGGATGGATGGTCTGATGAGCGAGGTCAATGCGGAAAGACCTGGACAAAGCCGCACAAAATGCCTGCTCAAAGCACAGCTTATCTATCGAGAAATCATCAAACGCATCGAGGAAGGCGAGGAATTTGGCTTCGCGTCGGCAATCTATTTCCGGGCAGCGGTCATGGAAGGTATGTTGCACGATGTCCAAACCGAAGAGATCCGCCAACGCCAACTCGACCTGATTGAGAAGGCGCTTGAAAGCGAGCCGGACAATGCCGACTACCTTGACTATCGCGCATGGTTGCTTGCGCGCTTGAACCGGGAGGGCGAGGCTATCAGGATTTACGAGAAGCTTGTGGAACGCGAACATGCAGGGACCGACCCCGAAGAGGCGTTGGCGGATATATATCGCAAGGACCTCAAGCACTATGCCGATAAGGCCTTGCCGCTCTACCGCCAACTTGTCGCCAACGCGCCGGACAACGTCTTCTACCTCTATTACAACGCTTTGTGTGCCTTGCGCCTCAGGGAGCTAGACGAGGCTGAGAGGTTGTTGATTCACGAGCGCGAGCTCGAGCCAGACTGCACAGACCCCTATCGGCTTCTTTTCTTTGTCTATCTCGCCATGAATCGCAACGAGGACGCCCTTGCGCAGATAAATGCGTGCATCGCCATCGCAAGCACCGACAATGACGCACCTCTTGCCCTCTATCGCCTGAAGACGCGCGTGCTGCGCCGCCTCGAGCGTTGGAACGAGGCGATTGCCAACGTCTATACGGCTGCAAAGATTTACCCTACCCGAAACTTTTATCGCGTCCTGTTTGAAATCTATGTCCAAGCCGGTCGCTACGATGACGCGCAAAAGCTCCTTGACGAGTGGGCGCGTGCGCGCGACGAGGATGGCAAGCCCGTCGATCGCAGCGGCATCGTTGCCCCACGCCTGTTGATAAAGCTGTTCAGGGATGGTCCCGAGGCAGCAAAGGCCCACGGCACCAAAGGACGCTCCTACCTGAGGAAAAACGACAAGAAAGAATTCATGATGCTTGTCAATTACCTCAACGGTAACTTCAAGGGTTGCGTGGAGATTTTGGAAAAAGACGTCGTCATACGCGCCGAGAGCGAAGATAGTGAGATTGCCGACAAATTGGCTCCTCTCGCGGCCTTCTATTGGCGCATGGGCGAGTTCGACAAGGCAAAAAATACCGCTGAGATCGCTCTCGCTATCTGTAATAACGTGTTGAACCAATTCACCACCTACGAGCCCCTGTTCTATTGCAAACGCGCGATTGCGTACGCGATATTGGGCCGCGAGGATTGTGCGCGCAGGGACTTGGAAACCGCACGCAGCCTTCCGCTTTGCGAACAATGCTCCTACCGCTGTTGCAAGGATGCTGATTTCTACGAGGCATATCTTGAGGATTTCTGCGGCAACTACGAAACCGCACTTGAATTGACCCGCAAAGGCATGACACAATGGCCTGACGAGAGCGATTTTTGGTGCTTTGAGCAATATCTGCTCTCCAAGGCACCAGGCAAGCAAACCGGACCGACCGAACCGGACAGGCA
>CAZOGL010000016.1:0-4019 GCA_964579575.1 uncultured Eggerthellaceae bacterium | reverse complement strand
GAACCGGACAGGCAAGCCGGACTGGCCAAACCGGACAGGCAGACCGACACTGGCCAACCAAGCCAAGCCGGACCTACCGGCTAGCCCTGACGCTTAAAAACATTGACCGAACAAACTGACACTGACGTTTAAAAGAGGTTTAGCCCCTATGCTCGTAGGTATTGATCTTGGAACAACGAACAGCCTCGTCGCATGTTTTCGCGACGGCAAGGCGGAAGTGATACCCAACCGCTTGGGTGAATTTCTAACACCCTCGGTCGTGGCGATCGACGAGAACGACATGATATTGGTCGGTAAAGTAGCCAAGGAATATGCCACCCTCCACCCAACGCATGCAGCCAGCGTCTTCAAGCGCGCTATGGGAACCGATCGTGAGTTCACGCTCAACGGCATGACGTTTCGAGCGGAGGAGCTCTCGCGTTTTGTCCTTCGCTCCTTGAAAGAGGACGCCGAGGTCTTTCTCGGCGAGAAGGTTGACGAGGCTATCATCAGCGTCCCGGCGTATTTCAACGACTTGCAACGCAAGGCCACCAAGGAGGCAGGCGAGGCCGCCGGCCTTACGGTGAGCCGCATCATCAACGAGCCGACCGCGGCTGCGATTGCCCACGGAGTTGGGTGCAACATCGTAAGCGAAAAGACCACCTCCATCGTCACGACCACCGCAGGTGATGTGGACCTTCCCGATGAGCGTTGTCTGGTGTTTGACCTAGGCGGCGGAACTCTTGACGTCTCCATATTGGAGTTCTTTGCCTGCATCATGGAGGTACACGCCATCGCAGGCGACAACTTCATCGGAGGCGAGGACTTTACCGAATTGCTCGCTGAGTTGTTCTTAGCCCGCATCGGGTATTCCCGCAACTTGCTTGACACCCAATCGACCTTCGAGGTCATGCGTGTTGCCGAGCGCGCGAAATGCGACTTTTCCAAGAGCAATAACGTCACCATGACCTGCACGATCAACGATGTTGCCCATACCGAGACGTTTTCCTTGAAGGAATACGAGGCCGCCTGCGCTCCCTTGCTTGAGCGCATTCGTCGTCCCATAGAGCGCAGCTTGCGAGACGCGGAAGTGAAGTTAGACGAGCTCGACCGTATCATCCTTGTCGGTGGCGCGACGCGTTTGCCCGTGGTCCGTAACTTTGTTGAGAAGGTGTTCAAGCGTCCGGTGCAAACCCTGGTCGATCCTGACACCGCGGTAGCTTTGGGCGCCGCGTTGCAATGCGGAATGAAGATGCGTGATGCGGATATCTCCGAGGTCGTGTTGACCGACGTGTGCCCCTTCACCCTCGGCACCGAGGTGGTGGCAGACAATGGTCTGTTCGAGGAAACCGGCCACTACCTGCCCATTATCGAGAGAAACACCGTCATTCCCGTAAGCCGCCGCCAACGGGTTTATACCGCCCACGACAACCAGACGAAGGTGCTTGTGAAGATCTTCCAAGGGGAAAGTCGCATGACGGCAAACAACCTCCTTCTTGGCGAGATCGAGGTCGATGTTCCCTGCGCTCCCCAAGGACAAGAGGCAATCGAGATTGTCTTTACCTACGATGTGAACTCCCTTTTGGAAGTTGAGGTCCACATCGTATCCACGGGAGAAATGAAGAAGATCATCGTCCAAAACGACGAGAAGAAACTCTCCGCCGAGGAGGCAGAGAATCGCTTCAAACGCCTTGCCTATCTCAAGCAAAACCCTCGGGAAGACGAGCCAAACCGCTTGCAGATCCTTCGTGGAGAGCGTCTATACGAGGAGTCGTTAGGGCAAGATCGCGAGGCAATTGCCGAGGCCATGATGGATTTCGACCGCGCTCTCTCACGCCAAGACTTCTACGAGATCGAGATTGCGCGCGAGCACCTTAAGCTGTTCCTCGACTCCCTTGAGCATCGAGGAAAGTAAGACAAGCTCACTCGCTCTGTCCTTCTGGTGCGCAACCAGGTTTTTTACCCTCTTGAGCATCGAGAAAAGCAAGGAGGTCGTTGATAGGATACGGCCTCGCGTACAGGAAACCTTGAATCATATCCACGCCCTCCGCAATAAGCTCCTGCGCACAATCCTGCGTCTCGACGCCTTCCGCAATAATGACCTTGTCGAGGCTATGGACGACGTTGATCAGCTTGCAATAGAACGGCCAACGTGACCTATCAGCCAAAGCGCTGTCGAGCAGGGACTTGTCAATCTTAACGACATCAAACGGTAAGTCCATTAGCGTGGAAAGGTTGGCATATCCGCTCCCGAAATCATCGAGGCACACATCACACCCCGCGGCCTTCAAATCACCGATGACCTTTACTAAGTTCTCGCGGCTTTGAATCGCTGCTGTCTCGGTAATTTCAAAACTGAAGAAGGAAGGATCGAGTTTGTTGCGCTTGATGACGTTGAGAAACGATTTACCCAAATCAGGAGAGGCCAACTCTATAGCTGACACGTTGTATTTGACCCTTCTGATTCCGTGGCCCAAAAGCTCGTCCCCCGATTTGGCGACGATACGACAAAGGCGGTTGAACTGTTGCCTTGAGATATCGACCATCACGCCTATCTCCTCGGCGAGTTCGATAAACGCCTGGGGCGGGATTGGACCATCCGGGCCTGACAACCTCGATAGTGCCTCAAGCTCAACAAAGGCATCTTCGCGCGTGGAATAGATCGGTTGGAACACGAGCTCAAAGGAGTTATCCGCAAGGGCTTTCTCGATTGCGTGCGTGTATTTTTGGGATTGCACAAAACGCTCGAGGAGGGGCGTACCGTCTTGAGCTAACTTATCTTGAGAGACGGAGGAATCGCTGTAATCAGCGATATAGTCAGCATACGATTGCAGATCGATTCCCTTGCCTGCGCTTGCGGCGTCATACATCCATGAAATCTTCCCGTTTAGTTTAACGGCGTGATTGTTGACCACACGCTCACTGGCCATCCACTCGCTCATCGCCGAAACGATACTTTGCGTAACCTCTCGGTCATACGAGATGACGGCGAAACGTGCTCCGTGAAATCGGTAGACCTGGCGAGACGGTGTGACCCTCATAAGCGCTTTGGCAAGATCGCGAATAAGGGAATCTACCGCCTCGATGCCCATGACATCCGTAAGATATCGGCGGTTGGTAAACGCGACGAAGACGATGTCGAAGAAGGTCCCGCGGTAAACATGGTGCGCAATGCGACGGCGGAATTCCTCCGCGCAAAATACCCCGGTACCCGTGTCGCCTATACCCTTGGAGTTGCAAAGCGTCATATACATCAGCACAAGGCAGATGCTTGCCGTCAATCCCGCAATGGGCGTATGCGAGTAAAACGCCTGATAAATGACCGTTACAATGGTCGCGGCAAAATAAAAACCGATTGCCCACATATCAACGTTGCGAATGAAGCGGAAGTTGCGCGCTAAAACGACCGCAACGGCAAACGCATATATCGCAGGAACAACGAATACCACCGCGATAAGCGGGCCGTACGAATAGGCATGCGTGATTGGGTCGAAAGAGAACACCAGACCCGTAAATGGAGTTGAAAGAATGAGAAGCTCCAAGAATACGAAAGGGATCATACCGAGCTTCAGGCGGGCTCTATTCTCCTTGACAAAACTGCCGCAAAGCATGAAGGAATATAAGAAGACAAACGTCGAAAGACTTGACTGCGCTAAGTAGAGCACGATGTCAAATACATACAAGCTCAAAAGCGAGAACTTTTCAGGAGCGGAAATAAGAACCGAAGCGACGATGTCAGCGCTGCAGTCGATCCAAACCGCTATCAACATAGCATAACCCAGCTTGGGAAGCAGACCCATAAACCCGTGTCGACTCACAATGACGTGAAGACCGGTTATGGTGGTCAACACCCATCCCGCTATGAGAAAGTCGACGTTGTAAAGCATGAGTCACCGTTCAGATTCGAATTATTCTCAGTTCGCTAGTATGTTATCAGACGTTTAGATTAAAAGTGCGGTTAATTTCCATTTTGTAAGGTTATGCTCCCAAATCGTGACTACCTTCCAACCCGCTTGCGGGGCTTGGGGAGCTAAACCCTA
>CAZOGL010000015.1:12683-37494 GCA_964579575.1 uncultured Eggerthellaceae bacterium | reverse complement strand
GCCTTGGCGGGTCAAGCTTGGACGCATCAAGACGAAGTACGAGCTCGGGACCTGACCGCGTCCTCTCGTCCGTTGGGCAGCGCGCCCTCCCAAGTCCTGACTGCGCCCTCTCGTCCGTTGGGCGGCGCGCCTTCCCAAACATCGGGTCGCGCTCCATCCCAAGTCCTGATCGCGCCGTTCAAGGCGAAAGGCCCGCGCTTCTTTTTGACAATGGCGAAAGGGTAGCTATAAAATGAATGCCCATGCGGCAATCGCCGCGCAATCTACGAAAGAGCAGAAATGGACGTATCTGATAGTGCATTTGACGACGCGGTTGAGGCGTTGCGCGCTGGTCGACCCGTCCTGTTTCCTACCGATACGGTGTGCGGGCTCGGCGTTTCGGTACGCCATGCCGCAACCCCCGATATTCTCTTCACTCTGAAACATCGCGAGAGATCCAAACCCATCGCATGGTTGGTGGGGGGCGCAGAGGACCTCGACAAATACGGTGCCGATGTCCCCGCTCTTGCCAAGGATCTTGCCCGTGTGTTTTGGCCGGGTCCCTTGACGTTGGTTGTCAAGGCAAGCAAGGAGGTCCCTTTGGCGTTTCAATCCGAGGCGGGGACGATCGGTTTACGCATGCCTGGCAACAAGACCGCTCTCGGACTTATTCGGGAGATCGGGTGCCCTTTGGCTACGACCTCGGCAAATATCACAGGACGCCCATCACCTCGCACCGTTGACGACATCGATAAGGACCTCGTTCGTGCTGTCGGAGTTGTCCTTGATGACGGCCAGGAAAAATCAGGAGTCGCCTCAACTGTCTTGGACTGCACGGGCGACCATCCGCTCATGTTGCGCTGTGGGGCAATCAGCGCGGCGGATATCGCAGCCCACTCGTGAGTTAGGACGTTATGAGTACCAAAACCAAGGAGCCTATCGAGTATCCCTCGGCGGATGGCCGCACCATCGTACGTGCCACCATCTGGTATCCGGAAGACGAGGAGCATCCTCGCGGTATTGTGCAGTTGGTGCACGGCATGTCCGAGTACATCGATCGCTACGACGAGTTCGCTCTCTTCTTGGCAGGTAACGGCTTCATCGTGTGCGGAAACGACCACGTGGGCCATGGCCGCAGCGTCGCCGATTTTACGCCGACGCCGGACCAAAAGGCATCCTTTGCCAATCCCTCCTCCTCATCAGAGTGGGGGCATATTGACGTTTCTGCTGGCCACGAGGTATTGGTGAGGGACGTCATCTCGTTGATGGAGATGATGAGGGAGGCCTATCCCGACGTTCCGTATTTTCTGTTTGGCCACTCCATGGGCAGCTTTATCGTCCGTTGCGTCATCGCTCGGTGCGGCGAGGGCTTGAGTGGCGCCGTCATTTGCGGAACGGGCAATACGCCTGCTGCCTTGTCCAAGGGGGGAAACACCTTGGCGCGTTTGACGGCGCGGGTCCGCGGTGAGCGCCACATAAGTTCGCTGTTGCACAGCTTGGCTGACGGAGCCTATTCCAAAGCCATCAAGAACCCTCGCACGGAGTTCGACTGGCTCAATACCGACGACGACGAGGTGGACGCCTACATTGCCGATCCTGCCTGCGGATTCCCTTTCACTGCGGGAGGGTATGCCGCTTTGACGGGCCTGACCGGTGAGGCCGGTGACGCGCGCAAGGCGACCAATATCCCGGATCGTTTGCCCTTGCTCTACATCGCGGGCGAAGGAGACCCGGTGGGGGAGAATGGCAAGGGAGTCAAAGAGGCGGCCGAGATTGTCCGGGCGGCGGGAGCCAAGGACGTACTTGTCAAAATTTATCCCGACATGCGCCACGAGATCCTTAGCGAGCCGAACCATATGGCGATATATGACGACATCTTATATTGGATTGAAGCAAAGCTCGGCTTGATTTAACCAACTCGCCTTTATACTGACCATGTCTTAGTAATTTATACGAAGCTCAATTTCTGCCTTGCCCGTTTTTTCGAAAGGGAGTTGACATGGGAAAATACATCGTCGCTTTGGATCAGGGAACCACGAGTTCCCGCAGTATGCTTATCGACAAGCAAGGTAACGTGTGCGGAGTCGCCCAAAGCGAGTTTCCTCAGATTTACCCCCACCCGGGTTGGGTTGACCACGACCCCAAGGACATCGTCGCTACGCAGTTGGGTACCTTCACCGAGCTGTTGACGAAGTGCAATGTCAACCCTGAGGACATCGACTCCATCGGTATCACCAACCAACGCGAGACGACAATCATCTGGGACCGCGAGACGGGCGAACCCATCGCCAACGCCATCGTTTGGCAATGCCGTCGAACCGCTGACGTCATCAAGGATATTTGCGGCGATGACCAGCAGGTGTTCGATGAAATCATCAAACGCACCGGCTTGCGCCCCGATCCGTATTTCAGCGCCAGCAAGGCAAAGTGGTTGCTCGACAACACGCCTGGTGCCCGTGAGCGCGCCTGTGCGGGCGAGCTTTGCTTCGGCACCGTCGATACCTGGATCATATGGAACCTCACATCAGGCCGTGTCCACGCTACCGACACCACCAACGCCAGCCGTACGATGCTTTTCAACATCCATACCTGCGAGTGGGACCCCTACCTGCTCGACCTGTTCGACATCCCGGCGTCCATGTTGCCTGAGGTCAAGCCCTCCGCCAGCAACTTCGGTGCAACGGCCAACCCGAACCTGCCGCAGGGTATTCCCATCTGCGGCGTCGCGGGCGACCAGCAAGCCGCGCTGTTCGGCCAGTGCTGTTTTGAGTCCGGCCAAGCGAAGAACACCTATGGAACCGGTTGCTTCTTCCTGATGAACACGGGCACCGAGGCTCCGGTGTCCAAGAACAACCTGGTGACGACCATCGCCGCCAGCGCGCCGGGTGAGCCCACGAAGTATGCTCTCGAGGGCAGCGTGTTCGTGGCGGGCGCCCTGATCCAATGGCTCCGCGACGAGTTGGGGATCATCGAGACCGCCGCCGCGACCGAGGAGATGGCCAAGAGCGTCGAGGATACCGCAGGTGTCTACATCGTCCCTGCGTTCACGGGCTTGGGAGCTCCCTATTGGGACAGCGAGGCCCGTGGTCTTATCTGTGGCCTGACCCGTGGTACGAACCGTAATCATATCGCCCGCGCCGCCTTGGAAGCCCTCGCATACCAGATGTCCGATCTGTGCGACGCCATGGAAGCCGATGCCGCAGCACCCATGGCCGAGCTCAACGTCGATGGCGGTGCGAGTGCGAACAACTTCCTCATGCAATTCCAAAGCGACATCATCAATACGAGGATCCGCCGTCCCCAAAACACCGAGACCACCGCGCTTGGAGCTGCCTTCCTTGCCGGTCTTACCACTGGTTTTTGGGAGAACCTCGACCAGCTCAAGGCCTTGCGCTCACGCGATGACATTTTCGAGCCGGCCCTTCCTGCCGAGCGCGTTGCCAAGCTCAAGGCCGGATGGAAAGAGGCGGTCTCTCGCGCCCGCAGCGCGCAATAGGTCGCGCGCCAACATCCGCTCGCGTAATAGGCTGCGCGCGTCCGTTTACATTCGAAGGGGAAAGGATCCTGCGGGGTCCTTTCTCTTTTCGGGGCTGGGGTCCTCGTTTCGTCGCGCCCGTAGTGCGCAATAGGCTTTGCCCGCTCTTCGTCGGGCGCGCCCTTTGCCGGGCGCACTCTTTGTCGACCCCGTCCTTCATCGCGCTCGCCCGTTGCCGGGCGCACTCTTTGTCACTGGTGGTTTTGTTGGGAGTTCCCAACTTTTGGAAATGCATGTGGCGCTATACTCTTCGTCATGTGTTTTATGAGACGAAGGAGGATGATATGCGCCTGAGCATCGCAAGCGACCATGCCGGTTTCGAGCAAAAGCAACAACTTGCCGCATATCTGCGTGAGCTGGGTCATGAGGTCATCGACCGCGGCCCGGACAACGACAATCGTGTGGATTACCCAGATTTTGCCGAGCTTGTCGCCCGCGACGTCGCCGAGGGTGTCGCGCAGCGAGGTGTCCTGGTTTGCGGCACGGGTATCGGCATGTCAATTGCCGCCAACAAGGTCAACGGTATTCGTTGCGCGAATGTGACGAGTGCGCAATTCGCAGCTCTTTGTCGTGAGCACAACGACGCAAACATGGTTTCGGTCTCCGGTCGCTTTGTCGACCTCGAGGAAAACAAGCGCATCGTGGATGCCTTCATCTCGACCGAATTCGGTGGCGGTCGCCATGCTGGCCGCGTTCAAAAGATTATGGACCTGGAAAGGAAGCAAGCATAATGGCTATGCAATTCGTACCCGCTACCGACCCTGAGGTCGCTGCAGCACTTGAGGCAGAACTCACCCGCGAGCGAGATTGCATCGAGCTCATCGCTTCTGAGAACATCGTCAGCCCCGCCGTCATGGAGGCCATGGGCTCCGTCATGACCAACAAGTACGCCGAAGGATATCCTGGAAAGCGTTACTACGGCGGATGCGAGAAGGTCGACATCGTCGAGAACCTCGCCATCGAGCGTGCTTGCAAGCTGTTCGACGCAAGGTTCGCCAACGTCCAACCCCATTGTGGCGCCAATGCGAACCTTGCCGTATATTTCGCGCTGTGCCAACCTGGTGACACCGTCCTCGGGATGAGCCTCGACAACGGCGGCCACCTCACCCACGGTTCCCCCGCGAACTACAGCGGCAAGCTCTACAACGTCATCGGTTATGGGCTTGGCGAGGATGAGCGCATCGACTACAAAGCACTCGAGAAGCTTTGCCGCATCCATAAGCCCCGCATGGTCATCGGTGGTGCGAGTGCCTATCCCCGCGCTATCGACTTCGAGCGCATGGCAGAGATCGCCCACGGGTATGGCGCCTATCTCATGGTCGACATGGCGCACATCGCCGGTCTTGTAGCGGCTGGTCTCCACCAAAACCCGGTGAAGTATGCCGACGTCGTCACCACCACGACCCACAAGACCTTGCGCGGTCCGCGCGGTGGCCTCATCCTCACCAACAACGAGGTTATCGCTCGCAAGATCAACTCCGCCGTGTTCCCCGGCTCCCAGGGCGGTCCGCTCATGCACGTCATCGCCGGCAAGGCCGTTGCCTTCGGCGAGGCGCTCAAGCCTGAGTTCAAGGAGTACGCTCAAAACATCATCACGAACTGCGCCGCTATGGGACGCGGCATGATCGAGGGCGGCCTGCGTCTCGTTTCCGGCGGTACGGACAACCATCTGTGCCTTGTCGATTTGACGCCTGCCGACGTCACGGGCAAGGATGCCGAGAAGCTGCTTGAGTCTGTCGGCCTGACCGTCAACAAGAATACCATCCCCAACGAGCCCCGAAGCCCGTTTGTCGCCAGCGGTATCCGCGTAGGTTCCGCTGCCGGTACGACCCGCGGTCTTACCGAGGACGAGTTCTACACGGTTGGCAAGTGTATCGCTGCGACCGTGTTTGCCGGTGGCGACGAGGCCAAGCTTGCTGAGATCCGCGCCGAGGTTCAAAAGATTATCGATGCCCATCCGCTCTATCCGGAGTTGTAGGTTTTTGCAAGGTGGTGCTGCGAGGTGGCGCGATGGAGAGGTCACGTTTCGGAATCGCAGCCCAGGAACTCTAAATCATAAAAGGAGGGCGCCCGCGGGGGCGCCCTTTGTTCGGTATGTGTGTTCGGTATGTATAATAAGTGTGTGCACGTGAGACCTATCGAGGAGTGGTTGGTATGGAGCACCTTGATCGTCCTGATTGGGACCAATATTTCATGCAGATGGCCGAGTTTGCCGCGACGCGTACGACGTGTCTTCGCCGCTCGGTCGGTGCCGTCATCGTGAAGGATCGCCGCGTGTTGGCCACGGGCTACAACGGCGCTCCCCAGGGGTTGACCCATTGCGAGGAGCTCGGGTGTCTTCGCCAACAACTCAATGTGCCGAGCGGCCAACGCCATGAGCTTTGCCGCGCGCTCCATGCGGAGCAAAACGCCATCATCACCGCTGCCCGCTACGGCGTGAATATTGATGGGGCGACAATCTATGTCACCACCCAACCTTGCGTGGTGTGCGCAAAGATGCTTATCAACGCAGGTATCACCGAGATTGTGTACAAGAATCCCTATCCTGACGAGCTTTCCATGAGCATGCTGGGGGAATCGGGAATCAAGCTTCGCGTCTACGAGGGATAGTCTACGAGGGATAGCGTTCTCTCAATATCTTTGGGACGGGTCGGGGAACTTTCGTGCGTCTTGGCGAAGGCGCTCATATTTGTGCGGCCTTGTTTGCCGCTCCTCCGCAATGTTTTCCGTCTGCCCAAAATTTTTACAAAAAAAATTAATCTGCAAGTAAGTATTGCTATTATTGCGATGTTTTGAGGTGAGGTGCGTGGTGCACCGACCAATGGAGAAGAAGAAATGGTTATTGCAGCAGTCGTTGGCGTCGTGGTAGGACTGATCAGTCTGATCCCGTTCTGCTTCGCCGCGAAGAATGCGCGAAAGATCGATCCATCCGGTGGCTCACTCACCTTGCTTGCGCCGCTTTTGCTCACGTTGGCAGTGTCGTTTGTCATACTCGTCCTGGGCTTGGTGGGCTGCAAGATGATTGCACCTGATTACGTCGTGGCCTGCGTTGTGGCCGAATTCGCAACGTTTGTCATAGGGGTGATTGTCTTCGGCATAAAGGTGTCGAAGCGTCGATAGAGAACGGATAAAGGAGAAAGCATGGAGTTTTTGGGCTTTGAACTGACGGGAGATCCGTTGGCAGATATTGCGGCCCCTATCAAGGAGTTGAGCGAGGGATTCAATTCTGCTCATGTCATTGATATCGCGCCGGGTGTCTACGTCAGCCAGTACGTGGTGTGGATGATCGTCATCGCCATCGTGGTGCTGGTGGCAATCCTGCTTGCGGTGCGTAAGGTTAAGACCGTTCCGGAAGGCAAGATCGCCGGTCTTATGGATTGGGGCTATGACGCTGTTTGCCGCAACATGGGCGAGGGCGCTATCGGCCACGGCTACAAGAGGCATATCCCCTTCTTGGCCACCATGTTCTTCTTCATCCTTATTGCCAACGTCATCGGTTTGATCCCTGGCACCAAGACCCCCACGGGTTGTCTGAGCGTCACCTGGGCATTGGCTACGCTTTCGTTCTTCTACTTCAACTGGCAGGGCATCAAGGCCAAGGGCGGTCTGGGTTATCTGAAGTCCATCGCTCCAAGCGGCCTTCCCGGCCCGATGGTTCCCATCATCTGGTTCTTCGAGTTCTTCTCCCTGGTCATTCGTTGGTTGACCTTGGCCGTCCGACTCTACGGCAACATGTTCGCAGGACACATGATCCTCGGCATCTTCGCCATCATGACCCAGTTCTTCATCCTGGACGCAATCGCGTACGCCAATGCGGTCGTCGCCTTGCCGGCCATCGCATGGTTCTTGTTCCTGGCTGTCATGTATCTCCTCGAGTGCTTGGTCGCATTCCTTCAGGCATACGTGTTCACCATCCTTTCCGCTGTGTACATCGGCCTTGCTGAGGGCGAGCACTAGGAGCTTCGCGTTGTAAGCGCAAACGGGGAGTGACTGCTGCCCCTACAAAAGACGGTCCTGATCATTGGTGCTTAGCTCCAAGGGGTCACCTGAGGAGTTAAGAAATATAAGTTTGGAAACGGGTAAGGGACCCGGATCCGTTCAAAAGGAGGAAATTGTGGAAACTACGTTGGTTATCGCAGCCCTTAAGGTTGTCGGCTACGGCCTCGGCACCATCGGCCCTGGCATCGGTCTTGGTCTTTGCGGCTATGGCCTGTGCGTCGGTTCTGCGCGTCAGCCTGAGCTGGCTGGCAAGCTCTTCACCAACGCCTTGATCTTCGGCGCTTTGGCAGAGGCACTTGCTCTGATCGGCTTCGTCTGCACCTTCATCTTCTAATCATTCTGAGTGCAAACAAAGAAAACTGATTCCAAGAAAGAAGGTGGAGAGTGAAGGCGAAACTGAATAAGAAGCTGGGCTTTGCTGGTCTTGCTTCGGCTACCGCAGCAAGTCTCGTCAGTGCTTTCCCCACCATTGCGTTGGCTGAGGAAAAAGAGGGCATCGCTTTTCTCATTCCTGACCTGAATGAGTTCATCCCGATGCTTGTGGTCTTTATCATTCTTCTTATCGTGCTCGGCAAGCTTGGTTGGCCCATTGTGGACAACATCATCACCAAGCGTACCGATACGATCCGTGAGGCTTTGAAGAGGTCTGAGGAGGCCCAGGAAGAGGCAGAGCGTACTTTGGCCCAGTACAAACAGGAGCTGGCCGATGCTAAGGCTGAGGCTGCCCAGATTGTCGCTGAGGCTAAGAAGACCGGTGAGGCTGTCAAGGCTGATATCCAGGCCCAGGCTCAAGCAGAATCTGCTGCAATGATTGAAAAAGCTAAGGTCACCATCGAGGCCGAGAAGAAGGCTGCCGTTGCAGACCTTCAAAACTCCATCGCAGACATCTCCGTGTCTGTAGCAGAGCGCCTCATCGGTGAGAACCTGAGCGACGATGAGCATCGTAAGATCATCGAGCGCTATGTCAACGAGGCGGGCAGTTTAAATGCCAACTAATCGTCTTGTTGAAAAGGAAAAGGTCGCCGTCTATGCGAACGCGTTGTTCGAGGCGGCATCCAGCAAGGGTGGTCGTGAGTTTGCCATACAGATTCGTGATGAGGTTGAGTCTCTTAGCACGATTATCCGTGGCAACGCCGAATTGGTTGAAACGCTTAACGACTCCATGCTGGCCCCTGATCAACGCGCCCAGATCGCCAAGAACGTCTTTGTTGACGCCGATGGCATTCTGGTCGATGTTCTCGCCATCATGGCGGAACGTGGCGACATCAAGCTGTTTGCACGTGTTGCAACAGCCTATGAAGCGCTGGTGAGCGAGAAGTTCAACATCACTATCGTCGACGTGACGACCGTCGTTGAACTCGATGATCATCTGCGTGAGGTAATTACCAACAAAGCCTCCAAGGACTTTGGCACCGATGTTGTTCTCCGTGAGCACATCGACAAGTCGATCCTCGGTGGCGTACTGTTGAGCGCAGGCGGGTCCCGTCTCAACGCCAGTGTTCGCTGGCAGCTTGAGAACGCCCGCGTCGTTCTGAAAAACTAAGTAGGAGGTGAATGCTAGTGGCTGAAATCACCGCACAGTCCATTGACGCTTTGCTGCGTCAACAGTTGGACAACCTGAACACCAGTGTCGAGTCTCGCGAGGTTGGCACCGTCATCCAGGTTGGCGACGGTATCGCTCGTATCGATGGCCTTAAGGGTGCCATGATGGGCGAACTTCTCGAGTTCGAGAGCGCTTCCGGTAAGACTGTATACGGCATGGCTCAAAACCTCGAAGAGGAAGAGGTCGGTGCCGTACTTTTGGGTGACGTCACGGCAATCCGTGAAAACGACAAGGTGAAGACCACCGGTCGTATCGTAGAGGTTCCTTCCGGCAAGGCCTTCCTCGGTCGTGTCGTTAATCCTCTGGGCCAGCCTATCGACGGCAAGGGCCCCATCCAGGCCGAGGGTGTACGCCCCGTGGAGTTCAAGGCTCCTGGCGTTATCGCTCGTAAGCCTGTTCATGAGCCGGTTCAGACCGGCATCCTGGCAATCGACTCCATGATCCCCATTGGCCGTGGCCAACGTGAGTTGATCATTGGCGACCGCCAAACCGGTAAGACTGCAGTCGCAATCGACGCAATCATCAACCAAAAGGGTCAGAACATGATCTGCATCTACGTGGCAATCGGCCAGAAGGCCTCCACGGTTGCACAGATTGTCGAGACCTTGGAGCGTCACGGCGCCATGGAATACACCATCGTTGTCGCCGCAACCGCTTCTGACTCCGCACCTTTGCAGTACTTGGCTCCTATGGCCGGCGCCGCAATGGGCGAGTTCTTCCTGTATAACGGCGAGGACGGCAAGCCCGCCAACGCCAACAACCCCGGACGTCATGTCCTGGCCGTCTACGACGACCTATCCAAGCAGGCTGTCGCATATCGTCAGATGTCGCTGACCCTGCGCCGCCCGCCGGGACGCGAGGCTTATCCTGGCGACGTTTTCTACCTGCATTCTCGTTTGCTCGAGCGCGCAGTCAAGATGAACGACGAAAACGGTGCTGGTTCCATGACGGCTCTGCCGATTATCGAGACCCAGGCAGGCGACGTTTCTGCGTACATTCCGACCAACGTCATCTCCATTACTGACGGCCAGATTTACCTGCAGACCGACCTGTTCTTCCAGGGCCAGCGCCCCGCAGTTGACGTAGGCATCTCCGTTTCCCGCGTCGGTGGCTCCGCACAGATCAAGGCAATGAAGCAGGTTGCTGGTTCTCTTCGTCTTGACCTTGCTGCATATCGCGAGCTCCAGGCATTTACCCAGTTCGGTTCCGACCTGGATAAGGCTACGCAGGATCAGCTGAACCGTGGTGCACATATGACCGAGCTTTTGAAGCAGGGTCGTTATGTGCCGATGCCGGTTGCTGAGCAGGTCACCGCCATCTACGCCGGCAATGCTGGCTTCTTGGACGACCTCGCAATCAGCGATGTTCTGCGCTTCCGCACCGAGCTGTGCGACTACATGCGTGCATCCAAGCCGGAGGTTTTGGAGGCTATCGTTTCCGAAGGTAAGCTGACCGACGCTATCAAGGCAGACCTCGATGCTGCTCTTGAGAGCTTCTCCGCTCAGTTTTCTAAGTCGGAGTAAAGGACGGTAGACCATGCCTAACCTTCACGACATTGAGAGGCGCATTAACTCCGTACAATCCACGAAGCAGATCACTCGTACCATGGAGATGGTTTCTGCGGCAAAGATTCGTCGTGCCACCGAGCGCGTCATGGATGCTACGCCTTGGACCATCAACGTCTCCAACGCCTTGATCGACGTTGCAAAGCATGCTCCGCTCTATTCCGAGCCGCTGCTGCGCGTTCCTACCGAGATCAAGCGAGTGCTCATCGTGGTTGTTACCTCCGATAGAGGTTTGGCTGGCGGTTTTTCGAGCAACGTCCTTAAGGCTGCTGAGCGCATCATGGCGCAAAAGCAAGCTGAGGGTGCTGAGGTCGAAATTATTGCTTGTGGTAAGAAGGCATGCGGATACTTCAAGTATCGTGGGATTACGCCTGTGATTGAGTTTGCTGGTACCTCTGCTGACCCTGATTATGATCAGGCATCTGAGATTTCCGGCTACTCTGGCGATGCGTACAACTATGGTGATCTGGACGAGGTTTTCCTCATCTACAACCATGCGAAGAACGCTGGCGAGCAGGTTGTTATCGAGCAGAAGGTCCTTCCCATCGACTTTGTGAACTTCAAGGAGCTCATCGGTCGAGGGCCTAAGGAAGAGGACGTCTTTAAAGACTTTCGCGAGAAGCCCGATAAGTTCCCCGTCGAGAAGATGGATATCGATTTCGAGCCCACCGCTCGAGAGGTTATGCATCACATGATGATCGCTTACTTGCGCAACATGTACTTCTTTGCACTTATCGACTCGGCTGCTGCCGAGCAGGGTGCACGTCGTTCTGCCATGAAGGCAGCTACCGACAATGCTACCGAAATGGTTGCAACGCTTACGACTTACTATAACCGCGTACGTCAGGGTGCCATTACGACCGAGATTACCGAGATCGTCGGTGGCGCCGCAGCTTTGGAGGAGTAAATGGCTGAGATTACGAAAACAACAGGAGCGACTGGGCGCGTCGTCCGCGTCGTCGGTGCTGTTGTCGACGTTGAGTTCCCGGCAGACCAGATGCCGGCGATCTACAACGCACTAACTGTTAAGGGCACGACTCCGCTTGGTGAAGTGGACCTCGTGCTTGAGGTGCAGACGCACCTTCCGGGCGACCTCGTTCGTGCTGTCGCCATGTCGTCCACTGACGGTATGGTTCGCGGCATGGAGGCCGTCGACACGGGCAATCCGATCATGATGCCCGTTGGCCCCAACACCTTGGGCCGTATCTGGAATGTTATCGGCGAGCCCGTTGATGGCAAGCCGATGCCGGAAATCGACATGTACATGCCGATTCACCACCCGGCTCCGGCTTACGAGACCCTGTCCACCACGGCAGAGATCTTTGAGACGGGCATTAAGGTTGTCGATCTGATCGAGCCTTACGTCAAGGGTGGCAAGACTGGTCTGTTCGGCGGTGCAGGCGTTGGTAAGACGGTTACCATTCAGGAGCTTATCAACAACCTCGCCCAGGAGCATGGCGGCACGTCAGTATTTACGGGCGTAGGCGAGCGTACTCGTGAGGGTACGGACCTGTTCTTGGAGATGTCCGAGTCTGGCGTTATCAAGAAGACCTGCTTGGTCTACGGTCAGATGAATGAGCCCCCCGGAGCACGTCTTCGCGTCGGCCTTGCCGGTCTGACCGAGGCTGAGTACTTCCGTGACCAGGGCCAGGACGTTTTGTTGTTCATTGACAACATTTTCCGTTTCACCCAGGCTGGTTCTGAGGTATCCGCACTTCTCGGCCGTATGCCTTCCGCTGTAGGCTATCAGCCGACGTTGGCTACCGAGATGGGCGACCTGCAGGAGCGCATCACGTCTACCGCTACGGGCTCCATTACGTCCGTTCAGGCAGTCTATGTTCCTGCTGACGACCTGACCGACCCGGCACCTGCAACCACGTTTACCCACTTGGATGCAAAGACGGTTTTGTCTCGTTCCATCGCTGAGCAGGGCATCTACCCCGCAGTTGACCCGCTGGATTCCTCTTCCCGCGCTCTCGACCCCGAGATCGTCGGCGAGGAGCACTACCGCGTAGCAGTCGGTGTTCAGGAGATTCTCCAGAACTACCGCGACTTGCAGGACATCATCGCGATTTTGGGTATGGACGAGCTTTCTGAGGACCAGAAGATGGTCGTCAACCGTGCTCGTAAGGTCCAGAAGTTCTTGGGCCAGCCGTTCCACGTCGCTGAGGTCTTCACCGGTACGCCTGGCGTGTACGTCAAGCTTGAGGACACTGTTCGCTCCTTCGCTGAGATTCTCGACGGCAAGTGCGACGACATTCCTGAGCAGTGCTTCCAGAACAAGGGCGCTATCGAGGATGTCTATGCCGCTTACGCAAAGATGAAGGAAGAGTAAACAATGGCTATGCTTGCGTGCGAAGTCGTTACACCTACTAAGCAGATCTTCGCTGGTGCTGCTTCTGAGGTCATCGTCCCCAGCAGTGGTGGTAGCATGGGTATCCTGCCAGGTCATGAGATGTTTGCTTGCCGTATGAAAAATGGCGTCGTGACCGTGTATACCGACGAAACTCGCAGCACGAAGATTGAGTTCGTGACCTATATGGGTTTCACTGAGGTGAGCGCCGACAGGGTTATCGTTCTTGCTCGTGAAGGCATTCTCCTCGAGGACATCAAAGTTGCCGAGGTGACCGCCAAGCGTGATGAGTTGAAGGCGAAGATGGATGCTCTTTCCGAGGGTGACCTTTCGACCCAAAACGAGCGCGCGGCCCGTATCCATCGTGGCACGATTAAAGACGAGCTGCAGTGGTGCGAAACTCAGCTTGCTGCTGTTGCTAACAGGTAGCGCACAGTAGAGGTAACGCATTAACAAAATCAAGGAGCTTGTCTGTAGGCTCCTACATAGAGCTTGCGGACTGAGCTCACGGTTTATCTTTTGAACTGAGATTTGAGTCCCTTTGAGGCCCCCGGCGAATACCGGGGGCCTTAACACGTTTTGGTGTGTGAAGGGCAATCTTACTCGGGACAAGTGGCATCGAGGCAAGTGGTGCCGGGACAAGTGGCATCGATCGCGGTTTCCCAGAAAACCACAATCTGTTCGAATGACCCCAGGGGCGAAGGCTGGTATCATTACAGCGAAAACAACCATCGCGCAATCACACCACAAAACCAGCCTGCGCCAAAGTTAAGCAAAGCGAATCAGACTCAAGAGCATAAGAGACAAGGCGACTATGGCATTCGTACATCTGCACAATCACACTGAATATTCCCTGCTTGACGGCTTGACGCACATCAAGGAGATGGTCCAGCGCGCAGCCGATCTCGGTATGCCAGCGGTGGCAATCACCGACCATGGCGTCATGAGCGGCGTTCCGGAACTTGATGCGGCATGCTCGAGCGTGACGGGTCCTGACGGTAACAAGGTCAAGCCGATATTCGGTTGTGAGGTGTACTTCACGACCGACGAGTCGTTGCGCCGCGACATCAAACCGCGCCTCTACCACTTCCTCTTGCTTGCCAAGACAAACGAGGGATATCACAACCTGATTAAACTGGTGAGCGAAAGTCACACGGACAATTACTACTACAAGCCGCGTACCACGCTCAGCATGCTGCAAAAGTACGGTCATGGCATTATCGGGTGTAGTGCGTGTCTTGCCGGTATCATCCCGAAGTTGCTCGATGCGCGCCAATTTGATGAGGCCGTGGAGTGGGCGGAGAAGTTCAAGACCTGCTTTGACGAGGGCGACTTCTACATCGAGCTTCAAAACCAAGGACTCGTGACCGATGGGGGTATGACGCAAACCGAGTTGAACCACCAGCTCAACCGCGTTGCCCAAGCGGTAGGGGTCAAGACGGTGGCGACAAACGATTTCCACTACCTGCTGAGGGAGGATGCCGCAGCTCAAGACCTCATCCTGTGCATAGGCATGAACGCCACCGTGAGCGACCCGAACCGCATGCGCTTTGCAAACGACCAGTTCTACATGAAGACTGAAGAAGAGATGCGCGAGGCGATGGGCGAGTTCCAAGATGCGTGCGACAACACGGTCGAGATTGCCGAGAAATGCAACGTCGTCCTTGAGCGCGACTCGATTTTGCCGCGCTTCCCTTTGCCCGAAGGCGAGACGGAGGAAAGCTGGTTTAGGAAAGTGTGCGAGAAGGGCATGAAGCGCCGCTATGGTGACCCTTGCCCCGAGCGCGAGTGGAAGCAATACGAATACGAGGCCGAGATCATCATCCAGCAAGGCTTTCCTGCGTACTTCCTCATCGTGCAAGAGTACATCGAGTGGGCGCGCAGCCAAGGTATCGGTGTCGGCCCTGGTCGTGGTTCCGCCGCAGGCTCCATCGTCGCATACGCGATGGGTATCACCGATATCGAGCCCTTGTCGAACGGCTTGATGTTCGAGAGGTTCCTCAATCCGGAACGTGTGGAGATGCCCGATATCGATGTTGACTTCGAGCAGGGTCGTCGCGAAGAAGTCATCAACCACATCAAGGACGTCTACGGCGAGGACCACGTCAGCCAGGTCATCACGTTTGGTACGCTCCAGGCGAAAAACGCCGTGCGTGACTCCGCGCGCGTGCTCGACTACCCTTATGCCGTAGGGGATCGCATCTGCAAGATGATCGGCGACGAGCTCGGCATCACGATTGCAAAGGCGCTTGAAACCAACCCCGATCTTGCGAAGGCCTACAAGGAAGAGGAGGACGTCCACCGCATCGTGGACGCTGCGAGAAGCATCGAGGGTCATGTGCGCGGTGAGGGCGTCCATGCGTGCGCGACAATCATCTGCCGCGACCCCATGAGCGACCACGTCCCCATGAAGCGTGACACCAAGGGCGGTGGCATCATCACCCAATATGACGGTCACTATACGCCTGACCTGGGATTGCTCAAGATGGACTTCCTTGGCTTGCGCACGCTTGACGTGTTGTCCATGGCATGTCGCAACGTCAAGATGACGCGCGGTATCGACTTGAAGCCCGAGGAGATCCCCATCGAGGACGAGAAGGCGTTCGACCTGATTTGCAGCGGCAACACCGACGGTCTCTTCCAGGTCGAAAGCGCGCTGTATGTCAGCCTGTTCAACCGCATTCCGCCTCGAAACTTCAGCGACATCGTCGCGTCGATTGCGCTCAACCGTCCGGGCCCCCTCGAGGCTGGCATGGTCGACGACTATGTTGACGTCGTTCGCGGCAAGACCCCGATGAGCTTTTACGACGAGCGTCTCCGCCCCGTGTTGGAGGAGACGTACGGCACCATGGTCTACCAGGAGCAGATTATGCAGGTGTCCATGGTCATGTGCGGCTTCTCTGCCGGCAAGGCGGACAAGTTGCGCAAGGCGATGGGCAAAAAGAAACTCGATATCATGCGCCAACTCCAGGGCGATTGGAACGAGGGTGCGGTCGCCAATGGCTACGACATCAAGATTGCCGAGCAGATTTGGGACGATGCGGAGAAGTTCGCAAAGTACGCGTTCAACAAGTCACACTCGGCGGCGTATGCGCTGCTCGTTATGCGCACGGCGTATCTGAAGGCCCACTACCCCAACGAGTTCATGGCGGCGGTCCTGTCCAGCTATATGGGCAACACCGATCGCCTGATCCGCTATATCGCAAGCGCGAACCAACACGGCACGCCCGTCTTGCCACCGGATATCAACCAATCCAATGCGGAGTTCACCCCTGTTGAGAATGGCATTCGCTTCGGTCTCGTGGGCGTGCGTGGCGTCGGCCGCAATGTTGCCGATGCCATCATCGCGGAGCGTGAGGCGAACGGTCCCTATACGAGCCTTCATGACTTCGTGAACCGTCTTGACGCGAAATGTTTCAACCGCAAGACGCTCGAAGCCCTTATCAAGGGCGGTGCCTTCGATAGCACGGGCTATACCCGAAAGCAACTCATGTACTTCGTCGACGAGACACCCCTGCTCGATGGTGCGGCAAAGCGCCAAAGGGATCGTGCTGCAGGTCAGATGGACATGTTTGCGCTCTTTTCCGATGCGGACGTCTCCTACAAGGAAGACATTCCGGAACCCGACGGGATTGAATGGGACAAGCGTACCAAGCTTGCCTATGAGAAGGAGATCATGAAGATCTACGTCTCCGAGCATCCTATGGCGCCATACCAAGAGCTCGTGAAGCGCATGTCGAAGTACTCCATGGCCCAATTGTCGGAGCGAACCACCGAGATCAAATCCGCGACATTTGTCGGCATGATCTCAGGCGTCAACGTTCGTTTGACGAAGCGTGGGACGAAGATGGCGACCTTCATGCTTGAGGACCAGACGGGCAGCATCGAGGCCATCACGTTCAAGTATGACGATTTCGCCGATTGCATCCAAGAAGACGCAATTGTCAAGATCAAGGGCAAGTTTGAGCACAGCGACCGCGGCAACCAGATCATGTGCTTCGAGATAGAGGCCATCGAGTTGAACGAGGCCGATCTCCAACCAATCGATCTCAACATTCGCGTCTCTGCGGCCGCCCTCGATGTTGCGCATACACAACGTCTCAATCGCGTGTGCCGTTCCTATCCGGGCCGCGACCGGGTTGTTGTCGTGGTGCGCCAATCCGATGGTGCCCAATACCGAGCGGTGCTTCCTGTCACAGTCGACGCGACGAGCAGCGTTTTGAAGTCGGAGTTGGTCGATATCTTCGGGCGCGAGGTGTTCTCGGCGTAAACCATGGAGAACCTCGATATGACAATCGCGATGCGCGTCGCCTATCATGGCGAGCCGTTTTGTGGCTTTGCGCGCCAACCCGGCCAATTGACGGTCCAAGGCGAGCTTGAACATGCACTTGAGCTTTTGTTCAGACGTCCCGTGGATACGACCTGTGCTGGGCGAACCGACGCGGGTGTCCATGCGAGCGGACAGGTAGTGAGTTTTGACATCGCCGGCGAGGAGCTTCGTGACAGGAGCTATTCCTCTCTTTGCCGATCCCTGAACGCCTTGACCCATGAGTTGATTACCGTGAGGGAGGTGCGAGAAGAGACGTTTGGGTTCAGCGCTCGTTTTGACGCAAAGGAGCGAGAGTACCACTATATGATCTCGACGTCTCCGACCCCGCCTTTGTTTATGCGCGACTTCTCTTGGCACATAGCTAAGCCGCTTGACGTCGAGGCGATGCGTGCGGGAGCAGCCTATTTGATAGGAGAGCACGACTTCAAGAGCTTTTGTCTTGCAGCAAGTGCTTTCGGAAAGCCGACCTGTCGCAATGTGAGTGAGATATCCTTTTCTCGCGAGGTGGTCATGGGGGAGGAGCTGCTTGTCATCAAGGTCGTGGGCAACGCCTTTCTCCATTCCATGGTGAGGACGATTGTGGGCACGCTTGTGGCGGTTGGTCGAGGTCAACGCGAACCGGAGTGGGTCGCAGACGTCCTTGCGGCGCGCGATCGCAGCGCAGCGGGAGAGAACGCCCCGGCATGTGGCTTGACGTTTTGGGAGGTGAGGTATTGATGGGTTTTGACACTGCGGGTTGGCAATTCATTCGCGTCACAGCGGGCAACCTTGTGACGTTGTTCGGAGCGCTTCCAAAAGCGGTTCTCAACAAGGTGCGACAAGCCTTAGCGAAGGATTGGCGTCGTGGTTCCTCCGTTGAGGCGGAGATCGAGGAGCGTCGCGCGGAGCTTGTGAACGGGATGCCCATGGGTTACACCCTCATCTATGAGAGCAAAGATGGTAGGTTGTGCCTCTATCAGGATCGGGAAGGTCACCTTGTTGCTGCGGATACCAGCAAATTTGTCTGATGAAATAGTCATCTGACAAAATTGCCTTTTGACAGTCGCAGGCTTGTGCGCAAACGAAGCCCGACGCACAACGTATTTGTCTGACGAAATTACCTTTTCGTGACGAATCGTCGCATCGATCTTCCCAATCGCTCGTGAGGGTTGGGGATGGTGGAGGGTGCACAAGACTCCATATAATTCTTATGTAATAATCATTGACAAACGCTCGTATTAGACATAATCTAATAATGTCATGAGTCGGTGATACCTCCTCTAACTTTAGTTCCCTTATTTCACCGACGGAAACTGGGACGATCTTTGTCCTGGGACGTTCTCCTTGACGGCCGTGGAATCTGCGGGACTCCACGGCCGTCAGGTCTTGTGCCTTTTCTTCTTGTTGGGTATCTTGATTTCCTCCCAAAGTTTGACTTGGTGAAAACGTGGACATTTGGGCGGTGAACGGCGCGTTTTGAAACAGTTTCCCCCGCCTTTCATCTCATTTGCGCCGTTTGGAATCGTGATGATTGCCGCATATGTCTTAGGCGTCGATAATGCAGATGTCGATAATGCAGATGTCGACAATACACATCGAGAGAAATTGTGACTGCGCCGCGCGCGCAGCCTGTTTATTTAGGAGGGAACATGGCTCTGACTGACTCTGAGATGAAAGCACTGCGTCCTGATGCACTTGCTCCCGCGGAGATTGAGGCAAAGGCCGAGACGATCGCGATCGGCAAGGCGACGATGGGTGCGGGCAAGTTGTTTGTCCTCGCCATCATGGCGGGTATGTTCATCGCGTTGGGTGCTACCCTGTTTACCTTGGTCCAGGGAGATGCCGAGATGGGATTCGCGTTTAAGCGCATTTTGGGCGGCGCGTGCTTCTCCTTGGGACTCATCATGGTTGTGTCTTGCGGCGCCGAGCTCTTCACGGGCAATTGCCTCATGGTGTGTGGCATGAACAGCGGCAAGATCGACTTCAAGGGACTTATTCGCAACTGGGTGATCGTCTATCTTGGCAATCTCGTTGGTAGCCTGATCATCGTCTTGCTTATCTACCTCTCCAACATGGCGAGCATGAACGGTGGCGCCGTCGGTAGCGCGATGGTCGCCACCGCGGTTGGCAAGGTGACTCCCGACGCGTTGACGCTGTTTGTAAAGGGAATTCTGTGCAACACGCTCGTCTGTCTTGCCGTTTGGATGAGCTTTAGCGCTCGTACGCTCGTTGACAAGGTCATCTGCGTCGTCATGCCGGTCATGGCTTTCGTCGCTTGTGGCTTCGAACACAGCGTTGCCAACATGTTCTTCTTGCCGATGGGACTCCTCTCCAAGGCTGTCGGTTTCGGCGCTTCCGTCGCGAACGTTGATGCGCTTTCCATCATGAGCGTCATGTACAATATCGGGATTGTCACGCTTGGCAATATCGTCGGCGGCTCGATTCTCGTCGGCTTGTCTTATTGGTTTGTCTATCACAAGAAGAGCGAGGCCAAGGGCGAGTAAACGTTGGGTGATTAGGTTTTGAGGCGCCGAAGAGTAGGTAGGGCGCCTCAGGGGCAGGGTGCGTAGGGCGCACAGGGTGCGCAGGGTGCGCGGTGCGCGCAGGGTACGCGTATGGCGCCGAAGGATACGTTCACACCTGCTTTGTTGCCGTTTCGGCTTCCTCTTTTCGGTTTGTTTCACTACCGAAACATCAATTTCCTATAATCTGTTGCTTCCGAGAAGAGAGAGAGTTCGTCTACTCGATGTGAGTAAAGAGAAGAGAGAGAGGGCGCGATGAGTAAGATTAAAGTTATGCCCCGCGCCAATATCGACACGAAAAACGCTGCTTTCGTCGACAGATTTGAGCGTCGCGTCGAGGCAGTGCCGCCAGGCATGTGCCCTATCGCCATGCAATTGTCCCTGCTCCAAGCAGCGGAGGTGCAGACTTGTGGAAAATGCGTCCCTTGTCGTGACGGTATCCCGCAACTGGCGTCCTTGATCCGCCGCGTACTTGATTGCGACGCCGATCAGGAGACGCTTGAATCGTTGCGAACGTTGGTGACCATGATTCGTGACACCTCCGATTGCGCCATTGGGTACGAGGCGGCAAACGCGGTGCTTGAGGGTCTTGAGACGTTCAAGGACGAGTATGTGAGCCATATAGGGAATCGTTCCTGCACGGCAGAGATTTCCCAAAAGGTTCCCTGCGAGGCACTTTGTCCGGCCCATGTGGATATTCCCGGCTACATCGCCTTGGTGGGCGAGGGGGACTACGCGGGAGCGATTAGGTTGATTCGCAAAGATAACCCCTTCGTCACCGCGTGCGCCTTCGTGTGTGAGCATCCCTGTGAGGCTCGTTGCCGCCGTACGCTGCTCGATGCGCCGGTGAACATTCGCGGTCTCAAGAAGTTTGCCGTTGACCAATTGCCCGTCGACAAAGTCGCGGTGCCAAAACGCTTGCCTGACACCGGCCACACAATCGCTGTCATCGGTGGTGGCCCTTCCGGTTTGACGGCTGCGTACTTTTTGGCCCTCATGGGTCATAAGGTGACGGTGTTTGAGGGACGCAAGAAGCTTGGCGGCATGATGCGCTACGGCATCCCTGCCTATCGTTTCCCCCGTGAGCGCCTTGATGAGGATATCCGTGCCATTTTGAGCGTCGGTAACATCGACGTGAGGTACGAGACGAAAATCGACGCGGAAGGGATGCGGACCATCGCGGGCGAATATGATGCCGTGTACGTGGCCATTGGCGCCCAAGGCGGCAAGAGTCTTCGCCTTGAGAACGTGGATGCCCTAGGCGTCAGCTCTGCTGTAGACCTTCTCTCCAAGATCGGCGACGGCGATTGGACGCCCGACTTTCGTGGAAAGAAGGTTGCTGTCATCGGTGGGGGCAACGTCGCCATGGACTGTTGTCGCACCAGCGTGCGTGCTGGCGCGGCCGAGGTCAATTGTATCTATCGCCGTCGCATGGAGGATATGACCGCCCTTCCTGCCGAGATCGAGAGCGCTGTTGCCGAGGGTGTCGAGATGTTGACGCTGCAAAGTCCCGCCGGTATCGAGGTGGACGAGAGCGGCCACTGCACCGCCGTCATCACCCAACCCCAGATGATTAGCGCCGTGAAGCGTGGGCGTCCGGCTCCCGTCGACGCGGACAAACCCCAAGGGCGTGTTGAGGCCGACATCATCCTTTTGGCCGTCGGGCAAGACATCCAATCCGCGCCCTTTGAGGAGTTCGGCATGGAGACACAGCGCGCTGCTTTTTGCGCCAACGAGTTCCTCGAGGCACAAGGTTTTGACAACGTCTTCGTTGGAGGCGATTGCCAAACGGGTCCCGCGACGGTGATTCGCGCCATCGGTGCAGGTCGTGTCGTTGCCCGCAATATCGACGAGTATCTCGGCTACCACCACAAGCTCGACTGCGGTGCTGTGGCGCCGGCTCCCAAGGCAAACGATCGCCAAGCTTACGGGCGGGTTGACATCGCCGAGCGTCCTGCGCGCGAGCGCAAGAAGGATTTCCAAGGCGTCGAAACCAAGATGAGTCTCGAAGAGGCCCTCCAAGAGAGCGGACGGTGCTTGCGTTGCGACCATTACGGTTGCGGTGCCATGGTGGGGGGAAGGATGCAATATGTCTAACCTGGTACATGTTTCCATCGACGGCATCGGCATCGATGTGGCTGCGGGATCTCGCATCATCCAGGCGGCTGCCAAGGCGGGGATACGCATTCCGACCCTTTGTGCGCTTGAGGGCGTGAGCCATATCGGCTCATGTCGCGTCTGCGTCGTCGAGGTCGAGGGCGCAGGCGAACTTATGGCGGCTTGCAACACCACCGTCTTCGACGGCATGGTCGTCACAACCCAATCCGAACGCATTACCGCCGCTCGTCGTATGGCGTTGCAACTCATCCTTGTCGAGCACAACCTCGATTCCACGAAATTTTGCTTCAGTTGTATCAAGAACGGCGCATGCGAGCTCCAAGCCTTGTGTCGCGAATACGACGTTACGGAGACCCCTTTCCCGGTCAATTACGTGAAGAAGCCGGTCTTTGACGACAACCCGTTTTTGCGTTTTGACCCCAATTTGTGCATCAAATGCCAACGTTGCGTAGGTGCTTGCAATAATTTGGCCCACAACCACGCGCTCAAGACGGGCAAAAAGGGTATTCGTACAACGATCAAGGCCCCTTTTGGCAAGGGCTGGGATACGACGATGTGCGAAAGTTGCGGAAATTGCGCCATGGCTTGTCCTACGGGGGCCTTAACCGAGAAGCGACGCGCGAGCTATCGCGACTGGGAGGTCAGCCGCGTTCTCACGACCTGTCCCCATTGCGCCGTCGGGTGCCAGTTGAACCTCGTCGTCAAGGACGGCAAGATAGTTGATGCCGAACCCGCAGGAGGCCCCACCAACAAGTTCATGCTGTGTGTAAAAGGTCGCTCTGCAAGCTTTGACTTCGTCGACAGCCCGGAGCGCATCCGCACTCCCCTCATCAAGAACAAGCAGACCGGCGAGTTCGAGCCTGCCGATTGGGATACGGCCCTTGCTCTTGTCGCGGAGAAGATGGGGGCCATCAAGGAGCAGGATGGAGGTGACGCGCTCGCTGCTTTTGCCTGCTCGAGGTCGACAAACGAGGATGTGTACATGCTCCAAAAAATGGCACGTACCGCCTTTGGGACCAACAACGTAGACAATTGCGCGCGTGTTTGACACGCTCCCACGGTCGCCGGTCTGGCGATCACCCTTGGCTCTGGAGCTATGACAAATACCATTGACGACATCACTCAACAAGCCGATGTCATCATGATGGTCGGAACCAACGCCGAAGAGGCGCATCCCGTCCTTGGCATGCAGATTCGCAAGGCTGTTGAGGGCGGCACCCACCTTATCGTGGTGGATCCGCGCGACATCCACCTTGCTGAATACGCGGATATCCATCTCAAATTGACGCCGGGCACCAACGTCGCCTTTAGCAACGGCATGGTCCACATCATGATAGAGGAGGGTCTCTACGACGAGGCGTTCGTTGCCGAGCGCACCGAGGGTTTCGAGGAGCTCCGTGCGATGGTGGCTGACTACACGCCCGAGCGTGTGGCAGACATCTGCGGCATCGATGCGCGCGATCTGCGTGCGGCGGCGCGCCTGTATGCGACGGCCGACCGCGCTCCGATTCTGTATTGCCTCGGCGTCACGGAGCACTCCACAGGCACGGAGGGCGTGATGTCTTTGTCCAACATCGCCATGATTTGTGGCAAGCTTGGGCGTCCTGGTTGTGGTGTGAATCCCATTCGAGGTCAAAACAACGTCCAAGGTGCTTGTGACATGGGCGCTATGCCGACGGACTTCACAGGCTACCAAAAGGTTGCGAACCCCGAGGTCATCGCAAAGTTTGAGAACGCGTGGGGTGTGAAGCTCAATCCGAAGGTCGGCACAAAGGCGACGGAGTGTTTCCCCAAGATGATCTCTCACGAGATCCGTGGCCTCTTCATCTTCGGGGAGGACCCGATCCGCACCGATCCGGATACGCATCACGTCATCAAGGCTCTCGAGAGTTTGGACTTTCTTGTTGTGGACGATTTGTTCATGACCGAGACGGCCAAGTATGCCGACGTCATCCTTCCCGGTCGCAGCTACGCCGAGAAGGAGGGTACGTTCTCCAACACGGAGCGTCGTGTGCAACGCGTGCGCAAGGCGGTGGAGATTGAGGGAGATACGAAGCTTGACACCGAGATCTTCACCGAGATCATGAACCGCATGGGCTATCCACAACCGAGCTTGTCGGCCGCCCAGATCATGGACGAGATCGCGAGCGTGACCCCGAGCTTCGGCGGAATCTCCCATGCCCGTCTCGACAGCACCGAGGTCGCTGGTCGCGGTCTCCAATGGCCTTGTCCCACACCCGACCATCCCGGCACGCCCATCTTGCACGTTGGGAAGTTCTCGCGTGGTCTTGGCGGCTACTCGACGGCTGGGTATCGCGAGTCGACGGAATTGCCGGATAAGGATTATCCGCTCATGATGATGACCGGCCGCATCCTCTACCACTACAACGCTTGCGCCATGACCGACAAGACGCCGGGCATCAACGAGATTGCAAACACCTCCTTCATCGAGATGAACACCCTCGACGCAGAGGCTCTCGGTATCGCCGATGGGGAGCGGGTGCGCGTCTCGAGCCGTCGCGGAGAGATCGAGTCGACCGCTCGCGTGTCGGGCAAGACGAACCCTGGTCAGACGTGGATGCCATTCCATTTCCAAGATGGCAACTCCAATTGGCTTACCATCGCTGCTCTTGACAACATAGCGAAGGCGCCCGAGTACAAGGTTTGTGCCATCAAGGTTGAGAAGATTTAGGGTGTCGAGAAGATATAGGTTTTGCTTTGCGAACTGTTTACTTTGCGAACAGGTGATTGAAAATGCCCTGAACAAGTGAATGGAAAGGACCCGGAAGCATCGTTTCCGGGTCCCTCTGTTATCGCAATTGATTACG
>CAZOGL010000015.1:9643-12583 GCA_964579575.1 uncultured Eggerthellaceae bacterium | reverse complement strand
GGAAAGGACCCGGAAGCATCGTTTCCGGGTCCCTCTGTTATCGCAATTGATTACGGTTGTCTACGTGTTTTGCGCCTTTGGGATCGCTCGCTGACCTTTAGGATCAATCCTTGGCCTTTGGACGCATTCGCTGACCTTTAGGATCGCTCGCTGACCTTTAGGATCGCTCGCCGATCTTCTTGAGCAGGGCCGCCTCGAAGACTTCGTAGGCCATGCTGTTGGTCTGGTCCGTCATGATGTTGCGAACGGAGACCGTTTTGGACTCGACCTCCTTCTCGCCCAAGATGAGCATGAACGGAACGCGGTCAACTTGGCGTGCCTCGCGAATCTTGTAACCGATCTTCTCGTTGCGGTCGTCAAGCTCTACACGAATGCCTTGATCGAACAACTTCTTGTAGATCTCACGGGCGTAGTCGTTGCTCTTTTCGGAGATGGGCAAGATCTTGACTTGGACCGGTGAGAGCCAGACGGGGAACTTGCCTGCGAAATGCTCCGTGATGATGCCGATGAAGCGCTCGATGGAGCCGAAGCAGACGCGATGAATCATGACGGGGCGCTTGCGCTCGCCATCGGCGTCGATGTAGCCAAGGTCGAAGTTCAACGGCATCTGGAAGTCGAGCTGGATCGTCCCGCACTGCCACGTACGGCCGAGGCAATCGCGCAGGTGGAAGTCGATCTTCGGGCCGTAGAAGGCGCCGTCGCCCTCGTTGACGACATAGTCGAGTCCCATGCGGACGAGAGCGTCACGCAGGCCGTTTGTCGCCATCTCCCAATCCTCGTCCGACCCCATGGAGTCTTCGGGGCGGGTGGAGAGCTCGATGAAGTAGTCAAACCCGAACTTCTTGTAGACGCCGTCGATCAAATTGACAACGCCTTGGATCTCGTCAGCAATCTGGTCGGGACGCATGAAGATATGGGCGTCATCTTGAGTGAATGCACGTACACGGAACAAGCCGTGGAGCGCGCCGCTCATCTCATGACGGTGGACAAGCCCGAGCTCAGCGACACGAAGAGGAAGCTCACGATAGCTGTGGGGCTTGGACGCGTAGACCATAACACCGCCCGGGCAGTTCATGGGCTTGATGCAATAAGGCTCGTCGTCGATGGTGGTGGAGTACATGTTGTCCTTGTAGTGATCCCAGTGGCCACTGGTCTCCCAAAGGCCGCGGGTCATGATCATCGGCGTCTTGACCTCCACGTAGCCCGCATCCCTGTGGATCTCATGCCAATACTCGATCAGGGCGTTATACAGGTCCATGCCCTTGGGGAGGAAGAAGGGGAATCCCGGGGCCTCATCGCGGAGCATGAACAGGTCCATCTCGCGGCCGATCTTGCGATGATCGCGCTTCTCAGCCTCCTCAAGCATGGTCAGGTACTCATCGAGTTCTGCTTGGGTCTTGAAGGCGATTCCGTTGATGCGGGTGAGCATCTTGTTGCTCGAATCGGCCTTCCAATAGGCGCCGGAGATGCTCATGAGCTTGAACGCCTTGAGGGCTTTGGTGTAGCGGATGTGCGGGCCGGTGCACATGTCGATATACTCGCCCTGTTGGAAAAATCCGATTTCAGCATCCTCGGGAAGGTCATCGATGTGTTCGACCTTGTAGGTCTCGCCACGCTCGGTCATGAGGGCGATGGCCTCCTCACGAGGGAGGATGAATGCCTTGAAGGGCAGGTTCTCTTTGACGATCTTCTTCATCTCGGCCTCGATGATTTCAAGGTCGTCCTCAGAGATGCGCGTGTCGCCAAGGTCGATATCGTAGTGGAAACCCTTGTCGGTAGCAGGACCGTAGCCGAACTTAGCCTCGGGATACAGGCGCTTTACCGCTTGGGCGAGAATATGGGCGGCGGAGTGGCGGATGACCTCGAGTTCGTCTTCCTCGGGACATTCGATAACAGACGCGTCTTTGCAAATGATTTTCATATCCGCAGACCTTTCTTGGTGTTTGCGAGTGCATACAAGTCGACAGTATACTCTCAATTCCCCGAGCAACCTTGGCTTTTCGATTTACAGGGCATTCAAAAGGGCAAATGTCGTGCCCTGCACCTCAAGGCTGTTGTCCTTAGGGGCAAAGTTGGCGAGCTTATGACGTTTTGGTCGACGTGGGGGAGCGCTACAGGAAGGGGGGAGCGGTCTTTGCGAGGGCGCGAGAGAGGGATCGCATGATGGCCACGTCCCGATCGGGATGGGCTGCAACGGCTTGATGGCGATAGCCGTTGGCGTGGACTTCGCAAAAGACAGCGGGAAGGTCGACGTTTGCGCTGACGTCAAAGAAATACACGCCCCACCCAAGCTCCATCGTCTCGGCAAGGGTGTCCCACATAAGATCGATGTCGTAGGTCTCCTCATAGGCAAGAGGAGATGAGAGGAGCTTTCCAGCCTTTAAGGCGTCCCACACGGTCTTCTCTGCAGCTTTTCGGTGGGTGCGCTCCTCGCTGTTCTTGCCCAATGCGATTTCGTAAGCCTCCTCAAAGGCAAGGGAAGGGTTGAAACCAGAGGCATTGACGATGCGCGGGGTTTTGGGGTCGGTTGTCGGTGTATCTTGCGCTGCCCCGACGAGACGGGCGTCCTTGAGGAACGCGGCATAGTCGACGGTTTTGCTCCCGTTTTCCGCTCCTTGCCCTGCGGCCTGACCTGCGGCCTGTCCCGTGGCTTGCCCTGCGACCTGACCTGCGCCTTGCCCAGCATCTTGCCCTGTATCTTGCCCAGCGGAGGCCTCCGTGGACGCCGCCTTCTTCCTTGCGTGGTTCTTCTTGCGTTCCTTTTTGGCGCGCCTTTTTCCCTTCTTGAACTTGTTCGGCTTGGGGTTTTTGGCCTCGGTGACGGTATCGTCGCTGGAAGCGGCGCTGATGGCATCGTCGTTGGCAGCGGCATCGTCGTTGGCGGCGGTATCGTCGTTGGCGGCGTCGACGCTTCCGGTGGCGTCTTCGTTTCCGGCGGCG
>CAZOGL010000015.1:8055-9543 GCA_964579575.1 uncultured Eggerthellaceae bacterium | reverse complement strand
GGCGGCGTCGACGCTTCCGGTGGCGTCTTCGTTTCCGGCGGCGCCCTCGATTTCGAGCTGGACGCGACAAACACGACCGGGACCAGCTTGGACGAGCCGCTCGTTGACGACCAATTCCTGCGCAAGCGCTTCCTGGCGACACTTGTCGGCCTCTTCCCGCTCGGCCGCGATTGTGGCGCAAAGATGGGTCAGCCCTTCTTGGGGAACGGTGCCCCATACGAGGAGGGCCGCGCCACCGAACCATGTCCATTCTTGGTTTGCGCCCTGCATGGACAAGAGGTAGTCCTTGCGCATCTCGGCGAAGGCAAGGTAGGTCTCCCATTCGTCCTCGGTTGTCTGTTCGCAACAGGCGGGAGTCTTGCGCATGCGTGCAACGTCGTTGCATTCGATACGGTAAAGGAGTTCGACGTAGCGCTTATAATCCTCGGGAGTCGTGGCTGCATCGCTGAGGCAAAAATATTGTCCAAGCGGCATCGCTGCGACCTCGTCAAGACAAAGATGGGCAAAGAGGCGCTGGACTTTGTGGGTCGGAACACCCGAGCCCATGTCGATGTAGCTCATGGAGCGTTTGAGTGCATCAATCTTCGTTACAAGGGCCGACATGCTTGAGTCGACCACCGGTGGGAACAATTTGAAACCGCCGGTTCCGCCGAAGTTGCTGTTGAGGTTTGTGACGGAGGAGACTTGGCCGCCGGGTTTGCAGACGCGGATCATCTCAGCCAATGCGCCCTGATAGTCAGGGATGGCCGTGAGATAGGTGTGGGAGATGACAGCGTCAAACGTCCCGTCTGGGAAGGGGAGGTGGAGGCCGTCGCCTTGCAGGAACGTGTAGGTGTTGTTGGGGTCGACGGGTTCGTACAACGGGTCGTCCTCCCCGGCTGCACGCTTGTTCGCCAAGTCCACGAAGTCCCCGTCGTATTCGAGTCCCACAAAGTCGACGCCCTTGACTTGGTGGCCGAGGCGAAACACATACTCACCCGATCCACATCCCACGTCAAGTACGTGCATGCCGGGTTCAAGGTGGATGCAATCTAGGATGGTTGAAACGACGCGGGGCGAAAGCGTTGCCATACGTGTCACGGCAAGATAATCAGGGCTTTGGCCCTCGACTGACCACTTCAAGGGAGTTACTCCTCGCTCTCGTTGGGATGCTTGGCGTTTCCGGGGGCGTTTCCGGGGAAATAGGGGCACTCCATACGCAGACATTGCTTGTTTCCGGCGCAAAATTCGCAGGTGACCTCATAGGATTGTGTTGCATAGACAAGTTCCGCCCCGCAAATGAGGCAATTTGGCAGCGCTCCGGTCATGGTTCCCCCTGGTTTTGGTTGCTCGGAATTCTCCGTTTTGTCCGTTTCGTTGAGTTTGTTTCTGTTGATTGTACTAAAACGCAATCGTACTAGATGCGCCCCTCACTAAACGCGCCCCTCGGCTCGATAAGTCAAGGGGCGCTGGTGTCGGGGTAGGGACCATAGTGGACTAATAATTGAT
>CAZOGL010000015.1:5694-7955 GCA_964579575.1 uncultured Eggerthellaceae bacterium | reverse complement strand
CCCCAACCTGCTTGTTGCTTTGCTATCATTGTGCGGTTACAGATAATTTGAGACGAAAAGAGCATCCATGGCACTTTCCATCGGTATTGTGGGCCTGCCCAATGTCGGCAAGTCCTCGCTGTTCACCGCGCTGACCAAAAAGACGGGCTTTGCTGCAAACTACCCCTTTGCGACTATCGAGCCCAACACTGGCATCATTCCCGTTCCTGATACGCGCCTCGACGAGCTTGCGAAAATCGACCACCCCGCAAAGATCATTCCCGCCACTGTCGAGTTTGTTGACATTGCTGGTCTTGTGGCGGGCGCGAGCCAAGGCGAGGGCCTCGGCAACAAGTTCCTTGCGAACATTCGTGAGACCAACGCCATCTGTCAGGTGGTTCGCTTTTTCTCCGACCCCAATGTCGAGCATGTTTCCCACAAAATCGACCCCATGGCTGATGTGGACACCATCAAGATGGAGCTGATCTTGGCCGACATGGGCACCCTCGAAAAGGCCATTCCCCGCCTCGAAAAGGAGGCAAAGCGCGACAAGGCTGGTCGATTTAAGTTGGAGACCGCCAAGAAGGTCTATGCGGGACTCGAGGAAGAAAAGCGCGCGTTGCAGCTCGACCTCACTCCCGAGGAGCAAGCTGCCATCCGCGAGCTTTGCCTGATCACCATGAAGCCCATGCTCTATATCGCCAACGTGGACGAGGACAAGCTCAATGACGAGTTGCCCCTGATTGACGGACAGACCCCTGTGCCGATTTCTGCGAAGGTCGAGGCCGATCTCGCGGAGCTCGACCCGGAGGATGCGGCCATGTTCATGGAGGAACTCGGCATCGAGGAGGGCGGCCTTGCTCGTCTCATCAAGGCGGCCTACCGTTTGCTTGGTCTCCAAAGCTACTTCACCAGCGGCCCGGACGAGACGCGAGCTTGGACCATCCCGGTGGGATGCAAGGCTCCTCAGGCCGCGGGTGTTATCCACACCGACTTCGAGCGCGGCTTTATCAAGGCTGAGACCGCGAGTTTCGAGGATTACGTGCGGTTGAACGGGGAAAAGGGTTGTCGTGAGGCGGGCCGCTTGCGCCAGGAAGGCAAGGAATACGTCGTTCAAGACGGCGACGTCATGCACTTTAAATTCAACGTTTAGTCTTTAACCTTGTTCGCCGGCATTGTGTTCAGAGCGCAGTCTTGTTCGCCGTTGTTGTGACGTCGATTTTTGAGGGCCACGGGAATGACACCGTGGCCCTTTTGCGACATAGGCGATTTTGTGACATAAGAGGATTTTGTGACATAGGCGATTTTGCGGGCCTAGCTTTGTTTTCGCGGAGCTTTAGCTTTCGTTTCCTGCGGACCTAGCTTTTGGACCCCCACCTGTCTTGGGCGTTATGTTGGGCAACGACGCCGTCGAGCCGCTCGATCTCAACATAGACTTGAGCGGTCTCCGGCCAACGTTGTGCGATACGGTTCTCGATCTCGTCGGTTACCTCGTCAAGCTCGTAGTATTCAAGGTCGGGGGCGAGTGTGACGTCCATGGCTACGACGAGGCTGGCGGGACCCATGTACATGGTGAGGATCTTGCCGCACTCAAGAACGTTATCGTCCTCAGTCACGATGGCGCGCATCTCGTCGATCTCCGCTTCGGTGACGCCCTCGCCAACCAACAGGCCCCTCGTCTCCTTGAGTAAAACGATAGCGACAGCACAAAGCAACAAGCCGATGAGGATGGAAGCCGCACCGTCGAAGATGGTGTTTTGGGTGGCGTGGGTGAGAATCGTACCGATGAACGCGAGCAACAGGCCGGTCTCAGCAGCGGTGTCTTCGAGGACGACGGTGTAGATGGACGGATCTTTGGCATAGCGGATGAATTCGAAGGTGCGCATGCTGCCTCGAGCGGCATTGAAATTCTTTACGGCCACGCGCAGCGACATGCCTTCGATGAGGGCGCATGCGATAAGGACGATGTAGCTGACGAGCGGGTCGCCGATGGTGTTGTGTCCCGCGAGCGATTCCCTGACCGCGCCGACGCCTTCCCAGATTGCGACACCGCCGCCGAGCAGGAAGATGGCGAGGGCGACTATGAGGGTGTAGAAATACAGCTCCTTGCCGGAGCCAAAGGGGTGGTGGAAATCGGGCTTTCGTTGGGCCTTCTTCATGCCAACAAGGATCAGGATGCCGTTTCCGGAATCAACGAGCGAGTGGATGGCTTCGGAAAACATGGCCGATGAGCCGGATACCGCAGACGCGATGAACTTGACGATTGCGACACCGATATTGCC
>CAZOGL010000015.1:4030-5594 GCA_964579575.1 uncultured Eggerthellaceae bacterium | reverse complement strand
CGTTTGGGTCGGTGTCGGGGTCGGTGTTGGAGGTGGCGTCCGTGGTTGTCTCTGCGGCTTCTTCCGTCATGGTCTCTCCTGGTTTTGTCGGGTGTTTTAGGATGTTTTTGATTAGTATAGCAACGAAAACCGCAGGATATAGAAACGTTGACCGCGGGAAAGGTCATGGGCCGAAAGGAGCGGGCTAGCGCGTTGACGACAGGTTTGCTCGCTGCATGTGGTGATTCGTACGTGGTAACTTGTACGTTGTTTTGGGACAATTCCCCCTGCTAGTGCGGGATTAATTCCAAAAAGACGTTGCAAGGCGGCGTGTCTTGGGTTATCATGCAAAGGCTGTGTTTTAGAACACAGCTGAACGTTAACCGTTCCGCTGCCAAAGACAGCTGGTACCCGTAAGGGTTTAATCGCCAAGAGCGGCCCGCCGAGGTGGTCTGCATAGTTTGTTTTTTGCGGCCCCTGCTGTCTGATGACGGCAGGGGTTGTTTTTTAGTGACGACTCCTCCCACTGCGCGGAACATGAGCGTATGTGGAAAGGAGGTGCATACTATGCCGAATGCACAAAACGTCGAGAGTCTTGCTGCCATCAAGGCCGAGCTCGAGGGTGTCGTTGCCGTTTGGGTTGTCGACTACCGCGGTCTCACTGTCAAGGAGTTCCAACAGCTTCGTCGCGATATTCGCGCAGCTCAGGGTACCATGACTGTTTGCAAGAACACGCTTATGAAGCGCGCGCTTGCTGACCTTGAGATGCCCAACATGGATTCTATTCTCGAGGGTCCGTCCGCTTTTGTCTTCGCAAAGGAGGACGCTGTTGCTCCCGCAAAGGCTCTGAAGGATTTTGCGTCCCAGAACGAAAATCTCGAGCTCAAGGGTGGCATCATGGACGGTGAGTTCCAGGATGTAGACGCTTTCAAGACCATCGCAAGCCTGCCGTCCAAGGATCAGCTGCTTGGTCAGATTGCTTCTTCCCTCACTGCTGTCGCTTCCCAGCTGGCTATCGCCATTGGCGAGATGTCCGAAAAGGAGGCTGCATAGCAACACGCCGTCATATGGCGGCATCGGCATGATGCGAAATGGTCGCGCCTTGCCGGTAGGAAAACTAGAAATGTACGACATTGCCTCGTAGGGCAATTGTTGAAAGGAAACTAACATGGCTCTTACCAACGCTGAGATCGTTGAGGCCCTCGGTGAGAAGACCCTCATCGAGCTTGCTGAACTTCGTGATTTGATTTGCGAGACCTTCGGTGTCTCCGCTACCGCTGCTGTTGCAGTCGCCGCAGATGCTGGTGCTGCTGGTGCTGGTGCTGAGGAGAAGACCGAGTTTGACGTTATCCTCGAGGGCTTCGGTGACAACAAGATTGCTGTCATCAAGGTCGTCCGCGAGATCACCGGCCTCGGCCTCAAGGAGGCAAAGGCTGCTGTCGAGGGCGCTCCTGCTCCCATCCAGGAGAAGGTTGCCAAGGACAAGGCCGAGGAGATCAAGGCCAAGCTCGAGGAGGCAGGTGCAGCTGTCACCATCAAGTAAATTCAGCCGCAGGGCAAATTTACTCGAGAGTGCGCACACTCC
>CAZOGL010000015.1:0-3930 GCA_964579575.1 uncultured Eggerthellaceae bacterium | reverse complement strand
TGAATCGAGCCATCGGTCAACTCAACGGATGTAAGGCGATGATCGACGACAATCGCTACTGCGGCGACATCCTCACCCAGCTCGCCGCGGCTGAGAGTGCTATTCATCGGGTGTCCGAGATCATGTTGAGAAACCACATGGAGACTTGCGTGGTCGAGCAGATAACCGAGGGCAACACCGAGGTGGTGGATGAGGTTATGCAGCTCATTCGCCGTTTCAACCGATAGAGGGACGCCATGAAGCAAACGTTTGATGTAACGGGTATGACCTGCGCGGCGTGCAGCGCGCGTGTTGACCGGGCGGCCAATGGCGTCGAGGGCGTGACCTCTGCCACGGTCAACCTTTTGAAAAACAGTATGGAGGTCGAGTACGAGGGTGGGCCTGAGGTGCTCGCAGCCGTTTCGGCGGCGGTCGAGGCGGCCGGTTATGGGGCATATCCCCGTCCTGCGGCAGGCGGGGGTGGGGCTGTGCCTGCCCTTGCTGCGAGCTCGTCGGGTGCTGGAGACGCGGCGGCAAAGGAGGCCGCCCAGGTAAAGATGCGCCTCATCGTCAGTTGCGTGTTTACGATTCCCTTGTTCTATATCTCCATGGGCCATATGTTTGGATGGCCTTTGCCTGCGGTGTTTCTCGGGCATGAGAACATGATGACCTTTGGGCTTACGGAGTTTTTGCTCCTGTTGCCGGTTATCTTTGTGAACTTCAAGTTCTTCCGTATCGGGTTCAAGACGTTGTTCGCGGGCCATCCTAACATGGACTCCCTTATCGCCTTGGGGTCGACAGCGAGCACGATATACGGCATCGCGGCTCTCTATCGCATCGGCATCGCGTTGGGGTTGGGCAACCTCGATGGCGCCCACGACGCCGCCATGGATCTGTACTTCGAGAGCGCGGCCATGATCTTGACCCTTATCACTCTCGGCAAGTTTTTCGAGGCGCGTGCGAAGAGCCGCACCACTGATGCGATCACGAGCTTGATGGACTTGGCGCCCAAGACGGCGACTCGCATCGTTGCGGATGGGACCCAAGAGCAGGTCGCGGTCGACCTTGTGCGCGTAGGGGATGTCCTTGCGGTGCGCGCGGGTGAGAGCGTCCCAGTTGACGGGGTCGTGCTCGAGGGCGCAGGCACGGTCGACGAGAGCGCGATCACGGGCGAGAGCGTCCCGGTGGACAAGGTCGCGGGTATGCAGGTCACGGGCGCAACGGTCAACACGACAGGGTATTTCACCATGCGCGCCGAACGCGTAGGGGCCGATACGGCCTTGGCCGGCATCATCCGCCTTGTTGACGAGGCGACGAGTACCAAGGCCCCCATTGAGAAGATCGCCGACAAGATCAGCGGCGTATTCGTCCCGGTGGTCATCACCATCGCCGTGGCGGTGTTCATCATCTGGATGGTGATTACGGGCGGGGATTGGTCTAGGGCTATCAACTACGGCATCTCCGTTCTTGTCATCAGTTGCCCTTGCGCCTTAGGGTTAGCGACACCGACGGCGATCATGGTCGGAACGGGTCGCGGTGCCAAGGCGGGCATACTCGTGAAGAGCGCTGAGGCGCTTGAGAATGCCCATGATATCAAGACGGTCGTCCTCGATAAGACCGGTACGATCACCACGGGGAGTGCGTGCGTCGTGGGGGTCAGGTGTGCGGGGATTGACGCGCATGGCAGCGCGGCGGATACGGGGCGCATGTCCAAGAAGGACCTGTTGCGTTACGCGTGGGCTATCGAGGCCCAATCCGAGCACCCCCTTGCCCAAGCTATCTGCCTCCATGCAATCGAGCGTGGTTGCAAGCCCCCTGCGCCGGTCACCGACTTCGTCCAAGTTCCCGGTCGAGGTTTGCGCGGCGTGTACGAGGGCAAGGCCTTGGTCGCCGGTAACGCCCTGCTCATGGAAGAGGAAGGGGTCGATATCTCCTCGTTTGCGGAGTGGCTCGAGGCCAAGGCCGACGAGGGTGCGACGCCGCTCCTGTTCGCCTTGGACGGCGTCTTGCTCGGAGGCGTGGCGGTGGCAGACGTTCCGAAACCGACAAGCGCGGCCGCGATCGGGGAGTTGCGCTCCATGGGCATCCGCACCGTCATGTTGACGGGGGATAACGCCCGTACGGCGGCGGCCATCGCTGGGCAGGTCGGCGTCGATGAGGTTGTCGCCGACGTTTTGCCCCAAGACAAGGAGGAAGTTGTCCGCAAGCTTGCTGCAAAAGGAAAGGTCGCCATGGTGGGGGACGGAGTCAACGATGCGCCCGCTCTTGCTCGCGCCGACGTCGGCATCGCAATTGGTGCCGGCACCGACGTCGCCATCGAGAGCGCGGACATGGTGCTTGTCCGAAACGACCTCTTGGACGTCGCCTCGGGTATCCAGTTGTCGCGCGCGACGCTTCGCAACATCAAGCAAAACCTCTTCTGGGCGTTGTTCTACAACGCTATCTGTATCCCCGTGGCGGCGGGCGCCCTGAGCGTTTTCGGGTTCAGCCTCAACCCGATGATCGCCGCGGCGGCTATGAGTTGTTCGAGCGTGTGCGTCGTGTCGAATGCGCTGCGTTTGCGCGGGTGGAATCCGAGCGAGAGCATAAGTCGCGCGAAGCAGGTCGCCCAAGAGCAGCAGGCAAAGGAATCTATGCGCGAGGACGGGAGTCATCGCGGTAGTGATAAGAAGGACAAGGAACAAGCAAAACGAAAGGAGCCGATCATGGAAAAGAAACTGATGGTGGAGGGTATGATGTGTCAGCACTGCGTCGCCCATGTCAAGAAGGCGTTGGAAGGCGTTGATGGCGTTGTTGAGGCGGTCGTGGATCTCGAGGGTAAGTCTGCGGTGGCGAAATTGTCCGAAGAGGTTGCCGATGATGTTTTGACGGCGGCTGTCGTCGACGCGGGGTACGAGGTGACAGGCATCGCCTAGGCGGTGATTTTGTGAGGTCGGATTTCGGCGTTTTCGCCGCATTTCGAGTATAGAGATAAGCATCGCTTAGGCGGTGATTTTGTGAGGAGGAACCATGTGTCCAATTGGCGCTGACCACACGGAGAGGAAAACCGCTCCGGTGATTGAAGGCATCGACGTTGCACCGATCATCGATGCGACGACCGGAACCGATGCCTACACCGAGCGGTTGCGCGCCTTCTATGGCGGCAAGCAATTCGAATACGGGTGGGCGAGTCTTTGCAAGATGACGGTCCCGGACGACCTCGAGGGAAAAACCACGCTTGACATCGGGTGTCGCCGTGGGCGAGGCGTGTACAAGTTGAGTGGACGCGTCGGAAAGGCGGGGCGCGCGATTGGTCTTGATTGGGGAGTGAGCTATATCGAGGAGGCGGCGGAATGGTCGGCCCATGCCGCGTCCAAGAGCGGATTGACCGAGAACAACATGGCGTTCATCTTGGGGTTTCCCGAGGACCTCGAAGCGGGTGGAATCCAAGAGGGAAGCATCGACATGGTTTGGGTCAACAGCGTCATCAACCTTGTCTTTGACCGGGCGCGTTGTTTGCGTGAGATATATCGTGTGCTCAAGCCGGGAGGCATCTTGGTTTGCGAGATGGTGACTGCGGACGGTGCGCGTGACGAGGGAGTGGTGGAGCGTGCGAAGGCGATTGGTAACAGTATTCAAGCCGCTCCGTCCCGTGAGACGTTTATGACGGAGCTGCTCGAGGCAGGCTTCGTCGCGGCTGAGACGATTGAGAGCCATGAGGTGGCGGTAGATGCGGGATTCAAGCCTGGATATGCCGTCGAGACGGTCGTGGGCGACGAGGAGGTTTCTTTCACTGCTGAGGTGTTCAAGGTCGCCAAGTGCTAAGAGTGCGGCTAGGCGGCGGGGGATGGTAAGAGTGCGACTCGGCGGCAAAGGTGCTGGATCGCGCGAGCGTCGACGGCGAACAGTAAGCGTGTGGCTAGGCGGCGGGGGATGGTAAGAGTGCGACTCGGCGGCAAAGGTGCTGGATCG
>CAZOGL010000014.1:28577-39290 GCA_964579575.1 uncultured Eggerthellaceae bacterium | reverse complement strand
CCAAAGCACGCCCAAAGCACGCCCGATATCAAATCGTCGGCGAGAGTTTCGCCACGACACGAATTGCGACGTCGAGAGCCTCAAGCGTTGTGGAATACGGACGGTCGGTCAGGTCGATCCAAAAGAAGATGCTTCCTGTATAAGCGTAATCGGTTGTCGCCGTAAGTTGGGCAATCGGGTCCTTCGTAACAGGAACGATCTTCTCAACCTCTGCTTTAATCTCTTCGTTGATCCGCGAGAGAAGGGCATCGATGTCGTCGATGTTTTTGTACAGGTTGATAGGCACGATGATCTTCTCCGCTGGTGGCAATTTGATAAGCGTGCCGTTATTGATTGCCGAGTTGGGCACGATGACCACTTGGCCGTTTGCTGTCTCGATGGAAACTTGGCGCCATTTGACGTCGCGGACGATACCCTTGCGACCCCCGACCTCGATATGATCCCCTGGGATGACGGTCCCCATGATCGACATCTGGACACCGCCGATAAGGTTAGAAATCGTATCTTGCAAACCGAGCGAGATCGCGATACCGCCGACACCGAGAGCCGTGACAATACCGGAAGCATCGACGCCGAAGCAGATGGAAAGCATGAGGCTGATACCTATACCCCATGCGCAGACACGCCAGATGTTGATGAAGATGGAGCTTTGGGGCAAGGGGGAGTTCTCTTGGCTCAAAGCCTTTCTCAAGACTTTGGTCACAAGATGTGTCACGATCGCCGTAACGACAACAAAACCCACCGCGATAACAATCGCGACGAAGATGTCCGAGTTAGCCAGATCTTTAAGCTGGTCAAAGAAGCTCTTTCCGGACTCAATGGCTGTGTTCATCGTCGTGTCCATTCACCTAAGTTACCAGTTGGCAGGCTTCTCGAAGGTAAAAGTCGGCTGCTCCCACAAAACAACCGCGCCCTTGCTTCGCGTTGCCGCCATGTCGATGAGGCGCTGGTTCGCGCTGCCACGCCACTTCAACTCGTAGGAATGCAGCGACTCCACGAAAGGACCGTCCACCAAGACGTCGATATTCCCGAGAAGCTCTGTGATGGCCTCCCTCTCCTGTGACATTGCAAGCAAATCCTCGTACAGGTAGCCGGTAAACGCCCACACGTTGTACCCGTCCTCCTTGAGGGCGCGAGCCAATTGGGCACATGCCTCAGGCTGTTCAAAGGGTTCTCCGCCCGAAAGGGTGACGCTTTTGACGAGAGGATTCGCTTTGATCTCGTTGTAGACATCCTCCACCGTACGGAGTGTGCCTCCCTGGACGACCTGACTCTTGGGATTGTGACACCCCGGACAATGATGGCTGCATCCTTGGACGAACACGCCAAACCGAAGGCCGGGTCCATCGACAATAGTGTCGTTCACCGTTCCGTACATGCGAATGTCCAGAGGATTCTCCACGGGCTCAATCTTCTCCTCATAACAAAGCTTGCTCAAGAACATAAAAATCCCGCCTCCAAGCCAGAAGGATGAACCCGCCACAATAGGGCGGTGCCCGCAGTTGAATTCCTGGCTTTCGGCCCAACGGAGCCGAATCCCCATTCCAACCACAATGTAGGGCTCCTTCAAGGTCTAGCATCGGTCCATCGCATATAATGACCTGAAGGCGGAACTAGAACTACCATACCGTCTTATACCCCAACAAAACAAGTCTTGACATTGAACAAGTTTGGACGAACATAAAAAGGAGGTCGTCCGAAGGCGACCTCCTTCAATTTTTGACATGACCGTTTTTGCAAACGGGGCAAAGTTCGGCGACTACTCAATCGCATGCTTCACGCGATCAGCTTCCTCAGCGCGCTTCGCGTCATTGAAACGATCGAGCGTGCCAACAAGATAGCCCGTGATACGGCGAATGCGCTCGAAACCGGCAGCGCCATCGTCCTCGTGGCGACCACACTTCGGGCACGTGTCTCCGATGATGCCGTTATAGCCGCAAATCGGGTCGCGATCAACCGGGTGGTTAATGCTGCCGTAGCCCATACCGGACTCCTTCATAAAGCGGATAACGCTTTCGAACGCCTCAAGGTTCTCCGTGGGATCGCCATCAAGCTCGATGTAGCTGATATGGCCACCGTTGGTCAAGGCATGGTAGGGAGCCTCGATACGAATCTTGTCAAAAGCGCTGATCGGGTAATACACCGGGACATGGAAGCCATTGGTGTAGTAATCGCGATCGGTGACGCCAGGAATAGAGCCGTAGCGCTCGCGGTCGAGACGGACAAAGCGACCGGAAAGACCCTCGGCGGGCGTCGCGATGAGCGTGTAGTTCAGGTGGCGCTCCTGGGAAATCTTGTCGCAATAGCTGCGCATATGGCCGATGATCTCGAGACCGAGACGTTGGGCCTCGGGGCTTTCGCCATGGTGCTTGCCCGTCAACGCAACGAGACACTCAGCAAGGCCGATAAAACCAGTGGTAAGCGTTCCCTGCTTCAAGACCTCTCGCTGTTCATCGTTGGGAGAGAGATTCTCGGAGCCGACCCAAACACCCTGTCCCATGAGGAACGGGGCATTGTAGACCTTCTTGCGACACTGAATCTCGAAACGCTCGTCGAGCTGGCCGGTCACAAGACGAAGCTTCGCGTCAAGCAACTCGAAGAACAGATCTAGATCCCCATGGGAACGGATGGCAAGACGAGGCAGGTTGATGGAGGTGAAGCTCAGGTTGCCGCGTCCGGGAGTCTTCTCGTAATCGGGGTCGAAAACGTTGCCTATGACACGGGTACGACAACCCATGTATGCGACCTCGGTCTCCGGCGTACCCTTGTAGTACTGGGCGTTGAAGGGAGCGTCGAGGAAGCTGAAGTTCGGGAACAGGCGCTTTGCGGAGCAATGCATCGCCAACTTGAACAGGTCGTAGTTAGGATCCTCGGGATTGTAGTTGACGCCTTCCTTCACGCGGAAGATTTGGACCGGGAAGATCGGCGTCTCGCCATGGCCAAGGCCCTCCTCGGTCGCAAGAAGCATGTTGCGGATGACCATACGGCCCTCCTCGGAGGTGTCCATACCGTAGTTGACGGAGCTGAACGGCGTCTGCGCACCTGCGCGGCTGTGCATGGTGTTCAGGTTGTGAACCAACGCCTCCATAGCTTGGAAGGTCTTGCGGTCGGTATCGGCGTATGCGTTCTTGGCGGCATACTCCATAGCCTTCGTGACTGTTGCCTCATCGATGCCAGCATCAAGGAGCTTTTCAGCGACGAGCTTGGTGTAGCCCTCATCCATCTTGCAAGTGGCAACGATGCCGGTCTCGGCCTCAACCTCGGCCAGGAGCTTCTCAGTAAAAGCACGGACATCCTCGATGTCGGTGAGGAGGTCGAGTGCGCCGGCAAGGGTCTTCTTGTAGAGGCGGCGATAGGTCTTACGAACGCCGTCTGCCAGACCGTAGTCGAAGTCGCAAACGGATTGGCCGCCATGCTGGTCGTTTTGGTTGGACTGGATGGCGATGCAAGCAAGGGCGCTGTAGCTCGCGATGTCGTTGGGCTCACGCAAGACGCCGTGACCGGTGCTGAAGCCGCCCTTGAAGAGCTTGCGCAGCTCAATTTGGCAACAGGTGGTCGTCAGCGTGTAGAAGTCCATATCGTGGATATGGATATCGCCCTCGCGATGGGCTCGGGCAAACTGCGGGTCGATGACGCACATCTCGTAGAATTGCTTGGCGGCTTCGGAGCCGTACTTGAGCATGGTGCCCATAGCGGTGTCAGCATCGATATTGGCGTTCTCGCGCTTCATGTCGGAATCGCTAGCCTTGCTGAACGTAATGTCTTTCAGCGTCTGGATGAGACGGCTGTTTGCGTCACGGACGCGGCTGCGCTCGGCACGATACAGGATGTAGGCCTTGGCGGTCTGGACGAAGCCCTCCTCGATGAGGGTCTCCTCGACGAGGTCCTGAATACCCTCGACCGTAGGGATGTCAGCGCCCTTCTCTTCGAGAGCGTCAATCTTTGCGACGACCTTGTCCGAGATCAGCTCTGCGGTGTCACGACCCTGCATAGAACTGGAGGCGTTAAATGCCTTAGCGATCGCGTCGGTAATCTTCCCCTGCTCGAAAGCAGCCGTACGCCCGTCACGTTTTCTGATAAGAGTAGTCAAGACTTTCAGTCCTTCCATCAATCAGTCGACGAGGGTCCGAGCGTTCTCCTTCGAACGCCCGAGCCCCCTCGAAATCCTACGTGCTTTCACGCGACGTGCACCTTTGCACCCCACGCATTTTGTTTCTGTTTTTCGCCTGTTTGGCGCAATGTGCGCCTCTACGTGCGATTTTCTACATATTGAGTAAAATCCTGCAATTTATAGCTACGACCCACGATATGTTGTGGGTCGCCGTAAATTTACTGGGTTATATAGTAGCCAAGTTTTTCTCTCATTCAAGACTTGACTGTAAGTTTTTTTTGAAAATCCCGAAAGACGAAAATCACTGGGGCGTGACGGTAGGAAAACGCCCCGGAATGACCCCGAAGTTGGAGCTCTTGTGGGCGAGCGTTTGGCGACCCATGCTACCTCGATATCATCCAAGGCAGGGGATGGGCATACCCGCTCTTGTGGGCACTCGCCTGGGCGCTCTTGCGGGCGCGCGTTTAGCGACCTGTGCTACTCCTCATCGAGAATGCCGCGGACATCGTTGACGGAAAGGCCCATGAGACACGCCGCGAGACCACCCGTATAGGCCGGGGAAGCATCTCCTGAGGCGCGAAGGAACTGCACGCCCGCGGCGCGGAGAGCCAACGCGACGTCGAACATCTGGTTCGGATCGAAATAAGGGTTCTCTTCTGTGGGGTATCCCTGGCGCTTGTCGCGCTTGTTGACCTCAAGAACGACCATGACAGGAAGGTCGCATGCCGAAATGGCACGCTTGGCGAGGGCAAGAGTTCCCTCAGGACCCACTGCAGTCTCGAAACCCGCAACCGACGCGCCAAACTCAGCCATGACGGAAATCGCGTCCTCAAGAGACTCCCCGCCCTTGGAAAGGACACCGTCGCCGTCAACCTTCACCGTGGCAAATACTGGCTTGTCGGTCACCATACGCAAACCCATGAGCGCGCATTTCAAAATCGTCGTATTGTCAAAGCCGGTCAACAGATAGCCGTCAAACTCACCCGCGGCCTCAAAAGCACGAGCTGCGCGACAATACTGATCGCGGTTCTCCTTGAGCGACGTCTTGGAGGAGGAATCGAGCGGCAAACCCGTGAGGCCCAATTCCACAAGGATGTGTTGGGGTTTACACTCAGCAACAATCGAGAGAGCAGACTTGGCGAGCTCGGGTAGGCGGTCGACAAGATTGCGATAGGCGAGCTTGGAGGGCAACAGGTCCTTGGACTCTACCACCATGCATTGGGCGTTGGTCGCCTTCTCGACGCGATAGACATCTTGGATCGAGTCCTCCTCTATAAGAAGCATCATCTCGAAATCGTCATCCACATCCGACCCCTGACGACGCAACGTGGGGCGAACAGAATCGGTGCAAACCAACATGTCCTTATGGAAGCGCATCGCGATATCAGCCATGGATCCTCCTACTCAGTCGCTCAATCAACCGTTCACCCCATTTTTACAAAGATTCACACATTATACAAACATCTACCACATTCACTTCACATTCGCGTCTTATAATCAGGCCATCGCATGAGATCCCCTTCACTCAAGCGAATCATCTGTGCCAGGCGAAAACTCGAGTATTTGCCTGAGCATCCCCTCCTAGGGAACCGAGTGACACCCCTGCCACTCGGTTCCTTCCGTTTTGAGCACAAAAACCGTGTTTGGTTTAGGGCTATAGACAAGGATATAGGCAAATAGCACGTCCTAACTCTAGAGCTATAGGCCTCCAACCAACCCCTAAGTTGCAGTAAAATCGATTCCTCGAATGCACCTATAACAAGCATACCTACAACAAATGCACCTGCGACAAAAAAGGGAGGGGCTGCGGTTTATGGACAAGGGCGACACTGCGCAATCCGGCGATAAGCTTGCGAACTGTCTTACCAGCTTGGGGCATATGTGCTCCGACATCAACCAAGGTGCCATCTCTGCGATACTGCCTTTCTTGGTGGTCGCGTACGGTTACGATTACGCATCGGTTGCGATGGTTGTGTTTGCCTCCAACGTGGTATCTGCTGTGATACAGCCTCTCTTTGGAATCATCGGCGACAAGCACCCCTGCCCATGGTTTATGGCGCTCGGTGTATTTCTTGCCGGCTTGGGCATGACACTCATCGGCTTCGTTGAAAACTATTGGCTCATCTTGGCGAGCGCGATGGTCTCTGGCATCGGAGTGGCGATGTTTCACCCAGAAGGCGGACGGCTCTCCAACCTTGCGGCAGGTGCGCGCAAAGCCAACGGCATGAGCATCTTTGCTGTTGGAGGCAACGTCGGCTTCTTTGTCGGACCTCTTCTCACCGCTGCGTTCCTCTCTATCTTCGGCATGCGGGGAACGCTCGTCTTCGTGTTCCCCGCGACGATTTGCACGCTTGTGCTGCTCGCTTTCAATAAGCGTTTCAAGGCCTTGGGCGTCATGAATACTGACAATGGCACCGCCGCCCAAGGCAAGGAGCATTGGGGGAGGTTCGCGGGCGTCATGGGCATCCTCGGAGGCCGCTCCATCCTGAATTACGGCATGCTCGCCTTCATCCCGCTCTTCATCATGGGAGTTATGGGTCAAACCCAGGCTGTGAGTTCCGCTACGCTGTCGTTTTTTGCTATTTGCTGCGCGGTGGCTACGTTTATGTCCGGCCGCATATCCGAGCGCGTGGGGACCCACAGACTCATGATCGTCTGCCTGGCAGTAACTGCCGTCTTGCTCTGCGTGTTCGCATTCAACCGCTCGTTTGTCGCAGCAGTGGTGCTCGCCGGGCTGCTCGCCGTTGCAACCGACGTCTTCTATCCGAGCACCGTCGCATTGGGCATGAACTACGTTCCCAGACATATCGGGACGGCAAGCGGCATCTCATACGGCGTGGTTGTAGCCGTTGGCGGCGCGGCCGAGCCGTTCTTGGGGATGGCCGGCGACGCCTTCGGCCTGATACCGGTCATCTTGATCTTGGCCGCGATCTCTGTCGCATGCATGTTGGGCAGCATCACCTTGCGCGCAATTGACAAGCGCGGTTAACCGCCATTCCGCCTTCCCCCATAGGCAGATTGGCAAAAACGCGTGTCCGCAACCTGACCCCAATCACTTCGCCTAAGGACCCGAGATTCACCTTCGTCAATAACCGACTATCGAGGAAAACCAACACCGCAAGGCAAACACCCGCCCACCACAACACGTATAATCGAGGACATGGATACTTCAAAGAACAGCATCGCTGGCGTGCAGGCGATCAAAACCATCTTCAGCGATGCGCGCAATCAGGGACGCCGCCCCACAAGCTTCGAGATGTTCCCGCCCAAGGGGGAACTCGGCGTTGAGGAGGCAAGAGTTGTCGCGGCTGAGCTTTCTGCACTCAATCCTGACTTCATTAGTGTCACCTGCTCTGCGGGCGGCTCCGGCAACGGAGCAGAAAAAACCGGAGCTGCGGGAAACCGAACCGTCGCAGTCGCGCAGATTATCCAAGACGAGTTCAAGACATCCGCTATGGCCCATCTCACCTGCTATAACGCTACCGAAGAGTCGATCTTTTCGGTAGTGGACGAGATGAAATCCGCCGGCATCGTCAACGTCTTGGCTCTCCGAGGCGATCCGATTCCCGGGGTCGAGCCCGCCAGTTTCCACTATGCGAAAGACCTCATCCCCCACTTGAAGGACGCTGGATTTTGCGTAGGCGCCGCAGCCTATCCCGAGGGTCATATTTCCTGCACCGACCCGCGCGCGAACATCCTTCACCTCAAGCAAAAACAAGACGCTGGCGCCGATTTCTTCGTCACACAACTGTTTTTCGACAACAACGTGTTCTATCGCTTTTGGGAAGACGCCCAAGCGGCAGGTATCACCGTCCCCATCACCTGCGGAATCATGCCGTTTATGAGCAAAAGCCAGATTCAGCGGATGGTGTTCATGTGCGGGGCGAGCCTACCCTCCCCCATCATCAAGCTCCTCGCCCGTTACGAAAACGACGAGACCGCCTTGATGCAGGCGGGCATCGAATACGCAAACGCCCAGTTGACGGATCTTGATGCCCACGGCGTTGACGGCTTGCATATATACGCCATGAATCGTCCCGCGATTGCACGCTCAGGTATGACCGCCCTCGAGGTTGCTCGCTGCGCACGCTAAAGACGTCCAATGGCAGGAGACGCTCTCTCATACGCTAAAGGCTCGCTTCGGTGCCACGTCGACATCGATGACGCTCTTGCGTTTTTGGGACACATCGACCAAGCCATAGACGAGGAGCTCCTGTCGCGACTTCGGGCAATGGCAATCCGGTGCGAGGAGGAACACGTCCCGCGCTATCTCTGGCGCACCTTCGAGCTTGACTCCTCACAAGGGGAGGTATCTCTCAAGGGAAGCTCGCTTACCCTCCCGGGATCTTCCATCCGCTCACATCTTGACGGGGCAACTCACGCTTCCCTTCTAGCTGTGACCATAGGCACCACATGGCATAGGACCACAGCCCAACTCAATGCGACAAGCGCCACGGACGCCCTGCTCTATGACGCGTGCGCAAGCGCGTTGACAGAGTCGGCGATCGAGGAGGCCCATCGCCTTTTGGCCACCGCCGCCCAAAAAGAGGGGCTCGAGGCGCACGCCCGCTTCAGTCCTGGCTATGGCGATCTCCCTCTCTCGATACAACCTTCATTTCTTCGGGAGATAGATGCGCCACGAAAAATAGGGGTCACGACGACGGAGAGCTACTTCCTCGAACCCGCAAAGAGCACCACCGCCATCGTTGGTCTATTCAGACCAGGCGCCAACAATGGCGAGGGTTTACACTTGTGCGCGGTATGCTTCGCACATGACTACTGCAACTTCCGCGCGCATGGCACCACCTGCCACGGTCGTAGCGGTCGTAGCGGTCGTAGAGGCAGTAGCACTGGTACCGCGACGAGACAAAGGGAAAGGGAGGCGCAATGACGAGCAACGACAACGTGTCGATCTTCGACCCGCTGAAGAACCTGATCATCGCCGACGAGCACCTACGCGACGTGTTGCAAGGTCGCGCCTTCCTTGTCCAAGACGGCGCCATGGGAACCATGATCCAAGCATCCGGCGTTACCGTTCCAAACCCCTGTCCCGACGTGATCAACATGACCCATCCCGAGCTTGTCACCGCCATCCACCGTCAATACGTCGACGCAGGTGCCGAGATGGTCACCTCTAACACCTTCAACACCAACCGGAAAAAGCTTGAGGGTGCCTACACGGTGGAGGAGATCTATGCCGCCGCCGCAAGGAACGCCCGCGCTGCGGGAGCGCGCTATGTCGCCGGCGATATCGGACCAACTGGGTCCCTTTTGGCGCCCATAGGCACCATGTCGTTTGACGAGGCATATGACATCTTTGCCGAGCAAGCCATCGCCGCAAAAAAGGCGGGATGCGATCTCATCGCCATTGAGACCATGAGCGATCTTCTCGAGGCGAAAGCAGCCGTCCTTGCGTCTCGCGAGAACACGGACCTGCCCATCTTCGTCACGATGACCTTCGAGGAGGACGGCCGCACCTTCTTGGGCACGCCCCCTGAAGTTGCTGCCATAGTCCTCTCTGGACTCGGCGTTTGTGCTATGGGGGTCAATTGCAGCCTCGGCCCCGCCGAGATGCTCCCCATCGTAACCAAGATCGCCGAGCACAGTCGCGTCCCGTTGGTCGTTCGCCCCAACGCCGGTCTGCCCCGTATAGAGAACGACAAGACCATCTACGACATCACCCCCAAGGAGTTTGGCGACGCGCTTGAGGACATCATCGCCAAAGGTGCGAACATCCTTGGCGGATGTTGTGGCACCAACCCTGATTTCATCCGCGAAATCACCGAACGGGTCGCGAAGGTCGGCATGCCCCTCAAACGCCCCTACCTCGAAGGCGCGTTCACCATCGCCAGCGCTACCCGGCCTTTCGTCCTGCGCAAGGACTCGCCCTCCATCGGCGTCATTGGCGAGCGCATCAACCCCACGGGAAAGCCCAAGCTCAAGGCCGCCTTACGGGACAACAACCTCGACTACCTCATCGGCGAGGCCGCAAGTCAGCAAGCTTTCGGCGCCGACATCCTCGACGTCAATGTGGGTTTGCCCGAGATCGACGAACCCTCCGTCTTGGAGGCCACCGTCGCAAAGCTCTCCAACTCATGCACCCTCCCCCTCGTCATCGATTCCAGCGACCCTGTCGCAATAGAGCGCGCGATTCGCTCATACCCGGGCAAACCTCTCATCAATTCCGTCAACGGCAAGAGGGAGAGCCTCGATTCGATCCTGCCTATCGCAGCAAAGTATGGTTGCGCCGTCATCGGCCTCACTCTCGACGAGAACGGGATACCCTGTCCCGCTGAAGAGCGTTACGCCATCGGGGAGCACATCGTGCGCGAGGCGGCCTTCTATGGCATCCCTGCGTGCAACATCGTCATCGACTGCCTCACCATGGCCGTCGCGACAAACCAACAAGAAACCCACAAGCTGCTCTGCGCCATACGCATGGTCAAGGAGCGCCTCGGCTGTCGCACGACATTGGGCGTATCCAATATCAGCTTTGGCCTGCCCCAACGTCCCCTTATGAACTCGACCTTCTTGGCAACCGCGCTCGGCGCCGGCCTCGATCTGCCGATCCTCAATCCGAACGACGCGCGTTATCGCGACAT
>CAZOGL010000014.1:0-28477 GCA_964579575.1 uncultured Eggerthellaceae bacterium | reverse complement strand
CAAGCCCAAGCCCTTATCCTGAGCGGGCGCAAAGAGCCGCTCGTTGAAGTGACGCACAAATTGCTCGCAAAGCATGATGCCCTCGACATCATCGACGGGTTGTTCATTCCCGCCCTTGACGAGGTCGGACTTCGATTCGACGATGGGCGTTTCTTCCTTCCTCAACTCATGGCCTCGGCTGAAGCGGTCAAAGGAGGTTTTGACGTCGTCAAAGAGCATGCGGCGAAATCCGGCTCACAAGATGCCGCGACCGGGACGACAGATCGCCCCGTCATCATCGCGACGGTCAAAGGCGACATCCACGACATCGGCAAGAATATCGTGAAGATGCTCCTTGAGAACTACGGCTTCCGCGTCGTCGACCTCGGACGCGACGTGGCTCCCGAAACCATCGTCGAATCGGCACGGGAACAGGACATCAAACTCGTGGGTCTTTCCGCCCTTATGACCACGACCTGCAAGGCCATGGAGCAAACCATCAAACTTCTCCGCGACCAACTTCCCGACGTAAAGACGTTTGTGGGCGGCGCCGTGGTGACCCCCGAGTACGCTGAGTCCATCGGCGCCACCTATTACGCAAAAGACGCCGCTGCCAGCGTGAAGGTCGCCGAAGAATTCTACGCACGTTAGCTGTTCGCCCATATGCGCCCACATGCGCCCACCCCGCGATGTGAGTGGTGTGGTCTTTGCCGTCTGGTGGGTGTAGCCGCTAGCTCTATACGTAGCTCCACATACGCCAATGCCACGATGGGGTGGGAACCGACAAGATTCCCACCCCATCACTGACGCGCGATCTGAATTTGATTACTTCTTGAACTGGCTTTCGTGTTTCGGGAAGAAATCGAAACGCGGAGGCAAAGGATTGATACGGTGCTTGCCGGCCTTCACCTCGTCTTCGCTGCACAACTCAGCCATGCCGTCGAAATTTCCCTCCCAAGAGAAGAACGACTCGGGCGCAAATCCGAGTTGTTTGCATATGAGCTCGGTCCCGCGCGGGACAATAGGATGCATCATCAGCGCGGCCACGCGAGTCTCGAAGAACGAAGCTGCCAACACGGAGCGGCGAAGCTCACCATCCTCGGTTTTCTCGGCCTCGCGAATACCGTCTGCCCAACGCTTGTTTGCAGCGCGGATATAGGTGTCGCAAAGACTCATCACCTCATGCAGGTGGACTCCGTGCATGAGCTCATCGTACTTGCGCAAGGCGTCTTGAGCCGCAGCGACGATGTCCTCCGCCGGCGCCTCGAGAGGCATGTTGTCCTCGAAGTTCTTTTGCGCCTCGTAGAAACAGCTACGCGCCAAGCGGTTGAACACGTTGTTGAGCAGAGCTGCCTCCTTGAGAGCCGGATCCGCGACACGCGGGTCGGTGCGTTTTGCCTCATCTGGGTCAAAGGGCTTCGGGCTGAATCCGACACTCTTCTGGTCGAGACCGAGGGCGAGCCAATGAGCCCTGAGCTGTTCGGCAGTGTAATGCTCAAGCAGCGCATCGGCGGTCGGAGGTTTGACCTTTCCCGAAGAGGAGGCCTTCGTCTTGCCGAAGAGGATGTGGTGGTTGGCGATAAGGTTCGTCTGGCGCAACGTCCACTCGCCACCTGCAAAGGAAGAGCCGAAGTCACAACCATCGACATCCTTTGCATCAACACTTTCAGGAGCGTTCGGGGACTTGACCTTCAACGCCTGGAACATAGCCGGTTGTGCCACACCGTAGAAGTACAGGTTGTCTTGGCCGATAAATTGGTACACCTCGGCATCCTCGCTGCACCAAAAGTCCTTCCAACTCCCCTCAGGAAGACCGAGTTGGTCGTTTACCGCCTGGGTGAAGCTGATGGGAGCCCAAAGGCTCTCCGGCCAACACCACACGCACAGATCATGCACGTCCTCCAAGACGGGAGCCTTGACGCCCCACTCAATATTACCGGTGATGCGGAAGGGCACGAGAGCCTTGCCCGTGCGATAGCGAATCCCGGCGGTGCCAAGAGCGGAGCGCGCGTCGTCGCGATCCCCGATGGTGGTGAACTCGATCTCGAAACTCGCCTTGCCTTTCTCCGCCTCGTGGTAGACATGGGGCGGCAATTGTTCGGCGATGGCGACATACTTGTCATAGAGCTCGTTTTTGATGAAGATGACCGGCGCACCAAGGAACTCTCGAACGGTTTGGGCGACAACCGGGCGTATGTCCTTGTCCTTGGCGACCTCTTCGGTGTACTCACGCAGGTATTGCGTAAAAGCCGGCAAGTCGAAATACCAGTTGTCCACCGGTCTCATCTCGGGAACGGTACCGGTCACCGAGGAGATAGGGTTGATCAAATCTTCGGGAGAGAACTGGTGGCCAAGATCGCACTCGTCGGCGTATGCCTTCTCGCTTTTGCATCCCTGGACGGGACAATAGCCTTGAACCTGACGACCATTGAGAAACGTTTGGACCTCGGTGTCATAGAACTGCAACGTGGAATCGAGCTTCAGCCAACCGTTCTCGTACAGTTTCGTGATGAACTCGTAGGAGTCTTGTTGGTGGACCTCGCCACAATGGTCAAGGCCGCTACCCTCGTAGACAGACAGGCTGATGTCATAGGCGTCAAGGGTGGCTTTTTGGATGTCATGGTTACGACGCACGTAATCACGAATCGTCCCCTCGAACTCTCCCGCCTCCACGAGCTTGCGATATCCCTCCTCGATAGGGCTTCCGAAGCAATCGGTACCGCTGACAAAACGAACGTTCTCGGACCCGATGCGGTCGCGCAGGAAGCGCGCAAAGGCATCAGCGGGAACAAACACGCCGCCGACGTGTCCGAAATGAAGGGCCTTGTTTCCATAAGGCATGCCTGCCGTGACCACGGCACGCTTGGGCCAATCGTTATTGAACAGACTTGACATCTGCGTACTCCTTAATCAGGTTGTCAGAGTTTTGCGAAGAGCGGGAGTTCGCACCGAGAAGTGTTCCTACGACGTCGCTCAGGTCGTTTGAGGAGATGGTGAGCTCATAGGCGTAATAGGGACCGACACCCGCAAGATCAGCGGCCTTGTCCATGGCGTCTTCAAGGGTCCCAATCTTGTCCGCCAGCCCGTTGTCCACCGCGTCGAGGCCCGTATAGGTCAAACCGGTGGCCAAAGACGAGACTTGTTCGACCGTCATGCTGCGACCCTCGGCAACCGTCGCGATGAACGATTCGTTGATCTGGTTGATCTGGTGTTGGTATGTCGCGATCTCATCCTCGGTCAACGCGCGGGTCCCATAGGTCGAATCCTTGCTCTCGGCACTGGTGATATCGGTGATCTTAATGCCGAGCATGTCAAGCAAGCCGGAATAGTCGGTAAGTTGCAGCGCCGTCCCAATCGCTCCGATAGCGGTACTCTTCGCGGTGAAGATATAGTCGGCTTGGGAGGAGATCTCGTAGGCGGCGCTGGCGTTGGTGGAGGCAGAGGACACGACGACGGGCTTTCCTGTCGTTTCCTTGAACTCCCTCAAGTAGGTCGCCATCTCCTCACCAGCGGTTGCAACACCACCACCTGAGTTCACGCGCAAGACGACCGCAACAATGTTGGAGTCGTTCGCGGCCTCATCGAGCAGAACCTTGAATCCTTCGGGGCTGCACGCCGTCCCGTTGTAGTCGATGGAGTCATCGATGTTGATCACCGCGACCGACGGATTGTACGCTCCAGCTTCGGATGAGGAGGAGCCCAAGAAGGACGTGAAGCTTGAGCAACATGTCGAGACGCAAAACATCGTGGTGACACAAAGAAGAGCAATGATCACGAGGAGAATAACCCACTTGGTGTTCTTCTTTGTCGGATTGGCATAATTGCCGCATGCCACCACACACGGAACCGTCGGAGGCACGGACGGCTGGGGCTGTTGGACCGGCGCCCTGAATTGCGCCGGCTGTTGGGAATATTCAGCAGGTCGCGTCCAATCCTTGCGCTCCCCAACAGCAGAAGTCCCCGCATCCTTGCAGGAACGCGTCTCGGGACCAGAAGCCTCTTCGTTATAGGACTCATCACTCATGACGTCGCTCTCCTCTTCCAGTCTCTTGCGAGCGTAATTTTTCATATCTTTGTAATACTACAACAGCAAGGCCCCCTCAAAGGGGGCCTCACCGAAAAGCGATTCGAAAATAGCGGCAGCGAAAAGCCTAAATCTCGTCGATCTTGCCTGCCGACTGGGCCTTCTTTGCGGTGCGAATCAGGAAGATCTGGTTGTTCTCCGTTTGCTTGAGGCTCTTGATGAGCATATCCATCGCCCGCTCCGTGTTGTTCATGTTGGACAGGAAACGACGAAGCGCCCAAATCAGCGGCGCCTCTTGGGGATCAAGAAGCAAATCCTCCTTGCGCGTTCCGCTCGCCACCGGATCGATTGCGGGGAAGATGCGACGATCGGCGAGGTTGCGATCAAGCTTGAGCTCCATGTTGCCCGTACCCTTGAACTCCTCAAAGATCACCTCGTCCATCTTGGAACCCGTGTCGACAAGGGCAGAGGCGAGGATCGTCAGGCTGCCGCCGTTCTCAATGTTGCGTGCGGCGCCCAAGAACTTCTTGGGCGGGTACAACGCGGTGGAGTCCACGCCACCGGAAAGGATACGACCGCTGGCCGGTTGTGCGAGGTTATACGCACGGGCAAGACGCGTGAGGCTGTCGAGCAAGATCACGACATCCTGCCCCATCTCCACAAGGCGCTTCGCACGCTCGATGACAAGCTCGGCAACCGCGATGTGGTTTTCGCAGGGCATGTCGAACGTGGAGGAGATGACCTCGCCCTTGATGGAGCGCTGCATGTCGGTGACTTCCTCCGGACGCTCGTCCACCAAAAGGCACATGAGGTGCACCTCGGGGTTGTTTGCGGTGATGCTCGCAGCAATGTCTTTGAGCACCGTTGTCTTGCCCGCTTTCGGAGGACTTACGATCAAGCCGCGTTGGCCCTTGCCGATAGGCGCGGCGAGGTCAATCACGCGAGAGGTGATTGTGCTCTTGCCGTGCTCCATAACCAAACGCTCGTCAGGATAGACCGGAGTCAAATCTGAGAATTTCACGCGGGGACCCATCTCAGCAATGGGGATGCCGTTGACCTTCTCGATTTTTTGCAACGCGCCGTACTTCTCGTTGTCGCGCATAGGACGAGTCGTACCGCTTACATGATCACCCTTGCGAAGGTTGTTGCGACGCACAAGGCTCGTGCCCACGTAGACGTCGCCCTCGCCCGGGAGGTAACCGGTTGTCCGCAAGAAGCCATATCCGTCGGGCAGGATGTCGAGGATGCCTTCAACAGAGACAAAGCCTTCGGCCTTCATGACGGCCGCATACACCGCGGGCACCATTTCCGCTTTCTTGAGGCCCGTCACATCGAGCTCAACCTCCGCCGCCTTTGCACGAAGCTCTGCGACCTTCATAGCGGCGAGCTCTTCGATGGTCACACTGGGCGTGACCTCCTGCTTTTGGTTGCGCTTGTTGCGGCGGTTGCGACGATCGTTGCGATCGTTGCGATCGTGCTTGTTTTTTCCGCCCCTCTCGGAGTTGTCGTTGGAATCGCGCTTCTCACGATGGTCGTAACGTCGGGGAGAATGACCCTTTTCCTCAGCGCCTTCCTGCTTGTCCTTTGACTCATCCGCAGATGCCTCAACAGAAGCTTCGGGCGTTGATGTCTCCTTTTTCGGAGCCTCAGCAGGTTCGGCGGAAGAGGAAACCTGCGCGGAGGTCGACGCCTCCGCTACCTCTTCCTTCTCCGTCGCCTTGGTGCGACCTCGGCGCTTGGCCGCCGGTTTCTCCTCGACGGCTACGGCTGCGTCCTTTTTCTCGGAAGACGACGCAGCCTCAACATCGACCTTGCGAGGACGTCCGCGACGTTTTGCCACCGGTTTCTCCTCGACGGCTACGGTTGCGTCCTTCTTTTCGGAAGACGCCGCAGCCTCAACATCGACCTTGCGAGGACGACCGCGACGCTTGGGCTTCTCCTCAACAGGCTCGCCACTCGCGTTTGCAGCCGCAGTACCCACGGCCGCTTCCGCTTTCTTCGCGCGGGTGCGGCGTGCGGGCTTAGGTTTCTCCTCGGCCTTCGCGTCAGTTGGCTCTGGCGAGGCCGGTGCCTCGTCAGTCGCCTTCTTCACGCGCGTTGTACGGCGTCGAACTGGCTTTTTCTCCGCGACCGCCTCACCCGCAGTCGCCGTCCCCTCTATCGCTTCAACTTCACTCATGCGTTCTTAACCTTCTCCCAATCCTTCAGGAAAGACTCGAGACCGCGGTCGGTCAGGGGATGTTGGATCATCTTCTTCATGACGCCAAAGGGAACGGTGGCGATATCGGCTCCCATAAGCGCGCATTGCGTAACGTGATTTGCGCTGCGAACAGAAGCGGCGATGATCTCAACCTGTTCGTGATTGGGAGCATTCTCCGTGAAGTCGTAGTTGCCGATAGCCGCAACGATGTTTTCGACCTCCGCCAAGCCGTCTTGGGAGATATCGTCAAAACGGCCGATGAAGGGGCTGATATAGCGCGCACCGGCACGGGCGGCAAGCAAGGCTTGGGGGACGCTGAAGCACAATGTCATGTTGCAGCGAATCCCCTTTTCAGCAAGGGCGCGACAAGCCGCCAAACCCTCGATGGTGGTGGGAAGCTTCACGACGATGTTGTCAGCAATGGCTGCCAGACGAACACCATCGGCGATCATCTCGTCACGCTCCATGGCGACGCTTTCTGCAGAAACGGGGCAGTTCGGACCCACGATGTCGCAAATCTTTTTCATATGGGAATCAAAATCCTCAAGCTTGCCACCAATCTTGGCGTACAAGGACGGGTTGGTGGTGACGCCGCCCAAGGCACCCCAACTCGCTGCCTCCTCGATTTCTTTCAAATCGGCGGTATCCAGGAAAAATTTCATCCGAGTCCTCCTTACGACGGATGATTTGCCCCACCGGCGAATACAAAGACACAAAACGCGGAAAAGCGCCGATGGACAAGGGGAATAAGTGATTGGCCTCAGGCCAAAAAAGATGAGTACATAGTACCACGTAAATGCGATAGTTCAAGCAAAGTGCCAACCAAAACAACGTCAAGGCCCGCATGGACGGCACCGAGGCGATAAATGTTCCTGGGATTATGACCTACCCCAAATCGAACGCGCGATAGAAACAGGAACGCTCTCCAGTATGGCAGGCAGGTCCCGCAGGAACAACGCGGGCAAGCAGGCAATCGGCATCACAGTCGTAGCGAAGCTCCAGCAATTCCTGGGTATTACCCGACTCCTCGCCCTTGTGCCAAAACTTGTTTCGGCTGCGGCTCCAAAACCAGGTAGTGCGGTCAGCAAGCGAGCGACGAACCGACTCCTCGTTCATCCAAGCCATCATCAAGATGTCTCCTGTTTCGAAATCTTGCACGATACAGGGAATGAGACCTTTCTCGTCGAAACGAAGATCGGCAACGGTGAGCTCATCCTTCTCGATATCCATCCTCAACCTCCCGTCTTACCTACTGTCTTACCTACAGGCGAACCGGAATGCCCTGGGAACGCATATACTCCTTGACTTCGCGCACGGTCAGCTCGCCGAAGTGGAACACGCTTGCCGCCAAAACGGCATCGGCCTCACCCTCGATAATCCCCTCGGCAAAATGCTCGATATTGCCAACACCGCCGCTGGCGATGACGGGGATGGTGACAGCGCGGGCAACGGCACGCGTCAATGCGCAGTCAAAGCCATCCTTGCTTCCATCGCGATCCATGCTGGTCAACAAGATCTCACCTGCGCCACGCTTGCACGCCTCCACCGCCCACTGCACCGCATCGATACCGGTGGCCTTGCGACCGCCTGCAACATAGACCTCCCACTTGTTGGGATTGCCCTTGACCTGCTTGGCATCGATGGCGCAAAGAATAGCTTGACTCCCGAAGGCCTTGGCGGCCTCGGTAATCAAAGCGGGGTTCTTGACGGCGGCGCTGTTGACAGACACCTTATCGGCGCCCACCGCAATCATGCGGCGAATATCGGCAACCGTGCGAAAACCACCCCCCACGCAATAGGGAAGATGTAACTCGGCGGATGCGCGACTGGCAAGATCCACCGTGGTGGCACGGTCGTCGCTGGTGGCTGTGATGTCCAAGAAGATAACCTCGTCGGCCTTTTGCTCGTCATAACGTTGGGCAAGCTCGATCGGGTCTCCCGCATCGCGGAGGTTCACGAAGTTGACCCCCTTGACAACACGTCCGTCTTTGACGTCCATGCAGGGGATGACACGCTTGGCAAGCATCTATTCCACCCCGCCTTCGCACACCGCGACTCCCTCTTCCACGGTAAAGGCGCCCTCGTACACGGCACGACCGGTGATGGCGCCCTCGATGGGGGCACCCGTCGCCTTCAAGGCTCGCAAGTCGTCAAGAGACGCCACGCCGCCGGAAGCAGTAACCTTGACGTTGGGGTGGGCATTGGCGATAGCGGCATAGGCATCGACGTCTATGCCACACTGCATGCCGTCACGGGCGATATCGGTATACACAAGATTTGTGATCCCCATCTCCTCGAGATCGTCGATGAGTTGGTCGGCAGGAACGCCGTCGGCAGTATCCAGCCACCCCTCAGTCGCAACGATACCGTCTTTCGCATCGATACCGGCAACAATCATGGGACCGTAATCCGCAGCCGCCTCCTCCGCGAAAGCGCGGTCCTTCACAAGGGCACTACCGAGGACAATACGGCGCACTCCTGCATCGGCGTAGCGCTTGATTGTCTCCATGGAGCGAATACCGCCTCCAACCTCGACCTCTACGCCAACCTCGGCGACCATACGCTTGATCAACTCCATGTTGGTGGGAGCGCCGTCGCGCGCGCCATCCAAATCGACGATATGGATGCGCTTGGCGCCCGCTTCCTCGAAGGCGCGTGCTTGGGCAACCGCGTCCTCGTTGTACACGGTCACCTGGTCATAATCGCCCTTCTTGAGTCGAACGGCACGGCCACCCAAGATGTCGATGGCGGGAACAAGAATCATTGGTGACTCCTTTACAGTTGTCCGGCAAGGGAGGCGAAGTTCCGAAGGATTTTCGCACCCGCATCCGAACTCTTCTCGGGATGGAATTGCACGCCGAAAGCGACGTCGCCGAATTGGGCGGCGCTCGAAAACTCGATACTGTGGCGTGTTTTTGCGATGGTCGCATCCGTCAGCGGCACGCAATAGCTGTGGGTAAAGTAAAAATATTCCTCCGGCTCGACATCGGCGAACAACGGGTTGGCGAACTCACCCTCGTTTACAGGCTCGACAGTGTTCCACCCCACGTGGGGAATCTTGTAGCACACACCCGCCCTATCAACCGCTGGCATCTTGTCCACGACCCCGGGGATAAGACCCATGCCAGGAATCGTCTTGCCCTCAAAAGCACCTTCGACCCCCGCTTCGCACATGAGGTGGAGGCCGAGGCAGATACCGAGAAACGGCACACCCTCGCGCACGCGCTTCGCTATGACCTCCATTTGACCAAGGTCTCTCATGCTTTGCGCCGCATCGTAAAAGGCACCGACGCCCGGAAGCACGATTGCGTCCGCACGAGCAATCTCTTTCGCGTCGGCCGTGATACGCGCATCGGCGCCAACGCCGCGCAGGCCTCGCTCCACGGAGAGCAAATTACCCATCTGATAGTCAACTACCGCTATCACAAAATACCCCCAACAAATCGCTCCGTACTTGTACACGCCGCTCCGTACTTGTACGTGCAAACCCGTACATGCACAAACTTGTGCGTGCGAAACAGATAGCTCCTACAACGCGCCCTTCGTGGAGGGAATCTGGTCGGCGATACGAGGATCGATGGCGACCGCCTCCTTGAGAGCCCTCGCAACCGATTTGAACGCGGCTTCAAGGATATGGTGAGAATTAACACCGACAATCTGACGGACATGCAAGGTGATATCAGCGTTTGTCGCCAATGCGATAAAGAACTCCAAGCCAAGCTCCGTATCGAAGTTGCCAACCTGCTCGGCAGGGATGTTGAGATCGGCGAAGCAACCCCCACGGCCACTGAAATCGACCGCAGCCATGACAAGCGTCTCGTCCATGGGAAGAAGGCAGGAACCGTAACGCACAATCCCCTTCTTGTCACCAACAGCCTGTTTCAAGGCCTGGCCCAAGACGATGCCCGTATCCTCCACCGTATGGTGCGCGTCGATCTCGATGTCGCCCTTTGCGTGCACCGTCAAATCGAACAGTCCGTGACGCCCAAGAGCATCAAGCATATGGTCAAAGAACGGCACGCCTGTGTCGATATCGGTTTTGCCGGTTCCATCAAGATCAATCTCCACGAGGATGTCGGTCTCTTTCGTGGTACGTGTTACCGTCGCACGGCGCGGTTGCTCAGCCATGTCCTAGTCCTTTCGTCGTCAGTTAGCCTCGGCGCAAATCACGCGCTCATCACAATCTCGCGCAAGGCACTCAAGAACGCATCGTTTTCCTCTGGCGTCCCAATGGAGACGCGCAAACAATCCTCCAGGTATTGCGCATGAGAAAAATCTCGAATCAGAATGCCGCGATCAAACAACTTGTTCCACACCTCGCCTGCGTTCTTCACCTTGAACAGAATATAGTTCGACTCGGAAGGGTAGACCGTCACGCCGGCGATTGTTGCAAGCTTTTCAAGCATGCGGCCGCGCTCCCCTATGATCTCGTTGATACCCGGCTCAAACTTGGCGTGATTGGAGAACACGACACGACCCACCGCTTGGGAGATGGCATCCACCGAATACGGCTGGCGAACCTTCATGAACTCACGGATGACGCTCTCGTTGCCCAGCAGGTACCCCAAGCGCACGCCAGCGAGACTGAAGGCCTTGCTGAAGGTGCGCAACAACACAAGGTTTTTGTGCATGGCAAGATAGGGGCGCAACGTCGAGCGGCTGAACTCGAAATACGCCTCGTCAACCATGACAAGCGCGTCGGTGGCGTCCAAAAGCTTGAGCACGAAATCATCAGACGCGAGCAAACCTGTAGGGTTGTTCGGACTTGTGACGATGATGTAGTCGATATCGCCCTCGGAGACGCGTGCAAGCACGGCCTCCTCGTCGATGGAAAAGTCCGGACGGAGAGCAACGTTCACCACCTCGGTATTGGTGAGTTGGGCGTTGTTGACATACACCGAGAACGTAGGCGGCATGTTGAGGAACTTGCGACCTGGTCCGCCATACGCCAAGGCGATGTTGAACAAAAGCTCGTCGCCACCGTTACCCAAAAGGACCTGGTTGCGGTCAAGACCGTTCGCCTCGGCAATCATGTCGCGCAACTCGTTACCCAACGGGTCGGGATAGCGATTCAGGCTGACCTTGCGCACCTCGTTGATTATCTCGCGCTTGATAGCCTCCTCCACGTCACGAGGATTCTCGTTGGCGGAGTTCATGATCTTTGCAGGGATGTATTTGGGATCGTAGGGCACAATCTCCTCTAGTTGGGGTGCCGCTTTTCTTACCGTCTTCATAGGGGTGTCTTCCTTGAGTGTCGGATATTTACTGACGTGCGCGCAACATGTCGCGACGAATGCGAACGCTTTGCGCATGTGCCCAAAGCCCCTCGTGCGTTGCGATCGCTATTGTCGCATCAGCGTCGTCAAGAAGCGCTTCAGGGGAATATTGGATGATGCTCGACCTCTTGATGAAAGGCTCGATGGACAACGGGCTGGAGAAGCGTGCCGTGCCACCGGTGGGCAACGTGTGGTTCGGACCGGCGCAATAGTCGCCCAAAGCCTCGACCGTCCACTCGCCCAAGAAGATGGCGCCTGCGTGCTTGACGGAGCCAAGCAGGTCCATCGCGCGATCAACGTGCAGCTCGAGGTGCTCGGGAGCAATGACATTCACCGCTTGGACGGCGGCGTCACGACTTGTCACGACGACAGCCAAGCCGTGATTGTCCAAAGAGGTCTTGGTGATCTCGGCACGGGTCGATTCCTTGAGGTGCTCCTCCACCGCAGCCTCCACGGCGTCGACGTATGCCTCGCTCATGCACACGAGATAGCACGCAGCCAACGGGTCGTGTTCAGCCTGAGCCATAAGGTCGATTGCGACAAGCTTCGGATCGGCGTCCTCGTCGGCAACGACACACACCTCGGAAGGACCCGCAATCATGTCAATCCCCACATCTCCGCTGACAAGCTTCTTGGCAGCCGCAACAAACGCGTTACCGGGACCCGTGATCACGTCGACTGGCGCAATGCTGTCGGTGCCATAGGCGAGCGCAGCAATAGCTTGGGCGCCCCCCACCGTATAGATTTCGGTGATACCCGTAATCTGGCACGCCGCACAAAGGGCAGCATCGAGAGAACCGTCTTTGGAAGGGGGAGTAACACAAACGACACGCTCAACGCCGGCAACGAACGCGGGAATGGCGTTCATGAGCAAGCTCGAGGGATACAGGGCACGACCGCCCGGGACATAGATGCCTGCCGCATCGACCGGAGTGACCTTGGAACCAACGATTGCCCCGTTGGGGCGGGTGTGGAGCCAACTTTGTTGGAGTTGACGTTGATGGAAGTCGCGAATCTGGTCGGCAGCGTGTTCCAAGGCGGCTACGGTCACTGGGTTGCACCTCTTGGCTCCCTCGGCAATGGCCTCCTCGCTTACACGAAAGTTCTCGATGCAGACACCGTCGAACTTCTCAGTCAGCTCGCGAAGACACTCGTCACCGCGTTCCTGAACATCGGCGACGATATCGGTCGCGATCTTCATTGCCTTTGCATTGAACGCGCCCGTGCGGTTGATGCTCTTGGCATCAAACAGCTCGCCGGCCTGCAAAACTACTCGACGCATACGTAAATCCTCTTTTCCGAATCTATGACGATAGCCGCCTATGATGAGGGGCCTCTACTCCTGACCTTGGGCGTTGGTTGCCAACGTGCAAGCCAACTTCTCGATACGCGCATCGGTGCGGAACGCACACACATTTGCGAAAAAACGCGCCGTGGAGGAAAGCACGTCCTCGACGACCACCAAATTGTTCTCGCGCAACGTCGTGCCCGTTGCAGTGATATCCACGATACGCTCCGCCATCCCCGTCAATGGGGCAAGCTCGATATTTCCATGAAGCTTAACGATCTCCACTTGGGTGCCGGTCTTGGCGTAGTGGGCACGGGTGATACGAGGATACTTGGAAGCGACGCGAATGGAGCCAAGGCGCTTATAGTGCTCGGCCGTCGCGGCAGCCGCACCTGCAGGCTCGGCGACGACGAAACGACAACCGCCGAACTTGAGGTCGACCAGTTGGACGACATCTGGGTCAGCCTCGAGAATGGAGTCGCGACCACAAATGCCGCAATCAGCAGCACCGTGTGCTACAAACGTGGGGGCATCCGTCGGGCGAACGATGATGTAGTCGACGCCGGGGTTGTGGATGATGAGTTGTCGCCCAGGATTGTCAAGATCGGTAATATCGAGCCCCGCATCAGCCAACGCCTTGATGCAGCCGGGGTTCAAGCTGCCCTTCGGGACGGCGATGCGCAACGGACGGTTCTCGACGGAGACCGCCTCTCCCGCCTCGACGCGCTCGGCCGCGGCGGAAGCCGCCATGGCCTGTTCGAGGTAGAAGGCGCAGCCCGCTGCGGGACGGTCCTTCCCAAAGGTGCCGATGAGCTTATCGTAGCGCCCGCCGCCGCCAAGAGGCGTCCCCACGTAGGGAGAGAAGGCAGCAAACACGATACCGGTGTAGTAATCAAAGGAGCTCATGACACTGAAATCGACAAACAGGCGACCGGCAATATCGCTTTCCAACAACTTGTCGTACACCATCGCGAAATCGTCAAGCCCCTCATCGCAACCGAGGGGGGCAACGAGCTCACGGACGGCATCGATCGCTTGGTGGCCACCGCGAATACGAGGCAACTTTGCAATGGCGTCAGCGAACACCGGCGGGCAAACGCCAGCAAGTTGGTTGGCGGGGATGTCGAGACCAGCTTCCTCGACGACCTCGGCAAGACCCGCGACATCAGTCAAGCGATCAAGCTCGACAAAGTCGGAGGAGTGGAACGCGGCGAGAACACGGTTGCACCACCATTCAGGAGCTCCACTGGCCCGAAGAAGGGCACGAACAGGACTCACCGTCGCAATTGCCATGGTGTAATCCTTGACGCCAGCGATATCCAAGGCATCGGCAAGCAGCCCGATAACCTCGGCATCCGCCGCCGGACCCTCCTCGCCGATGAGCTCGACACCGATTTGCTTAAGTTCACGTGCGGTAGCCTGCAGCGCGCCTTCGGCCTCACGGAATACGCGATGCGTGTAACGGAAACGCATCGGCGCGCTTACCCCGGCAAGACGCGTTGCACACATGCGTGCAACCTGAACCGTCACGTCCGGGCGAAGACCCAAGAGCTCTCCAGTGGAATCGAAGAACTTGAATGGCATACTCGGAACAAGACCGCTTGCGTTCACGACGTCGAACACTTCCAAGGTGGGCGTCTCAATAGGCTCGTATCCGCACTTCGCGAATCGCTCCTGCACCGCACGCTGGATTTGCTCGCGACGGCTCGCCTCCTCGCTCAAGACATCGCGAAAGCCCGAAGGGGTTACATAATCCATTGACACTCTTTTCTCTCTATAGAACAGCGTACGTTACTTTAGCACAGTAGAGCGCTAAAGTAACGAATTATTCAGCATTTTTTTGTCGAACCAGAATACCACCCCAAAGTGCAGGTCAAAACGGGTTGCACGAAACAATGACAACTTTTGTGCAAGCGCGCAAACTCGACGGACCAGCCTGAGTTGTCTTATATGCAAACGCGACGGACCAACCTTGCCCCCTGCGCGCAAACTCGGCGAGCCAACTTGGTCTCTCCTGCGCGCAAACTCGGCGGACCGGCCCGATACCCCCTGTTTGCAAACGCGACGGACCAACTTGGTCTCCCTTACATGCGCGGCAAAAGGAAAGGGCACAGGGTCAGCCCCTCGAGCAAAGCGCCTCCTAGCCTTTGCGGATAACGTGAAGGACGCGAGGGCAGATCGAGATATCGAACGTTGTTCCCTCGACGCGTTCGCCGTCGATTTGAGCAGGCAACGAACCCTCGAACTCGATGTGGACCTTGCGCGCGCGGAGAAACTCAATGGCCTTGAACCCGGTATGGCCTCCGTTTTTCGCACGAAGGAATATGTAGGTTGCCTTAGCGGCTCCCAAAGGAGACTTTGCGTAACAAAGATCCAACACGCCGTCGTCAAGGCGAGCCTCAGGCGTGATGGCAAACCCTCCGCCATAGGTCCTGCCGATTTGGACCGTCAGTAAAAGACAAGACCCGGCAAGCTCGGCAACGCGCTCACACTCCGACACAATCTTGGTGCCGCGATACTCCACACGACACCCGTCCTCCATGGAAAGGCGGAATTTGTGCGGGTCACGATGGTGCAACATCTGATCGAGACCCTCCTCAAGGTACAGACGCGTTCCCGTATGTCCCGAACGGATTCGACGCTCCTCTGTTCCCAACGCGATTGCCGCGTCAATCCCGAAGGAAAGAGTCTCCAAGTAATACTCCCCGTTGCAACACCCGACATCGGTGGCAAGGGTCGGATAGCGCAACAACTGCTCAACCGCCACATCCATGTTGGTGCTCATGGAGACGCTGGCGGCATAGTCATTACCCGACCCGACTGGCAACACGCCGAACGCAGGGCGCATGCCCTCGTCGCGGCGCATCAGACCGTTGGCGATCTCGTGCATGACTCCGTCACCACCAAGACCGAGAACGGTCGAAAAAGACGGGTCGGCAAGGTAGGCAAGTTCTGCAGCATGACCCTTGCGCTCGGTAAGCACGAGCTCCACACGGTCTTCGCCCAACCGCTTCTGAAGGTGGTTCAAGGCGATATCGGCTGCCTTCTTACCGGACCCAATCTGCGCAACCGGGTTTGCAATCAACAACACACGTCCGTCAGGAATCACGACAATCCTATCCCTCGAGGCAACCTATGCCTGCTCCACGCCTAAAATCCGCCTAGCGCCACTTTAGCGCCACTCGATTTGGATGATGTCACCGACGGCGGGATGCAAATCGGGGTCGGAAGGCAAAAGGAACACCGCGTTTGCGGAGACCACCGGATCTGGGCCCTTTGCAGGACAAACGCTCAACACGCCATCTTCCCCAAACGTGACGTCCACAGGCTTGATACCGAAGAACATGCGGTCGTTTTGTACCACCGAGGGGCGGCTTTCGCCCGAAAGCTTCTTTGCCTCCGCCTTTTCCACCGACGCCTTCTTGTGCTTCTTGGGAAACTCCTCCGAAAGGCGCGCCCACGCGGTTTTCGGTTTGACGTCAAGACCGAGATAGGCACGAATCAAAGGCAGCAGATAGAAGTTCAGCGTGAAAGAGGCGCCGCGGGACGGTCCAGAGATGCCGACCACGGGCGTTCCGTCCACCATGGCGAAACTTGAATGGTGTCCCGGGCCATGATTTGTCTCATGGAAATAGACCTCGCCAAGCTCCTCCATCTGTTCGCAGGACCAATCATCGGAACCCTTCGAGCTGCCAGCGTTCAAAACGACGATGTCTGCAACCTCGCATGCCTGGTGGATAGAGTCGGCAATGAGCTCAGGAACGTCAGGGGTGATATCCCAAACCTGGCACGTACCGCCCCATTCCTCGACACGCCCCTTCACCAAGACGCTGTTCGTCTCGAAATTCTTGCCCATCCCAGCAAAGGCACCATCATAGCGAGGGGGAACCGCAGGGGGCATGAGCTCGTTGCCGGTGGGCAAAAATGCGACGCGCGGCTTACGAACGACGCGAACATGGCCGACGTTGCCCGCACCGATCGCAGCAGCGATGTCGGGCGTCACAACCGTGCCCGCCGTGGCCAACAAGTCGCCCTCCTTCATTTTCTCGCCAGGTGAACGTGTGCCAGCGAACTGTTTCGAAGGCGCCGCGTCGATAACGATATGCTCCTCATCCGGCGAGACGGTCACGTGCTCGATGACGACAGCGGTATCGAAACCCTCAGGCATAGCGATACCGGTGTTTGCGAATTGCCAATCAACTCCGCGGACCCACGAGTCGAAATCCGGCGTCTTCCCGCCTTCGAAATCGCTCCAATGGACGGCAACGGAATCCATGCAACAGGTCAAAACCGTCGGGCTCATCGTACGAGAGACGACATCGCACGCCAAGACGCGTCCGTATGCCTCATCGAGGGGCACCATCTCGCTACGAGCCGCGGCTACCGCCTGCGCCCCCTCATCAGCGAAGTCGAAGGCGAACCCACATACCTCCACCATAGTCTCGATTGCCGCATCCCTTGTGAACTCAACATGTTTGGAATGGTCGCGCATAAGTCTCTCTCCCGTCTGCTTGGGTAAATAATGCTAGTTAAAGATAATACAACAACCCGCCCCCGCGAACCGAAACGTTGTGCCATGAGAAGCCACGAGAAGTCACGCCAAGAAAGAGGCGCCCCACATCGCGATGATGCAGGGCATCGCTGGACGCGCTTTAGACCGGGCACGCTTTAGGCTGGGTGAGCTTTGGAAAACGTCGTCTTAAGCCTCGTCGAGTTTTTGGGAAAGGATCTGATTGATGATCTTCGGATTGCCTTGACCGCGCATCTTCTTCATGCACTGACCGACGAAGAACCCGATGATTTTGGTGTTGCCTTCCTTATATCGGGCGACCTCATCGGGGTTAGACGCGATGATCTCGTCGATAACAGCCTCGATGGCACCGGTGTCGGAGACTTGCTTCATACCATGGGACTCCACATACTCGGCCGGGTCGACACCCTCCTTGAGCACCGCGGTTAAGACCTCCTTGCCCTGCTTGGAGCTGATGGTGTCCTCGGCAAGGAGCTTGGCAAGTGTAGCCAAGGCAGCAGGGGCCAAAGAGCACTCCTCCAAAGAGATTGCGTTCTCCTTCAAATAGGCGCTCACGTCGTTGAGTAGGAGGTTTGCGGCCCTCTTAGCCTGGGCCTCGTTCAAATCCTCGGCACAACGCTCAAACAGAGAGGCTGTGTCCTTGTCCCCTGCGATTTCGTTCGCATCGGACTTCGAGAGACCCCACCTCTCCGCAAAACGCTTCGCCTTTTGGTCGGGCAGCTCGGGAAGCTTGGCGCGAACGCCCTCGATCCACTCGTCCGTCAAATCGTAAGGAGCGAGGTCGGGCTCGGGGAACAGGCGATAGTCGTCCGCGGTCTCCTTGACGCGCATGACGATGGTACGCTTGGCAGAAGGATCCCAATGGCGGGTCTCTTGGTAGATGGTGCCGCCCTCTTCGAGAACCTCGGCCTGACGACAAATCTCATAGAGGAGGCCGTCATGCAGATTCTTGAAGGAGTTCATGTTCTTCAGCTCGGTCTTCGTGCCGAACTCCTTGGCACCACGACGACGCAGGGACACGTTGCCGTCACAGCGAAGGCTTCCCTCCTCCATAGAGCAATCGGAGATGCCGATGGCAAGATAGATTTGGCGAAGCTTCTGCATAAACAGACGCGCCTCTTCCGGCGTACGCAGATCCGGCTCAGTGACAAGCTCGATCAAGGGCGTACCCGCACGGTTGTAGTCGACAAGGGAGTGGGTCGCACCAGCGATGCGACCCTCGTCGCCACCGATGTGGACCATCTTGCCCGCATCCTCCTCCATGTGGATACGGGTGATACCGATGTGCGCCACATATCCATCCTCGGTACGGGTGATGTTCTCGTAGTCCTCGCCCACAGCCAAGTCGTCAAGATGGTAACGCTGCTTGGCCATCGCGCCGCACACGTCGAGGTCGAGGTGACCACGCATGCAAAAGGCAACGGGACCTTGGGTTGTCTGGAAGTTCTTCGCCATATCCGGATACATGTAGTTCTTGCGATAGAACATGGAGTGCTTCTCGATATCGCAATTGGTGGCAAGACCGGCAAGAACGATGGACTCGATAGCCGCCTTGTTAGGAACGGGCAAAGCGCCTGGCAAACCAAGACAGACCGGGCAGGTATGGGTGTTCGGCTCGGCGCCAAACTCCAACTTGCAACCGCAAAACATCTTGGTCTCAAGGGTCGTGAGTTCAGCATGGATCTCGAGACCGATAACAGCCTCCCAATCCTCCAAAACCTCTTCGAGATTCTTCATGACTACTCACCAACCTTTCCATCGGCGTAGTTCGGTGCGATAGGAGCCGCACCGTATTCGCGCTCCAACGCCGCGGCGACACGCAACATGTTCTCATCCCTGAACGGCGGGGCGATAAGCTGTCCACCGACGGGCATCTTGGAATCACGTCCGAGGCCGAGGGGCATGTTCATGCCGCCATTACCCGCAATGTTGAGGGAGATCGTATACACATCGGTCAGATACATGGCGGCCGGCGTGGAAAGTTCTCCGAACTTGAAAGCGACACTGGGGGCAGCAGGAGCCAAGATGCAGTCGACCTTTTCGAATGCGCGCAGGTAATCTTGGGTAATCAGGGTACGAACCTGTTGCGCAGGATAGTAATACTTGTCATAGACGCCGCTGGAAAGCAGATAGCTGCCCAACATGATGCGGCGACGGGCCTCGGCGCCAAATCCCTTGGATCGGCTTGTCTCGTATTGGCTCCCCAAGTCCTTGTGACCCGGATCGCAATAGCCATAGCGAACAGAGTCGAAACGGGCGAGGTTGCTGAACGCCTCACAAGGAGCGATAACATAGTATGCGCTGATAGCGGCATGGACGTTGGGCAAGGTGACCTCCTCGATGTTGGCACCTTGAGTCTCGAGCTTGGCCACCGCCTCCTCGATTTTCTCCTTAACATCAGCGGACAACCCCTCCGCGTCCATGAATTCGGGAACGACGCCGATGGTCATGCCGTCGACGCCTTGGTCGAGGTTGGCCAAGAAATCGGTCTTGACATCCTGGCTCGTGCAATCGAGCTGGTCGCGGCCCGCCAACGCATTCATGGTCAAAGCGGCATCATGCACATTGCGCGCAAAGGGGCCGACCTGATCAAGGGAGCTGCCGAAGGCAACGACGCCGTAGCGAGAGACGACACCGTAGGTGGGCTTAACGGCAACGGTGCCACAAAAGCTGCCGGGTTGGCGGATGGAACCGCCCGTGTCGGAACCAAGCGTCACCGTGCACATACCCGCGGCAACCGCAGCAGCACTGCCGCCAGAGGAACCGCCGGGAACGCGTTCGAGGTCCCACGGGTTATGGGTGCATCCAAACGCAGAGGTCTCGGTGGTTGAACCAAAAGCGAACTCGTCCATATTCAGCTTTCCCAAAGGGATTCCGCCTGCGTCAAGCACGCGTTGGACGCATGTGGCGGTATAGGGAGACACGTAGTTCTCAAGCATGTGAGAAGCGCAGGTGGTATGCGTGTCGATCAAGTTCATGTTGTCCTTGAACGCAACCGGAACGCCAGCCAAGATCCCCGCTTCATCGATCGACCCCGCGGCGATTGCGGCGTCGACCTTGTCTGCGGCAGCAAACGCAAGCTCGGGTGTCACCTCGAGGAACGCATGAATTTGCTTGTCAGCGGCCTCCACACGCGCGATGGCGTCAGCGGCAACCTCGCGGGCGGTGAACTCTTTGGCCGCCAACCCTGCCTGGATGGCAGCGACATCCATTGAGGCAAAGTTTGCCATTATCGATCACCCCCCTCACCAAGAATGGAGGGGATGAGGAAACTTCCCTCCTGTTGTTTCGGGGCGTTTTTAAGCGCAACCTCTTGAGTGAAGCTAGGCCTCTCGACATCCTCACGCATCACGTTGGACAAGTCGCCGATGGGATGGAACGTGGGTTCAACACCCTCAAGGTCATATTCTGTGATCGGCTTCAACGTATCGATGACGTCATTGAGCTCTACGGTCATCTTGGCCGCTTCCTCTTTTGTCAGACCGATGCGGGCATACTCCGCGATACGCATCACGTCTTTCTCAGTCAAATGTTGGGTCATCACTTCTCGCCTTCCTAGCTATGGCTTTTCTTGTTGCGCGGTTGCTTCTTGCTCGACTTGTTGTTCCTGTCAATGCTCACCGGGTGCAAACGAGACCCCAGATATGCCCCAAGGACGCTACCGACCATGGGGCAACACACGTACAGCAAGATATTTCGCACGATACCGAAAGGACTGTTGGCGACGGGAACGATAGAGGAGCCGTCGGCTATAAGGGCCACAACAGAGGCATCCGACTCCCAACCGGACGCAACAGCCATGGAGACGAAGCCGAACACCACGCAAATCACCTCGACGATAAGGAAGATACGAGTACCGATCTCTTTGGTGGTCAGCATGATGAAAAACGAACCCAATACCATGAACACACAAGGAATCGCAATCAACAAAAATGTGAACGTGCTCGCACCGAATACGCCGGCGTTGTCGTGGACGGCAGTCATGAAAAACGCACTACTGATGATGCAGATCACCGAGACAAGCACGATAACAGGCAGATGTGCCTTCAGGGCAGAACTCATTAAAACTCCTTCGCAGCCAAGCGGGCGCCTTCGAAAGCACCCATATCGACTTATTGCATAGATAGCTTTTCATGGTAAAACAAAATCAACGAGCGCAAAACCTCGCACTCGTCGATTTCTTTAACACTTGGGTAAACAAGCCCGATCGATCTACGCCGAAGCCCCCGTGTTAGTCGAGTTCGCATTGGCCGTCGCGGACGTCGTGTTGGACGTGGACGTCGTGTTGGACGTGGACGTCGTGTTGGTCGAGCTCGTATTGGTCGTCGAGCCAGTCGAGCCAGTCGAACTTGTCGAACTTGTCGTTGACGCTTTGTCAGCCCCCACAATCTCTTGGACCGAGTTGGTGGAGGCACCCTCGATGTAGGTGAAGGTGATCGTGTCGCCCACGCCATAGCCAACGATATCCAACATATTCGGAAGGGCAAAGTCATAGATGGCCTCATCTCCCTCAATCTTCACATAGAAGTGGGAGTTGCTCTCGATAACCGCCTGGGCCATACGCGCAATGACACCAGTCTTGGTCTTCAAGTCCCCGGAGGGGCCGAGATCAACACCGTTGGTTGCCAACAGGGCCTCGTAGCTCTTCTGGCACTCGGCGACCGTATCACCGATGGCAACGTTTTGGTAGCGTTGGATATCAAGCATGGCAAACTTCTTCACCGTGCCCGCGCTGTCCTTGAGCGCCATGAAGTAGGTGGGTTGGTTCGACACATTGATAAGGATCGGGAACGTCGCCGTGTAACGCAGGTTTTGGACCTGGCCCTCTGCGGACTCCATCGCAGAACTCTCAGTCGCACCGGCGATGGAATAGAAATGGGACTCAGCCGTACGTTGGTTAACCAAGACAAAACCGACGATGGAACTATCAGAGGTCGCAGAGGTGACACCGGTGTAGACCCACACGTCGTCATCCTTGGCGATATAGTTGTATCCAAGTTGGCCATCGGTACCCGGCGTGGTCTTGACTACGCCCTTTTGCCCAAGCCAGCTGTTCAACCACCCGTTGTTGTAAGCGCCATACCAGTTGTATTGGGTCAAGACCAGCTCGGAGGGATAGACACGATCGACCCATTCCGGGATATCCTCTACCGCAAGATCTTGGCACTCGCCCGTAACGGCGTCACACATGACCGCACGCGTGATGGTTGTACCGCCAAACAGCCCGATTGTCTTGGTCTGAACAGGACAAATCCACCAAGGATGGCCGTTCTCGTCGATCTCAAACGACTTCTCGTCGAACATATAGAAGGGGTATTTCAATTGTATGTAACGGTCGATGTTGCGGGCGAGAGGCTCGGATGCGGAATACTTGATACCTTGACCCTCAGCCCCGTCGATGTCGGAGATGCGAACAATCTGGGTCTCTTGGGTAGTCATATTGACAAGGGCGTAGGCGGGAATGCCTTCTTCGCGATTGGTGAGCCACTTGAACAGGTCCGCATAGTTCAGAGGGCTTACGCGAACCGGAGAGCCGTTGTAGTTGATTTGGCTGTAAAGTGAATCGACCTCGAATTGGCTGACATACTCGGAAATCGTACCCATTTGCTTGTCGCCCAAAATCTCTGCAGCGTCACGATCGATGACCGGCACCTCAGAGTAATCGACCTGCTCGATATCGGTAGCGAAATCAAGGCTTTCCGTCTGAAGGATGCTCGCATACTTGGCAGCGTTTCCCGGAAAGAAGCTTTGGGATAACAGCCAACCAATCGCCCCGACGACCAAGACGGCAACTGGGATGATGAGAAGCTTGCGCTTGATGCCACCAGTACTCTTCTTGGAGGCCTCCTTGCTCACCCCTGCTTTTTTTCTCGCCTTTTTGTCCTGATGTTCCTCAAGAACAGAGGCACCCCCAAGGAGGAGGAACACAAACACGCATGCCACCACGATGATAAACCAGGTGTCAGGGCTTTGGATGTTCAGCGGGGGATGGAACCACCAATAGGCCGCAGCCAAGATGACAAGGACAAGGATGGCCACGGCAACCTTGCGACCTATACCCCAAGAGGAAACGGTATTCTCCACGTCAAAGGTGATATGCGGGATGTTCGGGCCTCGCGTCCCGTCCTCAGAGTCGCTTGACCCCGACAAGTGATCCCCGGCGGCGCCCGCCATTCCTTTCAAAACGTCGCCGAACCCACCGCTGCGCTTGCCGCGTGCATTCGTGTCTTTTGCTTTCTCCCCAGATGCGTTCGACGCATCGGTCTTTGCCCCCGGCTCGGAACTCTTTCCTTGCTCGGCAGCGCCCCCAAACGAGCTTGCGTCGACATCCATGCCCGACTTCTTTAAAGCATCGAGCAAGGCGTCAACGCCAGATTGGTTCGCCATGGCGTCCCCTTTCCTTTACAGAGTTTGGCCTATTGTACCCTAGATAAACAGGCGGGGCGCCGAACACCTACGACGCCCCGTCCCCGGACGAAACGCCGCACGCTTACGACGTCCCATCCCTGAATATTTCCCTGGATTCCTAGAGAAGGCTGCGCAACACGTACTGCAAGATGCCACCATGCGCGTAATACTCGCCCTCCGTAGGAGTATCGACACGAACCGTCACGTCAAACGAGACGGTCTCGCCTGTTTCCTTGGTGGCTTTGACGCCCACAACAGAGGGATTGGGCAACCCCTCAGAAAAGTCGATGGGCGCAATCGAATAGGTCTCGGTACCGTCGAGGCCTAAGGTCTCGGCACTTTCACCCTCAAGGAACTGCAACGGCAAAATGCCCATACCGATGAGGTTTGAGCGGTGGATTCTCTCAAAGCTCTCGGCAAAGGCGGCGCGCAAGCCAAGCAGTTGCGGACCCTTTGCCGCCCAATCGCGGCTGCTCCCGCTCCCATACATCTTACCCGCGACGATCACCAAAGGGATGCCCGCCTCCCTATAATGCATGGCCGCATCGAACAGGGGGACGACCTTATTATCCAAAAGGTCGAGCGTCCAACCGCCCTTCCTTCCGTCGGGAACGAGCTGGTTTTGAAGCTTGACGTTTGCGAAGGTGCCCCGCATCATCACCTCGTGATTACCGCGACGACTTCCATAGGTATTGAAGTCGGCAACTCCAACGCCACGTTGCTCGAGATAGCGCGCTGCTGGCATGTCCGGCGCGATGGCACCTGCCGGGGAGATGTGGTCTGTCGTGATGAAGTCGCCCAGCTTTGCCAAGGCACGAGCCCCGACAATCGGAGCGATTAGATCAGGTTTGACGCCCATGCCGTCGAAATACGGCGCACGACGAACATAGGTCGAACTCTCGTCCCAAGGGAAGATGTCGCTTGGAGCGGCTCCGAGGGCTTGCCACGACTGGTCGCCCTCGAACATACCGGCTGTGCCTGCGACATAAAGATCCCCGTCAACGTGCTTCGCAACAAGCTTGGCAATCTCTTCCTCGCCAGGCCAAATATCCTTGAGGTAAATCGCGTTCCCCTCTGAATCGAGACCGAGCGCATCGCTTTCGAAGTCGAAATCCATCGTACCCGCAAGAGAGTACGCAATGACGACCGCGGGCGCTGCCAAGTAGTTTTGGGAGACGTCGGGGGAGATGCGTCCCTCAAAATTACGGTTACCCGAAAGAACGCTAGCAAGCTCTATCTTGTCCGCGATCTCGTGCATCGCAGGAAGAACGGGGCCGGAATTACCAATACAACTCATGCATCCAAAGCCGCAGGTGGCAAACCCAAGCTGATTCAAGCCCTCCATCAGACCGGCACGCTCCAGCAACAGCGCAGTGGCGTGGCTACCAGGAGCCAAGATCGTCTTGACCCACGGCTTGGGACGAAGGCCCTTCTTGGCGGCGTTACGAGCGACGAGTCCCGCCGCGATCATCATCGCATGATCGGTGGCGGTCGTGCAGCTCGTCACGGCAGCGATAGCCAAAGCGCCGTGGGTCAACCCATAGTCAACCCCCATAATGTTTGCCACGGCTGTCGCGCCCTTGTCGCACCCCCGCTCCTCACAAATCTCGGAGAAACGCTTCTTTGCGCAGCTCAAATCAATACGGTCATGGGGACGACTCGGACCGGCAATGGAGCGCTGAACCGTACCGAGATCGAGTTCGATGACCTCAGAGTACACACGTCCCAAAGCCTCGGGGTCGTTCCAAAAACCCTGTTCCTTCGCATAGGATTCGACCAAGGAGATCTCGCTCTCGGAACGGCCGGTCAAACGCAGGTACGTGAGCGTCTGTTCATCTACAGGGAACAAGGTGCAGGTACATCCATACTCAGGGGTCATATTGGAAATGCAAGCACGCTGTGTCGCGGTCAGACGCGAGACGCCCTCGCCGAAGCACTCGACGAAGCACCCCACCACGCCTCGTGCACGCAGCATGTTCGCAAACGTCAAAGCGATATCCATGCCCGTAACCCCAGCCTTAGGCGCACCAGTAAGCTTCACTCCAATAACGCGGGGGACAAGCGTGGTGATCGGTTGACCCAAAGCCGCCGCCTCGGCTTCGATTCCACCAACGCCCCAACCGAGCACGCCAATGCCGTTGGCAGTCGGGGTGTGGCTGTCGGTACCGACAAGCGTGTCGAAATACGCAACGGGGTTCTCTTGTTCAAGAGTCGTCCCCGCATGGTCGGAGGTCATAACCACATGGGCAAACTTCTCGATGTTCAGCTGATGGCAAATACCCTGACCAGGCGGAACAATGCGCACGTTCTCGAAAGACTCCTGGGACCACTTGAGAAAGTCGTAACGCTCCTTATTGCGTTGGAACTCGAGGTCCATGTTCGCACGCATAGCCGCTTCGCACCCATACTCGTCCGCTATGACAGAGTGGTCAATCACGAGATCGCAAGGCACCTGCGGATTGATCTTTTTGGGATCGCCGCCAAGGTTCATCGCGGCTTCGCGCATGACTGCGAAATCGACAAAAACAGGAACTCCCGTAAAATCCTGAAACAGGACGCGCGCGGGACAAAATTCGACCTCTTCGCCTTGCTCACCGGCGAGACCGGCAGCAACAACGCGCGACGCAAGCGCAGAAGCCGCCTCGTCGGTCGCAGCATTACGCACGACGTTTTCAAGCAACACCTTCAACGAGATGGGCAACTTCCTCGCACCCTCAAATCGATCGATAGGGTAATACGTAAAAACGTCGTCGCCTACGCGCAGCTCCCCAGCGAAAGAACTCCCCTTGCGCATGTGCGCCTCCTCTCAGACAAAACGCGCCCCCGCAGGGGCGCATCCGGTTCTACAACTTCTCAATCTCAGCCACAAGGGCATCGGTAAACTCCGAACACGACGCAGCGGGGGCATCCGACCGCGTTGCTCTGCGGATGTCGGCCGTGAGGTGTCGGCCGTCGGCATACACGTTGCGTACGCCCTGTCGAATCTTCTCAGCCGCCTCAAGCTCGCCTATGTGGTCAAGCATCATGGCTGCGGAAAGGATCTCTGCCGTCGGGTTGGCAAGGTTCATCCCTGCGATATCCGGAGCAGAACCATGGACCGCCTCAAATACCGCGTACTCGTTGCCGATGTTTGCACCCGGCGCTATACCGAGCCCACCGCAAAGACCCGCACATAAGTCACTTGCGATATCGCCGTACAGGTTCGGGAACACGATGACATCGAACCAATCAGGATTCATGACGAGGTTCATGCAAAACGCATCGATGATATTGTCGTTGAACTCGATCTGTCCCTCATACTCCGCGGCAACCTCGCGAGCGGTACGGAGGAACAATCCATCCGAGTACTTCATGATGTTTGCCTTATGGGCCGCGGTGACCTTCTTGCGACCGTGTTTTTTCGCATACTCAAAGGCGTATTTAACGATATTGCGCGAACCCGTTATAGAAATCGGCTTGATCGAGATACCGGAATCGGGACGAATCGTACCCGCGCCCTCGTTCTCACAAAACTTGATGAGACGAGCAGCGCTCTCGCTTCCTTCCTCGAACTCGATACCAGCATAAAGGTCTTCTGAGTTCTCCCTCACAATCACAAGGTCGACATCCTCATAACGACCACCGGCACCCGGAATCGAGATAACGGGTCTCAAGCACACATAAAGCTCAAGCGCCTTGCGCAAAGCGACGTTAACGCTACGAAATCCCGTTCCCACCGGTGTCGTGATAGGGCCCTTGATTGCAACCTTGTTACGCTTGACGGCCTCAAGGGTCTCCTCGGGCAACGGCGTACCGGATTCCTCGATACAAGCAGCGCCAGCCCGTGCGACCTCCCACTCGATATCAACACCGGTGGCCTCTACCACACGCTGCATAGCCGCAGACGTCTCAACACCGATACCGTCACCGGGGATAAGCGTTACAACATGCTTTGTCATCTTTGATGCCTTTCAAAAAAACTAGCAAACATCATCAGCGAAACAAGTATGCCTAAACGATGTTTCGAGTGGATGAACCAACAGACATAAAGCCAGACCACCCAAAGCAAAGTCCGTTACGCGTCAGCGACGACCTCGCCCTTTGCCGCGGCGATAATAGACTTCGACCTGTGCACCAAACCACTCTTGGGGTTGTTCGCATCAAACTCCATACGGACAACAAGCCCCTCACGAACATCATCCGGAAGATTCCCGGCGGCAAAATCATTAACCGCGACGAGCATGTCAATATACTCAGGGTCGCCATGATAACAACGAAGAGCCTCATCGATCAGCGGCCACACTTCAGTTGCGTACTTTTTGGAAACGGAACCCAACTTGCAAAGGAAACGCATTGCCGCAAGACGTACCGTTCCGTTGCTTTCGTCGAACAGCGCCTCCTCCGCATACTCCAACGCACCAAAACAGGACTTTGAATCAAGAGGAACGAGGCAAACAAGGGCATCGAGGGATTCCCACCTCGTACGAGCTTCAGGACGCTTTAAAGACTCGACAATGATGTCTATAAAGGGAAGAGCGGCGTCAGGCTCAGTGCGAGAAAGCTGGGCAAAAGCAGCAGCAGCCACCTGACGCATACGACGCGACGACGAAGAAAGACCCTCGGCAAGCTCTTGCGGAGAAGATCCGACGTCTACAGAATCGACCTTAGCAGTAGTTGACACAATACCCTCGCTTCATTAGAAAATGGAAAAAAGTCTAATAGTCCATTGGATATTATACCACGACAAAAAAATAAGGACCCCCGCGGGGTCCCAGGCGCGGGCGCAAAAAGA
>CAZOGL010000013.1:14961-39840 GCA_964579575.1 uncultured Eggerthellaceae bacterium | reverse complement strand
GGCAATTCTCTGCAAAGGTGACGGACGCAAGCTTGCTGCAGCCATCGAAAGCGCCGACAGAGATCGAGGTCGCTTCTGCTCCGATGGAAACGGTTTCAACGTTAGTGCATTCAAGAGGCTGAATAACGTTAACACCCTTGTATGAAATTGACTTAACAGAAGATAGCTCAACACTTTTACCGCTCAATACAAGCCTAACGCCTTCTTTATTGCAAGGAGACTGATGGCTAGAGTTCTTTAAATCAATCGCAAGCGCACCATCAGAATACTCAACGGAGAGGCCTTCTCCAGTATTTACAATGTAATTCGATGAATCATCTGACAAATAGTAATCGCTAATGCAGTATTGTAGATTGCTACCGCCCATAAACGCATAAGAGGAAATCGTTGTTCCAGGTTGAATATTATTCACCGTTACGCCTGTTGAATGGCCAAATGCACTCGAACCGATGGTAATCGTCTTTGAAGGGAGTGTGATAGTAAAGTTTGATGTGCTATCAAACGCAGAATCACCAATTGAGTTAAGACTTGAGCCTTCCTCAAACGAAGCTGTTCTGAGATTAGTGCACCCTGAAAAAGCCCCTGCACCTATTTCCGTAATACCTTTACCAAATTCTACGCTCGTAACTTTATCGCCCATAGAGGAGGTTTCTTCAGTGCTGTAATTATTAAAGGCATCATTAGGCACCTTTCCGTTTCCACCAAGTACAAGATTCCCATTGGTGTATAAAGCCCAGGTCACACCCGTGCTATAAGAGCCTTGGCTCTGAATATCTTCTGCATAAGCAGCTGTCACATTAAAAGAAAGACCGAATATGCAAAGAAGGAGAACAGCAAGCAGACACGTTTGTATTTTTATAATCTTATCAGCCATGGCAACCTACCTTATAACAAAAGCAATATTGCAGCCGAGGGTATTAGAGTTATTGTTACCACGGAACCCGCTAGCGAAAACCAGTTGGGTACTGCCAGAAGTAACAATGCTTGACGCTACTTTAACAGTGACGGTCTTTGTGTCGTTATCTACAGAGTCAATTGTTACATTACCAGTATTACTAGATTGCAAATATTGATAAGAAGACCCATTTTTCACGCTGACGTAATCTGCATTCCTGCTGGCAAACAGTGCAGCAGTATTATAATTCTTGAATCCATTCGAAAGCTTCACAGTGAAGTAATAGTAGCCGTCAACTGGAGTGGATGCAGCCAGCTGATTTGTCCATCCGGAAGTGTTGCTCCCGCTAAAGGAAGTGACGGTAGGACTGGTCATCTTGAGCGTCATCGAGTTTCCCTGATACCCGTAGGTATTGGTGGCAGTAACGTTAACTGTCACAGTCTCCTGGTCAAGGACGGTGAAGTCCGTGCAAGGCTTGCCATTGTTGCCCGTGGGAGCATTTTCCGACATCAGATACACGGTGACGGTAGCAGTAGTGTCGGCGGTAACCGAGGATGCGGTTACGACACCTGTATGCTTGTTAACCGTAATGTCCGTCCCGGAAGTAACCACGTAGTCGTAGTGCCATTCGTCTCCGTTGACGGTTGGATCACCAAGAAGGCTACCTACCGTTGCTGTCTGACCAGAGGTTACGGTCAGCGTGGTTGACGAAGCCGACAAGAAATTTATCGACCCCGTTGTTGCAGGCGTCGCGAAAGCCATGGCTGGCATGAGCGCCAAGACCATACAGAGCGCAGCAAACATCGCTGCAACCCTCGTCCACGCCTTTCTAGGTATCTGTTTCATAACAGACTCCTTTCCTTGCCCCTTGCGGAGCGATAAAGATGTATAGGGCTAAAGCCCACCCCTGCCCATTCGACAGGCTAGGAGCCGCTTTAAAGTGGCGCCCAGTATGGCGAATGGAGCTGAGCTTTCTGAAGGTTTTCAGGCTCTAAGCCTTGACCCCCTTCCTGCGCCAAAACGCCTCGAGACAAGCCTCCATGCGGCAGCAACAGGAGCCGCGGCGCACAACACGGCGACCATCAGTGCAAACAGCACAGGCAACCCCGTAACGACCATCTTGCTTTGCGTCGCGTTCGATCCGTCATCAACTGAAGCAAACGAGAGCAAGTGCGCTGCAGAGTTATTGCTTTGGGAGGCGCCTTGACCGTTGGAAGAAATCCTACCGTCTGAGACAGAGGAAATCTCGCTTTCTAATGTTTGCGTCACGCCGTCAGAGGAGTCGTCACGCAAGTTGTTAGAAACGCCCTTAGTAGCGCCAGAATTGCCAACATTCTCGTCAGAGGCAGCAGACTGAGCAGGCGTCTCAGACACGGGGCTTAATGGAGTGGTCTGCGATGGGTCCTCTTCCTCGCCCTGGTTGGGGGTACTGTCAGAATCGACAGACTGGTCCGATTCATCAGAATCACTAGGCGTGTCGGGGGTAACAGGGTCAACCGGTTTGCTGGGAACGGTAGAATCACCTGGTTCAGTTGGTTCAGTTGGGTTTTCTGGGTTACCAGAATCGCCTGGGTCATTCGGCTCGTCTGAATCACCAGGATCTTCCGGCGTATCAGGTTCGACCGGCGTCACAGGGGTTACGGGTTCTTTTGGATTCTCGGGGTCGTCAGGATTGTCAGAATCATCACTATCTTCACCTGCTACAAGGGTAAAAGCCTGCAATCCTACAGCATTAGCTTTGCTCGATCCAAAACCGGCAATATAGGGCGTAATGTAAGCGGTAAACGAAAGAGACTCCCCAACAGAGATAGTATTTAGGTTCCAGAAAACCACGCAATGCGATATGCCGTTATAGTAACCGTTGGCATCAGAAACGTAACTCGGGTTGCCGAACGCATCAGCGGTGCGAGTATGCTCCTGTTTGTTCCAGCCGCCCTCCATGTTCAGTATGGACGCGCCAGTGGCAGAATCAGCACAATTAATTGCCGCATGAGGCGGATAGCTACCCCCATCACCCATCGAACTCGGCAGTGGGTCAACTGTGCCATCGTAATAACTCTCGAAGATGAAGCCTCGCTGTAAAACGTCCACGCCGACCTCAACAGCAGCCTGTGAGGCTCCGCCTTCGCTATCCCATGAGAAAATGACGCTTTCAGCCTCGCCATTCTGATCAACAGTCCAAACTTTATACCAACCGCTCCAAGCCCAAGCGTGCATAGGCATAATAGCAACAAGCAAAGCCGCCATAGCAATTGCGAAAAGAGTCAAGCGAGCGATGCGCCCATTAAATGAGCAATTAGAAATGTTACCCACGGCGACCCACCTCCCCGCGGCGACGGACAAAGCCCACAGCAAGTCCAACAACCACGGCAGCAACGCAAATCACCACGGCGACCGCTGACTGTACACTCCAGCCTCCGCCCAAATCTCCGTCAGTGCGGAAGATTATGACGTAGCGGGATGCGCTTTCGTATCCTCCCGACCAAGTAGTGAGGCCTGGTTCCACGACGATGCGGTATTCGGAGAGCGGCGCCAAACGCACACCCTCGTTAAGGTCTATATAAATGTTGCCCTGGCGATCCTCGCGGTTCGACCTCAAGGTATAGACACGCGCCCCCTCCACAGGTGTGCCATCCGCGCGTTGCAGACTCACCTTGGCGCAGTTGGCATCGATGAGAGAGGGGTTCACGCCCGAAGAGAGCGGGAAGTAGTCCACGCCTCGGCTGAACCCGAGCACCGCATAGTGTGCCAGGTTTACGCCCTGGGCGGTTGGACGAAGGTCAGAGCCTTGGGTATTGGCTATGTGCCACTCGGACAGAGTTATGTCGGAAGACGAAAGCGCCGTTGTTGAGCCCGTGACCTTGGCACCTCCCTGAGGGGTGGCGTCGATGTAGATTGTAGAGGTTTCGCCTGTGGCGGTGTTGTTGCTACCGCCAGCGCCGTTGCCGCCTCCGCCGCCTGAGCCTGCGGCAACGGATTCGGGGCTCGCAAGCGCGATAGGCTGTTCGCCAGCAGTTGCGGTCGAAAACGACACCGTGACATCGGCGCCGAGGGTGGCACCGTTTTTCGCGGCCAAGTTGCCATCGATGCGGATAGTATATTTGGTGCCACCATCCAGTCCATCAACGTCAAGGAAGGCATATTGGCGGTATTCAAAGTCGGCATCCGCGTCGGGAAGCGATACCGTGCATCTTTCTTCGGAAACCTCAGCGCCCGAGGCGTCAATCAGATGCACGCGGTTGGCGTTTTCGGGAACAGCTGCCACGTTGTGGTCGAAGCGTACCCAAAGGCGCCCGCTCGTAGGCACGTCAGTGGCACCATCCGCAGGACAGGCGGCCTCGACAGCAAGCCCCGAAGCAAACGCTTGCGCAGGAGTCAAAAACGTGGGCACAATCGCTGCCAGAAGGACTACCGCCATCAGTAGCGTTATTAGTGCCACAGGGGCCTTTGCAATATGTCTCTTGAAGGCGAGCATTCTTACTTGCTGCCTCCCTGAGTAGAGTTTTCGACGGCCTCATCGGCAGTCGCTCCGTCTGAAGCCACTACGTACACTTGACCGGTGTTTACGTCTTGGTAGGCAAGCCCAAGCTCCATGTACTGACTGGTTCCGTCGGCGGCGCCTTCCTCGGCATACTGCAGCTGACCTTCAACCTCTTGCATGTCCACTGATTCGGGAACGGCCGAAAGGTTCACGTTGTAGTGCGCAATGAGTGCCAATATCAGTCCACACGCAAACACGAGCATGACATCCATAAGATTGCCAAGCCCGCTCATTGGATCGATTCCACCGCTCGCATCCTCAGGCGGTAACAGTGTCGCGCTGTCAAGAAGCCGCGCCATCAGCGTGCCTTCCGATCGGAGCGAGTTTTCACGGCCGGCGCTTTTCGCGCCTTAACACCATGCTCGTCATACACGTACACGTCGCGGGGGAACTCATAGCCCTCGGCATGGAGGATGCGGCCGCGCTCGAGCACGGCGTTCATAAGCGACTCGGTGCTCACCAGGTAATCGGCGTACCAGCGCCTGCGCAGGTGCGCCACGAAGAAGCACACGAGCGACGCGGCAAGACCGGCCGTGGTGGTGTTGAACGCGATACGAAGGCTGGTGGACAGCGTATCGGTGTCACCAGTGGAAAGTGCCATCAATCCCGGCCCCAACGGGATGAGCGTGCCCATAAGTCCCAGCATCGGCGCGGCCTTTGCCACGAACTCACATCTCCGTACAGGAAGCATCAGATGGTCGCGGTAGGTAGATATGAGGCGGCGCGCCACCTCGGTGCGCCCGTCCTCGGGGAGCCACAGGTAGGTCGCAAGCTCCTGCAGATCGTCCTTCTGGGAACGCAAAAGTCCGCTTTGCTCCACGGCGCCCGCAATATCGGAATAGTCGGAGGTCTCTATGCGCGCCACCAACTCCGGCACGATTGCGCGGTAGCGGCGACGCTCAGTAGCGGCCTCCACAACAAGCGAGCCCAGCGAGTAAAGCGCATAAAGGATCGCCGCGATGAGCAGCACCGCTACCGGCACCATAAGCGCCGAGGCAATCGCCTGCAAGACATCGTTTATGTAGAGCGTCTGCATCAAGTCCATAAGTCCGCCCCTTCCATGAGCTTTCATGTATTGCGTATTATCGTACCCAGGTCCGCATGCAAGGCCTAAGGTTTCGCCAATGACAGGTAAGTCAACCCTAAGAGAGCCCGCACGCGCGCGGGAACATATTTCAATTAATATCCTTTTTGCTGGGATTATTCTCGCAAAAATCTAAAGCATACTCATTTTTCTTCTAAATCGAGAAAAGCATACTCATCAACGAATAAGTATCCGATTTCGGAAGAATTGCAAGTCATAACAAGAATTTTGAAATCTCACTGAATTGTGAATATTTTGTGGATTCTCTATCCACTTATGCGAGCATATCAATCTGCGAAAGCAAGAGCCCCCACCCCTGCCACTATTGCCTTGACGTCATGTCTGAATACTTGAATGCACACTTGAATGCGCATTTCTTTCCCTTTGCAAACATCGTCCTTGATGTTACCGAGTACGCACGGGGAGAATCTGGTGGACAGGACGCCCTTGGAAGGTCTCTTCGAGCGTCGATCCGGGTTCGGGCGCGAACGTCGTAAGACAGCCGTCGACCTTGAACACGCGGGCAAGCGACTCCTCGGTAAGCACCTCGGCTGGCGCGCCCACGATTGCTACCTTGCCGCCATCCATAAGCGCCACGCGCGTACGCATGCCAGTTGCTTCCAAATGGAAGGCCTGGTTGGGCGAATGCGTCGCCATCAATACCGACTTGCCTCTCTCGAGCACCAACGACTCGACAGCCTCAAGGAACAGCAACTCGTTGCGGAAGTCCAGGTGGGCGGTTGGTTCGTCCATGATCACGAGCGGCGTGTTTTGCGTCAAGGCGCGCGCAAGCATAACCATCTGCATCTCGCCTCCAGAAAGCGTGGTGTACGCTCGTTTCGCGAGATGGTTGATGCCGCAGATATTGAGCGCGGCCGCCACAGCCTCACGATCCTCGTCCGACGTAGGCGCGCCGAACATACCCGCATAGGCTGCGCGTCCCATGAGCACCACATGCTCAACCTCATAGGGAAACGTGCGATCATGCACCTGGGGCACATATGCAGCAATGCGCGCACGATAAGCCGCCGAAAGCTTGCTTGCCGACGTATCGCCGAACAAGATCTCGCCCGATTGGGGTATGTGTTCGCCCAATACACAGTCGATAAGCGTGCTCTTGCCACATCCGTTCATGCCCATGAGGCACACACACTCGCCCTGTCCAACACTGATGCTTGCGCCTGTCAGCACCGGCACGTCGACCTCGTAGGAAAAACAGACATCCCTCACCTCAACCAAGGGTTTCTCAATAGGGATGGAGTGGTTACCCAAGTTGTTATCCCCGTTCATTTCCACACGCCCCCCTTCGTGCGTTTCAGAAGGTAGACAAAAAACGGCGCACCGATAAGGGCGGTCAAAATGCCAAGCGGCAACTCGCTGGCGACAACGCAGCGTGCGATCGTATCAACCACGAGCAAAAATGCCGCACCCAAACAACAGCTCACCCACATGAGCCGTGTATTTCGCGGCCCCACGATCATGCGACCGATATGCGGGATCACAAGGCCAACCCAGCCGACGCTGCCTGCCATGCAGACTGCGCCTGCCGTGGCCAAGGTCGCCCCACACACGACTGCCGCCTTTGAAATTTCCACGTTAACGCCGAGGGCACGCGCCTCCTTGTCCCCCATCGACATCACGTCGATACGCCAAGAGAACAACAGCAGCAGCGCCACGCCAACGGCGATGGGAATAGCCGACCAAAGCTGGTCCCAACCGACCGATGCCAAAGACCCCATCAGCCAGTACACGATGGAAGGCAATTGCGTTTCCGCGTCGGCAACGTATTTCATGAGGCTGATGAGCGCCGAGAAGACTGCGCTCACGATGGTCCCGCCCAAGATAAGCATGATCACGGGCGTTTGGCGATAAACCCGGGCAATCCAACACGAAAGCGCCACCGCCACGATGCCGAACGTGAACGCACTCGGATAGATCAATGCACCGCCACCTGCCACCACGATGGCAAGCGCCGCACCAAAACCCGCACCGCTCGAGACGCCGAGCAGGCCAGGGTTTACCAACGGATTACGGAAAACACCTTGGTAGGCCGCACCGCTCGCGGAAAGGGCCGCGCCGACAAGTGCCGCGCCCAAGGCACGCGGCAAACGGACCGTCAAAACAAGCGTGGCAACCTCATCCGACACGAGTTGTTGGCCTGTAATGGCGCCGATAAGCGCCTGAATCACCTCGCCAAGCGTCATGGGGTAGCGACCACATATCAACGCCACAAACAAGCACACGATGGGCAGCGCAACGATGATCGTCAGCTTCGCAGCCGTCGCAGCCGCAGACGTCGCTGGGATCTCAGCCGACGCCTTAGCGCGCTCATCGGCAGTTGTATCAGCAGCAGACGTTTGCGTTGCGCCAGGCTCCATCCTATCCCCTTCCCGCACGAACTGATCAAGATATTGCAAATGCGTATATTCTTACACAAACATATAATGAAGTTATAGTTAGTCGCGCTGTTAGCAACGCAGTTAGCTGCGCGCCGCGTCGTGTTGCGCGGGTAGTTCCATTACGAACTCCGCGCCACCGATCGACGCGTCTTGTACTCGAACAGATCCTCCCATGTCCTCAGCAGCATGCTTGACGATAGCGAGACCCAAACCCGTCCCACCGGTACTCCTTGAACGGGAAGGGTCGAGGCGGTAAAACCGTTCGAAGATCCTCTCTCGCTGGTCGGCGGGGATTCCCGGGCCGTCGTCTGACACGAAAACCCTCACCCAATCCCCCTCAAGGTCAGTCCTGATCTCGACACGCGCATTGCCGTATCTGATGGCATTGTCTACAAGGTTATATACGGCCTGCTCAGCTTGGAGTTCGAAGCCTAAAGCCTTGACCCCGTGCTCGCAAGCAACTTGCAAGGCTACGCCCTTCGACTCCGCCGTTAACTCAAGTCGTTGGACAACAAGGGAGATGACCGCCGCGATATCAAAGGGGGTCGGATCTTGGCTAACCCCCTCGTCAAGTCGAGACAGCGTGAGCACATCGTCGATGAGCTCACGCATTGTTTGTGACTCCGATCGGATTATGCCCGCAAACTTCTTCGTATCCTCAGGGCTGGTGATACCGCTCTCTATGAGTTCGGCATAGCCACCGATGACCTGCAACGGCGACTTCATCTCATGGCTCACGTTGCCCGTGAACTCCCTACGGAGCGTAACCGCCTGCGTGAGACGCAAATTCTGCTCCTTGAGCTCAGCGCGTTGCGCATCCATCCTGCCAAGCAGGGGGCGAACCTCCTTGTAGGTTTCGCAATTGAGCGGCTCGTCGAGGTTGACGTCGAGTAAAGGCGCGGTCACGTATCGGGTAATCGTCCGCGCCATCAACGCTGACAAAAGAGCAGCAGCCAAGATAGCCAAAACCAGGGGCACCAAAAGGCCACCGAGGTAAAACATCAGGGAGGTTCGGGTCTCGGCAAGCCTGAGCACGGAATCGTCCTGCCCGACACGCACCGCCGCATACAGGGAATCCGACCCAGTAGTCTCGGACTTGCGTTGCACCACTGACTCGCCTATGTTCTGGGCCGCGACTATCTCTTGCCGGCTTCCGTGGTTTTTCATGTCCTTGGCGTCAACTTCGCTGTCGTACAGGACGGAGCCGTCTGAAGCGACAAGGGTGATGCGCGTATTGGCCAAATCCACACCAGAAAGCTTGGCGACCATCTCTTCGGAATCCATGCCGTCAATCTGGGCGGCGCACACCTCGAGCTGTGCGGTCAGACGTTGCTCCGCATCCCCCTCGTATACTGTCCAACTAATGTAGGCTGCAATGGCGGTCGCCACGACAAACGAGATGAACGCAAACGAGAATAGAATGGCAAACAGGTGGGTAGCCAGGCTCTTCCCACCTTCGCGCCCCGCTTTCGTCATTCTTCTACCGCCATGCGGTATCCCACGCCACGAACGGTCTCAATCAGGTTTCCTGCACCAGGATCCGCCTCGTTGAGCTTGCGCCGCAGCGTCTGCACATGGGTATCCACGGTCCTGGTCTCACCAATGAACGTGGTGCCCCACACATCCTCCATCAATTGGGAGCGGGAAAATGCGCGCCCAGGACTCTCCATGAGTTTCTTGAGGAGATCGAACTCCTTCAACGTGAGTTCCAATTCGCTCCCTGCACAAAAAACCCTGTGGCTGTCGGGAGAAAGGGCAAGAGGTCCTATGACGACGCCCCCACCTTGTTGGGACTCCCAATCATGCACAAACGAGGAACGGCGAATGAGCGCCTTGCACCGACTTATCAGCTCCATCACGCCAAAAGGTTTGGCCAAATAGTCGTCCGCACCCATGTCAAGGCCACGTACCTTGTCATATTCGGTACCCTTGGCGGTGAGCATCATCACCGGAACATGCCTTAACGGTGAATCTTCGCGTATCCATTGCAACAGGCACAGACCGTCTTCTCCCGGAAGCATGATGTCCAAAAGCACCAAGTCGGGCACATTCTCCATGAACGCCTGTTTGAACTCAACAGCCGAGGCGAAGCCGCGCGCCTCCAAGCCTTGGGCGGAAAGTGCGTACAAAGCTAAATCGCGGATGTTTTCATCGTCTTCAACGTAGTAAATCATGGCTACAGTATACGTTTTACTGAAGAAATAGTTGTCAAGGACGTGCAAAGTCTTTTGGCAATCGCCAGGATACGTGAGATTGTCTTACCCCTATTTCGGCAAGTCTGACGCTCGAGGTATCGGCGTCTCGTCCAACTCGTCGATGTTCCCATCGAACACGTAGTGGCGCGTCCCTTTTACGATGACGCCGGACAACAACAAGATGACGACGAGGTTAGGGATCGCCATGAGTGCATTCGTGATATCGGCGATGATCCAAACCACGTCTCCGATGCCGATGGCGCCCAAGAACGCCCCGACAACATAGATGACCTGGTAGGGCCGGACGCCGACGTTGCCGAAGAGATAGACGACGCAACGCGAGCCGTAGTAGGACCATCCGATAATCGTCGAGTAGGCAAAGGTGCAAAGTCCAAGCACAAGGATAGGCGTACCGATGTAGGGAATGGTGGCAAAGGCCGTGCTGGCAAGTTTTGCCCCCGTGAATACCGACGGGTCGACAAGTATCTCAGCCGAGATCTCCGGGTGGACGATCATGGTGGTCACCAACACGAGGCCTGTAAGCACACAGATGAGCCCCGTGGACCAAAACACTCCCGTCATGGCGATGAGGGCCTGCTCAGAAGGGTTTTTCGTCTTGGCTGCAGACGCGATGATCGCCGCGGTGCCCATGCCTGCCTCATTGGAGAAAAGGCCGCGCGCCGCACCGAATTGCAACGCCGCAAGCACTCCCGAACCCACCGCGCCTCCAAACGCCGCTTGGGGAGTGAACGCACACTGGATGATCATCACCACCGCATCAACGATGGCGCCTCCGTTCATGCAAAGTATGGCGACGCATCCCAAGCCGTATGCCGCCGCCATGAAAGGAACGAGCTTCTCGCATACCACCGAGATGGAACGCACACCGCCGAAAATGACAGCGCCCACCAACAAGGCGACGACGAGGCCGCATATCCATTCCGGGACGTTAAGACCGCTTGAGATGATAATGCCGGTGATGGCGGAGGATTGCACCGCGCATCCGGTACCGATGGCTGCAATCGCCATAAACAACGCGAAGAGAACACCGCCAATGCGCGCCCAAACAGGTCTGTGCCCGTTGCGAATGAAAGCGCGGTCCCAGATATACATGGCGCCGCCGACCATCTGGTCGTAGCGATCTTTCACACGATAACGCACCGCAGCGAACACCTCGGCGTACTTGGTAGCCATGCCGAGCATGCCGATGACCCACATCCAAAAGATTGAACCCGGGCCGCCAGAGAGCACCGCGGTGGCAACTCCGACGATGGAGCCGGTTCCGATAGTCGCCGCCAGAGCCGTAGCCAACGCAGCGAAAGGAGAGATATCCCCTTCCGTGTCCTCGTCACGCTTGAGCGACATCTTGATCGCCATCGGGAGCTTTCGTTGGATAAAGCCCGTACGGATGGTGAAATAGAGGTGTGTACCAACCAAAAAGATAATCATAGGCAGACCCCACACGATGGAGTCCACCTGATTCAAAAATTCAACAAAGTCCATGAATCAGTCCTGATATTAATTTTTCCCTTTTTGATAGGCTACCAGAACAACATCTGCCCGCAATCCCGAACTCCATAAGCGGACATGTTACCGAAATGGTCGGCGGAGCGCCCTGGAGGGCCAGGTCCTTTTGGTCAAGGTAGATCCCCTATGGCAATACCACGTCCATACAAACACACCTAACGAGCCAGATTCTTCTGATCAAGATAGACCTCCATGGTGGCACGAAGGAATCTTGCACGATTAAGGGAGGCGACCACGCGCCCGCCTTCGTCAACAAGGGGGACGTTCTTGATGCGCTTTTGGGAGAGCAGGTTACACGCCCGCTTGAGGCTGGCATTCATAGGAAGCGTCACGGCATTCTCGGTACAGATACGGTTAACGGGGAGATCCATCAGCTCTTTCATGCGCTCATCGATGGTCTGGTTGTTTGCCGCCTCGACAAAGGAATACGAAGTGGTGAAGGTGGGGTGCTTCTCAGCGAGGAAACGCATGATGTCCCCATCGGAGAGATATCCTGCCAACTTGTCTTCGTCATCCACAACGGGCGCACCCTCAATCCCGTTCTCAACCATGGTGCGCATCGCGACGAACACAGGGTCTGTTGCAGAGAAGAGGACGGGGTTGGGATCAACAAGCGAAGAGAGACTGATACGGGAGAGAGGGCCCTCGTCCTCTTGGGCGCGTCCGGTTTCCCCCGATTCGCTCGCCTGCTTCGCCTTGAATGCGAACAGAAGCGCAGCTATGAAACCGATGACCGCAAAGACGAACGCCACAAATATTGCGGCAGAGAAGCCGGTGGCCGTCGCCGACTCAGAAGAGGCGCCAGCAGCCAAAGACCCGGCTTGGGAGCCCGACATCACGCCCACGAAAAGGGATGGGCCGATGCATGCGGCGATTTGGGTCATGGTAGTCATGATCGCAACGCCGAACGGGTTCTCCCGAGGAGGAAGGGTGCGCAGCCCCGCAGTTTGGGACGGAGAGAACACAAGGCCGACGCCGGCATAGGCAACGAGCGCAGCGACGAACATCAGCGGCACCGACATAGCGACCGAAACGACCGCCATCCCAGCAACGCCGATCGCCATCAACAGGAATCCCGCGGGAAGCAAGGGCCACTCCCCCTTTGCGTCCATGATGCGACCACCCACGATGGTGGCGCCGCAGTTGGCAAGCACGGGAACCAAGATGACCAGCCCGGCGAACAGGGCGCTCATTCCGAGGGAACCCTCGAAATACAAGGGAAGCAGCACGGACAGGGAGAAGGTGATCAACATCGCGACGAACACCAACAAGGTCGCAGGCCAAAACGTTGAGCGGGACATGGGGCGCAAGTCGATGAGAGGATATTCAACCTTGCCTTGACGGATGACGAAAAACACCGCGGAGAGGACGGCGACGCCAAGGGAGATTGAACCGGCAAACAGGTTCACGGAAAGTTGGGAAAGACCGAACGAGAGCGTGAACAGCAAGACGGCAGACAACAGAAGGGACAACACATCAAGATGGGCCGCGTCATTGTCAAAATTCCTTACAGACACGATGCCTATCAAGACGATCACGATCATCCCGACCAAGGGCACCATAAACACGCTGTGCCACCCGATGCTCGTCACCAAGAAGCCGCACACCACCGGGGCGAACGCGGGACCGAAACTGATCATGCATCCGCCGATTGCCATGTAGGAGCCAAGCCTGTTCTTAGGAACAACCAAAAGGATGGTGTTCATCATCATGGGTATGAACATGCCCGCCCCAAAAGCCTGGAGCAATCGGGCGGCCATAAGCATCTCGAAACTGGTCGCAAACAGCCCCAGCACCGAGCCAAGCACGGCAAAAAGGGCACCGACGAAGAACAACAAGCGCAGCTTGAACCTGCGATAGAGGAACGCCATGGCGGTCACAACGATCGTGGATACGATCATGTATCCCGTGACGGTCCATTGGGCGGTGATTGAATCCACCCCGTACTCCGACATCATGGCCATAAGGCCCATGTTCATAAGATTTTCGTTGAAACCTGCAAGGAATGCGCTGCCGTACATGACGATAAGCAGCATGATGTTACTCTGCTTGCCCAAAGCTCAAGCCCCTCTCTGAATTGTTTGACGTTGAAATTGCTCGTCACTCAATCAGGAGCTATGCCTGTGGGACTGCACAATACGTTACTTGTTATCGCATTGCAGGTTACGCTTTTTTACCGTTCTTCGTAAGCATTTTTTTGCGTTATTTTTTCTCGAGAGCCTCTCAAGATCTGCATTTTTCGCAAGAGCTTTCTCTTCACAAAGCACTACCCTACAAAGCGGTACCCTTCGTCGGAATGATGAATTGGTCCATGTCAAACCCCTCCAACTCCAAAAGGGCGATCTTGCGCTTGATTCCCCCGCCGTATCCCGTGAGGTTCTTGTTCGCACCAACGACGCGATGGCAAGGGATGATGATACTGATGGGATTGTGGCCAACTCCTCCGCCCACCGCCCGTGCGGACATCTTCTCCTTGCCAAGCCGTCTTGCAAGGGTTTTGGCAATCTCGCCGTAGGTGGTGAGGGTACCGTAAGGAATCTTGCACATCTCCTCGCATACCATCCTGCGGAAAGGGGTGACGCGTTCGAGGTTTACCGGAGGCAGGGGGCCGGGGTCCTTGCCTTGGAAATAAACGTCGAGCCACGCTTGGGTCTGATCGAAGATCGGAAGGTCACATGTAAGTTCGTCCTCTGGCGAGGGAGCCCAATATTTTTGGTGGGTGTCAAACCAAAGACCGGTAAGCTCGGTGCCATTCGAGGTCAGATAGATGTCGCCGATTATCGTATCGCGGTACCAACGTGCGTATGCCATGGTGCGCTCCTTTCGCTTGTGTATGTCAGTATCGGGCAAGCAATGCCATGCTGACAAGGTTTGTGACCATCACGGTAGCCATCATGTAGCAATAGCCTGCAATGCCCAAGCCGGCCGTGGTGAACCCGACAAGCAAGGCTGGGGCCAACGTCGTGCCCATCTGCCTCACCAACGAGATGGTGGCGATAGCCGAACTCGATTCCTCATCCGTGGTGTTCTGCAAAATCATGTAATTGAGAGGCGTACCCATGGTGAATCCCATGCCAAGCCCCACCACGGACAAACCGACCAACATTGCGGGGATACTCGGATTTGCCGTGACGAAGAAAGCGAGGAACCCGAACCCGGCGGCCGTCACCAACAAGCCCGAAAGCAAAACCGGCTTCGCGCCATGCTTATCGATAAGCTTGCCTCCCACCGGCGGACCAACGATGGCGAAGATGCCGATGATGGCCATGTAGTAACCGCCAGACCCCACCTCGGCGCCAAGGACCGCCTCGGCAAACTCCGGCACGAGGGACATGGTGATGATGCAACACCCCACAAAGAAGGAAACCGCCATGATGATCCTGATCCGACGGTTGTGCAGGTACTTGAGGTGGAACACCGGATCTTGTGCGCGATGCTCGACGACGCGAAACACAAGGACAAGCACGACAGCCGCAAGCACCGGCCCGAACGTAGTTGCTTTTAAGGCCGACCCAATCGGATCGGCAAACTCGATACCTTTGAGACCCACAAGCAAACACAGGACGAAAGCCACGAACAAGATGGAGCCTGGCACGTCAAGGCGGCCTTGGGGCTTGACCTCGCTTCGAGGCAACCACAAAAGCGCGAGCAAAACCAACAAAACGCCGATGGGCACCACTACGAAAAACGCCCAACACCAGCCATGGACGCCGACGATGGAGGAGATGACGCTGCCGACGGCGGCGCCGAGGACGTTGGCAAGGCCCGCGACCGCCGAGGAGATACCGAGCCACATGCCCCGTTTGCCCTCAGGGGCGAGGACACCCATGGCCGACGTGGCAACAGGGATGACCCCGCCGGCACCAGCCGCTTGGATCACTCGTCCCAAAAGCAGGAGCGGAAAGCCGCCTAATGTTTGGGAGACGCCACACAACAACGCTCCGAGGCTGAAAATCGCAAGACAGCCGCAATACACGCTCTTGCGCCCATAGCGATCGGCAAGATTGCCCGCCACGGGAATGGTGGCGGCGTAGAACAAGGTATAGATGTTGATGATCCAAATGCCCAGGGAGCTGTCGATGGCCATATCTGACTGGATCACTGTACGAAGCGGCGCCACAATCCCGACATAGAGGCCACCCACAAGCAGACCGAGCAGGTAAACCGCCGCAATACGACCAAAATGACGTACGTTGTTCGATGTGTTGTCCGGTGCGTTTTCTGATGCGTTGTCCGATACGTTGTCCGATGCGTTGTCTGATGCGTTGTCCGATTGACTCATTCGCAGACCCTCTCCCCTACTCAACCTGCTAATCATAGCGCTACAAAGAACAGAGGGTGCCTACGAGGAGAATCTCTTATTTCGCTCGCGAAAAATGATCCGAATCCTCTTACGAGCGCGCTTAAGCGCCTTCGTCGTATTCGCCAACATAGGGGAGATTACGGTAGGCCTCGTTGTAATCGAGACCATAGCCGATGATAAAAAGATCGGGAATGGTGAACAACGAGATGTCCGCATCCATCTTGACGACGCGACGGTCGGGCTTGTCGAGAAGGGTAATCACCTTGAGGGACAAGGGGTTGCGTTCTTTGAGCTTCTCGACAACAAAGGACAGGGTTCGACCGGTGTCGATGATGTCCTCAGCGATGATGACGTGGTATTTGCTCAAGTCCTGCTCAACGTCAAGCGAGATCTTGACCTCACCGCAAGATGTTAAACCGGAATAGCTCTTGGCCACCATAAACGCGACATCGCAGGGAATGTCGATGGCACGGATCAGGTCTGATGCAAAGACAAACGAACCCTTCAAGATGCTGATGATCAGCAACGGTTTGTCCTTGTACTCATCGCTGATCCAGCGACCGACCTCACGTATTTTCCTTTTGATCTCCTCCTCGGAGATGACCACGCTCTTAATCTTGCTCTTGAATTCAACCGCATCGAAATCCATCTGCTCTTCTCCCCTAACAAGTCGACGGGTTGCAAAGAAGCCCCTTGCAACCCGCCATACCAATCATTTGTCAATCGAACTTAGGCGATCTGGTCGCCGGCCTTGGGACCAGGAGCGGAGGTAAAGACGCTCTCCACATGCAGGAACACGCCACCCTTGGTCTTGATAGGCTTACCCATGGCCTCAAACGCGGCGTTGACCCATGCGGCCTGCTCTTCGAACTCAGCACCCTCGTTGACATAGCGCATGGTGCCATAGATCTCATAAGCGCCCTTCTCGCCCCAGAAAACCACAGCAGCCTTGTCGTTGGCCTTGATGTTGGCAAGGGTCTTCTTGAAGAACTGGTCAGACAAGTAGATGGTCTCATCGTCGATGATCTTCTTCATGCCGACGATGCAGCTATTCGGCTGGCCGTCCAACGTCGCCGTGCTAAAGACGACCTGCTTGACCTCGTTGAAGAGGTCCTGTGCCTCCTGGGGAATCTTTGCCATGGGTGTTTTCCTTTCCTTGAGATTGCCCTTCTACAACGCTTCTACCGCTCTTCTGCAACTCTTCTACAACTCTTCTACAACAAAGCCGTTCTCTACGACCCAGCAGTACTTAGGCTCGATAGCGCTCGCCTTAGTAGTTCTCGAGATGGATCTCGAAATAAGAACGAGGATGGGCACAAGCGGGGCAAATTTCAGGAGCCTCGGTGCCTATGACGATGTGGCCACAGTTACGGCACTCCCAAATCTTGACTTCGCTCTTCGCGAAGACCTCTTGAGCTTCGACGTTGTGCAAGAGCGCGCGATAACGCTCCTCGTGGTGCTTCTCGATGGCGGCGACCAAGCGGAATTTCTCGGCGAGCTCAGGGAAGCCCTCCTCCTCAGCCGTCTTTGCGAAGCCCTCATACATGTCGGTCCACTCGTAGTTCTCACCAGCAGCAGCCGCTTCCAGGTTCTGAGCGGTGTTGCCGATGCCCTCGAGCTCCTTGAACCAAATCTTGGCGTGTTCCTTCTCGTTTTCTGCGGTCTTCAAGAACAAAGACGAGATCTGCTCGTAGCCTTCCTTCTTGGCGACGGAAGCGAAGAAGGTGTATTTGTTACGTGCCTCTGATTCGCCCGCAAAGGCTGCCTGCAAATTTTTCTCGGTTTGGGTACCTGCATACTTGTTTGCCATTTGTCTCTCCTGTCTGGTAGCATTTTCCGTCTGAAATGTCCCTTGTGCATTGTCGCTGCGCTTCCTTGGAAACGAAGCGTCGTGCGGGTGCTGCTCAGACCCTTTTCCCTATCTCAATGCTTGTACGATGAGAGCCGCCCCCAAGAACAGGGCACCGATACCGACAAGCATACCGATGGTCGCAAACACGATCATCGGGTTGAAAAGGCAAAGTATACCGATGAGAATCTCGAGAATGCCCAAGATCAACATGGTGGAGAAGATCCCCATTGAAGGCGCCTCGGGGGCGACCTCTTTCCTGAGGGTCCTCATCTGGAAGGAAAGGACGATGCGCAAGACGCCGTTGATGATGAACCACGCAGCGACGAGGTATGCGAGAACGAAGTCCAGCAACACCTGCGCCGTGCCGGAGAAAAGGATGATGAGGCCGCACACCAAGGACAAAATCGTCGAGACGAGGCTCCACCCGTTTGCCCGGCCGATCTTCCTCAAACTCATATAGGAGAAGATACCGCTGATGCCGTCGAAGAGCATGATCGCTCCCACGACCCAGGCCAGTTGCATTCCGGAAAGACCTGGAGTAATCAAGCACCAAACACCTGCGATGGCAATAAGCGCGCCGAAGATACCGCTGAGAACTCTGATCGCCATGAGGAACTCCTTCCACGTGAAAAAAGTAGACATGTGCATGGTAAACCAAAAACGCGACACGTTCGCGCTCTTCAGGCGTTTTTTACAAATTCAAGCCGAGCGTTCGCGGGTCGCGGCATGCGCGGGTTTCCCTTCAAACCGAGCCCTCGCGGGTAGCGACGCATTCAAGGGCCACCGCAATTCGGACCGAGCGCTCAAGGGCCGCTGAAACTCAAATTGAGCCCTCGCGGGTCGCGGCATGCGCGGGTTTCTTTTTCGACTTACGCGATCGGGAAACGACGGCAAAGACAATGACGCCGACAAGCGTGATAAGGCTTATGGTCACACCAAGCAAGAAGCCCTCAGGGCTATAGGTCATCTCAATTTCGTGGGTCCCCGCCGAGATGTGGAAAGCGGTGAAAGCGCCGAGGGCCCGTTCGGAGGTGACCTCCTGCCCATCTACACGGATGGTCCAACCATCGTCATAAGGCACCGTCGTAAACAACAGCGTATCGGAATCCGATGAGAACGTCCCGCTTACAAAGCCCGCGCGGAACTCCTTGACATCAAGTTGGCGCCGCGCAAGCTCGGATATCACCTGGCTTAGCACGTCCTCATCCGCGTAATAGGCCAACAGCTCGACGCTGTGTCCCTCGAAAACCGATCCAGAGGCATCAAGCGAGATGGTCGCCGCTTTGTCAGGAGCGACGTTTTTATCCCCGCTCGCATCCCCATTGACACCCATACCCAAGGAGAACACATAGTAGGACTCCCAAGTAAAGTACTCCCCAAGGTTGTTGTCGTTCACCGTAAGTTCCAAAGCGAGGACGTTGTCACAATTGACATAGCCATATGCATATCTCTTGCCCTGGGTATCAACGCTCCACGAGACATGCTCGTCACCGCTTTCAGTCTGAGTGGCAACAGGAAGCGGCTTGAACACCTCGACATCACGCCCGAGTAGTTTGCTGATGAGCTGGTTTTGGACCTCAAAGGGATTTGTGCCCTCTGCGGTCTTGTTGTTGTCGACGATGGACGTGGTACCCACATTCTCAAGGACCCCCAACGCCTCATCGCTTGCGGCATATCCCAACGAGAGCGCGTAGGGATTTTGCCACGTGCTTCCGTCGTTGTTCATCACATACTTGATTCCAAGCAAGGCGTCCGACAAGATGATGGGCTGCTGATAGTTGGCAGACCCCATGTCGGTGCGTGAATAGCCCAGGTAGGACAAAACGTTGAACAGGTTCTCATCAGGAACAGACGAGTAGCTCGAGATGCCGCTGTACCCCAAGACGATACCCTCGCTGTCCGGCGGCTCAAGTCCGAAGTAGTCCAGGCGGGAGCACGTTTTCTCAAGTCGATACCACGAATCGTCTTGCGCGATAAGCTCCTGATAGTGGGTGCGCGCGTCAGTTCGGTAATCCGAATAGGTTTGGACGGGCGTCGCACCGTCGATGATCTCGCTCTCCAAATAGCTCGTGTTGATACCCATCTCCCCCGCAGTCAAAAGCACCATCACGCACCCCACGACCACACGGGCAACTCGGGAATTTCGCCCAATCGTCCCAAGCACCAAAAGGCAAACGGTAGTCACAACGACGATGGCCGCGGCAGTCGCGAAGTAGGCATCAGACCGAAACATCTTGAGGAAGTGGCAAGCGAGAACGACGACCAACAGGACACCGCCACTCAAGAGAACGGAGCGGACCTTGATACCACCGAGACGGCTAAAAGCGCTCGCTGCCCCGCTTACCAACAAGAACGCCAAGATGAAGGCGAAGCGGCAATCATAACCGCGCGGAATACGCAAACCGCACCAAAGCTCGTTACCAGCCTGGATATACGCGCATCCCCACACAAAGAGAAACAATAGGCACCGCGCGACCTTTTCCCGCGGGGCGATATCCCTGTTGAGCAGGAACAACAAGCACCCGGACAACGCGATCGTCCCCACAAACATCTGCGGCGCGGAGAAGTAGTTGGCGGCGCCGATGAATTGGGGGCCCAAAATCTTGTTGATCGCGAAAACGCGGTCGAGCGTGAAGGTGAAGTCCACCGACTCCCCGCCCATCTGCGCAAAGACGACGGGCAAGAGCATAAAGGCGGATAACAAGACCCCGACCAGGAGAAGCCCTCCAAATCGAAGATAGGTCAAGATGAATGCGCGGACGCCTTTGCCCTTGGACAGGATGAAATACTCACACGGAAGGTAGAAGATCGCAAACAGACAGATCATGTACCCCGTATACCAGCAGCTGATGATGGAAACCGCGACCGATACGAGGAAAAGGGCGCGCCGGCGTCGGGTCAACCACCAATACATGCCAAGGGCCACCAACGGAAGCCAAAGCACGGCGTCCATCCACATAAACCCGAGCAAGAGCCAGGAAGCGACATAGGAACAAAGCGCATAACCGCAGCTCAAAACCACGTTCAAACAACCGCGCAGACCGAACCGGCAAGACACGAACACGCTCATGGTCAACCCCATGAGCGCCACCTTGATTACCCCGACAACGACCATGAACGTCGGCGTCGTCCCTTCGGGGAACAAGAGGATGAGCAGGTTTAGCGGGCTGGCGAGGTAATACCCATAGATGCCCACCATGGAGCCGCCAAGGGATTTGCCAAAGGAGTAAAACAGGTCGCCTCCGCTGGTCAACACACCACGATACCAATCAAGGTACTCGAGGTATTGCGTATAGCAATCCCAACCCTCGGGAAACCCCTCGCCAAACGGGACGCAACCCGCAATCGCCAAAGATACCAGACAAGTCAGGGTGGGAATAATTGCTGCTGCGAGATGGGTGTATATGCTCGTTCGTTTTTCCATAGCCGCCATTCTAGCAGAGGCGCCAAGACGTTGCGGAGGGAACACGAGCCTGCAGCGGCGACCCTGTAGGCGCGACTCTGCAAGCGCGACCTAGCAGAGGCAACCTTGCAGAGGCAACCTTGCAGAGGCAACCTTGCAGAGGCAACCTTGCAGAGGCGAACTTGCAGAGGCAACGCAGCTCCCGTGTCGCTAAGGGGCCAGCATGCCTCCTCTCGACGGTGGCGACCCTATAGATGCACTCCTTGCTCATGCTATATTGCGTTTAGCAGACCCCGCATTGCGCTTAGCCCATCCCGCGCGAAAGGATTCCCCATGCATACCCGTGCCGCCCAACGTTGTGCCTGCGTTCTCGATTTCGAAACGCTCCTCGTCCCCTACCGACCGATTGAGGATTGAGAAATCCCATGGAGAACGTCTTTCCCTATGGCGAGGAGGAAATCGCCTATCTCAAAAAGCGGGACAAGAAGCTTGCCGCCATCATCGACGAACTTGGCCACCCAAACCGCCCCCTGCGCGGAGATTTGTTCACCAGCGTGGTCGACAGCATCGTCGCCCAACAGATATCAACAAAGGCCCACGCCACCGTATGGAAGCGCTTCGTCGAGTTGTTGGGCGGGCCTGCGCCCGAAGACGGGGAGTTCCTTTGGCCCGAAGGGATAGTGACGCCTGAGAACATCCTCGCGAAGAGCGCCGAGGAGTTGCAGGCATGTGGCATGACCTTCACAAAGGTCTCCTACATCCGCGACTTTGCCGAGAAGGTCCACTCTGGTGCGTTCGACCTCGAAGCCGTCAAATCCATGAGCGACGAGGACGCCATCGCGGCGTTGTCGAGCCTGCGCGGGATCGGCGTGTGGACCGCTGAGATGATCTTGCTCCATTGCCTGCAGCGCCCCGACATCCTCAGCTATGGCGACCTCGCCATCCTCCGCGGCATGCGCATGGTGTATCGCCACCGCAAGATTACCCGTGAGCAATTTGAGCGCTATCGCCGCCGCTACAGCCCCTACGGCTCAGTGGCAAGCATCTACCTTTGGAAGGTGAGCGCATGCGCCATCCCCGGCCTTACCGACCCTGCGCCCAAGGCCAAGCCCAAGGCAAGCCCAAAAAGGAGAAAAAGCCCGGGAAGTGATGCGGTACGCCTTTGAGGCGAACGCGAGACTGAACGCTCCCGCGAGGCGACCGCGAAACTCAACGCTCCCGCGAGGTGGCCGCGAGACCCGAACTCGCCCTTGGAGCGGCCTCTCGACGCACCGCAAAGCTGTCGCCTACGCCCTTGGGGCAAGCAATCAGTCCGCGGCGTTATAGCGTTATAGGATCTCTTTGTGGAAATGGCCGCGAGTGTCGGTTTCAGAGTTGAACACCGATGTCGACACAGAACCGTCAAGCTTCCCCCGCGCCTTGGCGATGACGGCACGTACCTCATCGGGCGTCTCGGTCGTGAAGTTGAGGCGGAAAGCCTCCACGCCCCTGATGCCGGGCATCTCATCGAGAAGGTTGAGGAACTTGCCGTTAAGTATGGTGGTGGTGCAATCCTCATGCGATACGACAGGAAACGTCCCGAATTCGTCCTCGATCTCGTAGGTGTTGGTACGACACATGCCGCACTGTCCCATCTTCTTGAGCGGGCAATACTTCGTGACCAACAGCGGAGCGCGACCGTAGACAATCATCTCGAGGGCCGGCAAACCGCCGTTCTCGCGCTGGTAGGCCGAAAGCAACGCGGAGAGTTGTGACTCGTTAAGCTCATAGGAGAGCGTGACGCGTTTCGCGCCGAGACGATGCATCTCATAGCAACTCTCGGCATTGACGATGTTGAGGGAGTAGTCGGTGACAAAGGGGTTGGTTTGCCGATAGCGGTAGATGCCGCCGAGACCGCCGATGAGCAGCTCCCCCTCGCGATCTTGGTAGACATTGTTGTTGCGTGGGACGATGTTGTCGAAGTAGACGACTTCGATGCCGCACTGCTTGCATGCCTCAAATTGCTCAGGCGTAGCGACAGCCGCGCTCAGATAGGGAGCAACCGGTGTGAAGGCGATGGGCTTTCGAGGCGCAGGTTCCTTTACGCGTCGCAATTTGCCAGCAAGACGTTGCGCGCAGAGTTCGGCAACGATTTTCTTGCGCGCGGCGTTGAGCATCTTCGCAGGAATGAACGCACCACAATCTTCGTATGTGACCTCGCCTAGGCAAAATACCGTCTCGTTCAGACGCGATAGCTGTTTGACGACATCGTCCCTGGTCGTCGGCCTGTTAATTGCCTCTGAGAGGAGATCGTCGCCCTCGTATGTGCAATTGAGGCCAAAGCCCCTCGCATCGACCACAAGCGGCGCTCCCGGATAGGCATACACCGCGAAGTCGAGGGGAAAACGGCGGAACTCGCCGGTGAGCCTTGCCTCGAGCTCCTTCTCGTAAGCAAGGTCCTTTGTCTTGTATACGACGTCACCGACAGACAACCTCTCCTTGATACGGATGTAGCATGTCGTCTCGGAACCGTTGATGAGCATGCCGTTCCCGTCGTAGAGCTTCGCCACCGACAGGTTCACATCACAGTCGTCATGACGAATGCGAATGACGTCGTTTTGGCGCAAGGGACGCGATAGGGCGATGCCGTATGTGCCCTTGCGCGCGCTGCAAATCTTGCCGATCTCGAAGCCGAAGTTGTTGGGCTTGGTCGTGTTCGTGATATCGCGGCGATCCTCCCCGAACAGGTATCCCTTGGTAAAGGAGCGGTTGAACGTGCGGTTGAGCTTTTCCTTGTCGTCGCTGGTAGCCACTCCGTCCAACGCCATACGATAGCGGGACACCACGTTGGCGACATAGATCGGCTCCTTCATGCGGCCCTCGATCTTGAGGGAATCGATGCCGTCAAGTTGGTCAACGAAGTCGATGGTGTTGAGGTCTTTCGTGGACAAGATGTAGTTGCGGCCGAGTAACTCGCCGGTGGTGGTGTTGGTAATGGCGAAGAGCTTGCGGCACGTACCGATGCAACGCCCGCGGTTTCCGAGGCGATTTCCCGTCATGCCGGACATGATGCAGTTGCCGGAGAAGGAGATACACAAGGCGCCATGGACAAAGACCTCCACGGCGACGCCCGACTTCCGGCGAATCTCCTTTACGCGCTCAATGCCAAGCTCACGAGCAAGGACGACCCGTTTCGCCCCCATCTCGCGCACAAGCAAGGTGGCCTCAAGGTCGTCGATGCCCATCTGCGTCGAGCAATGGGGCTCCATGTCCTGAAAGTTCTCGGTAATGTAGCGGAGGACGGCGAGATCTTGGGCGATCACCCCGTCGACACCGATCTCGTTAAGGTGACGCAGCAAAGCCTTGACCTCGTCGAGTTCGTCCTCATACACAATGGTGTTCACTGTGACGTAGACCTTGACGCCCCGCAGGTGTGCATAGGCCACCGCCCAGGCGACACTCTCCTCGTCGAAGTTGGAAGAGTACGCGCGCGCACCGAAGTGTTGCATGCCGAGATAAACGGCATCGCACCCGTTTGCGATAGCCGCCCTAAGCGCTTCCATGCTTCCTGCCGGTGCCAGCAACTCGCTCATCGTCTCTCCCTCCAAAACGTTCGAACGTATTGTGGCACAAAGGCGTCTCACGTGCCGCGAGACGCTGGGGTTGGCGCCCGTGGGACGGCCCCTCGGCACGACGCGGGA
>CAZOGL010000013.1:0-14861 GCA_964579575.1 uncultured Eggerthellaceae bacterium | reverse complement strand
GCCGCGAGACGCTGGGGTTGGCGCCCGTGGGACGGCCCCTCGGCACGACGCGGGACATATGAGGCCGGCGTCCTAACTCTCGCCGAATACGCCGTTGTGGTGGATGGCGTATTGGATCGCACGGGCATCCGCAGAGTCGACGGTCCCGTCGTTGTTCACGTCCGCAACAAGCTCAACCTTCGCGCGCGTTGTCCCCTCGCCCCAACAGGCAAGCAAGTCTGCCCAAGCTTCATCGGTATAGACTCCGCGGGACAGATCGTAGGTGATCTGGGCGTCGAGGATGTCGAGAGAGCCGTTGTTGTTGACATCACCGGGGTTCTCGATGTTGTAGGAGAGACTCAGCCCTTCCACCGTCAAGACGCCGGACACGCCGTTGCGAGGCTTGCCGCTCGTCATGCTCACACGCATATAAATCTTCGCCGAGAGCTCACCTTCCACCGCGACCGCCGGGGTCAAGGTCTTTCCCGCGGCGTTGGTGTAGGTCTCCCCCGTCGGAGACACAAGCTTGTCCTTTTGGTAGTACTCGACAGGATAACGGTTGATCGTGCCGCCGTAGAGGGTGCTATTCGTTTCCGTGAGCGTCACAGCCTCGCCATAGCACGCATCGTAATCCCCCTTCTCATAGGCGGCCCAGTCAACGATAGGATAGGCAAGCACGTTCACAACAGGGTTGGTCAGACCCATGTTATACGGCGCGGACTTCGACCAGACCCAATCGTCGAGGGTCATGTTCTGGGTCCGGGCGACAAGTTGTCCCGTGGCATTAGCCGTCGCGTCATAGGGCACGATATGGAACGTACCTGTGAGGGTTCCCGTGTACATGCCGATGCCGGTCACCTCCACGGTGCAGGGAGTGCCGACCTCGTTGTAGGTCTTGCCATCCGCTTGCTCAACGACACACTTGGTGACATCGGTTGTGGAGCAGCTAAACTCGTAATCCCTTCCCTCGACAAGGGACACACTCTCCCCCTTGTCGTTGAGGAAACTCAACTGCGGGCGGACAGCAGCACCGAAATTGAACGACGTGTCGGGGATGTTTGCAAGTCGCAACGCGGAGATATCAGTCCCCTCAACGATGTCAAAGGTGCCTTGGTAGGTGGTCTGTGAGCCGCCCTGCAAGTTGGCAAGAGCCGTCACCGTATATGTGGCCTTGCCCTTATCCGTATTGTTTTCGTAGGAAACCGTGTAGTCAGTACCTTCGATAAGCTCTACGCCGTTCAACTTCACGTGCACAGTCGGAGTGATTTGCTCGCCTGCGCGATAGGCCCACTGGTCGGAATCAAGGGATATCTCACAATCGGCAAGGTTTGCCGGGGAGATCCCGAAGTACCCGATGAAGTAGTTGCTAAGGCAATTCGTATCCACCGGGCGGACCGTGGCAGCCGCACGCACGTAGTTCTCCGACGAGAAGTCGGTGATGTCGCGGTTGTTCGAGGTTGTCTGGGCATCGAGGTCGGAAGGATCGGGATCGCCAAGCACCACGTAGTAGTCGGTGCCCTTCACAAGTTGGTAATCACCGTACATGATGGTGAACTCGGGCTCGATCTGTTTGCCGGTAAAGGTGGCATGAGGGACGCCCGATTGCGGGTTTCCGTCCTTATCGAGTGTGTAGAAGGCTTGGCGGGAGGCATCCCAATACCACGTGTCACCGTTGACAAGCACGCTGGTGACCGAGCACTCCTTGTAGAGGTTGACCTGGTCGATGATGTAGTTGCCGTAGGCAGAACCGGTAAGGACCGTGCTGTCCGCCTTCGCGGTAAGCTTCACCACATATCCCGAGGGGGTGCCGGAGATGAACTTGAAGCATCCGTTGAGGGTTGCGCTCCCATAGGTACCGCCCGTCGTGGTGTTGCAGTAGACGTATCCCTTGCTGTCAGCGATCAGCTCTCCGTTCCTGTCCCAAAGCCACCAAGAGCGACTCTCGTTGTTCAAGGCCTCGACGCCAAATTCCAACACGGGGACCTTGTTTGATCCCGCCACGTCAAAGGAGACATACCCGGCGCTGTCAAAGGCCATCGTGCAACCGGACATGCCGCGCTTGACCGCGTCAGCACTGACGTTGCCCGAGTAGATGACGTAGTCGTACTCGTCTGCGGAGACCGCACCGCCCATGATCGAGGCGACAACATCGGTCGGGTAGATGACCTTGCCAAAGGAGTACTTCCCGTTTCCAACCGATACGACCGCGTCTTCCAAGTCACTTGCAGAAATATCATAGGACGCGCAGTTCTCGACCGTTCCCTGGTAGATACCCAAACCGACAATGCTGGCCTTGTATGGAGACCCATCCGACATCTCATGGGCGCTCGTATCGGGAAGGACGTAGAAGTCGGCGTTTTGGACCAAAACGGTTCCGTCGTTCAAAGTCACACGCAAGGTAGGAACGGAGAGTGCGTCATTACCCACATAAGGCGCAGGGGAAAGCTGTTCGACCTTGGCAATGGCAGCGGTCGACAATGTGACCTTTTGACTCTCGGAGGGCACAACCCAAGAGTTCAACACGGGGTAACTCCCGGCGCAATACCAATAGCAATCCCACGTCTGGGTTTGCGCAGCCATGGCGTTGAGGTAGGCAGCCGCATTCGCACTGGTCAGATCTGACGCGCTCCATGCGGAGAGGTTGCTCCAAAGCCCCCAATCATTGGCGCCGATACATTGGTCGCTATGGTACGGGACCGAACCGCTCAACATGATGCAATCATGCACGTAGCCCTCGTTTTGTCCGCAGATGCCGGCCTCGCGATACTCGACCGCGGTGGACTCGTTGATGGTATAGATGCCGCCGGTGTTGAGACACCCATAGATCTCGCCGGTGACCTCCGGATGGTCGTCAGACACGAACAACCCGCCCGCGATTCCGGCCATGTAGTAACCGGTCTGGATGTTTCGGACCTCGGCATAGTTCGCGCAATAGTACACGTTGCCGCCGCGCAACTGGCCGACGATGCCGCCACTAAACGGCTTGTTCCAACGGGTGCTGACGAGCTTTCCCGCGATCTGGTTGTTGCCGTCATCGCTGACCGTACCGTTATAGCAGCGGGAAATCGTGCAGAACACGCCAGTCATGCCACAAATGCCGCCGGACGCGTTCAGCCCGGTAATCTTGCCTTGGTTGCTGCAATCGGTGATTTCAACCGGATCGCTAGGATCGCCATCGTTGTACTTGTTGGGATCATCGGATTGGGAGCGCAAGCCACCGCAAATGCCACCTGTGGAGCTCGCTCCGCGGTTGTTCACCGGATCGCCGTCGATGCTTGTCGACGAGGACGTGCTCACCGTGCCTGTAGAGCTACGAAGCAAGGAGTTGTAGGTCCCGTTTTGGCAACGATAGATACTTCCGTTGCTGTATCCGACAATACCGCCGACGTCTCTCATCTTGGCATAGGTGGTCGTACCGAACCGATCTTCGGCGCCCGAGCCTGTCGTGTAGGCCCAAACCGACCCCTCGTTGTGACAATCAGTTATACAACCGTGGTTGTCAGGATCGCCGAGGCGACCCACGATGCCACCGATCTCACGGGCGACATCGAGCTCATCGGAATCGGTGGTCTCCTCAACGGCGATGTTTGAAGCGACGCCCACCTCAAGTGCTCCGGAGAAGCTACACGTTGCCACATCACCGGCCACAAAACCTGCGACTCCGCCGACCGCTTTCACGACTATGGGATCGCTATCCGTGGACGCGTTCAACCCCGTGCTCCTGACGGTGACGTTGATCGCGGACGAGCAATTGGTTATCGAACCCGCGGAATACCCAACAACGGTACCGATGTTGGAGAGGTGCTCCGTGTCGGCGGTCACGTTCACACCTGCGTCAGGAAAGCTCCCCACCGCGATGTTCTCCAACCGTGAACCCTTGGAGCAATATCCGAACAGGCCGACGTTGTTGAGGCAGCCTTCGATCATAAGACCGCTGATATTTTTCGAAGCGCCGTCAAAGGTCCCCGCGAAGGGGGTGTCCTCGGTACCGATAGGCTCGAACGCCACATTTTGCAAGTTGACGGGATTGTCGAGGCGAATCGTCACCCCTTCGAAGGAGACGGCTTGGATGGCCTTCCCGGAATCATCGACAGCCTCTCCGTTTACCAGCGTCGCCAAACCGCGCAAATCGCCTGCGTCCTCGAGGTAGTACTCCTTGGAAGAGGGATCGTCGAGATACCATCTGATGTCGGGGTCTTGGGCGTTCAGCGCAGCCGCGACAAAAGGAGACGCCACCCCGAGAGCAAGGACGCAGAGCAACAGGGCAATCAGCGCGGGGTGCCAAAGACGTGACCTATTAACGACCTGCCGTTTGTTACCAGTCGAGATGTCCATACTAATCACCTTCCTTGCGCGTTCGGGGCTGATCCACGCTTGTTGTCCGTATCGAAACGCCTCTTGGTGCTCAACGCGCCGACGATGAATGCGATGCCGATGAGCACGAAGGCCAACGGCATCCATGGGTTGTCAAGTTGGGCGCGGGCGATAACCTGTTCGAGCTCTTGTTGGGTCTCGCTCATCTCATACAAAAGGATGCTACCGGCGCCATCCTTTGCGGCCGAGTCCGCTTGTCCGCCTGTGCCAGTGCCGCCTCCTTGACCCTGGGTCGGGGATCCATCATCGGCGCCGGTACCGCCGCCGGAGTCGTCACCTTGCCCGTGGCTGCCGTCTCCACCGCCTTTACCGCCACCACCGCCGGAATCCTCGTCAGGCTGGTCCACGATGACGACCTTCACGCAGTTGATGCAACTGACGGATTTCGCCGCATTTGTGGCGGTGGGGCTCGTCATTCCCATGACGATACGCACGGTCGAGTCCGTTGTCATCTTCGACCAGCCACTTCCGTCGTAGTCGTTGTTCTTGCTCGTGTAATACTCCAAGGCGATCATGGGAGCCACGAAGCTTTGGCCAAGGTAGCTCGCGTTGCTCGAAACCTTGTGCATGTAATAGTTGGAATAGCGATACTGGGTCGACAAGATCGTGGAGGCGCTGTAGAAACCGTCCGTACCCTTGTACCCGTCGCTTCCGAGAAACTCGATATAGCACAAGTCGGAGCTGTCGACGCCGATAATGGAGAGGAAGTTGCCTATGGTGATGCCGCTCGCGTAGACCGTCGACCAAGAGTCGTTGCGGCCATGAAAGGTATACCAATCGCTGTAGACATTACCGAGGCTCGCCAGTTGCTCTCGCGTCACCGTGACCTCGCGAGCGACCGGGGCGCCGTCGCCGAACTTCGCATAGTCGCTCTCGTGGTAGATGATCACGCTCAATGTGGAGGTGGAACCGATGTCCTCCTCATCCACATCTTTGCTGATCCACAAATCGGCGGAGACGTCTTCACCGAAATACGAACCGCCTTCCACGGTCGCCACCACACGGGCGCGCTTGAATCCGGAATTCGCTTTGAACACGACATAGCCGGGATATTCCAAAAGTTCGGAATACAGCTCTTCCTCTGTGGACTCACCGCGGTAGTTGTGCCAAGTCAATCCCTCTATGTCCTCAAGCATCGACGTCTTCGTGACCGTGCTTTGCGTACCCTTTTCCTCGTCGTAGACCCTGTAAGTCACCTTGGCGATGAGGTAGCGAATGTTGTCGCCGTCAGGAAGATTGATGCCGGTGCCGTAGGGCTCCCCCGAAGCGTCGACGATCTCGATGTTGGTGACATAACTCGCATTACTTGTGACCTGGACGCAAAAATGTTGGGTATAGGTCACATTGAGATAGTCGGGAGACGTGAGCGTACACGTGAGGTAGGCGTATCCATTCGCCCCCGCATTGGCGGTGACCACCCCGTCGCTTACCTGGCAAAACGGCGTCACGACCTCCCCTTTGGAGTTCGTGCAGTACTCGATGCTCCACGCACGCACAAACCCGTCCCCCGAGAGGGTGAGCATGCCGTTGGACCAAAAGACATACGCGTCCACATCGACCGAGGTCATCTCGCCGCGATACATGACGATTTGCGGACTTGACCCCCCGTCGGGCAAGTAATCGTAGGACGTCTTCCAATCCGAGTAGTACAACGACGAACTGGTAGGAACGACCTGCTCGTCGTTGGAGGTAATCTTCACGCGGGTGTTGTCGGGCTCCACGGTGACACCTTGGTAGGAGCCTGTGATGCGAAGGTTCGCGGAGTTCCCCTGACCTAAGGCTGTGAGTTTCATGTCGCCCGACTCGTCAGGCTCAAGATCCTCCGTGATCGATGCGTACTTTGCGTAAGCTTCGGCGGTGAACTTCCAATCGATATCAAGACCGACTTGACCCGCCATGGCCACCGATCCGTCCGCATAGACAATCTGCGCGTCGAAATAGCAGCTCCCCTGGCGAGTGTCGATATAGGCAGGGGTCTCAGAGTCGCTCACATAGGCCGCGAAGTCTTCCATGGCGGCGGTCTTGTAAAAGAGGTGGATCTCTGTAACCGTCGCTGCGGGATCAACGGGGTCATCGGGGTCATCGGGGTTATCGGGGTTATCAGGGTCGGTCGGGGGGTTCTCATCCCCGCCCGTCGGGTTCTCCCCGCCAGACTCGCCCGTGGGGTCCGTTCCGCCCGTCGAGCCTGTCGGGTCGTCTCCCCCATCAACTAGGGACTGCGTTGCCTCTTGCGCTGCGTCCGTACCCGACCCCTCAGCATAGGCAAGGGCAAGTCGGCTAAGCGAAGTACCGCAAACACCCGTGGCGACCAAGGTGAGAACGAGCAACATGCACAGCATGAGATGGCCCAGACCGAAGAGCCTGGAGCGCAGGGTAACTCGCTTGCTATGTCTGCCACGCGCCATCATCGATATGCACCGCTATTCGTCGGTGGAACCTTCCTCCTCTGACTGGCCGGACGGGTTCTCGACCATGTAGTACTTCCCGGTCTCGGGGTCTTGGTAGATGCGGCCAAGGTCGATATAGGAACTTCCGCCGGAGTTGATATCCTGCTCGATGCTTTCCATCTCGCTCACCTCGTGGACCTGGTCGACCATGCTCATCTCTTTGACGTCGTTGATATCGATGTTCCACGCAACGACCAACGCCACCATGAGGCCGCATGCCAAGACGAGCATGCAGTCGGAAAGGTTGGCGAGACCAGACATGGGATCGTCATCTTCTACCGGCCTTTGCTTGCGCAACCCGGTTTGGGAGAAACTCGAGAACTTGCCCATCGCCTACACTCCTTCCGGTCTTTTCGTACCGCGGCGACGCAGAGCATATGGCAGAGCCGTCTGTGTCGGGGAGGAGACGCGCAAACGGCCATCTTGGCGCATCGTGTCCACCGTCTCAAGAATGGCGGTGACCGCGGCTTCCATAGCCGTTGCGTAATCTTCGTACCAGCGCTGGCGGATCTTGGTGATGACAAAGGTGATAAGGGCGACGACAAGGCCTGCCACCGTCGTGTCGAATGCGACGAGCAAACTCGACGAAAGCGTCAAGGTGTCGCCTACGCCGAGCGAGACGATGCCGGGCCCGAGGGGGATGAGCGTTCCCATCAATCCCAACATGGGAGCGACCTTCGACACGATCTGGGTGCGGAGGAGCATCTTGTTGTGGCGATCCTCCATCTCCCCCATCAGGCGCTTCGCAAGCGCGACATGGGAATCAACGGGAAGGCAACGGTAGTCCCACAACGTCAGCAGCATGTGCTTTTGGGAGCCGAGCAACTCCGCGTCACCGACGACCTGCGGAAGCGTCGCCTCGCTGGCACTTGTCAACGCATCGAGGAACGCAGGGACCCTCACCTTGAAATGGCGACGCTCGGTCAGACACTCAAAGATGACGCTCCCGAGGCAAAACGCCGCGAACAGGATGAGCAAGATGAGCAAGATGATGGTGGGCACCAGAAGTGCCTGGGAGATGATGTGCAGGATGTCGCCAAAGTATGTTTGGGCCAATATATCCATAATTTGAACCTTCTTCTATGCGCGATAGGGCGGATAGCTGTCTCCCAAGATGGACAGCATGTCTTCCTTGGACGGCCTCTTGCCGTAGAACAACTCGTAGAAATCTTGGCCAACCTCGACCATGTCCACGTCGAACTTGTCGGGATACAACATGTTGGCAAGCCATTGGATGCCGAGATAGCGATTGCAGGCCATGGGTCTGTCCACCCAAGCCAAGGGCGTATTGGGCATGGCGTATACGCGGCCCTTCTTCACCGCCTCGATCACCGCCCAATCGGCGCTGGACTTGATGTGCTCCTCCGCGCCGCCACGGATCTCGGAATCCCAGGTGACGATAACCTCCGGGTTCCACCCGATGACGGACTCGAGGGAGACGTCTGCCATGCCTGTCGCGTCAAACCAGTCCACCTTGGCGACCACGTTGGCACCTGCCACGTTGAAGCTGTAGGCGTGTTGGCTCTCGGCAGGCTCGGTCTGCAACCCGAGGGGACCCTCGGCGTAGTACACCTTCACACGTTTGTCCTCAGGGATGTCACGCACCGCTTCGGTGACGCGGGTATAGGCGTCCTCACAATATGCCGACAACTTCGCGGCACGTTCCTTTCTCCCCAAGATGTCACCGAGCATCTCGAACGCGTGACCGATCTTCTCGAAAGAGCCGTCGATCAACACAACGGGGATGCCGCTGAGCTTTTGGATGTTCTCAGCCTCGGAGATATTTTCCGCGGTGAGCTCGACCGACGAGATCGAGAAGATGAGTTGGATGCCTTGGGAGAGCACCGCCTCCACGTCCATCTCGCCCGTCTCAACCGCGCCGAGATATTTCAAGCCTTCGAGCTCGTCGGTGAGGAAGCGTTTGTCCTCATCGGAGAACTTCGAGCACGACGCCCCCATCAGGTCAGGAGCGACCGCCAACACGAACACTTGGGCCAAGCCGCTCGTGAAATAGACCTTCTCCAATGCGCTGGACGAGGGAATTTGCAGCTCACGCCCCGCATCGTCCACGATCGTGCGAACGCCCTTGAACACCTCGTCGCCCGCCTCGCTTCGACACCCCGAAAGCACGCCGGCGCCGGCAAGGGCCGCGACAGAACACCCCGCCATGCGGACAAAACTTCTGCGGGAAACGACTTCCCTACCATCAAATGCCATCAATTACTCCTCTTGTACCGGAACACAGACCTTGATGAACTTGCCTGGTCCAGTCTCGACTTCCAAAATACGCGCATCCGTGTCGTAGATGGTGTGCAACAAGTCCGTGGTCATCACCTGGGAGGGAGCACCGTCATCAAGGATGAGCCCCTCGTGCATGGCGATGACCCGATCAGCGCAATACAGGGCGTGGTCGGGATCATGGGTGACCATGAGCACCGTGGTCCCACCTTGGGTGAGCTTCTTCATCTGCCGCAACACCGTCTGTTGGTTACCGAAATCCAGGCTTGCCGTAGGCTCGTCCATCACAAGCACGGAAGGTTGTTGCGCAAGCGCGCGGGCTATGAGCACCAACTGCTGTTGACCACCGGAGAGTTGACTGTAGGTCTTGCGCCCAAGATGATCGATGCCCATGAGTTCCATGGCCTCGAAGGCGATTTGCTTGTCCTCGTCGGTCACGCGGGACAAGGTGCTGATATAGGGCGTACGTCCCATGAGCACCACGTCGGCAGCTATGAAGGGAAACGGCGGCGTATGGGCTTGCGGAATGTAGGCGAAGTATCGAGCGCGCTCCTTCTCGCTTAGGTGCAAGGTTTCCTTGCCGTTGATCATCACCGAGCCGCCAAAAGGGCGAAGCAGGCCCAGGATGCTCTTCAACGTCGTGGTCTTGCCACACCCGTTGGCGCCGATGACACAAACGAACTCGCCAGCGAAGGCGTCAAAGGACACCCCGTGGACGATCTCGGTCTTGTCGTATCCGCAATGCAGGTCCCGTACCTGGAGCAGGGTGTCGGTCAGTAGTGCGTCGGTCATGCGCGCCACCCCTTTGCCTGTCGCTTGAAGATGACGACGAAGAATGGAATTCCCAAGATGCTTGTGAGGATGCCTATCGGGATTTCAATAGCACCGACCATGCGAGCAATATTGTCGATAATCAACAGGTAGCTCGCGCCGACGAGCATGCTTGTCGGCAACAACACCTTGTAGTTCGGCCCGACCAAGGCTCGGGTCAGGTGCGGAATGACCAATCCGACATAGCCCACGATGCCCGAGACGGCAACGCTCGTGGACGCGAGGAGGGTCGAGGCGAAGATGACGATCAGGCGCGTAAGACCCGTGTTGATGCCCATGGAGCGGGCCTCCTCGTCACCGAAGGAGAGGACATTGAGCTTCCATGATTGCAACATCAAGATGACAAACCCGGCGACCATCGGGAACAATGCGACTACCAATTGGTCGGTGTTCGTTGAAGAAAAGCTCCCCATCAGCCAAAACGTGATGGAAGGCAACTTGTCCTGGGCGTCCGCCATGAACTTGATAAGGCTCGTGCCCGAGGAGAAGAGGGACGAGACGAGTATTCCGCCGAGGACCAGGCCCAAAATCGCGTCGTACTTGACAATGCGATTAAGCCAGACAGCGCAACCGACGGCAAGAAAACCGCCGAGAAACGCGAACAGCATGATGTACTCGTTTGAGAGGTTCAGCAACATCGCAAGGCAGGCACCGAGGGAAGCCCCTGCGCTCGATCCTAGGATATCAGGACTGACCAGCGGGTTTTTGAACATTCCTTGGTAGCTGGCACCAGAAACGGACAAAGCCGCTCCCACCAACACGACGAGGAGCACGCGAGGCAAACGCACGTTGAACAACACCCTGTCGACGCGATTAAGCTCCTCGTCCACGGAAAACCGGCCGGGGTCGAACAGGCGAGCTTGGATGCAATCAACCAATTGGCCAGGCGTGATACCGTAACGGCCGAGCGCAAAGGAGACAAGCACGAGAACCACGAGCAGCAAGATGAGCAAGACAATCACCCAAGGCGGCACCGAACTGCGGAAGGTCTCGGCAGCACGTGCCGATAATGCCGGCTTCTTTTCGCCGCCGCTCTCCCCCTTTTTGTTTATAGGTTTTTCGTCCAAACTCAACACACTCGCTCATCGTCGGAATACGGTCACAATCTTGCTTTTGCATAACTTTTTGCATAACTAATCCATTATAAGTTTATAAGTCTATTGCGGCTTATGACTATTTTTGTTGACGAATAAAACAAGGGCGCAAACAGGCCTGCGTTGATTGAAATCGTAAGCTGGACGTCAAGCTCGCAAAACGCGCCAAGCGGACCGGCAACCAGACGCCAAACGCGATCGTCATTTACAGCAGACGTGCGCGGAGCTCCTCGCCAGACAGGGGGCTCAGATAGGCGGGGGCGATATCGAATACGGTGGTGCAACCGATCTTGCCCTCCCCGTGCAGGCGCTCAACTAGCGCGCGCCATCCTTGAAGAACAGCTCGTACCAACGGATAAAGGTATAGATGGTCCATACGTAGCGCCACAACAAGCCCTCTCGACGCTTGAACCAAATCCCATGGAGACGCGGCTTGCGACCCAAGAATGCATCAAACAGGGAATCGAGCTCCGCCTCCTTGAAAAACATCTTGGCAGTCTCGCTCTTGAAGGCCCGCCCTATCTCGGCGCTAAACTCAGGCCGTGTGAGCCAAGAGCGCACCGGGACCGGGAAGCCGAGTTTCTTGCGATAGGCGACCTCTTGCGGCAAGACGCGGCGGGCGGCTGCGCGCAGGGCAAGCTTGTTGCCCCCGTTGGCAACCTTGAACTGGGACGGCATGCGTCGGGAGATATCGAACATTCGCAGGTCCACGTAGGGCATGCGGATATCCAAGCCCGTGCCGCGGGAGATCTTTGTGGAGTTGTACAGGATGGATGCCTCGAAGTAGGTACGCAGGTCGGCATAGAGTTTCGCGGAGAGCTCGTCATATCCCTTGCCGCCGGCAGACCGCTTGATCATGAAATCGCGGGTGGAACGGTTCGGGCAATAGTGTTTGAGGAAGCGGGCCTGCTCCGTGTCGCTCATGATGTAGGTCGTGCCGAAATACACCGGATTGAGCAACTTGCGCAAGACCGAAGTCGGTTGGTAGACGCTGTAACCAGCAAAAAACTCGTCGGCGCCCTCACCGGAAAAGCAAAGCTCGGTGGTGTCCTTGACACGCTTGCAGGCAGAATAGAGGGACAGGGCGGCCACGTCGGCAGTAGGAATCTCAAACGCGAGGAGAAACTCGTCAACGTTGGCCAAAAACTCCTCAGGAGTGACGGTCACACCCTCGAATTCGCGGCCGAGGTAGGCAGCGGTGGCTCGCGCCTCCTCCTCCTCGCTTGCCTGTTGGTTCTCATAGGCTGCGCAAATGCCCTTTCTGGCGTTGCTTTTCGCGAGGATATAGGAGGAGTCGACACCGCCGGACAAAAAGCTATCGGGTACCTCGCCCTCGTCAAGGATGCATGACAGGCTGGCATCCATCGCCTGATCAATCTCGTCAGCCCAATCCTCCAAGGTTTTGGACGTATCAGGCTCGAAGGTGAGTTCCCAATAGGTTCCGAGCTTGAGCCCGTCGGAGTCAAAGGTCAGATACCCGCCAGGGGCCAACTTGTAGACGCCCTTGAACAACGTCTCCTCGCCCGGCAGATACGTGAACCCCATATAGAATTGGACCATTTCCTCGTTCAGCTCGCGCTTAAATCCAGGTTGGTCGAAAAGGTCCACAATCGCAGTTCCGACAAGGAGGTCGCCCTCCTCGGTCACGTAATAGAAGAACAGCTCGGCGCCAAGGATATCACGCGCGCAAAACAGCCTCTCGGCTTCGGTGTCATACAATGCCACGGCGAATTGGCCGTTGATATGAGTCCCCATCTGCTCGCCCCACCTCGCATAGGCGGCGACCATCAAAGACTCCTCGCGCTCACGTCGGCCCAGTCCCTCGATAGAGACCCCCAGCTCAGAAGAAAGCTCGACATGATTGCGTATCAAACCTGCATAGGCCCTCAGTTCAATCAAGGAGTACCCCCTAACAGATTGCGGAGCCAAACGTTGGGCCCCTGCTTGCAAGCAAACACGCCGCGCATACGGCGCATCGCCTTGCTTGTTCCCGTTCAAACCTGTTCATTATCCCTGTTTTCCCACCACGGGCAAAGCGCACAGGCGAACAAAATGGGACTTTTCCATCAAACGGTTACGCCGAGGACTTCGAGAAGTGTCTTCACCAAGAAGATGCCGATAACGCACAACATGATGGGCTTGACGATCTTGGTGCCCTTCGATGAGAAGAGGTTGACGCCGACGTAGTTGCCAATCATGTTGCAAACGCCCGCGATAAGGCCAAGAAGGATATAGACCTGGCCATTCACTAGGAAGACGACGAGCGCGGCAATGTTGGTGGAAAGATTGATGGCCTTGGTCGTACCCGCTGCGTCCCCAAGGGTCATCTTGGCAACGCCCGTGAGGAGCAACAGCAAAAACGTGCCGGTGCCAGGCCCGTAAAACCCGTCATACATACCGATAAGCAGGGCAATCGCGATAGAGATCACGAGGGTCTTGCCAAACGACAGGCGCGTATCGCTTTCCTCCATGGAATGAGGGCGAACGAGGTACAGCGCCGTCAGAGGCAAAACGACAAGCATAATGATTCGCAAGACATCGTCGTTGATCAACAAGTTAAGAGAGGCGCCGATAGCAGAGCCTGTCAGACCCGCCACCACAGGGCCTGCGACAAGACGGGGCTTGAGGAATCCCTTCATGGCCAAGCGTACCGTGGCCAACGTGGTACCCATCGTGCTGGAAAGCTTGTTGGTGGCAATCGCCGTATGAGCTGGCAACCCAGCCATGAAAAATGCCGGCAGCGATATCAACCCGCCGCCGCCTGCAATCGCGTCGACGAACCCCGCCAGCGCCGACAACGGGCAAACAATCAAGAAAGTGATTAACAGCTCCATCGACCCGCGACCTTCGTTTTACGTACCCCGCGAAGGTCGGACCTACTCAGCATCAGTCTTTGGAAGAAGGAGGTTGACACATTCCTTGGAGATTTCCATGGTGAATGCGAGACTGTCCTCAAAAGCCTTAAGGTTGACCGGCTTGCCGACAGCAGCTTCCAAATCCTCTTTGAGTTTCATGAACTTGAGACCGCGAAGCGCGCCGCGCATGACGATGATATCGACCTCGCTGTCTGAAGTCTGCTCGCCACGCGCGTAGGAGCCAAACAAGCTCGCCTTCGCAATCGCGTATTCCTCCAAGACGGGAGCTACCGCCTTGCGAATGACATCAACAGAGAGGTCCTCTTCCGCATGGGTGGCAAGGTACTCGGAGACGATAAGGGAGATGAGCTTGGAGCGGTTCGTAACGGAATACCCTTTCAATCCGTTCTCGCGATCCTTGTTCGCACGGCGCTCGACTTCGGCATCCAAAGCCGCGGTCGCCTCATCGCTCAGGTACACCGTTACTGCACTACCACGCCTCATACGCTACCCCACCCCTCTCGATTATCGTACATACCCTGATTATCTTATATACCCTCTCGGTTATCGCACAAACTGAGCGGATCATACACTGGTCTCAGACAGGTCGTAAACGGGCAATTTTTTATATGATAACTTAAAAACGCCTGTTCAACGATAAGATTTTCAACAACCCGTTTTGGTATCAATCAAATTTCACCCATTATCACACACGTTTTGCCCATTTATCGCGCAACACGTTCATTTTGTAATAGGATTTTGCGCCCTCCCCCGAGGCGCATACGCAAAGGCCTTATCTTCCTACCTCTTGCCAAAACACGCCACGAAGTCCCTTACCGCGAAACCTCCCCCGAGGCAGAACCTAGATGCATGTGACGCGTTCGGGATTGCGAAGCTCCTTACCGCGAAACCTCCCCGAGGCGGAACCTAGATGCATGTGACGCGTTCGGGATTGCGAAGTCCCTTACTGCGAAACTTTCCCGAGGCAGAACCTAGATGCACGTAACGCGTTCGGGATCACGCAACATCTCGGAGATGCGGGC
>CAZOGL010000012.1:36152-42978 GCA_964579575.1 uncultured Eggerthellaceae bacterium | reverse complement strand
GCGGCGCACTGGGACAACGTAGGTTGGCGCGCTTGCAACACGTTCGCGGCGTACTTGGCCGACACGCTTGGGAAACCTTGTGTCCATTGGGTAAATTTTGAAGAAAAACAATGTATATACGACTACAATAAACGTTTCGTACGCTTCTTTGCGCCTTTCGAGTATATGACCTGAAAACGCGCGGTCAGAAGCGTGATGTTAAGGTACGCACGATGAGAAGATCAGGAGTTGATTATGAGAGAAGTGCGCGTTGGCGATGTAACTATGCAAGCAGCGATGAGCGCGAAGGCCCTAACGCTTTCCTTCAAGGAGAAGCTGGAGCTTGCAAAGCTACTAGACCGACTTGGCGTCTCTGTCATTGAGATTGAGGGCGTGACCTCCCCCAAGGTCGACAGCCTCCGCATCAAGTCCATCTCCTCTATTGTCAAGAACAGCGTGCTTGCGGTTCCGGTCGCCCTCGACGGCAGCGATGTCGAGATGATCTGGGAGGCAATGCGCGAGACCGAGCGTGCTCGTCTCCAGGTCAAGGCCGCTGTAAGCCCGGCCCAGATGGAGTATATCTACCGCAAGAAGGCAGACGCGATGGTCGAGGCCGTTGTTGCCGCGGTTGCGAAGTGCGCCACCCTCACCAACGACGTCGAGTTCGTTGCCGAGGACGCCACCCGCGCGGACCGCGAGTACCTTTGCCGTATCGTCACCGAAGCTGTTCAGGCGGGTGCCACCACGGTCACCATCAATGACGCTGCGGGTGCCATGCTTCCCAACGAGTTTGGCGAGTTCGTCGCTGGCCTCTTGGAAGACATTCCCGCCCTTCGTGACATCACATTGGGCATCTCGTGCTCCGACGAGGTGTACATGGCTGACGCCTGCGCGATTGCCGGTATCATGGCTGGCGCTGGCGAGGTCAAGGTCACGTCGTATCCCATGGGCATGACGACCGCGAACAAACTTGCCAAGGTCATGGACTTCAAGAAGGATTCCTGCCAGGTAGCCTGCCCGATTCACACGGTTGAGATAAACCGCATTATGACCCAGGTCGCTTGGATTTGCGAGAAGGGCCAGTCCAAGAATGCCAACGTCGTGAACGTTGCGGACGCCGACGAGAGCATAGTCCTTACCATCCACGACGACATGGAAGCGGTGACCAAAGCCGCTGCGAAATTGGGCTATGAGTTGTCTCCGGAGGACGCATTGAGCGTGTACGAGGCGTTTGGACGCATTGCCCGCAAGAAGGAAAGCGTCGGCAGCCGCGAGCTGGACTCCATTGTCGCCTCTGCGGCTTTGCAGGTCCCGCCCACCTACATCTTGGATAACTACATCATCAACTCGGGCAACACCATCAAGGCAACCGCTCGCGTGGAGCTGAAGAAAGACGATGTCTCGTTGGAGGCGGTTTGCATCGGCGACGGCCCCATCGACGCCGCGTTTCTTGCCATCGAGCAAATCGTTTGCCGCCACTTTGAGCTGGATGACTTCCAGATTCGCTCTGTTACCGAGGGCAAGGAGGCGATGGGCGAGACCATCGTAAAGCTCGAGTCCAACGGCAAGATCTACTCCGGGCGCGGCATCTCCACCGATATCGTCGGGTCTGCTATTCGCTCGTTTGTGAACGCTGTGAACAAGATTGTGTATGAGGAGGCAAACTAATGAAGCTTTCTTTCTCTACGAGAGGTTGGTCCGACCGTTCCTTTGACGAGCTTGTCGAGCTTGCCGTCGAGATGGACTTCCAAGGCATCGAGATTCGCGATGCTCAACAAAATCCGCAGCTTGTTGGCAAGGGAGGTGTGCTCGACAGGTACAATACCCGCGCCACGGCACGTTCCCTGCGCGACTTGGGCCTTTCGATTCCAGTCTACGATACCTCTTATGACATCTCTAGCGACGAGGACAACATCGACCAGATTCGTGCGCTCATCGATATCGCCAATGAGACCGGCACGGAATTTGTCGCTTTGAAGGCGCACCATGACAACGAGGGTCGCGTTCGTGAGAACATCTCCGAGTTGCTTGAGTACGCTGAGGAGCGAGGGATCATCCTCCTTATCGAGACCACGGGCATCTTTGCCGACACCGCACGCTTGACCGCCATCATGGATGGTTTTGCCAGCGACTACCTCGGTGCCCTTTGGGATGTCCACCATACCTATCGCGACAACAGCGAGAAGCCGGCCATCACCATTCGCAACCTCGGTGCCTATGTCAAGCACGTCCACCTTCGTGACTCCGATGACGAGGGCAACTTCTGCCTGGTCGGCGAGGGCACCTTCCCCATCTCCGGCATCATCGACTCCTTGGCATCCATCAACTATGACGGGTTCGTCTCCATGGAGTGGGAGCCTATGTGGATGGAGGAGCTGACCGACCCCGAGGTCATCTTCCCGTTCTTCACTAACTACATGGATCGTTTCGACGACACGAAGAGCGCCAAGAAGACGCTGTTCCTCAACCATGACGGCACGGGCCAATACGTTTGGGAGAAGGACGAGCTTATCGATCTGACGTTCCCGCAGGTCCTCGACCGTATGGTAGAGGAGTTCCCCAACCAGTTCGCATTCAAGTACACCACCCTTGACTACACGCGTACCTACGAGCAGTTCCGCGACGATGTGGACAATTTTGCCCGTGCGCTCGTCTCCATGGGTGTTAAGCCGGGTTCCAAGGTCGCTATCTGGGCGACCAACGTCCCTGCGTGGTACATCACCTTTTGGGCGACGACTAAGATTGGCGCCGTCCTTGTCACGGTGAACACTGCCTATAAGGTCCATGAGGCGGAATACCTTTTGCGCCAGTCCGACACACATACGCTTGTCATGATCGATCGCGCTCTGGATTCCGACTATGAGCAGATCATCAACGAGCTTTGCCCCGAGATCAAGGATTCGGTCCCTGGCCAGCCTTTGCATTGCGCCAAGTTGCCGTTCCTTCGCAACGTCATTACCGTCGGCTTCAAGATGCCGGGTTGCCTTACCTTTGACCAGGCGTTTGAGCGCGCGGAATCCGTGCCGCTCGAGGAGATTCAGCGCCTTGCTGCCGCCGTTAAGCCCGATGACGTTTGCAACATGCAATACACCTCCGGAACCACCGGTTTCCCCAAGGGTGTCATGTTGACCCACCGCAACGTCGTCAACGACGGCAAGTGCATCGGCGACCGAATGGGCCTGTCGACGGCGGATCGCTTCCTGATCCAGGTCCCCATGTTCCACTGCTTCGGCATGGTCTTGTCTATGACGTCCTCCATGACCCACGGCGCCACGGTGTGTCCCGTGCCCTATTTCTCCGCGAAGGCTTCGCTGTCCTGTATCACCCAGGAGCGCATTACCGCGTTCAATGGTGTTCCGACGATGTTTATCGCCATGTTCAACCATCCTGACTACCGCAAAACCGATTTTTCCCACATGCGCACGGGCATCATGGCCGGCGCAGGGTGTCCCGCCGACCTCATGAAGCGCGCCGCCCAGGAAGACGAGATGCACATGGTCGGCATCGTTTCCGTGTATGGCCAAACCGAGACCTCTCCGGGTTGTGTCATGTCCGCATGGACCGATCCGCTGTGGTTGCGCACCGAGACGGTCGGTTATAACTTTCCGCACGTGGAGTGCAAGATCATCAACCCCAACACCGGCGAGGAAGTGCCGCAGGGAGAGATTGGCGAGTTCTGCTCTCGCGGGTATAACACGATGAAGGGCTATTACAAGATGCCCGACGCGACCCGCAAGACCATCGATGCTGACAATTGGCTGCATTCAGGTGACCTCGGTCGCTTCGATGAGCATGGAAACACTATCATCACCGGGCGTCTCAAGGACATGATCATCCGTGGCGGAGAGAACCTCTACCCGATGGAGATAGAGGAGTTTATCTACACGCATCCTAAGGTTCAAGATGTCCAGGTCATTGGCGTCCCTGACGAGAAGTACGGCGAGGAGGCGCTTGCCGCTGTCGTGCTCAAGGCTGGGCAGGAAATGACTGAAAAGGAACTCCAGGATTATTGCCGAGCCAGCATCGCGCGTCACAAGGTTCCCCGTTACGTACGCTTTGTGGACGCGTTCCCCATGAACGCTGCAGGCAAGGTTTTGAAGTACAAGATGCGTCAGGATTTTGCCGAGGAGTTGGGCCTTTCCCACCTTGTGCAGTAGACAGGGTTAGAAACACGACGCTGCTAGATCGACGGGCCCGGTGCAAATGATCGCTCCGGGCCCGTCGGCTGTTCGCACCAGGTGTCGAGTTTGTCTTTTTCTCTATAAGGTGATGCTGCGGGCCAGCTGCCGTATTGCTGCTCCTCGCGTGACCCCGCCAAGGCTCTTCTTTATAAGGTGATGCTGCCTTCGAAACGGTCTTTGCGGGTGTCGCTCGGGGGTTCTACAGGATAGACGCCGTTGAAGCAAGCGGTGCAGTAGCCCTTTTCGGGACAATCGCCCAAGAGGCGTGTGACACCGTCAACGCTGAGGTATCCGAGGCTGTCAGCGCCGATAATCGAGGCAATTTCCTCGTCGCTGCGACCGACGGCGATAAGATTCTCGCGTGAGTCGATATCGGTACCGTAATAGCATGGGTTGAGGAAATGCGGCGCTGAGATGCGCATATGGATCTCCTTTGCCCCAGCCGCGCGAAGCATGGAGACGATGGTCTTGCAGGTTGTGCCACGTACGATGGAGTCGTCGATCAAAACGATGCGCTTGCCGGCAACGGAGTCGGCTATCGGGTTGAGCTTTTGGCGTACCTTGCGTTCGCGGTTGCTCTGACCTGGGGCGATAAACGTACGGGCGATGTACTTGTTCTTCGTGAAGCCGATTTCGTACGGGATGCCAGATTCGCGGGCGTAACCCACGGCGGCATCGAGGCCAGAGTCGGGAACGCCCATGACGATGTCGGCGTCAACGGGGTGTTCTTGTGCCAACAGCCTTCCTGCATGAACGCGGGCAGAGTGGATTGAGATCCCGTCGAGAACGGAATCGGGGCGCGCGAAATAGACCGCTTCGAAGACGCACAAGGTGCGGGGCTTCTTATCGCAATGGTCGCGGATGGAGTGGACGCCGTTGCGGTCGAAAATGACGATCTCGCCAGGGTCGATCTCGCGAACAAACGTGGCGCCGAGGACGTCAAGGGCGCAAGTCTCCGAGGCGACAACGTAGCCGCCATCGGGAGTGGTGCCATAGCTTAGGGGGCGAAAGCCGTTCTCGTCACGGAGCGCAATGAGCTTGGTGGGGGACATCAAGACGAGGGAGTAGGCGCCTTTGATGCGATTCATGGCGCGGTTGGCGGCTTCCTCGATGGAAGGTGCGTTCAGGCGCTCCTTGGTGATGACATAGGCAATGACCTCGGTGTCTGCAGTGGTGTGGAAGATGGATCCCTCCATCTCGAGCTCGGTGCGCAGCTCCAATGCGTTGGTGAGATTGCCGTTGTGGGCAAGGGCCATGTGGCCCTTCATGTGGTTGACGACAATCGGCTGAACGTTGCAAAGCTCGTTTCCGCCGGTTGTGCCATAGCGAACATGGCCAACGGACAGGGAGCCAGTTCCCATACGTTCAAGGATCGTTTGGGTAAACACGTCGTTTACCAACCCGAGGTCCTTGTGAATCTTGAATAGTCCGTCTTTGTTGATCACCATGCCGCATGACTCTTGCCCGCGGTGTTGGAGGGCGCAAAGGCCCGCGCTCATCTGGTAGGGAAGCGTCGTCTCTACGGGGCTGTAAATACCCAAAACGCCGCACTCTTCATGGATAGACTGCATAAGTGTACCTGGCCGCTCTCCTCTTAGTTCCCGTATTGGCTTCGAATGGGCGCAAAACGCTACGTTCAAATACCGTTTCCATTTTCGCCCGATTTGCGTGTGAAGGAAGGCCTCCGCCGCATCGTTAACAAAAACGAAAAAAAACGGAGGCGATGAGGCCTCCGTTTTTAGGGGGGCGAGCACGCTAACGGGGTGAAAAATGTGCTCGCCTGGGGGGAATGGTACCTAGGGGTGCTTCCGGGTTTAAGCGTAGAACAGGATTTCGTTATAGGAAGGCACAGGCCAATCCGATCCCGGCACGAGGATCTCGAGCTGGTCGACCTCAGCGCGAACCGCATCCATCAGAGGTATGAGCTCGTGCGCGTAAGCGTTCGCAGCTTCCTGGGGGTCTTCGATCTCGACAATCTCGCCGTGCTTGGCAGCCATTTCCTCATACGTTGACTGCACTGAGTGAAGGCCGGCCATAAGGCGTGCCAGCAACTTCTCCTGGTCGGAGGTGTCGATGGTGGGCATTGCCGATTTGATGTTCGTGATATGAGTGCTGACCTTGGACGCATAAGCGCTGATGGCAGGCAGGTAGCCTCGACGGAGCATGCGGCGCATGACGCGGCACTCGATGTTGATGAGCTTGCAGTACTTCTCGAGCTTGACATCGTAGCGACAACGGACCTCTGCCTCGGTCAATACGCCGAACTTCTCGAACAAGGCGATGCTCTCAGGAGCGACGAAGCAAGGCAGTGCGTCAGCGGTGGTCTTGTTGTTGGCAAGGCCGCGCTTCTCGGCCTCGATGGGCCATTCAGCAGAGTAGCCGTCACCGTTGAAGATGATGCGCTGGTGATCGGCAAGGGTCTTCTTGACGTACTTGAATGCCTCCAGCTCGAACTCCTCTCCCGACTTGCCCTCCATGGCGTCTGCGAAATCCGAGAGACTCTTGGCCATGGCGGTGTTGAGGATCATGTTGGCGTCAGAGAGATTGACGGAGGAGCCAGGCATGCGGAACTCGAACTTGTTGCCGGTAAACGCAAAGGGGCTCGTGCGATTGCGGTCGGTGGAATCTTTCATGAAGCTCGGGAGAACATCGACGCCGAGATCCAT
>CAZOGL010000012.1:34966-36052 GCA_964579575.1 uncultured Eggerthellaceae bacterium | reverse complement strand
TTGCCGGAACCGTTGATGCCGTCAAAGGGCTTCTCGTGCTGGAGACACACCAGGCCGTGATGGCTGGCGAGGAGGCGCATCTTCTCCATGGTGAGCAGGTTCTCGTCAATGGCGCGGTTGGCGTCAGCGAAGATCGGAGCAAGCTCGTGTTGGGCAGGAGCAACCTCGTTGTGCTTGGTCTTCGCGGAGACTCCGAGCGCCCAAAGCTCGTCGTCGAGCTCCTTCATGAAGTTGTTGACGGTGGGACGGATAGCGCCGAAGTAGTGCTCCTCGAGCTCTTGGCCCTTGCAGGCGCTGTAACCGAACAGGGTGCGTCCGGTGAGCTTGAGGTCCATGCGCTTTTCATACATCTCTTCGGAGATCAAGAAATACTCTTGCTCGGCGCCGACGGTCGCGGTGACGCGGGCAGGCTTTTCGCCAAAGAGGGCAAGCACGCGGTTGGCCTGCTCGTCGATTGCTTTCATGGAGCGCAGCAGCGGCGTTTTCTTGTCGAGCGCCTCGCCGGTGTAGCTGCAAAACGCGGTGGGGATGCACAAGACCTCGTCCTTGATGAATGCATAGGAGGTGGGGTCCCAAGCGGTGTAGCCGCGGGCCTCAAACGTTGCGCGCAGGCCGCCGTTGGGGAAGCTTGAGGCATCGGGCTCGCCTTGCACGAGTTCCTTGCCGGAGAAGGACATGATGGCGGTTCCGTCATCTTGGGGGGTGACGAAGCCGTCGTGCTTCTCGGAGGTGATGCCGCTCAAAGGTTGGAACCAGTGGGTGTAGTGCGTCGCCCCGTGTTCGATGGCCCATTCCTTCATGGCATGGGCGACGACGTTTGCGACATCGATGTCGAGAGGTGCGCCCTCTTTCGTCGTCTTCATGAGCTTCTTGAACGTGTCCTTGGGAAGCCTTTCCCTCATCGCGTGCTCGTTGAACACCATCGAACCATAGATTTCGGGGACATTACTCATTGTTTCCTCCTTGTTTTGGCTTTGCGAATTTCCAAAATTCGACTTCATGGGGGAAACGGTATTCGCCCATTGTTACCGCCTGTTTTCAGAAACAATTCCGTTTCGCAGCGTTTACAGAGTGGAAATATGGGGC
>CAZOGL010000012.1:33323-34866 GCA_964579575.1 uncultured Eggerthellaceae bacterium | reverse complement strand
GGCCAACGGGTCAAGCGGGGCGACAAGGGGGCCAACGGATCAGGCAAGCGACTCGCCGCGGAAGTTCACGTTGTGAGTCCAAAGCGCTGCTGATTCCAAGGTCTGTCCAACGCTCGCCCAAAGGGGAATGGCTGCAAGCGTGTCGTTGAGGGCGCGCCCATAGAACTCGTCGAAACTTGCGCAAATTACGCCGTCTCCCCAAGGATTTGGCCAAGGGAAGTGGTTGTCGTTTGACCAAGGGGTTTCGGGAGTTTCCTTTGGTTGGTGTGTCACTGCGCGAAGGTAGGAGTAATGGCGAAACGTCGCCTCGACCTCTCCGATGAAGTGGCGTTTGATACCGGATTTCGAGACGAGGGCGAGAAGTCCGACTCGATAAAGAGTTGAGCAGGTTTCGAATAACGAGTCGGAAACGACGACGTCAAACGCTTGTTTTAGTGTGTAGGCAAAGGCGGGGGAGACCTCGTGCGCAACGGCGCGGGTCGGTCGGAGAATGTCGGATAACGGGTATTGCTCACAGGTTGCCCCAAGACGTCTCGTGAGCATCATTTGGTCGAGCTGGGTTTCGATTTCGGCATGCACCTGGGATTTTGCCGTTTCGCGGGACAGCCCTTCAACCCCCGCGTCGCAAAGAGCGTAAGTCTCGGCGTAGACAAGGGGGTGGACAGCACGATCGAGGAGGTAATGGCACAAGAATCCGAGTCCGTAAGCGCGTTTGGTGGGGGTGTCGGAGCACGCATGTTGCATGGACACAAGGACCTCGTTGGTTCGTTCGTCGTGCATGCGGCCGGCAAGCACACCCTGTTTTGATGTGCTGTGTGGTATTGCCTGTTGAAGGTAAAGGGGGTCGGGCCCTTGGTTGCCATAGAGGAAGGCGTTGCGTACCGCGGGCGCTTCATCGGCGGTCGAGCCGGTAAGCTCAGCGAGGTCGATGCGCTCAAGCACCTCGAGGCCAAAGAGGTGGTGGGTGTAGATAGACGGCATGACGACCTCCCTTCAAAGCTGGATGGAATCTTGACTGCGCTTGCGCCAGGTACTCGCCTGCGTCTGTGGCGGGCGCAGGCGAGTTCGAAAACCTGACAGGTTACTAGTACCCGTCAGGTTTTGGTTCTTAGTCGGCGAGACAAGCGTCGAGGCAAGCCTCGATAACGCCACGGTCCATGTTGCGTCCGATGATGACAAGTTTGATCATGCGGTCGCCAACCTCCTCGTCCCAATCCTCCAACAGATGTGGGTTTTCGGAGAGGATTTCCTCGCGCTCCTTGGCGGTTGCCGAGGCGACCCACTTGCCATTAGGGGTGACATAGATTTGGCGGCCAGCCTGCTCAAACACGACGCAGTTATCAGGGTCCTCCTCAAACCAGATCATGCCCTTTGCTCGGATGATGTTGCGCGGCCAGTGATTGACGTAGTAGTGCAACGACTGCATCTTGAAAGGTTTGCGGCGCTCGTACACAAAGGTGGTGATGCCAAATTCGGCAACATGGTCGTGGCCATCCTCGTGGCAATGACCGCAAGTGCAGCCAGGTCCGTGCTCATGATGCTC
>CAZOGL010000012.1:25057-33223 GCA_964579575.1 uncultured Eggerthellaceae bacterium | reverse complement strand
CTCGTGGCCCTCACCAGATTCGTGGCCTTGCTTCCTTGCGGCCTCGTGCTCATCGTGAGCGTGGTTGTGCTCTTCCGGGTGTGTCATAGCATCGACCCAGACAGCGGAGTTGTAGACGTTCTCGAAATCGAAGCGGCCGGTGTTGAGCAGGTCTGCGAGATCGACGTCGCCGCGCACGGCCTCGATAATCTTGGCGTCCTTTTGGAGGCCGCGGACGATGGCTTTGAGCTCTGCGAGTTGTTCAGGGGTGACTGCGTCGGCCTTGTTGAGAATCAATGTGGAGCAAAATTCAATCTGCTCGATGATGAGGGTGACGATGTCGTCCTCTTCCGCATCCTCGTCGACAAGGTCGGAGCCGCCGTTGAACTCGTCAAACATACGGGCGCAGTCCACAACGGAGATGATGTTGTCGAGGGCCATGGGTGCGTCGCCGTCCTCGCCTTCCTCGCAAAATGCTGAGATGGTATAGGCGATGGGCACAGGCTCGCAGACGCCAGACGCCTCGATGATGATGTAGTCAAAGTTGCCAGAGTTGGCAATCTCGCGTAGTTGGTTTGCGAGGTCTTCGGAGAGCGTGCAGCAGATACAGCCGTTGGTCATCGGAATGAGGCTTTCATCCATGGTGGTGACAGAGCCAGAGCGCGCGATGAAATCGGCATCAATGTTGACCTCGCCGATGTCGTTAACGATGACCGCAGCACGGATGCCCTCCGTGTTGGTGAGGATGTGGTTGAGCAGGGTGGTCTTGCCTGCACCGAGGTAGCCGGTGATCATTGCAATCTTGACTTGCTTTTGAGACATGGTGTCGCCTTTCTAGAACGCATGTGAGCGCGATTTTGCACGAAGCCATCCTAGCATTTTTGTTGTTACCGAGGGCGTCGGCGGTTTCAAGGGTCGCTGACCTCTCCAGGGGGCGCGAAGGTCCCAAGGAACGCGGAGGTCGCGAGGCCGTGACACAAAGTTTTCGGTTTGAGGTCTCGAGGTCGTGGTTCAAAGGACTGATTGGCCGTTTGTTGACCGTTCGAGAAAAAAATCAAAATTAGTCAAAATTAGTCTTGCACTAGTAATAGACACCGTCTACTATGGTTTTTGTCTGAAACACATAGAAACGAGCCGGATATGCAGCCTCCAACACATATCCGGCCCGTTTCGTTTTTGGGGCAAACCAATCTTGTCGGGGTAGCATCCCAATTTTGTCGGAGTACAATACTGCCTGTGTTTCAGATGTGATGAGGGGGAGCTTTTTGGTCAGCAAGGCTTCTAATAAGGCTTCGAACAAAGCTTCTAACAAGGCTTCGACAACCATGAGAACGCTCCACTATTATTGGGTGGCGACGCGGCGGCATTGGGGTTTCTTTTTTGGCCTCATCGTTGCGACGTTCTCTTATATCGCCCTTTTGTCTTACGGCAACCCCTATGTGATGAGCCTGATTGTCGACCGCGTGGCTGAGGTGGCCGTATCTCCTGACCGGGTGTTCGAGGTCTTCATGCCCTACATCATCGCGCTTATCGGCGTGAACGTGGTTGGCCAAGCGGCCAGCAAGGCCCAAGACTATCTTCTATACAAACTCGAGATTGCGATCTCCTATGACCTTGCGACCATGTGCTTTGACGCCCTTTGCAACCAATCCATGAGCTTCCATTCCTCTCGGTTCGGCGGAACGTTGGTGAGCCAGACCAACAAGTTCATGAGTGCCTACTCCCAATGCATCGAGAACATGAATTGGCCATTCTTGGCGGTGTTTACCTCCATTGTGAGCACCTGCGTCGTCTTGTTGCCGGTAGTGCCGCTGTATGTGGGCGTGTTGATGGCGTTGCTGGTGGTCTACGCGATTGTGTCCTACGTTTTGTACAAGCGCATCCTGCACCTCAACGAGCAGGCGGCGGGCGCGCAAAACCGCCTTTCGGGCGAGTTGTCCGACAGCGTTGCAAATATCTTGGCGGTCAAGACCTACGGGCGCGAGGATTACGAGCGTGGGCTGTTTGACGACGCTAACCGCCAAGTGGTTACCCAAGATTCCAAGCGCATGTGGGCGAGCCTCACGCGTGGAATCATTACCGCGATCATCACCGTGGTCATCATGGGCGTGGTGGCGGTGTTCATCTCTGGCGGCAACGCGTGGTTCGGCATCACCCCTGGTGTGCTTGTCCTCATGTTCACCTACACCTACAACATCACAAACCAATTCAACTTCATCAACGCCGGCTTTCAACGGTTCAATCGCGCCTTTGGTGACGCGAGCGGCATGACCGTCGTGCTCGACGAGCCCCGTCTTGTCGAGGACGTGGAGGGCGCGGTGGACCTCGTGGTTGGCGAAGGGGCTGTCCAATTTGAAGACATCGGCTTCAGCTACGAGGACGGCGGGGTCAAAACTACGGTATTCAAGGACTTCAACCTTTCGATTCCTGCGGGCCAACGCGTCGGTATCGTGGGTGCCAGCGGTGCGGGTAAGACGACATTGACGAAACTTTTGCTCCGTCTGTCCGATATCCAAGAGGGGCGTATCCTTGTGGACGGCCAAGACATATCCAAAGCCACGCAACACTCGCTGCGCCAACAGGTCGCGTATGTCCCCCAAGAGCCTTTGCTGTTCCACCGTACGATCGCAGAGAATATCGCCTATGGCCGGCCCGACGCGTCCCACGAGCAGATTGTCGAGGCCGCACGTATGGCAAACGCCTTGGAGTTCATCGAGAAGTTGCCTCAAGGCTTTGAGACCATCACCGGCGAGCGCGGCGTCAAGTTGTCTGGCGGTCAACGCCAACGCGTCGCAATCGCCCGCGCTATCTTGGCCGACCGCCCGATCTTGGTGCTTGACGAGGCGACAAGCGCACTTGATTCGGAGAGCGAGAAGATGGTGCAGGACGCACTCAAGACGCTCATGCAGGGACGCACTTGCATCGTCGTGGCACATCGCCTATCGACGGTCGCGAGTCTCGACCGAATTGTCGTCTTGGATGGCGGTGGCGTTGCCGAAGACGGTCCGCATGCGGAGCTTATCGAGGCAGGTGGCCAATATGCCCACCTTTGGGATCGCCAAACCGGTGCCTATCTCGAGGGATAAAGGCAGCTGTCCTTAAAGTCGAGAATCACTTAAAAGCGAGCAACCTTTAAAAGAAACGTTAGCGCGCAATCACGATGACGTCGTAGCGAACCGCCTTGCCGGTTAAGTTGTAGGCGGGTTTGACACCAGCGAGAAAGGGACCACCGCGCGGGCGCTTGATGACGATCTTGCGCGGGTTGGCGGCAAGGGCCGCGTCGATGAGCTCGCGTTCGTTGGTACAGGGTTGCTCAAGGTGGTGGAGCAACTGGAACTTCTTCTTGACCGCTGCACTCTTTTGCCGACCGGGAAACATGGGGTCGAGCAACACCACGTCGGGTTGCTCAGACAGGGATGGCAGGGAGGTAATGCTGTCGCGCTTGAATAACCTCATGCGCGCGACCGCGTCTTTGAGATCGGGCTCCTCCTCTGCGCGACGCAAGGAGTCCTCGAGCAGTGCGGCGATGATGGGATCGCGCTCGAACATCCATACGCGAAAGCCCGCCGCAGCCAAGAGCAGGGAATCTTCGCCAAGCCCTGCCGTGGCATCGACGAGAAGCGGTTGTTCTACGCCTTTGACCTTGGACGCCTTGACGAGCAACTCTCCTGACAAGCGTCCGGGTTTGATGCGGGCAATCATGCGGGTGAGGTCGCCACGCATTTCCATGTCGCCGTCCGTGAGGACAAGGCCGTCCGCGCCAAGACGCAATGCGATGGGGCTCGTCGTTGGATCAAAGGAGTTTGCAAAGGCAACACTGAGCTTGTCGGCAAGGCCCCGGGCGCTTTCGCTGAACGTCGGCTCGCTCGCAAAAACGACCAGACCTGGGGTAGCGGCAGGAGTAGGAGTTGGTGTAGGGCAAGATGGCTCGTCCATTACGCGCTGTCTCCGCAGTTGAGGTTGCTTGCGACAAGCATCTGGATGCGGGGGATGCCGGCGCGAATCTCCTCCTCATCGGGCTCGCCTCCGGCGTCCAGCTCGGCTTTCATATCGAGAAAGCGATGGATGAAGTCCACGTCTTCTTGCTTGAGCTTGCCGGCTTCCATGGCGCGCTTGCAATTTGTATCGAGGTCGTATGTTTGCCCGACGCGGGTCAATTGGACTTGGATCAGTACGCAACATCCCTTGAATTGGCGAATATAAGGCGCATCAGCCATGGTCTTTCCTTTTGTTTTCTCGGCTGGGGCAATTGGGCGCTCAACGAGGTCTTGAACGCGCTTGTTCCATTAAAACACATTCGAATGGATGGCTGCGGGTCGGGTATTATGGTTGTCATAGTTGTCGCAGTATTGCGTCGTTAATCGATAAGGGGGAAACAATGACGTTTGATGTGAGCAAGGTCAGCCCGCTTGGGTTTGGCTGTATGAGGTTTACCGGCCGAGAGACGGATACCATTGATGTCGAGTATACGAACAAGATGATCGATGCCTACCTGGCCGCCGGTGGAAACTATTTCGACACTGCTTGGGCGTATCCAAACAGCGAGAAGGCGTTGCGCGAGTCCCTGGTCAAGCGCTATCCCCGCGACTCGTTCTACCTCGCGACCAAATGCGTCACCTGGACCAATTGCTCTTGCGCGGAAGACCTCGAAAAACAACTCCAGGAATCCCTTGAGAACCTTGGCGTGGACTACGTCGACGTGTATCTCATGCACAATCTTGGCGGGTTGCGCACGGCTTCCTTTGAGAAGTTTGGCTGTTGGGAGTTTGTCAAGAGCGTGAAAGAGCGTGGACTCGCGAAACATATCGGTTTTTCGGCCCATGCCATGCCCGACGAGCTCGAGAGCCTCATCAAGAAGTATCCGGAGGCTGAGCTGATTCAGTTGCAGGTCAACTATACCGATTGGGACAACCCATCCTTCCGCGAGCGCGAATGTGTGGAGGTTGCTAATAGATACAACCTTCCCATTGTCACCATGGAGCCGGTAAAAGGCGGGTTGCTCGCCAATCCTCCCGCCAAGGTCAGGGCTATTCTTGATGAGGCGATGCCTGACGATTCCTATGCGACGGCAGCCCTGCGATTCGCCGCAAGCGCCCCCGGGGTGTTTACCACGCTATCCGGCATGAACACCGTCGAGATGGTCGAGGAAAATTGCCGCGCGTTCAAGGATTTCAAGCCGCTTGACGCCGGCGAGAGAGCGGCAATTGACCGTGCCCAAGAGGCGCTCAATTCCAGCGGCATCGTCCAATGCACTGGTTGCGATTACTGCGCGAAGGTGTGCCCGGTCGGCGTTGGCATCTCCGGGTCTATGACCGCGCTGAACTACTACATCAACTATGGGAATGCCAAGGCTGCAAAATTCCAGGTCGGCTTTGTGGTCAATTTCAACCAAGGCAAGAAGATGCCCACCGAGTGCATCCGTTGCTACGCTTGCGAGGACGCTTGCCCCCAAAACATCAAGATCGTGGAATGCCTCGATCGCATCAAAGACGAGATCCTCTCGGTGGAGAGCGAGCCGGTTGTCCTTATGAGGCCTTCGGACAAGTAATGGCTTGAACCATAGTAGCCTGAGCCGCAGTGAATGCCGCGTTTGAGCCGTAAGCGTTTGAGTCGCAATCGTTTGAACCGCAGTGGGTTGAGTTGCAATGGTTTGAGACCATCTCGATTCTGTCTGCGGGTTTGTTATCGTAAAGGCGCTGGGAGTCCCCGGCGCCTTTTATGTTTTATTTGGGAGCTCACTGTTTTAACGGTTGATAAAATGCTTGCTCACCAAGTTCACGCCTATAATGAAGAGTCGCAAAAACGCCGCAAGAATTTACCGGGAAGGAGGCGATATCGTGGGCAACGTGTTTCGCGTTCTCAAACGCGATCTGGTGCGCTTGTTGAAGGCGCCTTCGGCTCTTATCGTCATGCTCGCATTGCTCGTATTGCCTTCTGCGTACACCTGGTACAACGTCGTCGCGTTTTGGAGTCCCTATGACAATACCGGCAACATGCAGGTAAGCGTCGTTAACGAGGACCAAGGTACGACCTCGGATTTAATCGGCTCGCTCAACGTCGGCGACATGATTGTTGATGAGTTGGCCGAGAACACGCAGCTTGGTTGGAAATTCGAGGACTATGATTCGGCTATGGATCACCTGAACTCTGGTGAAAGCTATGCCGTGTTCGTTATCCCCGAGGGTTTTTCCGGAAATATCATGTCTATCACTTCGGGAAACTTCACCAAACCGACCATCAATTACTATGTGAATGAGAAAAAGGGCCCTGTATCTCCGAAAATCACTGATTCGGGCCGTACGGTCTTGGAAGAGACTGTCAACTCCACCTTTATTAAGACGGTCAGCGAGGTGGTGGTAAACGTTGTCGACGAGGCGCTCGTGGATGTGAACAGTTCCACTGACGAGGTGAAAAATACTTCAGTCGCAAAGCTTAGTTCCGCAATTGAGGGCCTCCAAGAGGCGCGCAACTCCTTATCTGAGGTCGACGCAAAGCTCGCACTTTTGCAAGCTACGAAGGGCACGGCGCTTTCAGCCATCAACACCATCGATCACGGGATGGGGTCGATAAGCTCCTCGCTTACCAAGGTCTCTGAGATTTCTGACACCATGTCTAAGACCATTGACGGAACGGCCCCGGGTGTCTATTCCGCTGTTTCTGAGGCATTGGCACTCCTGTCTGAGCTTATCCCTTATGCCGAGGAGGCAGGTTGCGGCCAAGAGGTCAGGGATGCGATCAGTAACCTCGAGACGTACAACCAACTGTTGTTTGCCCAAATGCTCCCTACGACATCTCGTGGTCTTTCTGGTTTGAGCTCTTCCACCGCGTCTTTGAGCGTGGTTGTAACGAGCAATTCTACGATTTTGAACCAATCGCGCACCTTCATCGACCAACTCGATATGGTGGTCAATGACGCACGTAACTCCCTTCAAAGCACCGATGTCTTGCTTGGAGACGTTCAAGATGATCTGTCGACCTTGAAAAACGACCTGTCGTTGTTCACGATTGCCTCCATAACCGACGTGCTTGGTGTTGACGGGGATACGTTCAACGCTTCGACCATCGCAAGCTTCGTCTCCCAACCGACTACCATCAAAACGGAGAAGATGTTCGAACTCACCTCCTACGGTGCGGCCATGGCTCCGTTGTTTATGAATCTCACGTTCTGGATCGGCGCGTTCATGTTCCTAGTGGTGTTCAAAAATGTCGCAGATGATGAGGGTTTTGAGAAACTGACGCTCAAACAGCGCTACTTGAGCAGATTCCTCTACTTTTGCGTACCTGCCATGTTGCAGGGAGCTATCTGTTGCGTCGGCCTTATCTTTTTGGGTGTCTCTGTCGCCAATTTGCCTGCGCTTATCATCGCGTCGATGGTGTGTTCCATTGCGTATCTGAGCATCATCTATGCCCTGTCTTTGATGTTTATGCATATCGGCAAGGGTCTGTGCGTCGTCTTGGTGTTCTTGCAGATACCCTCCGCAACGGGTTTGTACCCCATCGAGATGACGGAGCCCTTCTACCAGGCGCTTTGTCCGTTCTTCCCGTTTACATACGGGATCGGCGCGGTTCGTGAGGCTTTGTGCGGTTTCTACGGGTATGACTACTTCAAATACCTTGCGGTGCTCGTCGTGTTCTTTGTGCTTTTCCTTGCCTTGGGCCTGATCTTCCAGCCATTGCTTGCCAGTGTCAACCGCATGGCTGCTCGTGAGATCAGCTTGTCGGGCCTTTTGAATGGCGACCGCGTTGAGTTGCCCGCTCGTTCGTTTAAGGCCGCCGAGGTTCTTAAGCGCCTTGCAAACAGCGAGGAGTACGGCCGTGCGCTGAATGCGCGTTTCGAGACATTCTCGCGTTGCTATCCCCGTATGGTTTATACCGCGTCTGCGTTATTGGTCGCAATACCTTTGGTGACGGGCATCATCAGCAGTGTGTTGCAACTAGATTGCGCGGTGACGCTGACTATTTGGCTTTGCGTGTTTGCCGTTGCGATGGTCTTCTTCACGGCGCTTGAGACCATCAAGAATAACTATGCGGCCATGTTCGTGATGAGCGAAATGGATGATGGGGAGCTTGCTCGTGTTGCCGTCGAGCAAAACGCCGTCAAGGCGACCGAAGATTCTGAGACGCTTATCAGTGAGAACACGCCGAATTTTTGGAAGTTCGATACCAAGGCCGAATATGACGCATGGC
>CAZOGL010000012.1:0-24957 GCA_964579575.1 uncultured Eggerthellaceae bacterium | reverse complement strand
CCTTGTCGGAGGCACCGGCGTCCACGACGGATACGCAGGCGTCCTCGGAGGGGGAGAGTGGAGGCAAGCATGCGTAACATCTTCCACATCTTCGCCTCGGAGGTGAAGCTTATTGGCACCAACATCATCACCGCCATGATCATCTTGGGTCTGGTCATCATGCCGTCCCTGTTTACGTGGTACAACGTGCTTGCGTGTTGGAACGTCTTCAACAACATGGACAACCTCACTGTTGCTGTCGCGAACTCCGATGAGGGGTTTGAGAGCGATCTTTTGCCCATGAAGGTCAATGTCGGCGAGACCGTTGTCTCTTCCTTGCGTGCGAATACCCAGATTCGCTGGGTGTTTGTCGACGAGGATGAGGCCATTGATGGGACGGCGTCGGGTAAGTACTACGCGGCGGTCGTCATCCCTGAGAATTTCAGTGAGTCCATGCTGACGTTCTACCAGCCCGATGCGCAGACTACCGATCTTGCGTACTACTCGAATGTGAAGATCAACGCAATTTCCCCTCAGTTGTTGGGTCAAGGCGCGAGTCTTGTTTCGTACCAGGTCAATGAGGCCTTTGCAGAAAGTGTCAACGCTATTGCCCTGTCGTTAGTGGAGTCTGCGTCGAACTATCTTGACTCCGAGGAAGGCCTCCAAAAGCTTGCCGAACTCTCAGCGAGTTTGCGCTCCATCGCCAACCGCGCCGACCATACCGCTGGGGTCTTGGGCACCTATTCTCAACTGATGTCCTCTGCGCGCCAACTCCTTCTCACCTCATCGGAATCTGCGCACTCCCTTGAAAGTGCGCTTGATGACGGCACGGCGTATTTTAAGGAGTCGTCGAAGACCGCCTCCGAGATTTCGACGACGCTTACGGAGTCGCTCGACGCGATGGATGCGGCAATCGACAACTCCATGGATGCGATCCAAAAGATTATCGACAAGAGTTATTCCGCTGAGGGTATTTCCGGCGCGCAGATTGCCACCAACCTTCGTACCCAAAAGGCCACTGTTGATAATCAGATCGTTGAATACAACAAGGTGCTCGCGGAGCTCCAAAAAGATCCTGAAGAAAACGCCGAGGCGATCGCGAGCCTGCAAAAAGCCATTACCGCGTTGGAAGACTTGAGCTCGACTTTGGATGACGCTGCGCAAGACGCTGAATCCATGGGTACTATCGGTGGGGAAGACTGGATCAAGATCAAGGCTCAGATCGCGTTGGACGCTTTGCGTGCCGTCAAGGGCGCTTTCAACGAAACCTTCCGCGCAAGCCTCGATTCGTTCTCCTCTGAGGTTGCCTCCTTGTCAGGTTCTGTCAATTCGTTGCTTAACGCCGCAAATGGCAAGTTCGATGCTATAGGAAACGAGCTTGAGACCTCGGCAAACAGCACGGTGGCGGCACAAAGCAAACTCGAAAGCGTCACGACGGATATCTCGAACATGGCAGCCGATTTGCGAGAGACGTGTGATGGCCTCGATGAGGCGTTGGACAGCGGTAGCGTTGATGTCGTCCGTGCATTCTTGAACTCCGGGGTGGACACGTTATCTAACGCCTTGGCCGCACCGGTGAGCGTCGAGCGTACTGCCATCAATTCCTCCGAGAACTTCGGTTCCTCTATGTATCCGTTCTACGCGGCACTCTCCTTGTTCATCGGAGCCCTGCTTTGCATGGTTTTGGTGAAACCGCGAGTCGCACAACGCGTGCTTGACGAGTTCCCGCAAGACAAGCTGCCCAGCAGCCGCCAACGCTTCCTGGGGCACTTCGGCGTCGTTTCGGTAATAAGCCTTGCGCAATCCTTCGTCTTAGGGATTGGCTCCTTGTTCTTCCTCGGTGTCCAGGCACAACATCCCTTCTACTTCATGCTTGCCCTGATGGTGAGCGGCCTTGTCATGGCGTTTATCATGTATATGCTCGTCACCTCTTTTGCAAACCTCGGCAAGGCTGCCGGTGTCTTGTTGCTCATTGTTCAAGTGACAGCGTGCGGCGGCTCCTATCCGCTTGTGGTTCTTCCGCAATTTGTCCAGGACATCAGCGTTTGGGTACCGGCATACCACATTGTGAATGCTTTGCGTGCGGCGATGTTTGGTGTCTATGCGAACGATTTCTGGATAGAGCTCGGATTGGTTGCCTTGTTCGCTATTCCGGTTTTGATCCTTGCAATGGTACTGAACAAGCCCTTTGCTGCCTTCAGCAAGTGGTATATGAAGAAGGCGGCCGAGACAAAGTTGTTGTCGTAGGGACTCTGTTGTAGGGGTATCAGGCTTGTGCCAATCTGCGCTCAGGTGGTGCTAACTTGCTCGCATTGGCACTATGCCGTTCTGTGTTCAGGTAGTACCAACCTGCGCACTAGGCTTGTGCCATCACCACGTTTTTGAAGACAGGCTCATAGGTGATGTCGCGCGTACACCATTCAGGCGTGGGGTAGGATTGGGCCTCCTCTTCGGAAGCAAATTCAAGCTCAACCACGCAAAGTCCCTCGTATGCACCCTCGAATAGGTCTATTTCAAATTTGCGTCCGGTATCACCTGGTTCAGGCACGATGTAGCGGGTCTTTTCGAGGATCTTGCCGACTGTTTCGCGGGTTAAGTCCTCGTAGGATTCGCGCGTGATCTCAGCCTCGAATTCGGGGCGCGACAACACCGCCTTCTCAGAACGACCAGGTTTGACAGTCATTACGAATCGAGAGCCGTTATCGACGTTGCGCAAACGAATTTGGGGGTTAAAACATACATATGATTGGATGAGGTGGTGCCTTTCGGCCTTTTCTAGGTCGAAGGGGATGTTCTCAAGCTCGACTAGCCATTTGCGCTCAATCTCGATACCCATGTTTGATCCTTGGCTCTCATCGTTTCTTTTCGGGTAATTCTATCGCATGCCGCTTATCATTCTGCTCGTCATGTCACTATTCGCACCTCTTGTCGAGTGCTTGTCATGCGTCTTGTCACATCTCTTTTCATGGACTTGTAGTGTCGCTCGTCATGTTGCTTGTTGCACCTCCTGTCGAGCCTCATTCTCGCCGCAGAAGATGCTGTTGTTTCAACGTGTGTGGAGTAAAGGGGCAAGCTTGCTGGTAGACTGGTTGGGTGCGAAATAGAATTAAACGGAGGAGGCACCATGTCAGACGAGACGTATCGAGATCCCTATCCATTGTCTCCATGTAGCGGTGACTCTGTCGAGCGCGGTGCGTATCAAAAGCCACGCGTTCCCGTTGAGGAGCACATCGAGCTTCACATATCCCGTATTCTCAAAGACGGCGGCTCCCATCGCGTGTTTGAGGTCGAGTGCGTTGCTCACAGCGTCCGGTTTTCCCAAGACGATCCCGATCCGCGGCTCAACAGCGCGACCGATATCCTCATTCGACGCCGCGATGTGCAAAGTCCCAGCTACAAGGTACATCTTGGCAGGGGAGAGGGATCTTCTGACCCAGTCTCACTCAAGCTTCCCATCGAATTGCCGCGTATGGTGCTCAAAGTTTACGGGGATTCTTTTGACGTAAACGCCGATGTGAGCGGAAATGCCCATGTCAGCTCTCCGATATGTTGGGGGACAAGTGCCAAGCGCGCTGTTGAGCCCTACGGATTTGAGCTCGGCAACTGGTCATTGTCCCGCTATATTTCCGGTATGACGTTTGACGACTATCTTGAGGCGACAAAGGGTTCGCAGTTTGACCCCGAGGCAGTTTGGTCCGATCGTTGCTATTGCCTTGCTGGTGTGGCTGACCGGCTCAACGAGATGCGCACCGCTAAGGGAATCTGGGTCCATAGCGATGTGAAGCCGCGCAATATCGTGGTCCGACCTCTGACTCAAGATGGTGTGAGACCTCGACGCTCCGTGGAACTTATCGACAGCGATACCCTCGTGTTCTTGCCGATTGCCTATGGCGGCACCTTGACTCCCGTGCACGCCAAGGGCTGCACCCCCCGGTTTGCTGCCCCGGAGACTCTTTTGCGAGGGCTTGCGGAGCGTTCGAGCGATATTTGGTCCTTTGGCGTGTTGGTCTTTGATGCTTTGGCGGGTGCAAATCCGTTCGGGGAAGAGGCGGGCAACGCAACCTTGAAGTGGGAGGAGCTGCATAAAGGCAAAGTCGCGCCGCAGCTTGAAGCCCTTGGTTCCCCTGAGGCGCAAAACATCGTGCGACTCTGTCTTGACCGCAACCCCCTTAATCGCCCTGAACCATCCTGGCTTGCCCAGCAATTGCGCGAGCTGGCTTCTTTTCCGCCGTCCGGATTTGTTCCGATGGGCCCCGCTTCTCAAGACTGGACCACGGAGATTTTGGTTGATCGGCGTGATTGGCGATCGAGATATTGCGTCGATTTCGATACGCTCAAAGACGAGAGTGACGAGTATGTCGAATCGGGGATGTCACAACGTTTTTCCTTACCGACCATTGAGATTCCGTATGAGGGCGAGGCAGGCGAAGCGGAAGACGATGCGGAAGACGATGCAGCGTCATCTACAAGCTTATGAAGTCGACAAAGGCTGCTGAGCGCAAGGAGTCCGAGGAGGTCGCTGAGGGCAGTCGACAGGCCGTGTATGTGTGTTCTTTGGTCCTTGCACGCCATATTCTCGCTTTGCATCCGGAGTATGACGAGCGTATCAAGACCATTGGTGCCAATCTTAAGGACATCGTAAAGTAACAAGAAGCGTATGCATCACGCGTCAAGGCTATCTGGGTTCAACAAGAAGTTAAAGAGCCCCATGGTAACAATGCCCAATTCATCGCGTGTTGTATTTATCACGTCTTTTACGATGATAATCTTTTTGAAGCTATCATTTATGCGCCGAAGTGACTCCGATTCCTGTTTTCGTTTGGTCGCATCTGATAGCGCATATGCGGACTGAATGTAGTAGCGCCTAGAGCCGCGGTTAGCAACAAAGTCAACCTCAAAGGAGTTTGTCGCCTTTTTACCATCACTATTAACATATCGTCCGTTCACAAGTCCTACGTCAACAGAAAAGCCACGTGCGCGAAGTTCGTTGTAAATGATGTTTTCCATCAAATGAGTTTCTTCAACCTGTCTGAAATTTAGGCGTGCATTACGCAAACCAACATCTTCAAAGTAGTACTTAACTGGCGCGCCAATATATTTTCTGCCTTTGATATCGTAGCGTTTTGCTTCGCTTATCAGGAAGGCATCTTCCAAACAATCAATATAAGATCTGATAGTTGCTGTGCTTATGTTTGAGTGCAGAGAACTTTTAAATGTTGCTTGTATCTTTGGAGCGTTAGTAAGTGAACCTGTGACAGATGCTAAAACATCCACAAGGTCTTCCAGTTCCTGCGTTTTCCGTAAACCATTACGTTCCACGATATCTTTAATGTAGGTTTCTTCAAAAAGATTAGAAAGGTAGGTGGCTTTTTGTTCTTCAGACGACATGGTTGCCACCAAGGGAAGTCCACCGTACTCAACATAATCTGCCCAAGCATGCTGTTCTCCATCGTTTCGTACCTGCATAAACTCTGCAAAGGTAAGCGGAAAAACATGAACCTCGTCCCCACGCCCTCGAAACTCTGTAATTATGTCTTTTGAGAGAAACCTTGAATTTGATCCCGTTACGTAAACGTCAACATATGGATTTACAAGGAACTCGTTAAGTACTTCAACGAAATCTGGAAGCAACTGAACTTCATCAAGAAGGACATAATGCATGTTTGAGTCCGTAATTTTGGCATTTACGTAGTCGAGCATTGCATCTGGGTCTCTTAGCCTCCTTGCACTGCGGAGATCAAGCTGAGCTGTTATAACATGGTCATCTGCAACCCCAACGTCACGAAGGTGTTCTCTGAAAAGGTTGAACACAAGATACGATTTGCCACACCTACGGATTCCCGTTACAACTTTGATAAGTCCGTTGTGCTTTCGCTCAATGAGTGCATTAAGGTATTTGTTACGTTGTATCTTCATGGTTGCCTAGCAATTCTATTTACCAAAACACGTCCATGGACGTAAATAAGTAAACAGATTATAGCAATACAATGCGTCTAGAACAACGTTTTTGCGCATATGCACCGCTGACGACGTATGAAGCCTCTCATAAGATAAATTCAAAGGAAGGGACTGTTGGTGTCCTTATGATTGTCCTTATGATTACTGAGCGCTCTGCGTAACACCCGATGCGCGGTTTCGGTGTCACGCGACTTTCGTATCGCTTGACACCCGTATTGCTCGGTTTTATAGGCAGTGTGCCAATCCCTCGGTGTTACTCACGCCGGCGGTCGATTTTGTTTTCGGAATAGTAGCGCGCCTTTGCTCTGTACATTGCAAGATCGGCGTTGTTCAAGAGCTCGTCGATGGTGTCGAATTCATGCGCGGTACTACATCCGACCGAGATGGATAGGGACGAGATGCGCGTGCCACGCCACGCCTGGGTGTGCTTTCGCAGCGTCTCGTTGAGCTCGGCGGGATCAGGAGCGTTGTCCTGCAAGATGACGGCGAATTCGTCTCCTCCGATGCGGTAACACGTGCCATAGGGCCCGTAGGTCTTTGAGATGCAGTCTGCGGCACCGAGTATGAGCTCGTCTCCTGCCACATGACCAAGGTTGTCGTTAGCCGCCTTAAGGCCGTTGATGTCGAGAACGAACATGGTTGTTCCCGCGATGTTCTCCTCTTCGCGAAGTTGTTGGAGGCGATCCTCAAAACAACGGCGATTAAGAAAAGAGGTCAGGTGGTCACACTCGCTCAGGACTTTGCTTTGTCGTATGAGGCTGAAGCGATCGCACTTGATACACATGGCGTAGGTGCTTATGAGCATGCTGATAAAGCCATATATGAACAAGTTAACAAGGTTCAATTGCAGATAAGAATTCTCTCCAGGAGCGGTGAGCTCGACAAAGAGATACAAGGCCATCATTATGGCGATAAATAAGTCCATGCGCCAAGGAGCCATGGTGAATAAGAGCGGAGTCGTTAGAAGGATCACGAAAAAGGAGGCGGTAGCTTTATTTGCCGAAGGCATAACGGCAATGTAGAGGGTAGAAAGCAACAAAACCGCAATGAAGATAAAGACGCAGGCGCGAGAGATATGGGTGTTTTTCATTGCGGGAGTGTGCGTAAACGCGCAAAGCGCCAAGAGAGGGACCGCCGCAAAACCATATACAAAGCGATAACCGCTGAGGTCGGAGAGGAAGAATGAGGCTACAACCAAAAGCAACATAAAGGTAAATGCCACGGCGGAAGCCATATGAAGGCCCGAGCGATTCGCCTCGTTGATATCGCCTTCGATTTCAGGAAATATGTCTTTGCTTACTCGTGCATATCGAAATAAGCTTTCAATTTTCGTCATAATTTCTCTCTGCCCTTTAGCCCTTCATAGCATTTTCTAGCTTTTTTCCTATCTTCATGGTTGGCTTTACTAAAGATAAAAGAACAGCATGTTTATTTGAATAAATGCCATCGACCAGCTATTTCAGACGCAAATAAAAGAAGGACCGGACAAAACGGGAACGTCCGATCCTTCTCGTGAGCGCGTGGGAGGGCGCGCTTTCACGTAATTTAAACCCAGCAACGAACTCTTCGTGCATGGAGGGGGGGTTGCACTTAGAGTCACAAATTGCTTCTCGGGTATTCGTTAATCCAGTACTCCGTCTACTACTACTACTACTACACGCGTTTGCTTCGCGATGTGTGCACCGGATTTCCTGCTCCCGTTTTGCACAGGAGACAAGATATGAGTAAACTGACTTCTTATAAATACCCAGTTCGATTATTTTTTAGGAGGTCAGTTTTGATTACCGTCGAGCTCATTCGAGGTCCAGACGCCGCTGCGTTATATGTGCAGCTGTATGAGTTGCTCAAGAGGAAAATCGAGTCAGGGGAGCTTGTTGCGGATCAAAAGCTTCCCAGCAAAAAAAAGCTCGCATCCCACCTTCATGTCAGCGTCAAAACCGTTGAGAACGCCTATTTCCAACTAGGCCTTGAGGGGTATATCTACTCTCGAGAGAAAGTCGGATATTTTGTAAGCAACATTCAAGGGTTCTATCGCGGCGTCCTAAAGGAAAAACCTGTTTACCATAGCAAATATCACGAAGATACATACCGACTCGATATCAAGGCAAACATGACTCCGATCGAGATGTTTCCGTTGTCGGTATGGACGCGTTTAGGACGCGAGGTAGCTGCTGACGAAGGGCGTCTCTTGCTTGAGACAGTTCCTTTTAACGGGGTGGAGCAACTTCGCAAGGCAATAGCCGATCATCTGCGCGATTTTCGTGGTATGGAGGTGTCACCTGACCAAGTCATCATCGGATCTGGCACCGAATATCTCTATCAGCGACTTATCCATCTCCTTGGTTCCGAATGCGTTGTAGGCATGGAAGATCCAGGGTATAGCCATATCAAGAAGATTCTTACCGTCGAGAACGTTAAGTATCGTTGTATCCCTATGGATGAGAGCGGTATCTGCGTCGACAAGCTGGAGATGAGCGATTGTATTGCAGTCCATGTGTCACCTATGCACCATTTTCCTTTGGGTCTTACTATGCCGGTGCAGCGTCGCGTTGAGCTATTGCAGTGGGTAAACAAAAAGCCTGGTCGTTTTATCATAGAAGACGACTACAACTGCGAATATATATACCAAGGTGCCCCGGTACCTCCGCTCTATAAGTTAGACGTTCGCCAACGAGTCATTTATATGAACACTTTCTCAAAGAGCGTGGCACCTTCAATTCGCGTCGCGTACATGGTGCTACCAGAGTCGCTCATGGACCGGTATCTCAATACGATGAGTTTCTATTCCTGTACGGTTTCAAGCGAGGTCCAATTTCGTCTTGCGAGGTTTATATCAGGAGGTCACTTCGAACGCTACATCCACCGTGTGCGACAACGCAATATCGAACAAAGAAAAATTGTCCAAGAAGGCTTTGAGCGATCTATTGTCGCGCAGAAAGCGCATCTTATAAAAAACGTCGCAGGAACACATTTTCTGGTACGCCTTGAAACCACTCGTTCAGACAAATATGTGAAAGACATTCTTCTTAGACATGGCATCTTGGCTTCTTTTGTCAGCGAATTTTGCGAGCAGGTGATACCGGGGTTGGAGCATCTCCTTATTTTGAACTATTCAAGGATTATAAGAGAAGATATTGACTATTTAACACTAATACTTGATAAAGCATTGCAGGAGTGAACTGGCCTTTTGTGAATTTATACTATAAAAAGGGCACAAATTTGTAATATAAAAAGGATCGAAATGGAAATCGATTTGATTATTCGAGCTTGAGTTTAATAGCGCGATGCAACATTGCAGGTCATAGAGATATTCTCGATTTATCTTCGCAAAATTTCAAATTAAGCTACACATATCGTAGTTTTAATCCAAAAATACTATGCAAAACCGAGAACAATAACTGTTTTCCTTCCATTTATTTGGAAATATCCGCACTGACCTGCGAGTTACGATATAATTCCACAGGCGCATGTAAGTGCGAAAGATATTTAGAGACATTTAAGGAGATTACTATGGCACTTCCTACTATGACTCCGGAACAGCGTGCCGCTGCACTCGAAAAGGCTGCTGCAGCCCGCAAGGCCCGTGCTGAGCTCAAGGAGAACATCAAGAACGGTAAGGTTTCCATTGCCGACGTTCTTGCTTCTGAGGACGACGTTGTTAAGAAGACCAAGGTTGCTCAGGTCATCGCCGCTCTTCCTGGTTATGGCAAGGCTCGCGTTGCTAAGCTCATGACTGAGTGCGGCATCCAGGAGAATCGTCGCATTGGCGGCCTCGGCTCCAAGCAGAAGGCTCAGCTCATCGAGAAGCTCAAGTAATCCTGCTTATCTCATAGACTGAAAGGCACCGAACTTGTTCGGTGCCTTTTTATTATGTCGAAATTAATTGCGCGTCTTATAGCTTGGAGAGGGTCACAAGTATCACGCCGATTCCTACTGCAACGGCCCCAAGAACGCGAAGGAAGTCAACCTTGATCTTCTTTGTAGAAAACCATCCAAAGGCATCTACGAATATTGCCCCGACGAGTTGGGCCACCATGAGGCAGCAAAGAGCGAGGCTGACTCCGAGCGCCGGTGTGGCGATCGTAATACAGGGCACGCCGATTGCTCCATAGACGCCCCCGGTAAACTTCCATGCCTTGATTCCCCTCATAGGGCTGATGCGACCCTTGTTCGTGATGAGCGTGGCGACGAGCAGGATTGAGAACCCAACGATAAAGTTCAAGGTGCTCGCTTCCAACGTTCCTATAATGGCGCTCATTGCCGCATTTGTCGGCGTTTGAGCTGCGCTTGCGATTCCTGACGCAAACGACAACACGACGCAGAACATCGTTATGTGGGATGCGCTTTTAGGATTGGTCTCGTCTTTGTCACCCCCTTTTTTTCGAGCTACGTAGACCAAGATAATGCCTAGTAAGACGCACATGCATCCAAGGAAGCGAAGTACTGAGATCTCGACACGTGCCGTTTCGAGCAAACCGAAAGCGTCTATAACCATAGCGCCTAAGAGCTGCCCCCACATCATCAGCGTCAAACAAAGTGCCGCACCAAGGTGGGGAGTGCTATAGGCCATGGTGAAGACGATGAAAACGCCATATAAGCCACCAAGCCATTTCCAAGGTTCAGCTGTGACGATTGCGACGAAGTCACCTTGTCCGAAAAAGGGGCACATGAGCCCAAGGATAATAAGACCTCCCGCGAAGGAGACGAGGCTTGCTTGAACGACGCCAACCTGTTGTCCGAGGGCGGCGTTGGTGGGTCCTTGCGCGGCGGTAGCAAAACCGGTGATCATCGCGAGGACTATAGGGAGTAAGTATTCCATACGTATACTCTATCGAATCTTAAATGAAATTCCCAAAGAAGAGCCTCAACATGCGGTTTTGCGGGTTCTTGAATTGTGTGCAAGTTATGGTTTTCCACAACGCTGCAGGTAGGAAAGCAGACCCGAAAATGTTGAAAACTTATCAAATAAATACGTTTTCAACAATGAAATTTATATTACAACGTGAAATCTGGTCATAGAATTCCACAATTTGTGTAAAAAGAACCTAGTTTCCGCAGGTACAAGGCACATTAATTCTTATAGATATTTTGAGTCTAGTTTCACGTCGCGACAATGTCGTAACAAGTGTCGTCAAAGCCGCAACAATCGTCGTCAAAGTCATTTGGCGTGCTCTCGAGAGCACGCCAAATCCCGTTCGAATTACGCACGAGCCGTACGCCCGACGACGTTCCTATAGCTCCTATAACCAGACGGTTGTCTCCTCGAGAGGACGGCGCTCAGTATGGAGAGTGCAGGGGCCACCCAACGTATCGTCTGGAATGCCGCATGCGAGCACAGCTCGTACCTTGACGGTTTCGGGGATATTGAAAACGCGTTTAAGGTGCTCGTCGTTCATGGCTCCCATCCAAACGGTTGCCAATCCGAGGTCGGTAGCCTTCAAAGCCATATGAACCAAGACGCTTACGCAATCCTGTTCGCCGAAGGAGAAATTCTCGCCGCCAAAACGTTGGGGGTCATGGATACCGCACTCTGTCGTGTCATAGCCGATGATGAAATTGACGGGCGCGCCGTATCGATTCCTTACCCCGGTATCCAATTTCTCAAGGTTTTCATCCCCCTTGACGACATAGACACGCTGCGATTGGTTGTTGTATGCGGTAGGGGCGAGCCTGCCTGCTTCAACGATGGCTTGGATTTGGTCGTTCGTTGGTTCCTCGGACGAGAAACAACGACATGAATAACGCTGCTCGAGGGCTTCCTGTAGCTCCATGGGACATCCTTTCTCTCAATCTTCGGTTGAGGTCCAAATGGTATACGAGGCTTGTTTTTCTAGCGTTTTGCGAGATCGGAAAAGATACTCATAGTTTGGAATCGCTTCGCCATGAATTCGTCGTTGAACACGCTATAGAAGAATGCTTGAATCATATTGGTCGCTGGTTGACCGGTCATGCGCGCATACCAGAAATTGAAGCAAAGCAACGTCATGACGACATCAAGGATGATGTATGCCGTCAAGATGATCGTCAGGGGACGACGCGCTTTTTGGGGGATACGATTGATCAGGTGGAACGTGTCTGGCATAAGCACTTTGGTCCAAACAAGCCCTAGTAGCCCCCAAACGATGGCAATGCCCAAACAGGTGTGGCCCATCAAGTTGAACGGCTGGTCAGCGTAGCTCCATGCAACGATTCCGAACGCGGTTTCAAAAAACCAACCGGCTAAAAATTCAAACGATGCTCCGATGAATGCCGCAATCAGAAAAACGGTGATCGGCTTTGCGTGTTGGAAGCGATGAAGACCTACCGTCATTAACACGCCGCCTACGCCGTAGATGGGGGAGAGCGGGCCCCAAACAAGACCGGCACGGTTTTTCCAGACGCCGTCAATAGGATAGCTGACCAACGTCTCGACTATTAAACCGACAAAGCTGCAGACGAGGAACACCCAAAACACATGGAAGTAGTCCATATCGATGTGCTCATCTTGATTTCGTGCGATAAAGGCGACAAGAGAGCGAGGTCTGTCGACCGTAATCTGACCCTCATGTTTTTTTCCGTGTAACATCCCCTATCACCTGATTTCCAAAGGGAAGGATAGCGCAATCCAAGGTTTGTTGACAGACTAATTTATCAGGAATTTTGGGTTATTTTTGAGCTCGACCTTCGATTGTTTTTTGGACCTAAATCTCGGATTATTGTTCGGGCTCGAATCTTCTATTTTTGCTGGGTCAGAATTTAGGATTATTGTTGAGTGCCCAATTCGTCGAGTCGCTCGATAATCTTTTGCCCATAGACGCAAGATCCGTTGCCTTGCATGACCGTGTTTTGGTAGTTTGCAGCGTGCCAGTAGGACCATTCGCTTACTCCGTTTTGGGCACAATAGGAAATCCAACCCGCGTACCCATAGTTATATCCTTGGGCAACAAGGGCGGCTTGGGGATGGTTGTCGAGGTTGGCAGCGACCCCGAACTCGTCTTGGAAGCAGGCGAGCGCTTCTTGGACGATCTTGGTTCCGGCATAGATTGACGCGGCAGGCGTGCAGGCGGCTACCCCCTCCTCGGGCACGCCGTTGGCGATGTAGGCGTAGTTGTCCGTGACGGAAGAAACCTGCATGATGTTGCCTATGGAATCGACAAACTCGTCGCCCCCGGACTCCACTTCGATGATCGACAAGATCAGGTAGGTCGTGGAAGTGTCAAGGCCCCAATACTGCTCCGCGTCGATGACGGTGTTTGCCCAGCGGCTACGGCCCGTGAGGCGTTCTCGCAAGTTGTTGATGGCCGCATTTGATGAGTCGGGCGTGAGCTGTATCGCCTTGTCGGCGATTTCATCGACAAGGTCCGCGGCGTACTCTTTTACGGGATCGCTGTAGTAGTTCTCGGAGGCGATGCTTTCCCGTGCGACCGAGAGGTCGAAAATCACGATGGCGGCGATTGCGATAACTATTATGCAGGCAACTATGCGTCCCCTGACGGTTTGTGGAACCAACGCACGAGCGCCGGTGGGCTTGTCTGCCACGTGTGGGCGTTCTCCGTGTGCAAGGTCCTTTCGTCGAGTTTGCGACTGGGCGCCGGTGGGTTTGTCGGCAACGTGGCGGAAATAGTCGTTCTCATAGAAGATTCCGGTTTTCTTGATCATACTCAGCTTCTTTCTTGGCCCCGACTTTCTTGAGCTCGAGGTTAGTTTCTTCTAAGGTTAGTTTCTTCTGTTGGGGTTTTTAAGTATCAACTAGGTTACCCATATGATTGACTCTTTAGAGATTCAAATACAAGACCACGTCAAACGATGGTATTGTACAACTATCGTGTTCCCAAACGAGAAAGGTGTTCCTATGGAAACGTATTACGATCCGGCTGATCTTGCCATGTTCTCTCCCAATGGTGTAGGCGAGGGTGCTCCCGAGCTTTGGGAAAAGTATATGGCCTATTATGGCGCCGTATTTGCCGATGGCGCTTTGACGGCTCGCGAGAAGGCTTTGATCGCACTTGCTGTTGCTGCTGCTGTGCAGTGCCCGTACTGCATCGACTCCTACACCAACGCTCTGCTTAACCAGGGTTGCGATGAGTCCGAGATCATCGAGGCAATACACGTGGCCAACGCGATCCGCGGCGGCGCAAGCCTCGCCCATGGTGTTCAGGCAAAGAAGATTGTAGACGAGAACGATCTGTAGAATTTGTTTCTTATCGGGTGGGCCCGCTGTCTGTGTAGTGGGCCCACCTTGCTCTTTACCTCTATGTTAGTCTGCAAAAGCTAGAGGTTCAAAACTTGCCGCACGGCAATTTAGTCGCTTGGCTGCCAAACTTGGCTGCCTAAATGACATAAGGGGGATTCTGCGATGCCCGATAACGTGACGCCTTTTGACGAGGAGCATGCCGAGCTTGCGAAAGCGATGCGTGCGTTCCCGCCGTTTGTCAATCGTGTGGATGAGGAATACCGATGGGGGCTCGATGAGCTCGATGTTCTCCAGGTCAACATCACACGCAAATGCAACATTGCTTGCAAGCACTGTCACCTTGAGTGTGGGCCCAACCGTGACGAGCACATGAGTCGTGAGCACCTCGAACAATGCCTTGACGTGTTTGAGACGCGTGGATTTAAGACGCTTGATATCACGGGCGGCGCGCCTGAGATGAATCCCGATTTCGAGTGGTTCATTCGCGAGGCTGCCCGTCGTGACATCCCCATGATTGTGCGCAGCAACCTAGTGATTCACGAGGAGCCCGGTTACGAGCATTTCCCCGATTTGTACGCAGAGCTCGGCATCAATGTTGTCGCATCGCTTCCACACTACCGTGAGCGCAATATGGAAAAGCAGCGCGGTGTCGGTACTTTTATGCCGGTCATTCGCGGTTTGCAGCGTCTGAACGCGCTCGGCTACGGCAAGGCCTCCTCTACCTCGACAGATTGTTCCTGCTCTTGCTCTACTGGTATAGAGCATGAACCAAAAAGTCCTTTTGAGGCCGACGGGACACCTAAGTCAGGCTATAACGCCAAGGGGCAAAAACTCCAGCTTGACCTCGTTTTCAACCCTGCCGGCACTGCGATGCCGCCCGATCAGGCCACCATGGAGGCGGAATACAAGCGTCGTTTGTCGGAGGATTACGGAATCGTCTTCGATAACCTCTTCGCATTCACAAACGCACCAGGCGGTCGTTTCGCCTTGGCCTTGTTCAGGAAGAACAAACTCGACAGCTATCTGACAAAGCTTATAGATGCGTTCAATCCGGACACGGTGCCTTCGATGATGTGTCGCATGGAGTATTCGGTTGCCCCGGATGGCCATCTGTATGATTGCGATTTCAACCAGGCGGTCAATATGCCTTGTCGCGACGGACGCATGATCGGCGACTTGCTCGATAAGGACCAACCCCTCAAACGAAAAATCGTCTTTGGCAACCATTGCTATTCTTGTACCGCCGGTGCAGGCAGTTCTTGAGGCGGCTCTACGGCGTAGGTCTACGCCATCAACAACATCAGGCAATCCCAACATCGTCTGTTTGCCGTGCTATTAGGCAGGCTTTTCTGTTTTTCATCAAAGCCGCACCTTTATTACTGAATTTTCGCGCCAAGCGCTAAATTGCGCAGATAGCAGGCCGTAAACCCGATGGACAGGAGGGTCATCTTCGTAACACGTTGGAAATGTGCTACATTGGAAATGGATTCAAAGTCCCTTATCCAACGTTCGTTCCGCGCATTACCGAAGTTTTACTACAGCTGTGAAAATGAGGTGAACGATGAAATGCCTTAATAAGAGATTGCTGCTCTTGGCTTTAGTTGTCGTTTTCTCGTTGTGCCTTACTTCCTGCGGATCGAATGCGAATCAAGAAACTACCAGCGACCGTCCCGTTGTCATCGTGGGGAGCGAGGACTATCCGCCTTTCATATCTATGGACAACAACGGCGATCCCTCTGGAATTGATATAGATATTCTCAAGGAGGCGTTTGGTCGTTTAGGCTATGACATCCGTTATGTCAAAATCGAATGGGAGAACAAGGACGATCTTCTTGAGTCCGGCGAGGTCGATTGCGTAACGGGGGGTTTCACCGTAGCAGGACGTGAGGATGACTACCTCTGGATTGGTCCCTACATGAACAGCAATCAGGTCGTGGTGACCAACGATGCGAGTGGTATCAGCTCTTTGAGCGACTTGGAGGGAAAGACCGTTGCCGTCCAGTCATCCAGTATTGCGGAGAATATGTTGCTCAAACGCAGCAATCCAAATATTCCGACAAATATCCAGGTGTACAGCTATGAGGACAACTCTCTCCCGTTTGCAGCTCTTGGGTGTAACTATATCGATGTCCTCGTGGCGGACGAGCCTGCTGTCGCCCAATACATGAAGGACTACAACACCGTCTTTACCATTTTGGAACAACCGGTCATATACGCCAGCGTGGGTACGGCGTTTGCCAAAAACGGCGACGCGGAGCTTTGCGCGAAGGCCAACGCCGTGATAGAGGAGATGCGCGAGGACGGAACCCTCGAAGAGATCATAACGCGCTACCTTGGTTCCGCCGACAGATACCTTGGGGGCGACGGTCTTGAAAACTAAGAGCCAAGGTGCTGTCTTCACCAAGTCTTTTGCCGCGATTGCCATCTTGACGGGCGTGGCACTGGCTTTAGCTGTGATGTTTGTATCCGCATATATAGACAAGCGCAACAACGACGCCGAGCTAGCCACAAGCATTGAGTACATCAAAGCACAGTACAGCAGCTATATCGAGTTCAATGACACCGAAGCGGTCAAGAGCTTGATGCGCAAGGCAGAAAGCTCAAGGCTTATTAAGGATTGCGAAGAGGAAGTCACCCAGGAACACCTGCAGACGCACGCTGAGGAGTTGGCGGCCACCGGCATCACCGTGTTGGATACAAACTGCAACGTGGTCGCGGAGTACACCGAGGACGGCATAGGGTTTGAGCAATTCAAGGGCATGCTCAACATGGACACTATCCGAAGAGCGATGAAATATGACAACGACGTGTACATGAAGCGTATCCAGATGGAGGACGAGTCCTACGTCGACGTCGCGATTGAGCAGTGTCCATCTGGCGCGCTGTTGATATACCGGCATACGACCAAAGAATTCGCGGTAAAGTCGATCCTTTCCATACAAAACCTCTTGGATGGTTTTGACCCGGAGCTAAACGGGACATTCGTCATCACGGACGGCTCCCAGATTGTCGCATCCAACGACAAAAGCCTCCTTCAAAACGCTATATCCGAGGAAGACTACGAGCTTGTATACAACTTGCGCAGGAGCGGCAAGGCCGATCAGATGGTCACGTTTAAAGTTGACGGCGAACAAATGCGTTACTTTGGCAGATATAGCCACGGCCGCGAGTTCTATGTCTGTGCGTTCATGTCCGAGCGGCAGGTCTATGAGAAGACGTTGCCGATTGTTGCCACGGCGGTCGCCATTTACATATTCTTCCTTTCCATCGTGCAGTTTTTAAGGATGCGCTCTACGAACAGGTTGATATCGAGGCAAAAGGAACAGGAAAACCTCTATAAGCTGGAGCTCGAGAAGAAGAACGCCGATCTTTCCCTGGCGTTAGAAACCGCAGAGGCGGCAAACCTCTCCAAGCGCACCTTCCTCTTCAATATGTCTCACGATATCCGCACGCCCATGAACGCCATCATCGGCTTCACGGGTTTGGCGGAGCAAAGTATCGAAGATAAGGATAAGGTCCGCGACTATCTGGACAAGATCATGAAATCGAGCCGACACCTCTTGTCCCTCATCAACGACATCCTTGATATGAGCCGCATCGAAAACGGCAAAGCGAACATCGAGATAGTTCCAGTATGTGTAAAAGACCAGATGGGCCTTGTAAAGGATGTTGTGCGATCGGATATCGAGGCCAAGGGACTGACCTATGTCGAGAAGACCTTTGACGTTGACGATATCTATGTATATGCCGACGCGCTCCATGTCAATCGCGTGCTCATGAACATTTTATCCAACGCAGTCAAGTTCACGCCCGAAGGCGGTACCGTGACATTTACCCTGCGCGAAAGACCGTCCGAGCATGAGGGTTACGCGTATTACGATTTCATCATCGAAGATAGCGGCATCGGTATGAGCGAGGAGTTTGTCGAACACATTTTCGAGCAGTTCGCAAGGGAGAAAACCTCGACCGTGAGCCATACCCAGGGTACGGGATTGGGCATGTCCATAACAAAAAGCCTGGTGGATCTCATGGGCGGCGACATCAAAGTGCAAAGCGAACTGGGTGAGGGCTCCGTATTTACCGTGACGTTTGAGTTTATGCTCACAACCGCGGATATGGTGTGCGGAAACGCAGCCGAACAGGAAGCACATGTCAACGCAGACGCCGATCTATATGGGCGGCGAATACTGCTTGTCGAGGACAACGACCTTAATATGGAAATCGCAGCCGCAATGCTTGAAGCCGCAGGTATCGAGGTCGATACCGCGGATGACGGCAGCAAGGCGTTGGACAAGATCAAAGCAAAGCCATCAGATTACTATGATCTTATCCTTATGGATATCCAAATGCCGATGATGGATGGATATGAGGCGACGCGTGCTATCAGGTCCTTAGATGATCCAGACAAGGCTTGTATACCCATTATCGCCATGACCGCCAACGCGTTCGAAGAGGATAAAAAGAATGCGTATGCTGCGGGTATGAACGCACATGTTGCCAAGCCGGTGGATGCCAAAGCGCTAAGGCGGGTCATTGCCGAGCAAATACAACAACATGAGAATAGAATGTACTCAGAATGAATAGCCTGATACGGGATGAGGCCAAAACCTTAGAAAACGGGGCGGGGATATGTTAGATCATGTCGATTTGATGGCGGCGCTTACCGCAGATTATCTCAACGTGTTTGTGGTGCGTCCAAATGAGGATAGCGCTGACATCATAAAGCTCACGGGTTATGTAACGCCGGGAATCACGGACAAACCGCAGGGTTTTTCGTATTCCGCCCTTTTGCGCAAATATGCCGAGAGTCGCGTATATAGCGAGGACATAGATCCCTTTTTGGAAAAGCTCTCGATCGAGTCACTGTTGGAGGCCTTCTCTGAGGACTGTAAGAATCTTGAATACGACTATCGCATCCTTGAGGAGGGTGATATCCACCACTACCGGGCGCGTTACAGCCGCATTTCAGATTCCGATGAGGACCTGCGCCTCGTCGTGGCCTTCCGCAATATCGACTCTATTGTCAGTATCGGACGCAAGCAGCACTTAAAGGGCTTATACAACGCTTACGGCGCCCTTTCCAGCATCTTCTACTCTTTGCATCGTGTCGATATTCAGAAAAACACCTATGCCGACATCAAAGTCACGCCGATAATCAAGCAACTGACCATTCCAGATTCCAACAACTATGACGACAACGCCGTTCGCATCATTAGCGGCGTTTCCTCAAGCTGGAGTCGTGAGGATGCGCTGCGCTTTGTGGACAGGAGCACACTCGAAGAGCGCATGGCCGGCAAAAGCCACATCATGATGGAGTTTGTGTCTTATGCGGCGGAGTCATGCCGGTTGCACTTCTTTAAGGAAGACGAGGACGAAGCCGGTAGACTGCACCATGTCATCTTCGGTGTGGAAAAGATTGAGGAGGAAGAAAACCAGGCGATCATAAACGTCCTGTCCCGTGATTATCAAAACGTGTTCTGGATCAACTTAGATGATGGCTATTCACACATACTCAAAATGATGGGCATCTTCGGCGAAAACAAAGAAGAGTGGAAACTACAAAAATTCCCTTACGACACGGTGTGTAAGAAATATATTATCGGCCACATTCATCCCGAGGACTGCGAGATGCTCTTAAAGGATATCTCGTTGGACCACCTGCGTGAGGTCTTCCGCGACAATGACGAGCTCACCGGCAGCTGCAGGGTCTTAGTTGGTGGTGAGGTTCATCACTTCCGTTACGTCTACCTCAAAATAGCAAACCTCAATGCCGTCGTCGCGGGCTTCCGCAACATTGACGATGTTATCGCCCAACACGCGGCAGAAGAGCAGCGCAATCGAGAGCGTGAGCAGAAATACCAAAAGCAGCTCGAAGAGCAGTTGGCGATCTTCGACACCCTTGCCCACAACTTCAAGAATGTTTATCTGGTTAATCTCAAGGAAGCCACCGCAAGGGTTCTCAAGCTTGAAGACGAATACAACGACAATCGGCTCGACAATGTAATGAATGTCGACTTTCCATACGAAGTATTCGTGAATGAATGGATTGACGAGGCAGTACATCCCGACGATAAGGAGACACTGAAGCATGCGTTAAGCGTTGCCCGCCTGCGCGAGGTCTTTGCGGAGCAGGAGGAATATATCGGCAACTACCGTATGATGGTAAACGGGAAGACCATCCATTATCAGTATTGCGCCAACCTTATGCAGGACAAAGTCAACGTCATCGCTGGCTTCCAAAATGTTGACCATATCGTCAAAGAGCATCTTGCTCAAGAGCGCAAGGAACGCGAGCTGAAGGAGGCACAGCTTCGCGGAGAAAGAGAGCATGCCGAGGTTATTTCGGCTGTGTCCACTATCTATTCCACAATCTTTAGAGCACAGATTGACACTCATCACTATGACGTGTTGAACAGTGTTCCGCTTATGGGGATCGTGGCCGGGGACAGCGGCAATTGGGATGATACCAAGGAAAAGGTTATCTCGGCATTTATGGCTCCCGAAATGCAGGCTCCAATGCGGGAGTTTCTAGATCTGAATACGCTCGCGGACAGGCTCAATGACAATAACACCGTCTCAACCGAGTATAAGAACCCTTCCAACAAATGGTTTGAGTCGCGATTTATCGTAAAGCGCAGAGACTATAGCGGCGCCGTCAAGGAAGTCCTCTATGTTGCCCGTGATATCACATCCGAGAAACTTCGTGATCTCGAACAGCAAGAACAGTTGTCCCACGCTTTGGCGGCGGCACAACAGGCGAACAAAGCGAAATCAACGTTTTTGAACAGCATGTCCCACGACATCCGCACGCCTATGAATGCCATCATAGGCTTTACGGCACTGGCACAAACGCATATGGATGACCGGGCTCAGGTCCAGGATTATCTGGCGAAAATCAGCACCTCAAGTTCCCATTTGTTGAGTCTTATCAATGACATCCTCGACATGAGCCGCATTGAAAGCGGAACGGTCAAGTTGGACGAAAAACCGGTACACATCCCTGATCTCCTTCACGATCTGCGCACCATGATACAAAGCCTTGTCAATTCAAAGAATTTGAATCTCTTTATCGATACGCAAGACGTTGTGCACGAGGATGTGATTGCCGACAGACTGCGCTTGAATCAGGTACTGATCAATATTGTAGGCAATGCCATCAAATATACGCATCCAGGCGGCGACGTTATGATCCGCCTACGCGAAATGCCCTGCTCCATAAAAAACTACACAACCTATGAGTTTTCCGTAAAGGATAACGGCATTGGTATGTCTGAGGATTTTCTGAAGCACATATTCGAGACGTTCTCCAGAGAACGCAGTTCGACCATCACTGGTATTCAAGGTACTGGTCTCGGAATGGCCATCACGAAAAATATCGTGGATATGATGGGCGGCACCATTACGGCTGAGAGCGAGGAGGGCAAGGGCTCTCTCTTCACAGTCACTCTGAATCTGCGACTTGCGGGTGAACCAGCAGCCAACAAGCCGATACCGGAACTTTGCGGCGCAAGGGCACTTGTCGTGGACGACGACTTGAATACATGTAGAAGCGTCAGCAAGATGTTGCGCGATATCGAGATGCGTCCGGATTGGTGCACGTCCGGCAAGGAAGCAGTAGTTCGCGCGCACGATGCTGCTGAAGTCAAAGACGAGTACAAGGCCTATATCATCGACTATTTGATGCCCGACATGAACGGCATCGAAACCGTACGCCAGATTCGCAGAGTCATCAGCGAGGATGTGCCGATCATTGTTCTCACCGCATACGATTGGGCGGATATTGAGCATGAGGCAAAGGAGGCGGGTGTTACCGCCTTTATATCCAAGCCAATCTTCATGTCTGAACTCAGGAGTGTTCTGGCAAATCAAGACGAAGACGAGGCCGCCGAGAATCATGAGACGAAGCACTACGATTACAGAGGCAAACATATTCTGCTTGTGGAGGACAATGACCTTAACCGCGAGATCGCTGCTGCGATACTCGAGGGCGCAGGCATAAAGGTAGACACCGCGGTCGACGGCACGGAGGCTGTGGATATCATGTATAAGGCAGCTGAAGACGAATATGATTTGATTTTCATGGACATTCAGATGCCGAAGATGGACGGATATACCGCAACGCATGAGATACGTACGCTTGCAAACAACAGAAAGGCAAACATACCTATCGTTGCAATGACGGCAAACGCTTTTGATGAGGACAGGAAGAAGTCCCTTAAGTCCGGCATGAACGGCCATATCGCCAAACCTATCAGCATTGAAGAGATAGCTCGGACCCTTGACTCCATATTTACGGAGGATGTATAGGGGTGGACAACGGATAGGGGCAATCCTGGATGCGGTGGCTTTTTATGGGGTCTCGTTTGTCAGACTGAAATAATCGTGAGTTTTGTTAAAATTAATCGTTCGAACTATTAGCGATTCGAGCTAATGGGAGTTTTTGCTGCGTTTGACAGCTCGAGGCAATACGAAAGAGATTCAGATGAAAACTTTGCATCGCACGGTGATGAGTGCTTTTGGAGCACTTGTTGCATCGCTTATCGTATCGTTTGCGGTAATGTTTGCAATATCGATAACCCCTTGTTTGGCTTGGGCTGATTCGGGTTCAGGCACCCTCACTTACACAGAAAACGGAATCTCTAAAACCGAGACGTTCCAAACCCCTCGCGATCTTATAAACGCAGCGAAAGCAGTGCCGGGAGACGTTGTTATAGACCTTTTGGAGGATTGGGACACTGGGTCGTTTCTCATAGACGTCCCCAGTGGTCGCAATTACACCCTCAACATGAATGGCCACATGATTAATCGCAATCTTGGACACCATGTGGATTACGACAGTGGTGCGCGTGATGATGGCGAAGTTATTCTTGTGTACGCCAACGCTTCGCTCACTATCAATGGCGGCGATGCCTCTGTTGCACATATAGGAAGTTGCGATAAGGGGCCGCGCGGGTACAACCAGCAGTGGCACTACACCGGGGATACCACAGACAAACAAAGCACCATCATCTACGGCGGGCTTATTACCGGCGGCTCTAACGATGGCAATGGTGGCGGTATTTATATTTCAGGGGATGGGGCACATCTCACTCTGAACAACGTGACTATTGCAGGCAACATTGCCGACAAAGGCGTTTTTCAGCATCACGGTGGCGGCGTTTATATTGGCGGCAATAACGTTACCTTCACCATGAACAACAGCGAAGTGAAGTGGAACTACGCTAAAGGTAGTGGCGGCGGCCTCTATTTGGATGGCAATGATTGCACCTTTAGCATAAATAACAGCGAAGTGTCGAGCAACCGCGCTACTGGCGAAGGCGGCGGCATATATCTTAATACCAAGGTGGATCTGACCCTTGAAAACTCCAAGGTTAATTCGAATGCGGCGGGTTATTACGGAGACGGCGGAGATGAAGATGCCCAGGGTGCCGGCGGCGGCATTTATATCGACGCCAACAACAGCAAGGTAACGCTTAACAATTCGGAGGTTAATTACAACGTGGGTTATGTTTGCGCAGGTGGCGTTTACATGGACGGCCAATACTGCGAGCTTACCCTTAACAACTCCCATATAAACAGCAATCATGGGGATCGAGCTTTTTCTCATACTCCCAAAGCTGGTGGCGTGTACATAAATGGCCAAAGGTCAACGCTTACCTTGACGAATAACTCTACCATCGATGGCAACAGCGTGAACGATTACGAAGCGGTGGGCGGCGGTATATGTGTTAACGCCAAGTGGGCAACCATCATTTCTTCCGATTCTTCCATAAGTGACAATTACGCCCGCGGCGAAGGCGGCGGCATTTATGTGGATGGCAGCAATGGCACGGGAGCAACATTCCAGTTTGAAAACACCAAAGTGAACACCAACATGGCTCAATTTGGCAATGGCGGAGGACTGTTCATCGAGTCGGGCGGCTTGTATTCATTCAAAGGATGCACTATCTCGGGAAATTATGCCGCTGGTTGCGGCGGTGGTTTTTACCTTAACCATGGCGACATAACATTAGCGCTGGAAAGCGGCACAACGGTTGACACTAATTCGTCTGGTCATACCGATGATTCCCAAGGGTACTACGACACGGTTGGCCATGGCGGCGGCATTTACGCCGAAGGCGACGGTCTGAAAATCCGCTTGAACAATGCGAAGGTGCAAAACAATACTGCAAACAGGACAAAACAGGATAAATGGGGCAACTACCACGAGGGAAGCGGCTGCGGCGGTGGCATTTATGCCCGCGATGGCGTAAGCATCTCTTCCGAAGGGATGGATGGCGTAGTTAGCAACAATACCGCTGGTGGAGATGGTGGCGGCATATGGTTCTCGGGTGAGCTAACCCTAGACGGCATAAACGTTACCAACAATACCGCCAATGGCGTTGGCGGCGGTGTTCATTGTGACAATACCTCGTACTACACGTTTGTGCTGAAACACTTTGCAAACATTACTTCTAACTATTCTGCGGGTGGCACAACGCTTGATAACCTTTATATGAAAGGCAAGCAGGACGTTTGTGGTGGCACGGGCGACTCTGCTCTTTCCAAGGAAAGCACTATTGGGGTGACCGTGGGTGATTACAAGGGCAACGGCACTCGCAGAATTACGGGCAATCAGGCAACACTGAGCCTTATAGGCGATGACTACGCTAGTGTTTTTACGTCGGACGTTAAAGACTATTACGTTTTGCGCGATGGAAACTATCTTTACCTAGGGAATAGGTACACGCTTTCACATGCTGTTACCGCGAACGTGGGAAGCTGGAGTTGGGAATCTGAGGTGGGGTATGGCAAAGAGATTGTTTTAGACACTTCCGACTACCTTACCTATACCGAGCAAGAAGAAA
>CAZOGL010000011.1:33317-44226 GCA_964579575.1 uncultured Eggerthellaceae bacterium | reverse complement strand
CCGTCGCCCCTATAGCGCGTCTAGCACCCCGGGCAAGCCCACCTGTCGACGTCCTTCACAAGCCCGTCGCACGTCCCGGGCTCACTGGCATCCTCAAGCCCGTCGCACGTCCCGGGCCCCCTGGCGTCCCCAGGTCCGCCACCCTTCACGAGCCCACCTGCCCTGCCTAACGCGTAAACCTCCCCCTACCTCGCATCATTCTCGTTCAAAAGCTCTTGCAAGGTACGCTCAAGTGCGGAAAGATCAAGAGGCTTTGCAAGGTGCGCGTCCATGCCCGCATCAAGGCACTCCTCCACATCCGAGGTGAAAGCGTTAGCGGTCATGGCAATGATGGGAATCGTTTTACCAAGCGGATTTCCGCCGCTGCGGAGAACGCGGGTCGCCTCCACACCGTTCATGTTCGGCATCTGCATATCCATCAAGATCGCATCGTAATCTCCCGGCCTCACCGAGGCGAAAGCCTTCACAAGCTCAGCACCATCCGGATAGATCGTGCAGGAAGCGCCATGTAAGGCAAGCATCGCATCAAGGATCTCGGCATTGAGCGCGTTGTCCTCGGCGCAAAGGAAGCGCTTGCCGTCCAACGGGGAAAGATGCCCCTCCCGCTCGCCATTCGCTCCCTTTTCGCGCGAATGGTCAACCGCAAGCATCAGATTCTCAAAGAAGAACGGGCGCGCAATCAATCCGTTCACACCGCTGTCGATCAGCATGTCACGCACGCTCGCCCTGTGCGCATAGTCACAGCAGAAGACCAATACCGCGTCGCGAGCTGCAGAACGCAGGTTGCGCACCGTGTCTGTCAACTCCCCTTTGACGAGATAGCCGGACAAAAGAATTGCGTCGATCGGCTCCTCGCGCAACAACGCGGCCGCCTCCTCCGACGTGGCGACAACGCGCAGCGCCACGGAGATCTCACGCAGGGAGGCTTTCACATTCGTCACCAACATCTCATCATCGGAGACCAACAACACGCTTCGGATGCTAGATACGCTCATCGCTTCCACATCGATAGGGAGCGTCAGCGTCACATCGAAGCGACTGCCCTTCTCCACCTCACTCTCCACCGTGATGGTTCCACCCATCAAATCCACAAGACTCTTGGTGATGCTCATACCAAGTCCTGTGCCCTGTATCTTGTTGGTAAGAGTGCTCGTTTCGCGGGTAAAAGGCTCGAAAATACGCGTCAAAAACTCTGCCGACATACCGTGCCCATTGTCGATGACCGAAGTAAGCAACGTGGCGTGATTCGGTTTCTCGCAGGGCAACTCTCTGATCTCGAAAAGGATTGAGCCGCCGCTCGGCGTGTACTTCACCGCGTTTGTCAACAGGTTCAGGAATATCTGGCGGATGCGGATACTGTCACCGAACAGATATTCGTGCGTCACCTCATGAACGCGGATCGTGAACACCTGCCCCTTTTCGTTGCTCTGGGGGCGGATAATGCTCTCGATTTGCCCCACCTGCTCCGCCATCTTGATCGGCTCGCGAATGAGTTGCACCTCACCTGTCTCGATCTTACTCATATCCAAAATGTCGTTGATCAGGCTCAGCATATGCCTGCCGGAAGTCTGGAGCTTCCTGATGTGGTAGCGCAACCGCTCGGGATTCTCTGTCTCGTGCTCCATCAGGTGTGTCACGCCCATGATGGCGTTCATCGGCGTGCGAATATCGTGGGACATGTTGGCAAGGAACTGACTCTTCGCCAAGGTTGCCTTTTCAGCGACGAGGCGTGCCTTATCCGTTTCGTCCTGCAAGTTTTGGAGCTCCCTGTTCGCCTCTTGAAGCACCTTCTCGCTTTGCACCTTGACTTCCATCAGCCTTTTATCCCTTTGAATACGCATGATGAAGCCAAAGATTAACAACGCCGACACTCCGAGCACGCAGGCGAGCAACAAGAACACCCGCAACATCGAGTGGACCATCTCGGTCGCACTGACAGCCACGTCATCGGCTGACATCAGCAAAAGCATCGCCCAGTCATAGTCCGGCAAGCGATCGTAGACCAGATAATATTTCTCCCCTCCGATGATCACGTCGGTGCAAACCGTACCGGACGGGTTGCCCTTTTCCAACACGGCATCAAAGCTGCCCATGTGGGGATAGGTCTGCTCCTCCATGCGATAGAAAACGTTATTTCCTTCGAAGTTGATTCCCGGCAAATCGCCATCCGACGCCAAGACGAAACCGTCGTAGCTGATGATATAGGTCATGTTTTGGTTTCCGAAAGCGCTGGAGCGGAAATACGGCTGCATATCGGTCATGGAGCGCAGCAAAACCAGATACGTTATCCTGTGACCGTCCACCTCCATCGTCTCCGTCACCTTGAGGGCGAACACCATATAGCTTTCATTATCCAACCAGTCGGCAAGCGTGAAGCATTGCCGCTCCGCCCCGCTCAACCGGTCGATCCCCGACCAAAGCCCCTGTCTGCCGGCATTCGTGTAGTAATAGCCGTCCTCATCGATTACACGGAAATAGAGTTGTTTTCCGTTGGGACCAAGATCCTTTTCGCAATGCGCAATCGTCTCCGCAAGCTCAGTCCGCGTCATGTCGTCTTTCTCCGCAAGCGAAGCTCTCATGTTTTCTAGGTAGTCCCATTGGTTGTCAATTTGAACCTCCAACTTTTCAAAGAGTTGTTGGCTCAACTCCTCAAGCTGGGAGACGGACTCCTGATGCAACTGATCAAAGACGTAGCGATCGAGCATCGCTCCTGAGGTGCACAGCGCAGCAATCAAGACGATGACCAACGCGGGGATGAACCATCGCCGTCGAGTGACAGGTTTTTCCAGCTTGTTTTCCATGCAACCTTACCGTGTTCGAACTTAGCGCTCAGCGAAGCCTTACTGTTCAGCGAAGCCTTACTGTTCAGCAGAACCTACGGACCGCACAAGCGACCCGTCCAGCGTCGCCGCGGACAGCTCGCCTACTTTCTGCAGGTACTTCTTGGCGGCATCAAGACCCACGATACCGGTATCCGTAAGCCCGAGCGTTTCCTTCTCGTCTTTATTATAGCCGCACACCACCACGGTGTAGGTCTTGTCGGCCTCAAGCGGCTGGCCGTTTGCCGTCATGCATACATAGGGGTACTTGTAGCCGGTGCCACGCGTATCCGCGCCCGTCTTTGCCATCTCCTCAATCTCGCTGCCGGTCCGCTCGATCGTCATCAACGTGCCGTACCAACCGGTAGGCAAAAAGACAGTGATATACTCCTCGGTCATCTTGCCTGGCAGGATATGACCATTTGCGCCTTGGCTGTTTTCCATCAAGGCTTTGACCTCGGGACTGTAGACGTTGTAGGAGATGAGCGCGGCATTTGCGCCGGTTGCCTCCATAAACATCTGCCCGCAAAGCTGCGCGGCCTGCACGGTGTCCAACTCCTCCGTCGCCGTGGCGTAGGAGGTAGCACCACCCTGTCCTTGCACGGAACGCTTCGTCGCATCGAGTGCGGCAAGTGCCTGCTCGCCGGTACTCTCACCGCTGATCCAACTCAACAACGCCTCACCGAAGGGAACGAGGTAGTTGTCCCAACCGGTGTAGACCAGATTCATTGAATGGCCGAGACTTACCTGTTTTGTCGCCTCGGCGTAGGGGGAATCCGCAGAGACGTTAAAATCTTTGATGGAGCACATATTGGTGGAGTTCTCACCGTTGATGGCAAGGTAGCCCTCGTTGGTGGAGAGCACCTCGAGCACATGTAAGGCATCCTCCAACTTCTGTTCGTTGCCTTTCTCCACCAATTCCTTGTTCAGGCCGTAAAGGCGCGTCGGGCTCGTGATGTAGGTATTGTTCTCCCCGTTCTCGGAAAGCCAAGGCATCAGCACATACTGGTCGCCCGTACCGTCATCGTTTTGCGAGAACCGCTTTACCGTACCGATCAAAAAGGCTGTGTTGCCCTTGTTAAATTCGTTTACACAGGTACTGTATTCTCCGCTGTACTCGTCGTTGACAATCAGCCCGCAGTCGATCCACTGCTGAAAATAATCCAAACACTCTGACATCTCTTTATTGCCACTTGCCCAGGTATTGCTGTCCACGTCGGAGAACGCAGCGCGCCACTCCCTGCCGGAAACGGTGTTCATGTTGTTAGTGGAACTAACATCGAAGAAATATTGGAACGCAGAGCCCGGTAGATCAAGCAAGCAATCCGCAACCTTGATGCCCTTTTCCTGCAGCGCGGGAATCGTTTCGTCACGCATCTGCGCGAAACTCGTCGGCACCGCGATACCGTTTCGCTCCAACAAGGATTTGTTGCACAAGAACCCTACGATGCTATAGTCAAAAGGCAGCAAATAAATGCCACCGTCAATGGAGCATTCCTCCAACCGTGCAGTGTTGTATAGCTCAGAGACTGCATATTGGCTGAGGTCGATGAGGTTTTTCTTTTGCAGCTCTGAGTCCCATGCCTGCGTAGTGGAGTAGATGTCGGGCATGATGCCTGTCTCGAGCTGTTGCTTGCAGTACGCCGACATATTGCCTCCGCGGTAGGGGACAACCTCGATGTTAATCTCGGGATATTTCTCGTGTACAAGCTCGATTAGTGCGGAGTAATCTCTTTGCGCGTCCATGATGGTAATCGGCTCATGCTCGCCCGTTTTAGTGGACCCGCTCTCCGTCGTGTTCCCGCTGCATCCGATCATCAACAATGCGATGCAGGCAATTACCAGTACTAGCGCGATTCTTCCTGTTCTTTTCATTTTGCTTATCTCCGCTCCCTTCGAGTTTCGACTGCTTACACTTTGATGTGTTACGTTGAGTTTGGTTGGGATTGCTCCGTCGAGAGGAGCCGTCCTTCCGGCTGGGGCTGCACCTCTAGTTGGGGCCGCTCAAGCGGCAGCTCCTCCCCCACCGACAGCGACTGCTATTCCGGCGGGTGCTGCCCTTCTGGTAGAGGTTCCCCCATTGGTAGGAGTTGCCCCACCACGCTGATATATTCCGTGCCGCGCTCGGGCCAAATCGCCATCGCCTGGGCACAATAGGGACGATGCTCCCCGCCCAATTGGAGCGCGATATCCATGGTGATCTCGGGCTCGTCCGGCGTGGTTTGTTGCAGCTTCCCCAGCATCGCGTTCCAATGCTGCTCGGACATAATCTTGTCCACGCCGTCTCGCAAGGTATAGACCACCCTGCGCTTTCCCGCATCGTCGGCCGACTGGTTGATGAAGGTCACCTTGTGCAACGGTCTGTCATATTCGAAAAGGACCCCATCGCCACATTCCATAAAGAAGTCTTTCTTTTTGCGCTCGTTGTCAAGCATTCGACGCAGCGCGTTATCCTGCGGCAAGCTGTCATCCGCAAGAAGCTCATCCGCGACATAGGTTGCGCTGCTCTGGTAGTCGTAGCGCCTGTTGTTTTCCGCAAGTTCCTTGAGCTGGGCAGAGACATCAGTCAAGCATTGCAACAACAAGGGGTTGAACGCGCCGCACTCGCCGCCGAGGAGCATATCCATCGCTTTCTCGTGTGTGAAGGCTAACTTGTAGCACCGCTCGCTGGTCAGTGCGTCGTAGGCGTCCGCCATCGAAACAACCTGCGCAGAGATGGGGATATCGTCGCCCACCAAACCGTCGGGATAGCCGCCTCCGTCATACTTTTCGTGGTGCCAGCGACAGATGTCGCGCGCTGTGCGGACAAACAAGCTGCTCTGATCCAATTCTGGGTTGCTCAAGATACGGTCGCCCTCAATGGTATGCATTTGCATCAGCGCCCGTTCCTCGGCGGTAAGCTTGCCCGCCTTGTTGAGGATATCCTCGGGGACCTTGATCTTGCCGATGTCGTGCAGCGCGGACAACGACGAGATGAGGGAGACGTCCGCCTTTGTCAACCCGTAACGGTCCGTCAGTTCGATCAATCTATGCAGCAACAGGTCGGTGATGGTCTGCACGTTCAGCGTGTGGCTCCCGGATTCGTGGTTACGCATCTCGATGATGTTGCTGAAAATGTTGATCATCGCGTTGTTGACTTTTTCCCGCTCGTACACCTGCTTTCCGACCAGGCGAATCAACCGCTTTTGGTTGGAGTACATGAGCAATGTGTTTTCCACGCGTCGTTGCACCACGACGGCATAGAAAGGACGGTTGATATAGTCCACCGCGCCGAGTTGGTAAGCCTGCGTGATGAAATCTATCCCGTTTTCCGCTGAGATGATGATGACAGGGAACTCCTCGATCCAGCGCCTCTCGTTCATAATGCGCAAAACCTCAAAGCCGTCCATCTCCGGCATATTCACGTCCAAAAGGACCAGGTCAATTGACTCGCCGCTGCCGAGCAGTTCGACAGCCTCAACACCGTTGCAGGCGTACACAAAATCATACTGTTCGCCCAACATCTGGGTGAGCATCTCGCGATTCAGTTCAGCATCATCGGCAATCAAGATTCGGCTTTTCATCAAATCTTTTATCCTCTCGGGAGAAACTTTGTCACTTTTCCTTTTTGCTTATACCAATCGACTTCCTCGTAGCTTTAATGCGGTACATATCCTCATCCGCTTTGTTGATGAAGGCTTCCAAGTCCTTTATATCCGGTGTGTATCGACAAATACCTACAGAAACGGATACCGGACAGGGAGCATCGCAGGTCGCGAGCGCCTCATCAATCTTATTCACAATCTGCGTGCAATCCTCGCCGCGCGGCATGTGGGTCAAAACCACGAACTCATCGCCGCCGTAACGGCATAAGTAGTCTCTGCTGCCGCAAAGCTTTTGAAGCACGCCGGCTATCATCTTCAGCACAAGATCCCCGGTCCAATGACCGTATTTGTCGTTGATTTGCTTGAAATCGTCCGCATCGATGATCAGCAGGTACAACTCCTCCTGGTCGTCGTTCCATGCACGAATGGCCTCGTCTACCTTTTGGTCGAGGATCATACGGTTGTTCAGGCCCGTAAGCGGGTCTATAAGCACCTGCGTATGTTGAAGGGAGATAAAGACCTCCACCAGCGCCGCAACGGTACCAAGGAACAATATCTGCATATCATGAAACAGCAGCTGCAACACAATGCCGCAAAGTGGCAGCTTGATAAAAGCCGCAACGGCGCGCGCCTCTTGACGCTCCTGCATGGTAATTTTTTGCCTTGTGCGCCTTAGGGCACGAATCGATGCGAGAACAATGTATCCGATGGATATGATTACCTGTATAGAATAGCCTGCGCCACGGGTAAACTCACCATCTGCGGAAATGGAAAACATGAGGTGAGTGAACGGTGTCGTTATGGTCAAAAGCACCAAAACAATAAGCGGCAACAGATAAAGCACCGACTTTTTCCGGCTCTTCAAAATGTCGTGTTTTTGCACGGTTTCCGCAAATACCAGCCACGCGAACCCGGTCACACCGGAAGCAATCACGTTCAGGCCATTGACCAGATAACTGAGGGCGACCCCGTAACCTGGAAAAACCTCCAAAAGCGAAAGGAGGCCATTATTGAATATCCAGACCAGGTCACTTAGGGCAAAGACGATATGGCACATCAGCACAACGGTATAACTCCGCTTTTGCTCGCTGATAAAATTGGAGCCTCTCGTCTTAACGGCCAAAAGCCCTAGAATGAGCACACAGAGAATATCAACTTCTGCATAATAGCCGGCTGTCAAACTTGTTTGCATTGTTCTTCAACTCAATCCGAGCGGCGGGAACAGGTCTGCAATATCTCGTAAAGCTGCTGTGCGTCGACGGGCTTAGGCAGATGGTAGCTCATGCCGATCTCGAGCATGTGATTGCGCTCGTCGTCGAACGTATCGGCGGTCATGGCAATGATGGGAACGGTTGCGGCGTCGAAGCGGTCGAGTGCGCGGATGGTCTTTGTCGCCTCCAACCCGTCCATCACAGGCATACGCACATCCATCAGAATCACGTCGAATGAGTTCGGCTCGCTCGCAGCGAAGGCGTCCACCGCCTCTTGTCCGTTCTCCGCCGTGGTAACGACGCAGCCGACCTTTTCCAGAATAATCTTGGCCACATACGTATTCGTTTCGTTGTCCTCCACCAACAAGACGCGCAATCCGTCCAACGAGGCAGAAGAAGAAGAAGAAGAAGAAGAAGAAGAAGAAGAAGAAGATTCATCCCGCGCGACGATGTCCACATCGAACACGACGACAAATTCCGTTCCCTCGCCCAACTTGCTCTTGACGGATATCGTGCCGCCTATCGTGTCCACAAGGCTTTTAACGATGGACAAACCAAGACCCGTACCCTGTTTCTTGTCGTTGAGTTTGGAATTTTCCTGCGCAAACGGCTCGAAGAGGTGCTCTAGGAATTCCTCGCTCATGCCAATACCGTTGTCGCGCACGACGAATTGAATCTTCAGCTTGTTGTCCTCGGCCTCGAGATTTGTAACCTCAAACCAGACGTCACCGCCCTCCGGCGTAAATTTCGCGGCGTTGGAGAGCAGATTGAAAAATATCTGGTTGAAGCGCATCTTGTCCACCGAGATGGTGTATTCCCCGGGATTCAACTCCTGGTGGAAGTTGATATGCTTTTCCTCCATCAGAGGACATATGATCGTATCCACCGTGGCGAGAAACTCCGAGCGAGTCAAGTTCTCCCTGTGAAGCGTTATCTCGCCGCTTTCGATGCGGCTCATATCCAAAATGTCGTTAATCAAAACGAGCAGGAATTGACCGGAGACCGCCATCCTGTCCAAATACTCGCGCACGCGGGCGGGGTCGTTTTCCTGTCGCGCCAGCTCCGTCAGATTTATGACGGCATTCATGGGAGTACGGATATCATGGCTTACACGGGAAAGGAAGACGGACTTTGCCTGATTCGCTTCCTGTGCCTCTTTCAGCGCCGCCTGAATCGCCTTCTCCTGACGCTCTTTGAGCAAATCGGTGTCTTTTGCCGCGATGAAGTAGAACGCGAGCATTGTGACCACTACCGAGCAGAACGGCATAAACGGGAAAATCGTCCCCGCCGGAATGACTGAGCTGTTGACAAACGCACCGACCAGCATGACGAGCGAGATGAGCATCGTCCGAAAAGCGTAACGCTCGATCACCTTCTTTTGGCGCAAGGCGACGATCAACAAGTCGAGTATGGACTCCGCATAGTAGAAATAGTTGAGTACCGAGTAGAAGGTGTAAAGCGGACCTCTCGCGTACATTCCGGCGTCATCGAAATAGTACAGTGCGCCGGTAAACGGCGTGGCGACGACCATGGCGAGCAGAATCACAATCGGGATCAGCTCCAGCCTGAGGAACATCGGTTTGAAAGTGCGCCCTACAAAGTTTCGGACAAATGTGTGCCACACAAACGGAAGTACGGTGTAAACCAGATAAAAGACGAAGGAAACGACCGTCCACGCGGTTACCGTGAGTCCTTCCGAAAGATGGCAGGCGATGAACACGAAGTCGACGATAACGTACAGCGCTGTCATGCCGATGAGGAACTGGGTGCGGATGCGGCTTTTCCTGTCCGAAACCGCCGAGAACGAACGAGCCGCGAGCGTGGCCAAAATAATGACCATGAAGGCCGAACACAGCAGGTAGCTGGATAGCGTATTGTTCATATGTCCCCCGTCTGTGGCCTTTGCCTAAGGCCTCCGTTTACTTCCTCGTCTATATGTCCTCGTCTGCGGCCTTTTTCTTTGGCCCCCATCTATGTCTTCCGTCTAAGGCCTTTTTTGGCCTTTCTTGTCTGTGGCCTCCGTCTTTGGCTTCCGTCTGAGTCCTCGCCCAAGGGCCCTGTTTATAGCCCTTGACTAAGGTCTCCGTCTAAGGCCTCCGTCAAAAGTTCAATCTTTTCGGCATACCGGACGGCATACCGAACTTGCTCAAGACAGCCCTGCGAGCAAGGCGCAGGTGTTGTTGTACTCCGCTTCGAGGGCAGGCAGGGCGCCTTTGGCGTCCTCCACCGCACCGGCACGAAGCAATTCGGTCATTTCTGACGCCTTGGAAAAGAGCGTTTGCAAACCGAGGTTCGCGCAGACACCCTTGATCGTGTGCGCCGCACGGAATGCGGTTTCTGTGTCGCCGTCATCCAGGGCGGCACAAAGCGTGCTGAAACTGTCGTCGTCTTGGAACTTTGCTAGAAAGCGCATCACCAGCGCAGGGTCGCCACCCAAACGCCCGATAACCTCATCGGCACTCGCACCGACGGCGTCGTAAAATTGCTCCAGGTTGTTCATATGGTTGTTCATATGGTGACCCTCCTCTCGGTAGTGTGCCGAATATGGATTTAACCTCAGAAAACTTTCACTTTATTTTAACGTAACTTAGGAGAGGCCTTCCCGCTAATCTGGTTGGTGGCCGCCCCGAACCTCATTGAAACACTAAAACAAAAGAGAGTCCTCCATTCCAAGACTATTCCGACGCATCTATTCCGACGCATCGGCATGCTCGGTACCAGCAAGCTCTGCATCAACTTGCTCAGTATCAACATGCCCAGCCTTGTTCGCCTTCGAAGCCCAAATTATCTGCACGATTGCAACAATGATTGAAATCCCTAAAAGAATATGGATTGCAAGTTTTGTTGTATGGCAAGGCATTTCAGGCGAAGCGCAAATTCCCATTCCTATTGGCGTGGTTACGATTATGGCGATAAGTGAAACCACAATCGGAATCACGCGTGCTATCTTCATCAACATGGGCTTTGACGGCCAAAGGGTCCAAAGATAAACCACATAGCCAATCACCAGAATCGTTGTTACCGTAGAAAACGTCCGGTAGCATTGCATAGGCTCTTCTGTCCCCGAGCTCGTCTCAACCGTGCCGGTACATCCGCCGTATATCGCGAGCAAAACTACTACACAAAAAAGAATCGCATCAATTACATTGAAGATTATTTGAGTTCGTTTAGACATGTTGGGTACCTTCCCCTAGCATTTCCACTCAACCCAACGTTTACGCTAACATGAGTTCGCCTGAGCTGGCTCGAGTTAAGCGAATAACCTGCTCCATTGTTGTTAAAAGTGCTCTTCGGT
>CAZOGL010000011.1:13840-33217 GCA_964579575.1 uncultured Eggerthellaceae bacterium | reverse complement strand
AAAGGCGCGAAGTTGTTGTAAGGGCTCTTAGGCAAAGCCCCCGAGCGATTGAAAGTGCTCTTCGGTAAAGGCGCGAAGTTGTTGTAAGGGCTCTTAGGCAAAGCCCCCGAGCGATTGAAAGGTCCCCCTCAGCAAACCTAGGAACTGATAACCTCTTCGTATTCAAACCCGTATTTGCGCAATTCATCAAGCAGCTCTACGGGCGAGTAAACTTTGACCGCAGAGTCTTTGGGTCCTAAAACATCGCGCGTCACTAAAGCCTGCGCCCCAATACGGGAAGCGTTTTTTTGCGCGCTTGGCGTGTGTGGCGCGTTCGAAAACGTCAAAACTTCGCGCAGTCCATTTCAACGTACATTTCTTTAATGTCTACCAGCACCGTATTTTGTGCATTTTCTTCAACATATTTTGTAAAGCCAGATAGCGAAAACAGAAACAGCGTTGGCGAATTCGCAAGCATGTACTTAACCTTGTCGATAAAGGCTTCAAGTTCACCTTTTCCAAACTTCTCATTCTTGAACTTGCACTCCCCTAGAAGAACAATGTCTTTTCTCCTATATCCAACCAAATCAATCTCTAACTGCTTACGCTTTCTGTTTTCATCAAGAATGGTGTTTTGATATTCCGAAATATCTGTCATTAGAGGGACGTTTTCCGCACCTGCGTGAGAAAGCAAATAGTCTTTTGCCATCTGTTCAAATACGGTTCCCATAAAATCGTGAAGGTTGTCTTTCACAAATGAAATGTAGTACTGCTCGCCCCTGCCCGCATTAATAAGACTTGTAGCGCGGCTCACGTACTTAAACCAAAAGGCAAGCATGTTGTCCGCAATAACGTAGTACGGTTTCCCGGAACTCCGCTTTTCCAAAAGCTCGGCTTCCACTAAAACCTTCAGCGGATACGTAACATCTTTCATCCCAGCAAAAGAAGCAATCTCGTTGTTTTTGCTATGCCCCGTTGCAACAGCCAGTAATATTGAATTGTATAAGGCGGGGTTTTGCTTTTCTCCTGTTACAACGGTCTTTACCTGCTCTTCAGTGAAATAACCGCCCATCTCAAAGAACTGCTCAATGATGTTTGCCTCAAGCGGTTTTTCCGCATCAAACTGTTCAATGTATTTTGCCACGCCGCCTGTTAAGCCGTAGCAGATTGCCTTTTCCTCATAGGTATAGTTTTGGAAGAATTCAGCAGTTTGTAGGTAATCAAACGGCCGCAGCTTCATTTCAAGGTTGCTTCTGCCATAAAGTGGGGCAGACTCGGCAATGACATCTTCTTTCATAAAGCTGACCAAAGACCCGCAAAGCACAAAAAACAGCTTTGTCTGCTTCCACGTTTGGTCAATTACTTTCTGTAAAACCGATTGGATATAGGGGCACTGCTTAGCCAGGTAGGGATACTCATCTATGAAAAAGACGATTCGCTCAGATGAAGCTTTTTGCCCTATGAATTCAAAGATTTGCTCGAAGCTTGTAAAGTTTACTATGCCTTGCAGCTCAGGAGCGATAGAGAGCAGTACGGCATTAGACATCATGCGTATTAGCACCTGTTCGCTTTGCTCAACTGCGGTAAAAGAAATGCTTTGCGTTTTTTGTCGACGCAAAAACTCGTTCATTAAGGTAGTTTTTCCGATCCTGCGACGACCGTACAGAACAACCATCTGGAAACCTTGAGCGTCATATCTTTTCTGAAGCACCGCGAGTTCTTTTGCTCTTCCTCTAAAAACCGTTTGCATGGTAGCCACTTTCCGTAAGCGCCGCGCTCTAGGAACGCACGAGCAGCTTATTTAGCTCGTTTTTCGTAAATTCGATTTACCTAAACGCATTTTACCGAAATGCATTTGGGCGAAATCGATTTCGGTAAACTGATTATAACCACTTTGCTGCAAATGTCAAAGGATAGGGGCAAACCCAAACGCGTTTACGCCCATTCTGACCAGGTCTCTGCGTTCTGGGCGTAATCGGCTAACGCCGCGTTGTTGCTACCACTAGCGCCACGTGGCTGTTAACGCTAGCGTTGCGTTGGTGCCATGGCTAACGTCGCGTGGCCGCCATGCGGCTTTTACGGTATGCGCGCTGGGCACGCCGGGAATGCGCTCGCGCTTTCACAAGCGAAACCCCCATGTTATAAAGCGGCACCAGATACAAAAACAGCGCAAAAAGGATGCTGCCAGCTGGCGCACCGATTGCTGCTAAAGGCACAGCCACCGCCGTTGACCACGGCACACACGCCGCAAGAAGAACCACGGTATTTTCCAAATGACCTGCCAAAACGTTGTTGTCGGGCACACTCTTCTTGCAAAGCTCATGAGTTAGCACTATGGCAAGCGTTTGGTTGCACGCGCATATGCTGCTAAACACCGACGCCAGCGCCACCGCAAGAAACGACCCGGATCCTTCCCCCACTTTTTTGATTGCATGCTCAATACTCAAAAGCATGCCCGACTCTTCAAACATGCCCACATAACAAGAGCTCACAAAAATAATCGCCATTGCCGAAAGCATGCCGACACATCCGCCACCGGAAAGCACCGTCGCGTCGCTTGCTTGTGCAACATACCCAAAAAGGCAAGCTTCAAGTACCTGGGGAACGCCGCAACCCTGCACGCACACCGCTACTGCGCCGCCCAGCACCGCGCCCACGCCAAGCACCACAAAGCACGGCACACCAGCAAGTGCCAACACCAACACAGCAACAGCGGGAAGAATATCTATTGCGTTGAGCACGTAGTAGGTGCCCAAGTACGCGGGCGCTTGCGCAAAGTCGCCGACCGGAGAACACGAAATTCCCAAAGCAAGGAAGAATACGCAGGTCAACGTGAAGGGCACAAGAGAAGTCTTGGCCATTTCAAGCATGTTCTTCTTGATGTTTGTCGAAGTAAGCTTGGCGACCAAAAGCGCACTGCCCGATACCGCCGAACACCGATCGCCAAAATACGAGCCCGCAAGTATGGCGCCGCCGGCATACAGCAAAGGGATGCCGGCATTTACCGCCACAATCGCGCAAATTGCGCCTGCGGTAGAAGCTGTCGCAAAGGCAGACCCAACAAGAAACGAAACAAAGCTGCACAAAAGAAAGGCCATGAGCAGGATAAGCGAGACGGGGCAAACACGAACAACCAGGTCAACCATGTATGCCATAGTGGCGCTTGCACGCCACGTCGCGGTAAGCGCCCCTACAAAAAGAAGCAAAACAATAATGCTGAGGGAAGATTTTGTGCCCACAATTGCGCACTTGAGCATGCGAAACACGGAGCTGCCTTTAGCGACTCCGTATACCAAAAACAGCGCAAAACCAAACAACAAGGCCGGCAGAACAGACCCAGTAAACACCAAACACAGCAAAACTGCCGCTGCGAACACCACAATTAACAATATCTCAAGCATAGAATTGCCTGCTACTTTCTCTCTTTTCTGCGAGCACGAGCGTAATGCAAGCAAAGTAAGGTTTCAAACTGATTTTTCATAGTGGATTGCACAGTCTTTTTACTGTGGGTGTGTATAATGCAAGGTGAATGAAGGAATTCAACCAAACTGCTCGCAGACAGGACTCGCCCATGAATTTTCTTCCCATGAGTTACTTCATACGCGTTGTTGAGTGCGGCGGCATAAGTCCCGCAGCAAAAGAGCTCCACATCACGCAGCAAACCCTCAGCGCACATATAGCGGCACTTGAAAAAGAGTTGGGATGCGTGCTCTTTAACCGCAAGCCGCATTTTGAGCTCACCTATGCTGGCAAGCGATTCTTGGAATACGCGCGCAATTTTTGCAGCTCGTACGAGTCAATGCACCATGAGTTCCAAGACATACAAAACGCCGAAAGCGGCATTGTGCGCGTGGGCGTTGCGCATACCCGTTCGCGCACCATTATGCCCGGTATTATTTCTGCCTTCCAAAAGGTGTACCCGCACATACAAATAATCGTGCACGAACAAACAAACAGCAGGATCATAGACGCCCTGCTCGCAGAGGAAAGAGATGTTGCCATCGCCCGATGCGATACGGGCATGCCCGAAATCAACGCGCGGCCCTTGTACACCGAAAACGTGATGCTGGTGGTATCTAAAAACTTGTTGGAACTTCAAAAAAATGCCCGTGTGGAAGTGTGTGACAAAAGCAACCCCACCGTGCTTTCCCAGCTTTCCCACCTGCCCTTTTTTATGAGCTCGGAAGAGGACATAACGGGGCGCATCGGCAGCGCGTTTCTTCGCCAAAACAATCTAAACCCGCCCATAAAAGCCTATTCGGACAATGCCGCAACGCTTCTTGCCTTGTGCACCGATGACCTTGGTGCTTGTTTTTGCCCCGACAAATTGCTGTACACGGCGCTTACAAAGGAGCAGCTTGAGACGCTGCATGTTTTGCCCATAAACGAAAGCTACCCCATTCACATTGCGCACGTAAAAAATGCCCACCGCAGCCGCGCGGTAACCTTATTTGAAGACTTCTGCATTAAGTATTTTGCCAGCTAGGAAGTTAGGAAGTTAGGAAACGCGTAGGTTCACGCCAGCTTGGATCTATCAGGTAATCCAGTCTGCGTGCTGATTCAGAGTTCACTAACGACATAGAACACCGCTATACAAAGGTGCTTTGCATCTTGCGCTCCTAGCAAGCGTTTTTCCATACTGCCATTGCGCCGCGCATGTCTTCATAATCAATCCTCGAAATCTCACACATGAGAACCATCTTTAATGGTATATTTGTATTGCAAATGCAATACGAAAGAAGTGACCATGGATGCCGCCGTAAAAAAAAGACAACCTATCGCCTTGCGTTTACCTTCCAAAGATTTAGAGACTGTTGAAAGCTATGCTGTTCAAAACTCGATATCGAAAACTGATGCGTTCCTTTACTACCTGCGGAAAGGCTTCGAAAGCGAGCATGAAACCACAAACACGGCACGGCTTTGTGCGATAGAGAGGAAAATCGATGCGCTTTCACGTGCGCTTGCTGTGCAAGAAACTCCCGTTTCCCTTGATATGAAAGAGGCAATAGCAAAAGAGGCCGCAAAGTTCTCTGCCATTGAAAAGGTTATTCTATTTGGCTCCTTTGCAACAGGGCATGCAACAGAAGAAAGCGATATTGACCTTCGACTTGTTATTGACAGGTCGGAGACATTCAGTTTGTTTGACCTTGCACGTTTCCAGAAAGCAATTCGTCAGGAAACGGGACACGAAGTTGACGCAATAACCGCCGATGATATTCCTAACAAAAATCTTGCAGCTGCCATCAACCGCGAGGGAGTAACCATTTATGAGCGCCAAAGAAAATGACCTATTAAGAATCCAGGAAATCTATGACATTGTTACTAAGACCATTACACAAGTTGAAGAATTGTCGCTTTCTAAGGAAAGCTTCGTGAATCCTCATACAACCCAGGCAACACTTGTAGCTGAAGGCCTAGCAAACAGGGTTTTCCGCGTTGTGGAAGAAGGCGGGAAGCTTTCTGAGGTATTTGAAAGTTACGGTTTTGAGTTGCATAAAATGAGTGGCATGCGCAACCGCCTTGCCCACGCTTACGGCACCGTTGATATGGGAATAGTATGGGATGTTCTTGAAATCGAATTTCCAAAACTTCGCGATGCCTGTGAGAAATACTGCCAGGAGAACGGTTTAACGTTAAGTCCCAGTTGGCATTAAACACGGCCCTCTCCACTCAAAATCGAGAAAAACGGTCCAAGAAAACCGCCTCTTCTCCTTTACATGAGAGGCTCCGAGTGGCTTAAAATGTCATTTTTGTAAACCTACGACGCTGCTGTAAATCAATGACACTGACCACTATATTTTTGTTATCTGAACCTGCTATCTGAATTGGAAATGAGGAGGACCCACCATGAAAGTCGCCGTCAAAGCTGCAGAAGAGCGCTATTGGAAATACCAACCTGAAGGCGACTTCAGCGGCCTCGAGTTGGTGTTTTTTCCGCTCGACGCACCCGACGAGGAAGTCCTTGCCAAGGCCGGAGACGCCGAGGCGTTGGTCATCGACGCCATCGCAGTCGCCGACGCATCGCTGATTGCCGGCATGCCAAACCTCAAGATGATCATGTCGGAAGGGGTCGCCTACAACGGCATCGACGTCAATGCCGCCACCGAGCGCAACATCCTTGTTTGCAACAATGCCGGCATCAACGCCACGGCGGTCGCCGAACAAGCGGTCCTGCTCATTCTCGGGCTCCTTCGCAGCGTCCTCGCTGGCAGCGCCGCTATCGCTCGCGGCGCCCAGATCAACTTCAAAGAACACCTTATGTTCTCCGGTATCAGGGAGATCGGCGATTGCAGCATTGGACTCATAGGATTTGGCGCCATCGCCAAGGAGACCGCGCGCTTGCTTGCCCCCTTTGGCGGCAAGCTGTATTACACCAGCCGCCACCGCGCATCTCAAGACATCGAGAGCAAGTACGGCGTGGAGTGGCTTGAGCAGGACGAGCTCATTCGTACCTGCGATATCGTGAGCCTCCATTGCCCCGTCACGCCCGCCACCACCAACATGGTCAATGACGAGTTCCTCGCCGCCATGAAAAACGACGCGCTGCTCATCAACACGGCCCGAGGTGACTTGGTAGACAACGACGCCATGGTGCGCGCCCTCGAAGGCGACGTCATCGGCGGCTTTGGCGTGGACACCATCGCACCCGAGCCAGTCTTGCCCGACAACCCGCTGCTCAACATGTCCGAGCACGCAAGCGCGAAAATGTTGGCGAGCCCCCATATCGGCGGAGTCACCACCTCCACCTTCCGCCGCGGTTTCGCCAATACGTGGAATAACCTTTTGCGCGTCAAGAACGGCGAGCGACCCATCAACATCGTCAACGGCCTGTAGCGCGTAGCCTGTAGCGCGAACAAAACGCGTGTTCGCGGTGCCCAGGAGCGCCTTCGTGGCATGCCCAAAGCGTGTTCGCGGTGCCCAGGAGCGCGCCTGTAACTTTGGCGCCCCGTAGCGAGCTCGCAGTGCCCAAAGCGCCTTCGTGGCATACCCAAAGCGCGTTCGCGGTGCCCAGGAGCGCGCCTACAACTTTGACGTCCTGCGGCGCGTTCGCGGCATACCCAAAGCGCGTTCGCAGCGCGCGTTCGCAACATGCCCAAAGCGCGTTCGCAACGCCCCCGCGGTGCCCTTGCCCCTAAAAACTACGGCCTCCGCCACTAAACGAGCCACCGCCGCTGCTGGAAAAACCGCCAGAGAAGCTTGAGCCGCCTCCCCCATGGTTTTCGTCCTCCACGCGTTTCGTGCGCGTGACGACGGTGTTGTACTTGACGTCGACACTATTTGTCAAGGTCAAGCCTTGATGGCTGTAAATGCTCGCATCCGTCGCCACCTCCACGGTCTTCATCCGCGCGCGCTTCTTGCTCAAGTTCACGAACCCGCCAATAATGCCGATAACAAGTGCGATGACGCCGGCGATATAGTAAGGCGTGTAGTCAGCCGGGAAACCACCGTTGGTGTAGAGAGTGTCAAGGTTATCGAATTGGGTCGCGATCGCCTTGGCATACTCACCGTCGACGAACAGATCGTAGGTCCGATCATCCATGATGTTGACATTGCTTTCCGTAAGCAACGTTCGCGCATCTCCTCGCGCCGCGGTAAAAAAGCCGCGGTTATCGCGCTCCATGCACACAAAATAGATGACGCCCGAATACCCATCGCCCAACCCATAGCCGTTGAACTGGTAGAAGTCCGCCGCGTACAAATCGCGCGTCAAGCCATAGGAAGACGTATCCGTCAAAAGCACGAAGTCGAGACCGGTGCGCGCGGTCATGTCGGCGATGTGGGCCGCAAGCTCAGCCTCCTGCGCGTCGGTAAGCAAATCCGCGTTGTCGATAACGCGCGAGGCGGTGGTGTTGTGGAAGTCTTGGAACGAAGACGGATCTTTGGGATACCAATCAAGGTCCGCGGTCGTCTTGCCAGTCGTGGCAGGCGTAGCAACGGTCGTGCCCGTCACGGCAGGATTGTCTGCCCAAGCAAACCCCACCGGGCCAAGCGCACACGTCAGGACAAGTACGACGGTAATCACATGAGCAATAAGTTTATTTCCCAATTTCATAACCAACCCCCTTTCCTGCTACACGATCATCCACAAAGCGGCGAGAATCGCTATCGAAATGGCAGCAACCACCGTGGTCCCCACGAGACCTTTCAAGAAGCAGAAAAAGCTTTTCTTCTTGCATATGGGTACCTCGCCGACGATCTTCCCCGATTGGCCGTTGACGGCATACCGGTAGTGCTTTCCTCTGTATTCGCAATTGAACAGATACACCGGCAACAACACATAGCTGACAGCGGGATCCTCAACCTTGAAATCGCTCGACAAGAGCGTGACGTTAGAGTGTGAGACGGTCGATTCCATGGCGCTCTCCGCGGAGTTGCCCATGCGCAAAGACGCCCGATCAAGGACTTGTCGCGGGCTTTGATCGAACCGTTCCGCGACAAACCCGGTGAGGTAACCCGCCTTGAACGGCTTCATCTTTTTGTAGTCGAAAGGCTCGATGGAGTCCATCAAGTCATCGTCGATGCGCTCAGACGCGTCAACGGGAATATTGTCAAAGGACATGGTGCCGGCGCGATCACAATGGAAGAAATCGGTCTCGGTCACGTCGTATTTTCCCATGACATAGACGCGCGTGTCGGTGCCTTCATAGCGCGCCGACCCCTTGACCGTACCGTCATATAACCAAAACGGGACGTAAATGCCTTGGACCTCGCCCACTTGGTTGTCATAGAAAAAGTTGTCGGGCAAAAGCGGACGCTCGGCATAGAAGTCGGTGAGTTTTTGGGGGAGATCCTCGGCCTTCACTTTGAAGGGGATGACAAACCCAGGCTTCATGCCGCCGGTCAGACGCTGATCCACGACAACGGAGCTGCCGCAATACTGGCAACTGGTCGCGACGGTGAGCTTGTCGGTCACAACCTGGGCGCCACAGTTCGTGCAGGTATAGCCGACCACCTCGTCAAAGCGCTCCTGCTTGCCCTCGGCGATCATGGCGTCCCATTCCTCAAGGGAATAGGAAGCAACCGCGTCAGCGCCGGCCGCTTTGGTCTTGGGCTTGCCACCCGCGGCCGCGTCGGTCCCGGCTGCGCCGGCGTTGGCTCCGTCGGCGCTGGCGGCTTCCGTCCCAGCCGCGTCGGCCCCGACTCCAGCCGCTCCAGCCCCGACCGCTCCAGCCGCAGCCGCGACAACCTCAGCCGCAGCCTCGCCAGCTTCCTCCGCAGCCGACCCGGCCGCAGCCTCAGAGGCCTCTTCTGCCCTTACCTGTCTGCGGGCATAACCAACCTCATCGACGTATGCCTCAATCTGGTCGACATCGAACTCCCCGCCGCAATAATCGCAGACGAGCTTGCCGCTATGGGGTTCTAACTTGAGCGTTGCGTGACAATGAGGACATGAATATGCTGTTGATTCGGGCATGGTGCCTCCTGTTCGCAGAGACCTGTTTGGATACAGCATCAACGCCTCAACCAAGTCGGGTGGGCGCACCCCTTCATTTTGCCAGATAAAGCCGCTTCCAAAGACGGCATGGAGGGGTTTAACGGATACTTTTCTTCAATTTATGAGCGCGCATTGAGTACGCGCCACCCACCAGATACACTTCATACGTAACCATATCTCAGTAGTCAAACTCCAAAGGAGTCCACACATGATCGCCCCGAGCCTTTGCCACATCGAATACACCATAAGCACCGAGGGCGAGAGGCCAAGCGAACATTCCGTTTATGTCCCCTACCATGACTTCGAGGCAAAGGAAAGCGACCAGACGCATTTCGTTCTCCATATCGAACCCACCCTCGAGGAGAGCGACAGTCAGATTCAAACGGGCCTTCGCATAGTCATAACCCCGAAGGAGCCCCTCCTCGTCACCAGTTGCCGCGTCCTGTTCACTGGCGGATTTGCTGCCTATGACAAGGCGTTGTTCAACGGGTACCAGTCATGGACCGACACCCGCGAAGTCGACATGGATTCCGCGCAGCGCGGCCTCATAGGAACGCCGAAGCCCATCATTGAACGTTTCGTCCTCGATGGCGCTGGAGATTATCGCTTCCATCGCTATACCAACAAACCGGGCAACCTCCACGGTTGGACCTATGCCTACTTCACCTCAGAGCACGACCTTTGGATGGTCGCTTCCCTCGAGGAGACAAACGGGTTAACGCTCTTGGAATGGGTAGCGGCCGAGGGTCTCAACGTCATGCCCGAGACACCCGCCCGCGAGCTTGCCGTCGGAGAGGAGACGCTGCTCGCCGACCTGTTTACGATTGAGATCTCCAGCCCCTTTGAAGATTGCTCGCAAAACGAACCGAAAGCGAGCGCGCTCGCTGATATCGCCATGGGAATCTGGTTGGACAAGATGGGCGTCGCGCCCCACTCTGACAAGTTGTTGACCGGCTACTCTAGTCGGTATAGTCACCACGATGCCATCTCTGAGCACATCATCCTCGACGACCTTGCAAACGCCACCGCGGTATTCAAAACCCTCGACACGACAGGATTCGATTGCGTGTTCCAAATAGACGAGGGCTATGGCCTTGTGGGTGATTGGATGTCTCCCCCGTCGGAGAAGTTCCCTTGTGGCTTGCACTTTCTTGCTTCGCGCATCAAAGAGGCGGGTTTCATTCCGGGTCTGTGGATCGCACCTTTCGTGTGCGAGCGTGCGTCGAACCTGTTCAACGCGCATCCCGATTGGTTGATGCGGGACAAAACCGGAGAAGCGATTCGCACCGGAGGCCATTGGAGCGGTGGCATCGCCCTTGACACGCTCAACCCCGAGGTCCGCGCTTATGTGACAAAATGCCTTCGAACCATTGTAGAGACCTGGGGCTTCAAGATGCTCAAGGTCGATTTCCTCTACGCAGCGTGCATGGTCCCCCACAAGGGAATGAACCGCGGCGAGCTCATGCGCGACGCGCTCAACCTGATTCGAGACACCGTCGGAGATGATGTCATCATTGACGCTTGCGGCGTTCCTTTGGCAAGCGCGTTTGGCATCGTGGATTTTTGCCGTGTCGGGTGCAATGTGAGCCTTGATTGGGACAGTCCCCTCTACATGCGTATCGCGGAACGCGAACGTGTCAGCACCAAGAACTCGCTGTTCAACACCATCTATCGTGCGCCGCTCGATCGCCGTGCCTTCGGAAACGACCCGGACGCGATCTTGCTACGCCCCGACGTCAAATACACGGCCGACCAACGCGACATGGTCCTCTACGGTGCCGCATGCCACTCCAGCATGCTCCTCACCAGCGACGACGTTTCGACTTGGACGCCCGAAAACAGGGAGAAATTCCAAGAGGCGCTCACCCTTATGCGGGCGAATCACCGATAACGTCCTAAATCTCGAACCGACCCTCGACGATTGGAATCTCACCTGGCTCCTCGTTGGGTGAAACCGGCTCGGGAGAGGGCTCGGACAAGCCGCTATCACGCGTGAAGCGGATGCGAACATAGATCCAAAGCATGAGGATGAACAACACGGCCATGACGATGAGGTAGCTTAGAACCGCGCCCTCGAGCTGGGCAAAGTCGATGAGCAACATAGGCGTGAAAAGCGCGAGGATCAATGCGACGACATAAGCCATCATGACATCCCTTTGGCGGCGAAGGATCGTGATTGTCTGGTAGATGAAGTCGATGCCTGCCGTGATACCGCCAGCGATGAGCATGATGATGCTGATCTTTTCGAATTGGCGGAAATCGAGACCGTACAGGAAGGCCATAAGGTCAAGGCCAAACCACAGCATCACAAAGGTCATGATTGCCGTGATGCCAACGATCAATGCCACGACCGCCAAGATGATGAGATCGAAGCGACGACGTTTCGACGGGTCATGCCAAACGTTTGCCATGCGCACAAGCATGGGTTTGTAGATCGTTTGGGCAGTCATGAGGATGAACATCGCAGGAAAATACAACGCGTTATAGAACAGTTGGTTATCGTAGGTCAACGCACCTTCCATGACGAACTTCGGCATGTTGTCGATGAGCGCGTACATGAAAAACGCCGCGAACAGGGGCCAACTTTTCTTGAACAGCTCGACGACGCGCCTGATGTTGACCGGCTCTGATTTTGGCGTTTCCATGTGCGCCAACGGAAGCGAGATAAACATCAAGGTCAGTACCGCAAACACCGCCATGACAACACTCGCGACCTGAAGGCTTCCAGTAATGACAAGGGCCACGCAGAAGACAACGAAGACGACCAGGGAGCGTAGCGTCTGGCTCACGCCCGCAAGGTACATCTTGTTCATCTGTTGCAGCCGACCTTCATAGACGTCAGCGTACCCATCTATCGCCTTGTACACAACAAGGCCCATGCACATGACGGACATCGCCTCGTCGTAACCGCGTATACTGCAATAGAGGGCGCCGAGGACAATCGCGGCGATACAGGTGATGACGCGGTTGACGCGGTAGTCCGCAAAGGAATACTCCTCGTTCACATCGCTGATTTGGAACGTACGGATGCCGAAATTCGAGACAATCATAAGCAGGCTCGCAATAACGAAGGCCATGGAGAACATACCTGCGTTGGTGGCACCGGAAAGTTGGGTGACGACGATGGTGAGGACGGGGAAGACAACGCCCCACGCGCACATACCTATGCTGTTCCAAAGGAAGTCGCGACTTGTGCGATTTGCCTCATATTGCTCTTCCTGCTCATGGAAGGAGCGATCGTGTGCAACGTCGAGGAGACGATTGCACCATTGGATGATCAGTTGCTCAAGCTTGCTTTTCTTGTGGGGTTTGGACTTTTTGGTGTTGCGGTCGATAACCCCGCGCGTCTGGCCAACCTCACCGGTAAAACTCACCGTCGTAGGCTTGGAGTGCGCACTACCTTTAGAGGAGGCGGCTTTGGAAGCACCTCGACCGGGGCGGCCCCTGCGTGCGGAGGCGGCTTTGTGGGCATCGTGGTCGGAGCGGCGCGTACGCGCAGTTGCGCCGCGGTCGGAACGGGTCGGGCGTGCAACTCCAGCGTGGTGCGTGCGCGCCTGACCGTCTTGGGACGCGTTCACCTGCGCGGCACGGCCCGTAGACGCCTGTGCGTCTTGGGGGGCGCGAGCCTCCCCAGCGCGGGACGCGTTCACCTCCCCAGCGCGGGGCACGCGCTGCCCCTTCATTTCTTCTTGGCCTATTTCTTCTTGGTCGTTGGCAATCATCAATAACTCACAAGCTCTTGCATCGTGTTTGCGGCGGCAAAGGTACATGCCGTGTTTTTACGAAAGAGAGTATGACACAGCCGCCTGAAGCACAGCTAAAAATGACGCGCGTTCACGAAAACACCAGCGCGAGAGAAAACCCGCCGCCCCCGCCAAAGGGGGCCGAGGGCGGAGGTTCGCACCGACGGTGCCCCGGTCGGTTCTTTCCCAACCTAGGTTATTTCGCGCCGCGGTGCTCTTTGACCAAATTCGAACCTTGACGGACGACCTCGGCTCCGACGCCCACGACAATCTTGGAGCCACGAGCCACCGCACGCCCTACCGTCCCAGCAACAGCCGGTGCCTGTTGCGCAACGGCAGAGGCGACCTCGGAGGCGCGAGAGGCCGCGCAAGCAACCGCGTCGGGAACCTGCTTGGCGGTCGCGGCCACCACAGAGGGTCCCTCCTCGACGATTCTTGTGCCCACATCTGTTGCCTTGTTCGCAACCTTTCGACCCATAGCAGAAGCCTCGTCCTTGGCAACCGTAGCGAGACGTTGCGCCGCGTCATCGATGGATTGCTCGATGGGCAAAGGGTCCCGGCCGGTCAAGGTCCGATGACCTTTGAGCGTCAAAGCCGCTCCACCGATGATTGCAGCCGCACCAGGACCGGGAAGGACGAGCATCGGGATGCCGGCGGCCGTGATGGCCGTTCCTGCCGCCATCTGGGCTGCGCCCTTGACCTTGTCAGCGGTGGCCACCTCGTCAGGTTCGCCCTCCTCATTGAGGGGAACAGCTTTATAGTATTCGCCGCCTTCCGCCTTGCGGCCAAAGGGGAATCGTGTCTTTTTGTCCGACTTAGGAATCATGGTGGAGCCTCTCCTCCGCTTCGACAGGAAAGAGTTTCCTATTTGAACGCATCCGGATAGGGAACGGTTTGGTTCGGGTTTTCCACCCCGTTGGCAGCGGTACCCTGCGGCATATTTTGCTGCCAACCCGCCGGCATGCCCTGTCCCGGACCTTGAGGATAGGTTGAGGGTGCCGCAGGCGTCTTGCGAACCTTTTGGATATAGACGGCATCGATGATCATGAGGATGAGACGGATGATGGAGAGCATCAAAAGCGATGCGACGGCGCCAATAATGCACAAAACGAATGCCGCATTGAGTTTGTCCGGCTTCGCAGCGTTGCGCAAGGCCAAGATAGAAGCAATGAGGGTGATCAACTCGGAGATGAGGCCGGCAACGGCAAGATAGGTAGCTATTGCCACAACGAAGTCGACAGTATCAGAGATCATCTTCTCAGGAGTGCTGGACCCGAGGTAGTAGCACAGCGTGACAATGTCAGAGTCATCGATACCAGCCACCGCATCGCGCAAAGCAATTATGTCGGCAGAAGTCACACCGGACATAGCATTAGCCAATTGGAGCATCTGGTCATCGCTCATCTCGGCAAACTTGTGCTTTGCTGCAACGACGCTGTTTGCGTCGGTGTTGGACATAAGGTCAAAAGCCGCCGCAAGCTTGCCATTGGAGAGGTCATCGAGGAGCTCGGCTGCGACAGCGACGTCGGCATGACCTTGTTTTTCGAGGGCCGATGTCAAGTCGCTCAAGTTGATATTGTGCTCGTTGATGGTAATCGACGAAGTGGCGTTTTGCTCCATCGCGGACATGGTCAGGTCGGCGAACAAGTCCGCGTTATCAGAGACATAGCCCCTGAACACAGACATACTAGCGAGAAAAATCAGCGACGATACAATACCGATGGCGCTCAAAATGATGGTGGCGATGCTGAGACCGCGCACCGTACTGCTGGCTGGATTGGGTTGCATAAAAGCTCCTCGTATATTCTTTCTGCCACGTTTTTCGAGTGTGGCACCCACCACATCTGACGCCGTGGCCGCGGTCTTTACTTTCGTCTACGTTGGCGTAATTCTACCAGTCAAGCGCGATTGCGGACAATGCGCATCGGCGGACATGGTCAGGAAATTCACAAAGGCAAGCCCACCCATAAAGGTAAAGGGCAGCGCGGATAGGGCGCACCGACACATGAGGCAACCTCAAGAGTCGCAAGCTCAAACGATGGCAGCCCGAATAGGGTGCGCCGAAACCCCAGGCAAGAAACCCCAAGCAAACAAGAAAAGGCCCGGCCCCGAAATCTCGGAGCCGGACCCAATCATATGCGTCCGCTGGATGCGCCTCGGGAACTTTATGCCCCAAAAACGCTCACGTTTGCGTCTCAGGAACTTTACGCCCCGAAGACTCCCCCGTTGTGGACAGCGTACTGGATCGCACGCGCGTCAGCAGCATCGAGCGCGTTGTCGCCATTCACGTCAGCAAACTTCTGAACCTGAATCAGGATGGTCCCCTCGCCCCACTTCGCGAGCAAAGCGGAGAGGGAATCGCCCTCATAGTGATTCGCGCTAAGATCGTAGGTGATCTGGGCGTCGACGATGTTAAGCTTGCCGTTGTTGTTCACGTCGCCTTTAAGGCCAACGAGAGCGCTAGGCGTGATGTTTTGCCACGAGAGGATGGGGTAGCCGCCGTTGAGCGAATACTCGGTCTTCCCGTCACCGTCAGCCTTGAAGTCGCTGCCGAGAGCGGTAATCGTTTCGGCGGACTTCATCTTGTCAGCGGTCTGAGCCGTGTAGCCCGTCGTCTGAGCCGCAGTGCCATTCCATACGCTCGTCTTATCGTCGCCAACGAAGTAGCAATTGGTAAGGATCGCACCCTTGACGTCGTAGCCGATAAGCGCGGCGGCGTTGTCGTTGTTGCTAATAATGGTACCTGCGTTATAGCAATTGGTAACGGTGGCGCCGGCCCTATTGGAGTCGTAGACGCCGATCAGTCCGCCAGCACCAGTTGTTGCGGTGGCGGCGGTAACCGTAATCGTGCCGGTGTTGTAGGAGTTGGCATATGCGGACTTGTAGGTACCACCGACCAGTCCACCGGCAGATTGCGTTGCGGTGACATCACCGGTGTTAGCGCAATTGAAGATGCCGTAAGTCGTCGAGGAATTTGAGCAGTTGCCCATGATGCCACCGGCTTTACCGCTCGTTGCGACGACGGAGCCAGCGTTGAGGCAATTCTTGATAGTGCCCATGCCGTTACCGACGATACCGCCGACATTTGATTGAGCCTGGATAGTGCCGTTGTTCGTGCAACCGGTGATCGAGAGGGTCGAAACATTGGTAGAACCGACGATGCCGCCGACACTGGATGTGGTGCTGGTGACGTTGCCGTTGTTGGTGCAATTGATGATGGATCCAGCCGTGGCGTTTGCTTCCACAGAGTAAGCGATACCACCAACAGCCTTCGTCGTGTTGATATTGGCGTTGTTCGTGCAGTTCTCAATCTTGGCGTTAGTGCCATACATCTTGAATACGATTCCACCAAAGTTCACGGTAGGCGCAACCGAGCCCTCAACAGTCAGGTCCTTGACGACACCAGAAGTGCCAAGGATGCCGATGATGCCCGCGCCATAGATGTTGGTTTTAAACGTAGTCGTATCAGAGTAGGTGATCTTGTGGCCGTTGCCGTCGAAGGTGCCGTTGAAGCAATAGCTGTTCCAGCCGACCGAGTCACCGATGACCTTGTACTCGATGCCGGACAAATCGATGTCGGCCATAAGTTTCACAGAGATATTGGTGTCGTAGTAGTTGTTACCAATTTCCGTGGAGGTACCAAACTCGACCTCGTTCGCAACCCATTTCAGGTCGTCGACGGTGTTAACGAGGTAGTTGCCCTGATCGTCCTGGCTGGGCTTGGCGATGACGGAGATGGTCGCCGGGGCCTCATAGGTATAGGCGATACCGTCGTAGGTGTAGGTCAGAACTGGTTTCTTGCCGTTGTCATCGGATGTGATGGTGGTGAGGTTGCAAGACCACCCATTTTGTTGCATGGTCGCCCATGTCTCAGCATAGGTGGAGGGTGAGTACAGGCTGAGAGTCTCCGACTTGCCGTTGGAATAAGAGACCGTGAGATTCAAACCATACGGATTGAACGTGTCGCCGGCGCTATAGACAAGGCGATACGGCGATGCATAGTATGACGACGCAGTGATTCCTGTCACTGTCGTGGGGACGACCGTGATCTTGAACTCCTTGGAATAGGTCGTGCCGTTAAGAGTTGTGCTTGCAACAACGGTCTTGCCGTTGTCGTCCTTGGTCAGAGGGTCATTGATGGCCTTACCGTCGATCGTGAGGTCGAAATCGGTGACCGTCTGCTGGGTGCCGTCGCTGAAGGTAGCCGCCAAGCTCAAGTTGGCCGTATCGAAGGATAGGCCCGCAGAGTAGCTGGTCACGACCGTGTCCTCACCGCTCCATGCCGTGCTCGTGATGGTGGCGTCGGGATTGTAGGACGAAGATTGCCAGTAAAGGATCGGATAACCGTCGTTGATGGGCTCGGTAGCAGAGTCGGCGACAAAGGCACGGGCGCCAACGTTCATCAGGTTGGCGCACTGCTTCAACTCGGCGCTCGTCTTTTTGATACCCATCTTGGGAGCGTCAGCGTCGGTGGTGTACTTATTGTTTAGGGTGTCGAGGGCGTAGTTGTTCTCAAGGCCCGTGTAAGGAGAGTCACCTCGACCGCAAATTGCCTGGTAGTCGGAGTAGCCTACCTCAACAACACCTGCCGAGTAGTTGTTCGCGACGAGGCAGTTAAGGCTCGACCAACCCGTGATTCCGCCGTAGCCTCTGATGGTGGCACCGGTGATAGGGCTGGTGCCCTTGATGGTACCAGTGTTGTAGCAATACATGATGGTGCCGACTTCGGAGTAATTCAGATTGCGGTCGCCGTTACGGCCAGCAATACCTCCGATGCCGCCGCCAGAGCCGCTCATGCCCTGCTCGATGGTACCGGTGTTGTAGCAATAGAGGACCTGGGCAGCGTTCTCTCCGACGATACCGCCATCCTTGTAGTAACCGATGATGTCACCGTGGTTTGCACAGCGCAAGACAAAGGTGTTGTCACCAGAGGGGTTACCCAAATAGACATTGCGGTTGTTGTTGGACATTTGATTCCACTGGACGGAGGTGCCTGCGAACCCGACGATACCGCCAACACACATGGTGTAGGGTGCATACACGTCGACGTAGTTGATGATGCCCTCGATGGTGCCGCCCGCATTGAGCTTGCCGACCGCCACGCCGACGAAGTCGGTAGCTTGGGCGGACGTGTTGGTGCAGGTGACGGAGCCGGATTCGATTACGAAGTTCTTGACGGTACCATAGCCGGCAGCGCCTACCGTATCGGTACCACCCACAGCACCGAAGATGCCCAGGTAGCCCTTGTCAGAGCTGATGTAGAGATTGGTGAGCTTGTGGCCGGCGCCATCAAAGGTACCCTCGAAAGCATTGCCAGAGGTGATGGTGTAGTTGGAATCCGTGGCGGTCGAGCTATAGGTATAGGTAGCGTTTCCGACAGGGGTCCAACTGGTACCAGACCAGGTGCCTTTTTCATCTTGGACACCGCCCATGTCGATGTCGGCGGCCAAGGTGACGGTCTTACCGCGGAAGGAATCCTGAGCAAAGCTCTCATGGGTTCCGTTGACGATCTGGGCGAACTCGGCCATCTCGTCGTAGTTCTTGATGGTCAGCTCCTTGGCATCAGGCGAGTACCAGCTCTTAGATACGGGAGTGGCGATCGTTTCTGCCATGTAGTCGCTGACGTTCGTCTTGAGCCAGGTCGCATCGCTGAGGTTGGCTGCTGTCGCAGAACCGCTTGCGGTGGACGTATAAGCCCCGGTTGAAGCGGAGCCGGCGGCAGAAACCGAGTTGCCAAGGGCGGAGGCGGAATTCTCGTCGTAGTAGCAGTTTGTCATCGTGACGGTATTGTTGGTAGAGTAGCCTTTCACCGCAGCACCCATGATGCCGCCCGCGGCCATCGTGGTACTACCGGAAGCCGTAATGGTCCCCGCGTTGACGCAACTGGAGAAAACGAACGTGTAAGATTTGTTCGAGACACCGACAGCGCCGGCAATACCACCTGCATACATGCACTTAGACGCGCCGTCAGCGGAGCTGGTAGCGGTTACGGATCCCGCGTTGTAGCAGTTGATAACACTAACGCTGGCCGTAGAGCCCGACACACCCGCTTCTTCCGCCACAATGCCGCCTGCGTAGGCAGAGGCACTCGTAGACGTGGACACCGCTTTAATCACACCGTAGTTTGCGCACTTCTCGATTGTGCCGAAGTTACGCACAACGACGCCAGCGGCCTTCGGTATCGTACCTTTGGCCGACGAAGCAGAGATGGTCGCGCGG
>CAZOGL010000011.1:0-13740 GCA_964579575.1 uncultured Eggerthellaceae bacterium | reverse complement strand
GCCAGCGGCCTTCGGTATCGTACCTTTGGCCGACGAAGCAGAGATGGTCGCGCGGTTCACGCAATTCGTAATCGTGCCATAGTTGGCATCCGTGATAGCTGCGGCTTTTTTCGTCGTGTCGTCGTCGCTCAAAGAGCCAGCCACCGTCAGGTTCTTGACCACGCCGTTGGTGCCGATGTAGTTGAACAAGGACGTCGATTGGTTCGAGTCGGAATTCGTGTAATTCAACGTGATGGTATGACCGTCGCCATCGAAGGTTCCCTGATAGCCGTTAGATGAGGAGGATCCTGCCGTCTTGTACCACGTGGTTACGGTACCTAGGTTGATATCGGCCGTCAGCTTGGCGTTGCCAGCGTAGGCACTTGTGGTCGCCTCATTCATGAACCATTTCAGGTCGTCCGCGCTTGAGATAAGGTAGGTTCCCGCCTCGTCTGTTGATGGAGCGTCGGCAAGTACGCTACTACCAAGGCCGTCCGCTGTCTGCCCGATTGTCACCACGTCGTCAGAGGAGGTCCCCCCCCCGTCAGTCGCCCACGCAAGACCTGCGGCGGGACACATCGACGCAGCAAGCGTCAAAGAGCACACAATGCTTGTCGCCTTGCGCAATGAGCGCTCTTTCACTGACTTTCGCATTCCGTTCCCTTCCTTTCCTATGTATTCAGGTTTTCGGATAATAGCTGGTTCAGTATAACACGTTTTCGTGGATCTGATGCATGATTGCGAGCGCGTCGCTCGCATCAATCTCGCCGTCGAGGTTGAAGTCCGCAGCAAGCCAACCTGTCTCACCTATCACCGACAGATCGTGATACCTACCGCACGTAATGTCGTAGGCAATCTGGGCGTCGATGATGCTTATGGTCTTGCTCTCGTTGGTATCTCCTCGCATGATTGCGGGGGCATCTCCCTCGACAAGGGAGAAGGAGTCGTTCGTGAGCGAGGTCGTTTGATCCGCCGGAAGCAAGCATACGTACTTGCCGTCTCGCGCAAGCATGGTCTTGCCTGCGACTTGGACGATGCTGCCTTCAGGAACGTCCCCAGCGTAGGTGACGACCCGCATCCCGCTTGCCCCAGAGATATCAGATGTCGCGACGTTGAAGAGCGGTTCCTCAGGAGCGGGAAGATAGATATCAATTTGGCCGAGGTAGCACGCAGAGACCGTCTGGTTGGCGACATATCCGCCCTCAGTCTCGTTTTGCGGCAACAGGGCAATCAGGGGCCCACGGTAGTTGTACGCCGTCGAGCTCACGCCGGTGGAGCCGCTCGAATAGACAAGGGGCAGGTCGTTTTTGCCGTACGCAAGGGTCGGAGCCATGCCTTTGATGGCGATGCCGTCGGAGTCGCTGCCGTCCTCCCTGCCGTACATGGTGAAGTTGTTGCTGTAGTCCCCAACGCCATTCGCGCCGTTACCTGCGAGGTAGCCAAGGCTGACGTTGACGGTCTTCCAAGCCTCGGCCCACTCGCCGAGTTGGTAGAACTGGACCTTGGCATCCGGAGAGGAAGCGGCGGCACTCTTTGGCAAGCCTGCGTCAAGCAACACGTCGTAGAGGCTATAACCCTCGTAGTAGTCCGAATAGGGACCCGAATAGTTCTCCTCGTTGTCCTCATAAACCAACGTGGAGTACATGCCGCGATAGATGCCCCCGCGATCAGCGTTGGCAAGCGTCTCGATGTCCTTGACGGAATAGGTCTTTGTACCCGCAAGGGTCGTGCCTGTGTAGATGTTCACGGTCACCTCAGACCCGCCGACGCTGGATAGGTCTGTATACGTACTGTAGCAATGTTGGGAATAGTTGAGGTCCTCACCGATTGCGATGCGAGTCACCCCCGACAAGCAACGGGCCGTGTTGTCATCGGTAGAACTCGTGGCGCCAAAGACAAGGTGGAGCGCGTTGTCCTCGTAGGGCTTTCCGTCCTGACCAAAGGCCAACAAAGCCGGAAGGGCGCGAACTGTCGGTTGTCCGGTGGTATCGGTATAGGCGTTGTAGGTCAAAGAAGTGAGCTCTCCCCACGTGCAGGTATACGACGAACCGTCACCCGCCTCGATCAACACCGGCGTCGTCGCGGTCAGCGTCGTCGGGTCGTCCACGAATTGCTTGATAAGCGCGGCGACGCTCACACCCGTCACGCGGTGGGCCGCGCCATCCGCAAAGGAATAGGTTTGCTCATACAACGCAGGTGTTGAGGTTGCCGCTTCCAAGTTGTAGCTGGTAAGGGTTTTGTCGCCTCCCATGGAGGTACCGGAGAGAGTAAGCGTGTCGTATACCAGGTTGCCGGTATGGTACGCGGTATCAGCGTTGTAGATATGAACGTTGTCGGAGGTGATGGCCAACGAGGACGCCTGTTTGGCAGCGGCAGAACCCTCCGGCTCAACCACAACCGTAAAGTTCACGAGATCTGCCGGCATCGTGAAACGGTAGTTCACACCGTCCAAGCGCTCGACGGAGACCTTCGTGCCAAAGACACCCTCGGCACTCGCCGTCTTGACTTGGTAGCCCTGCGCGACCGTCAGCGTGACATTGACGATATCGCCCTCACGGGCCGTAGGCGGATTGTCAAGGGCGTCAAAGGCCAGCGTAGCGTTGGTGCTCTCGGTGCCTTGCTCATCGACAACAAAGCCATACAGGTTGTAACGGTAACTCTCGTCCTGCTCGGAGGTGATGGCAAAGGCGACATCTCCCGCCGGCATGGTAAAGGTATCGCCGTCTTTCAGGGACGTATAGGTCGTCGAATCGGCGTCGGCCAAACCGTAGGAGACGTCGCTGACCAAGAACCCTGGCTTCTCCCGCCAGGTTACGGTTACCTCCGTACCCGCCGTGACATACGTACCAGACACGGTGATTTGGGCGGCATCAGCGTCGGTGTTGATGCGATACACCGGGTCGGCCCCGCAAACCGCAAGAGCGACGGCGCCATCTTTTCCGGTCACGCCCCAACGCTCAGAGTTCTTCGCATCTCCGTTGCCGGTGTTGAGCACCCACGCAACCCGCGGGTCGGCAGCGCTCTCAACCGCCTCGAAGGAGCCCTCGACGTCCTCAAGGCACCCATCGGTGTTGCCGACGCCCGTGCCAGCAGAGCTGTCGTTTAAGCAGGTAGCACTTCCCTTGACGTAGTAGCAATGGCTAAGCGGAGTCGAGTCGGTGTTGTCATCGCCGATAAGCGCGCCGAAGCGGGGATCGGTGCCATAGGCGAGCGTGCAGCTGACGTTGCCCGCGTTGAAGCAGTTGAACAAACCCGCACCCTCAACGTCGGAACGCGCAAAGAACGCATAGCCGGCGATGCCGCCAACAGCATATTGGGAGGTGCTCGAGCTCTCCGCGACGGTTATGGTGCCGTCGTTGTAGCAATCCTTCAATTGGCAGGTGCCGATCGTGCCGGCGATGCCGCCGACGCGCACCGATCCGGTAACGTTAACATGGTTTGCAACGTTCTCGAAGGCCGCGCCATAGGCGTAGGCGGCGACACCACCGGTCATCCACCCACCCGAGGCGATGTTGACGGTGCCGCTCACGCAAAGGTTGCGCAAGGCGCCATAGTATACGCTGCCGAACAGGCCTTGGTAGTCGGCCGCGGCGGCAGGCTCGCTTTGCGTCCCGATTTGCAAACCCGTGATGGCATGGCCGCGACCGTCCAAGATACCCTTAAAGGGCGAACCACCAGTGCCGTCGCCCGTTCCGATGGGCTCCCAACGCTCATATCCGGACAGGTCGAGATCGGCGTCAATGACGAGGTATTGTTGATAGAACGAGCTGTCGTCAACTCCCACCATCTTCGTCTCGCCGTTCACGAGCAAAGCGAGGAAGTGCAATTGCTCAGGGGTTTTGATAACCCAAGGGTTGCTCGCGCTGTTTTTCTGGGAGGGGTCGGATAAGGCAAAGGTCCCGATGTCCTCGCGGATCTCGATGGTCAGCGCGGGGATTTCGTTGTCACATGTGGCCACACCCGTGGCGCCGTCCAACGTGTTGGTGACCACGCAACGATATTCCGCGGCCCCCACCGTCTCGGTGTTGATGGGAAGGGAGGCGGTGTAGTGGTCACCTGATTGCGTGCAGGTTCCAAAGGCTCCCTCCACAACCGTCCAATCGGCATCGGCGCCCCCGACAGGGCGGCTTTGCCACTCATAGGTCAGATGTCCGCCCTCAGGTTGGGCCTGGTCAGCCCATACAACCACATCCGGCGCATTCTCCCCTTGGTAGAAATAGGTGGACCAGGTTTTCGTGATGTCGTCAACGCCGTCGATGGTGACGTCATACAGATACGGCTCGGCCGCGTCAGTCAGATTGCTTCCCGTCGTTTCGTCGGTCTCCCACAACAAGTGCGGAGCGCCATTGGTCGATTGGCGGAATGCGGCGCCGTAACCATAGCCGTCTTGCATAAGACCCAAGAAGTACGCGGTCTTCATGAATGCGAGGGTATGGTTCTCGGCAAAGTCGTAGCCAGCGGAGCTGTTGGTACCAACGCCGTCCTCTCCGGCCGCGCCGTCAAGGTAGTGGATGTTATACAGGTAGTCGTAGGCCTGATAGCCGACGACGGCTCCCGCAAAGCATACGCCTGCGGGCTTGAACGAAATACTGGTCGTCGCCCAAGTACCAACCGCCACCGTACCCGTGTCGAAGCAGGAGAGCACGCTTGCGGACGTTGACCCGTAGCCAACGACGCCGCCGACGTAGTACACGCTCTTCTCGCCTGCCGTCGTGTCGATGGGCTTCACCGTCACCTCTCCGGTGTTGTAGCAACCCCTCACGGAGCCAGCGGCGGCGTATCCGACCACGCCACCTGCTGCCTTGGTGGTATAGGAGTAGGTATCCAAGGCGCTGTCGTTCTTTGTGGGAACAAAGCCCCATGCCGTAACGGAACCGTGGTTTGCGCTGTCCTTGATCGACACGCATCCATAACCCACCAGGCCGCCTATGCAATACTTGCCCTCCACGCTTGAGCTTGCCTGGGTTGCACAATTCTCGATGACGGTCGCTGACGAGCTGTTTGAGAGCGCGTAGCCGACGATCAGGCCCGCATAGCGGTTGGCCTTGCCAGTAATCGAGCCTTCGACCACGAGGTCACAAATGGTCGCGGCCTCCGTGACGCCGAAGAAGCCAAGGGCGTCGGCGCCTTCGACCTCGGACCCGCGAGTGGCCCCTATGGCGGCGCCGTCGATATGGATGCCGCTGATGGTATGGGTCGTGATCTCCGCAGAACCCGAGTAGCCCGTGCCGCCCATGAACGTCCCCTTGAAGGGGTGTTCGACAGAACCGATAGGCTCCCAAGCGGCCCTAGAGACATCCAAGTCGCAGGTCAGGGTCACAACAAGACCCTCGAAGGTCACACCAGAGTCGACTGCCGTACGGAAGCTCATAAGCTCCTCGTAGGAACTGATGGTGTACTCGGTGACCGTGACGCTTGCCCAATCGGTCTTGACGGAGGCCGTATTGCCCGGCTCGTAGGTGTTCGTGATCTCGACGTAGTAATACAGCGTACCGAGCGCGGAGGTATCAGGATAGTATGTCGCGCTCGTCGCGCCCTCGATAGGCGTGCCGGAACCGACCATCGAAGCGCCCTTGTACCATTGGTAGCTCAAGGTACCGCCGTCTTTCGAGGAAGCTTCCACCGACAACATGAGGTCGGTGGTGATCTTCGTCGAAAGCGACGTGTTGAACTGTTGGGCCGCCGACGGGTTGTATGCCGTCACCGCGGGCTCTTGTGCGTCAATGACGGAACGGACGATCACGGTAGCCGAGGCGGTCTGCGCCGTCGCAGAACCGCTTCGTCCGTCGTCGGTGGTAAGGGTGTTTGTAAAGACAGCGAAGTAGTGGCGCGTGCCTATATCCGCGGTGGAAGGCGTGTAGGTGGCATGGGTTCCCGTACCCGTCGCACCTTCGATGGGTGTCGCACCCTCGATGGCTACGGCGCCGGTTCCCGTCTCGGCGCCGGCCTCAGTCTCGTTGCCGGTTCCTGCCGCGTCGTCAATCTCGAACCATTGCCAAGACAAGACGCCTCCGTCCGCTACTGGGTCGACCTCTGCGGTGAGCTCGACGGCCTCGGTACCTTGCTTGTAGGAGGTCTTTGGCGAAATGGGGTCAAGCGTCACATAGGGGTCCTCGGCCAAGATGGCATCGGAGGACACTTCCCACTTGAGCAGCGGGTAGCTACCTCCTGCCACGAATGAGGTGGTCATCGTATCCGTCAGGGCGTCCAGGTTCAACGTTGCCACGAAGTCGTCGGAGCGCCACATGCTTGCGCGCTCGTACATCTTGTAGTTTGTGACGGTGGTGCTCGTGTCGATGGTGCCGACAGGGGTATAGATCGCGCTCTCGTCGGCGGGAATAAGACCGTAGCAACCAGACAGCGCCGACTTCACGAGACGACCGGCGATGCTGCCGGAGTTGCCCGTATACCCTGCCGCCGTCACATGGTCATATACATACCCAGTGTTGTAGCAGTTGTAGATCGCCGCAAGGCCGAGGGATTGTCCGACGATGCCACCTGTGACATATCCTGCCTCCACGGTTGCGCGGTTGTAGCAATATTCCACCTTGCAATTGCCTGCGGAGCCGACGATGCCGCCCGCGGCTGAGCTGTGTTTGTCAAAGTCACCGTTGCGCTGGGCGTGGATCACCCCATAGTTGCTGCACTGGCTGACAAGGGTTCCATAATCCTCGCTGGACGAGGAGGAGCCGGAGGTCGATCCCGCGATGCCGCCAACCGCATAACGCCCCGTGACCGAAGCGCGATTGCAGCAATTGGAGATGCGGGTCGCGCCCGTGTTCCAATCGGAGCCCTCGGAGTCGTAAAAGAAGCGGACATATCCGACGATGCCGCCGACATAGCTGTCGCCCGTCACGCTTCCTTCGACGGTAAGGTTCGTGATGGTCGCGTTTTGTACCATGCCGAACAGGCCTTGGGCGTCATAGTCGGACTCGACCGTGTTCAGTCCGCTGATGGTATGACCCGCGCCGTCGAAGGTTCCGGAGAAGGCGACGTAGTTGTTGCTGTTCTCGTAATTTCCAATCGGCAACCACTCGCTGGTAAGCTCGATGTCTTGGACGAGTTGGTAGTAGCCTTCCACGCTGCGCTCTTGGTTCGTATCGGCGTCCATGCGCCCCGCGCGCACGACATCGGTCTGGTTCGCAAGGTAGCGAAGCTGGTCCTCCGTCGCGATAAGGTAGGGATCGTCAACTGTGCCCGTGCCACCGGCGAAGCCCTCGGTGGAACCCGAGTAGGGATCAAGAGCGATATCAATGGAGAGCGTGTCGCCATACACGGTGAAGGAGCCGCGCTTGCTTTGGTAGTTCAGGCAATAGGCGCTGTAGCGGTACTCTCCCGGCGCAAGCGAGTAGGTCCCGTCCGAGTTGGCACGGATGGCCCCGTCATTTGTCGCAGTCGTGACCTTCACGGATGCGCCTTCCAAGGCCTGTCCGGTCTTGGCGTCCTTAAGAGAGAAGGAAACTGTCTGGGGAATACCGGACATGACGATGGTCAAGGTACGCGACTCGATCGAGACGCTGAAGTTTGCGACAACATCCTCATAGCCTGGGGCGGAAAGCGTATAGGAGTAGGTGCCCGCCTTGAGGTTGTAACGGAGGGGGTCAGTGGCAGAGGAGCTCTTGACCTTGCCCGAAGCATCGGTCACCACGATCGTTGCGTCGTTGACCGCACCACCGTCCTCTGTGACGGGACGGAAGGAGATCGAGCACTCGGCTGCGGTCATGGCCACGTCAATCGACATGGTCTCGGCGTCGTCAACCGTGAAGGTAGCGATTGCATCCTCATAACCCAAACGGGTAAGGATTGCCTTGTATTCCTTGCCGCGGGCAAGACGATACGTTCCGTCCTCCCGCGCGGAGACGAGCATCCCTTGGGCGTCATAGACCGCCGTCGAGACCGAGGCAAGCGCCGTTTGTTCCTCGGCGTCATGGGCACCAAGAGAGACGGTTGCCAACTCTGCGGCAGAATTAAGGGTGATCGTAAGTTGCTTGTTTTCGCGCTGGACCGTGAATTGACCGCTCGCCTTCTCATAACTAGCGGGAGCAGAAGCCTCAAAGGAGTACACGCCGCTCATAAGGTTGTAGACAAAGGAGCCGTCGTCGTTTGCCTTGGGGGTCTCCGTGCGCCCGGTAGAGGACGTCACCGCGAGGTGGATGCCAGAGAGATTGTCCCCAGCGCTGTTCTTGACGTTCACGACGACCTCGTAGGCGTCCTCCAAGGAGACGTCCACCGTTTGCTCGGCAGAGTAGGTCTTGAGGGTACCCGAGCCCAGGTAGTATCCATCCGCTGAGACCTCGTACGAGTAGACACCGCGATGAACCTTGAACGTCCCGTCTGATTGCGCTTCCACAACATCCCCGGTGGCAAGGCTTCCCGCCTCGATACCCTCATCGGGGTCGTCGGCCCACGTGATGTCCTCGGCTGCCTTGAGGACCACGGTCGCCCCTTGGATGGACGCGCCCGCGGTATCGGTCACGTTAAAGGACAGGGAGTACCAAGGAAGGGTCTGGCTTGCCAAGACGGCTTGGGCCATAGCCTCGAAGTTGACCAAACCGTAGCCGTAATAGTCGTCGAAACCTTTGGTGCCAAGGTCGGTCGAGGTCTCGATGAGGAACTCCTTGAACACGTCCTGGGTCATGTCAGGATAGACCGACCTGCACATCGCGGCCAAGGCGGCGACCTCAGGGCTGGAGAACGAAGTTCCGCTGGCAGTCTTGTACGAGGTCGCAGACTCGTTGTACGTGCTCGTGACGTTCTCTCCCGGGCCGGTGACAAAGACGCTCTTGCCATATTGGGACCAGGTGGAGCGCTCTTGGGAGGAATTGACGGACGCGACGCCGACAACGGAATCATATGCCGCAGGATAGTTCGGGGTTGAAACGCCGTCGTTGCCAGCTGAGGCCACGACGAGAACGCCCTGCTCAACAGCATAGTCGCACGCGCTTTGAAGCGAAGTCGCGTTGTACTCGCCGCCAAGGCTCATGTTGATGACGTCAACGTGCGCGTCATCCACAGCGTAATAGATCGCATCGACAACGTCGGAGGTTGCTGCCGTGGTGGAGTCAAACACCTTGCAAGGCACGATGTCGACACCCGGCATGATACCCGCCACGCCAACGTTGTTGTTCACCTTTGCCGCGATAAGGCCAGAGACAAAGGTACCATGGCCCTTGACGTCGGGCTCGCCCTCGTCGCTCGTGGTGAAGTTGTGCCCGTCGACCACATGGGTGTAGTCGATATCCTCGTGCTTGCTCTCGGAGGTACCAGTTCCGTACAGGCCAGTGTCGATAACCGCCACGCGCACCTGCGTATCGCGCACCGGCGTGCTGTTGTGGACGTAAGGATCGCCATCAAGGCCTAAGGCCCAAGCGCCCTCCACTTTGAGCATGTCGAGGTTCCAAAGATTTCCCGACAGATAATACGGATCGCTTGGCGGGTAGGTCGGGGCGGGATTGTTGTTGGTTCCGCCCTGGGTCGCGAGGAGGCTTCCGCCCTGGGTCGTGAGGGTGGTGCCGCCCTGGGTCGTGAGTGCCTCCGTGGCGCGGGCGGCATTGCCTAAGTCGCCGGTTGTCGCGGCGTTGCTCGATGTGCTTGCCGAGTTCGCCAAGGCCGCGTCCGTGCTTGACGCGCTCGTTGCCTCGTCCGCATCCGTCGCGGAAGGCTCGACATCATCGTCGATGTCGCCGACGAGATACATCGTGGTGTCAGGTTCGACATATTCCAATTGGTCGGCCGTAAACAGACCCGCCAAGGTATCGAGAGAGGTCACTTCATAAAGGGAGCCGTGCACCTGCGTGATAAGGCCCTCCGCTACCGCCGCCTTGGCAACCGAGGCGACCTCGCCTGCACCCTGCGCGGTATCAGCGAGGGAGAAAAGGAATCCCGAGTAGCTACCCGCAGGCAAGTCAGCCAAGGTGAGAGCTTTGCCGGAGCCGTTGTCGATATGCATGACCTGGGCAAATTGGGCCTCTGATTCCGGCGCATAGTTTTCTGCAAGCGGATACGTCGCGGTGGAGGTGTCCTTCTTGACAAGAAGGTCGTCCGTGCCGTTGTCAACGGGTGTGCCTTGGAGCGTTGTCACTCCCACGCCGATTCCGACGCACAAAACCGCAGCGCAAAGCGTTGCCACTACACCTTTCAGGTGCGTAATCTTCCTCATTCTTTCCCCTTCTCTCCTTTTTGCGGGTTGGCCGCCGTTTTGCGGGCGGGCCGTTACGTCGCCGCTTGTGGTCAAGCCACCGTTAACCTTCTAAGTTGCCATTGATCTTTACGTCGCCGCTTATGGTCAAGCCACTAAGCCGCCGTTTGGGCGCCAAAGCTCCCGTGTATCGCAGTTTGAATCGCCCGGGCGTCCGCCGCATCAATGCATCCGTCCTTGTTCACGTCGGCACGAAGCCAGGCGCCGCAATCGAGCTTGTCAAACCCGCTGTAGCGTCCCACGCCTAGGTCATAAGCAATCTGGGCATCGACGATGGACGGGCTTCCATCCCCATTCACGTCAGAGGATGTCGCTTGGGGCGCCGAACCCTCAACCTGTGAAACATCCGCATACACCAAGGCCTCGGCCTCGGCGCGGGTCATCAACGTGACGTATGCGCTCCCGTTCCAATAGCACGCCTTGCCTTTGATGGTCGGCACATTGCCCGTGGAGACATCTCCTGTGTAGGTGACCAGGTAGAGCGCCTCGCTACCCGCGGTCGCAAAGGGCGTCGTTGAGACAGAGACTGGGACCGCCAAGACATGCCACCACGCCAAAAGCGAGATATCCCCTACCGTGCCCAAAGGGATCGCAGTGACGTAGTCGCTTGCGTCAAGGGATTTTTTCCAACCGAGGAACTCGTAGCCTTCCTTGGCAAGAACATCGGCTCCCGGCAAGGACACCTCATCTTCGACGGTATAGGTCTGCGGGGCCGAATATCCCTCGCTCCACGCGCCGCCATACAGGGTGTAGGAGATCTTGTAGACAATCGGTTCGAGCGAAAGCGAAAGCTTTGTCTCGTCGTTGCCCGCATTGATGGTTGCCGATTTTGTGGTATAGCCTGTCGCCGACACCGTCACCGTATAGTCGTGGGTCGGATCGAGCAGGTAGCACGCAGAACCAGCGCTGGATTGGCTTTCTTTTGCTTGCTCTTCGCCCGTTGCGCTATCGACAAGCACCACGGTGGCGCTGGCCGGGGAATATCCGATGGTGGCGCTGCGTTGTACGCTGGCACCCTGTTGCCATGCCAAGATCGGGAACCCATTGTTTTTCTGGAGCGTCTCGTCGGAGCTATCTGCCAAAAACGCGGAACCCATGCTCTCAAGGAAGGCGGCAGCCTTCATGTCCTCAGATGACTTTTCGTACAAGGACTCAAACTCGGTTGAGAGCTGGGAAAGGTCCCCGTTGTTGCTTTCGGTGTAGTAGGCGGGAAGGGCGCTCGCGAGGGCATATACCTCTATCGCACGCGCCCACGATGTGGCAGAATCGCATTTCGCATAGTACTCGCTGACTTTGCCAAACACGTTGCCCGCACAAGCTCCCGCGTCGGTTGCCGTAACCGTCGAGACGCTGAAGCAGCGCTGGATTGCCGGGGCGGAGGTATCCGAGAAGGACGCGGATTGGTAGTATCCCACCAAACCGCCTACGGCCTTACCGCCTGAGGCAAGGGAGACCGAACCTGTCGTATAGCAATCCGCAAAGCTCGTGCGCGTCGAGCGACCCGCAAGACCCGCCGCGATGCCACCAGAACTTATGGTCACGTTCGCGTAGCATGTGCTCACGCTCGTCATGTCCTCAGGCTTGCTCGACGTTGCGGCGCTTCCCGACGTGGCACCGACAAGCCCGCCGGTAAACGTGGCCGTACCCACGTCGATGGTTCCCTCAACGCCTAGGTTTTTGATATCGGCACCGCTTACGTAGCCGAAGAAGCCGGCATAGGTGTCATAGGTACTTGATGATTGAGAGTCGTTTGTGAAAAGGGAGTCATCGGTGACTTGCATGCCACGGACGACATGGCCTTGGCCGTCGAAGATACCCTCGAAGGGATGTTTGGCACACCCGATAGGCGTCCAAGCGCTCGTAAGAAGGATGTCGTGCGTCAAGACATAGCGCAGGTTGTCGGTCTTTATCGTGCCGGCATTGACTCCCTCGGCAAAGGAGCGAAGCTCGGCCTCCGTGGAGATTTCCACCGCCTCGGCAAGGGTCCAAACCGCCTCAAAATTGAGATTGCCACGCGTCATGGAAAGGGAGTCGCCTGCGTTGTACAACGTCGCGTCGGCCTCCCCCGCCGTCCCGCTGATTTGCCATCCGGAGAAGACATACCCCTTGCGCGTCAACGTGGAGGTAGGGATGGTGACAGTTGTCCCTGTTGCGGCCTTGAAAGAGGACGGTCTTGTACCCGCCACGTCACTTCCGACCGAGAAGGACACGATGTAGCCCGGCTGTGCCGTGGCGACAAGCTCAGGCAAGGTAGCCGCGTCCGCGCCATATCCGAAATATTGAGTACCAAGCGCGCCTTTGACTGCGTCCGTGTTCCAGGCCTCAATTCCAGACAAACACCCTGTCTGCGTGGTTTTGGCGTTTCCGCCCGCCAAGTCATCGGTTGAGGATGCGACACATCCCGTCAACGTGTAGGTCGAGCCCGTGCCCACCAATTGGCCGAAGAACCGGGAAGCGTAGGTGCTCGTGTTCGTGGACGAGACCTGCCCCGCTTGGTAGCAAGAGGTCAATTTCACCGTGGCTGATGATGCGCAATTCACCAAGCCGCCGCCGGATGAAGCGGTCACAAGCTTGCCTTGGTGGTAGCAATAAGACATGTTCAATGTTCCGCCCTCGACACGGCCTACAACGCCGCCAAGGTGGGAGGAGGTGCCCGTAAGATCTCCCTCCACGCCGCAACAGGACACGATCGTATTGCCCCCTACAACTTGGGCTATCAATCCAGCGCTTGCCTCGGCGGAGAGGGTGCTGACGCTAAACGTGGCCGCAGACGACAATTGGACCACCACGTTGATAACGCTCGCGTCCTTTACCGCCCCAAACAGCGCGCTGAACCATTGCGCTCCGTGGTAATTGCTATTGGTCAAGGAGGGGTTGGAGGCGTTTGTAAAATACAGGCCGCTGATGGTGTGGCCTTGGCCGTCGAAGATACCCGAGAAGCATATCGGGGTCGCAACGGAAGCAGACATGTTCATGCCGATACCGATAGGCGTAAACGCCGAGCTCAACGTGATGTCTTGGGCAAGTTGCACCGTGAGCCCCGCATAGTCGTGGGCGCCCAATTGCGTATCCTCCCACACGCCGTTAGTCACACGCTTGCCGTTGACACTCGTTGCAAAGGCGACCAAATCCTCTTCGGTCGAAATGAGGAAGGGATCTTCGGGAGTTCCTGACGGGGCGCCCTGCTCACCAAGCGCAATGAACGTGTTTGTTACGGCGTTTGGCGAGGGGGAGGGGGTTGATGCGGGGGATGATGAGGCGGTCGCGGTTAGCGAGGCGGAGGGGGTTGGTGTCGTCTCGGTTGCGGCGGTTGACAACGCGGTCGCCGGGTTGCTTGCAAGGTCGCTTGTCACCACGGTCGCGGCAGTTGTAGAGGCGGCACTGGTCGCAACACCCTCTCCTTGCAAAGAATATTCGACGCCGAACGCCACCAAAGGGACGGCCAACGCAAAAATCGCGACTACCGCCAACAGCCACCGTTTGAGCACAGTAAACTTCCCACCCCGAAGAAGCACAGCGAACACCCCACCCCATAGATTCATTGTTCTTAGCTGAATTTATTT
>CAZOGL010000010.1:43544-46104 GCA_964579575.1 uncultured Eggerthellaceae bacterium | reverse complement strand
CAGCGAAGAAACACAACCCGACGACTTCTCTGCCACCGACCCATCCGCAACCGGCTTCTCCGCCACCGATTTTCTTGCGGATGCGGACTTCGACTATCCCGAAGACCCCGCGTTTCTCGACGGGGAAACCTTCGATTTCAGCCGCGAGGGACTGGAGGGCCTTCCCGACGCAACCCATTCGCGCCTTTTCAGCCGGGAACAGCAAGCAGCCACAAGCCATTTGCCTGGTCTGAGCGAAGCCCAAGTCGCAGGCAATCTTGGAAGCCCGAACATCGTCTCCGTCTACGACCTCCAACTCGAAGGTAACACCGCATACCTCATCATGGAATATGTCGACGGCATGACCCTCGCAGAATTTCTTGAGACATATGACGACGACATGACCCTAAACATGGTCGCCGCAGTCGCAGACGGCGTAAGCAACGCCTTGGAGACAGCCCACCGCAACAACGTCCTTCACCTCGATATCAAGCCTGGCAACATCCTCATCGACCAGCAAGGCAACATCAAGGTTACCGATTTCGGCATGGCCGCCCTCCCTGATTCCGAGGGCAAGCGTCACGGCGACGGCGGCACCATCGGATATATGCCCCCCGAGCAGATTGACCGAGAGACCCTTGACGAGCGCTGTGACGAGTGGGCCCTCGCGAGCGTTTTATACGAAATGCTCGCAGGCGAGAACCCGTTCCGCACAGACAGCCTCAACACCGCTCGCAACGCCATCACAAACGCCGAGCTTGTGTTGCCCTCCCTCATGTGGGAGCAACTCGACGAGCAGGCTGACGACGTCCTGTTCTACGCACTCGACCCCGACCGGGAAGAGCGTTACGAGACCATAGAAGACTTCGCAGAGGAGTTCGTCCCACTCCTGGGCAAGCCGCGGAAGGGCCGCCAAGAACTTGCCGCCCTCCTCACCTCCTCGGAAGAAGAGGAAGAGGACGAGGAGGCGTCATGGGAACCGCACGTTCCTCAAATCCCTCTCAAAGAGCGCCTGACCCCCCGTGCAGCAAACATCACTGGCAGAACCTTCGCATTCATCGCAACCGCACTTGTGATGGCGATAAGCATGGTCAACATGCCCCAGAACAACGCGACCTTCGCATTGATTGCGTGGGCTATTGTTGCGGTAGGCTCCGTTGCAGCGGCGTTTTTACCCTGCGTGGGACCGCTCTTCGCCTTTGCCGCCCTCGGTGCTTCGCTTATCTGGAACGGCCACTATATCCCCGCCGCTGTGCTCATCGTGGTGACCGCCGGATGGTGGATTTTCAACGCAAAGTCCCGCAACGCCAAGGCCGCCCCCAACATCGCAACCGGTACGGTTTTGGCAGGTGCCATCGGATTTGGGCCACTTGCGCCTTTGGCGAGCGGCTACTTCTTGACGGTAGGCAAAGCCGCTATGACCTCGGCGTTGTCCTTTGTCATCGCCTTCACCCTCGCAAGCCTTGGAAGCCGAGATCTTATCGGATGGAACCCTTTGGATTACGCCCTGTTCTCAACCTCAGCTATCAGCGTCACCGATGTCTACATCCGTCTGCTTGTCCAACCTTCCATCCTCCTCATGGGGCTCAGCTGGATCCTCGCGGCCGTCATCCTCTCCCTTTGTTGTAGCGTCGGCAAAAGGTGGGCAGCTATCGGAGGCGCCGTCGTAGGCGGAATCATTCTCGTGGCAGGCGCCGTCGCCTTCCAATTTTTCTCGACCAACGGAATCAACCCAATGCCGACCGCATGGCAAATCACCAGCATCCTGATATGCACCCTCGTGGCAATCGGGTGCGCCTACACCATCATCCCTACCGCTCCGGAAGATACAACGTAGCTACGCATGCCGCCGTGTTGGCTTTCCGCCACAAATCGCTTCAACCCGACAGGAAGGTTCAACTCGACAGGAGTGCAGCAAGCTGCTACAAGGCAAACATGCCGCGTGACCCGCGCGACCGTCAGCGCGCTCGCGGCAACAGGAGAGCAACCTACTACAAGGCTAGCATCGCCTCTGCGGCGCAATAGCCGGCAAGCATTCCCGAGGCCCACGCCCAATGAAGGTTGTAGCCGCCGCAGGGACCATCGACATCAAGCGCCTCGCCCACAATAGCAAGGTTTGGGACGGCAGGCACCTCCAACGTCGCGGCAGGAATCCCATGGGGGGCGCCCACCGCAAATCCCCCTCGGTGCACTTGGGCCAACGCCGCATCGCCAACCCCAGCGATCGTGAAATCGAAGGCGTCTATCGTGTGGGCAATGCGCCCGACCGCGTCCTTGTCGACAACGGCGTCAGGAGCACATTGCGCACGTGCAAGAACGACGTCAGCCACCGGCTCTTGCAACACGCCGCGCAACAGCCGTTCGCACGTCACTTGGCACCCGAAGCGAGAGCCAAGTCGCTTTCGTGCGGTCATCAGTCGCGACTGGGTCGTCACCGCACCAGGCTCGCCCAAAAGCTCGAGACGCAAGGTGTCCCCAGGTCGAGCAACGCGCGACAAGTTGAACACCACGATTCCAGAGATGCCGTACTTGCGAAATAGGACCTCACCATTCTCTTTGGCGATTTCGTTGTTATCCCGCA
>CAZOGL010000010.1:40850-43444 GCA_964579575.1 uncultured Eggerthellaceae bacterium | reverse complement strand
TCCGCCGCCCAAAATTGCAATGGTCTTTTCCGCCACGCCTTCCTCCCTTGGCTGTCATTGTAAGCGCTCCTACTATACCGCGGAACTTTGCCGTCGTTGTAAGCTTTGCTGTTGTTGTAAACGTTCACACTATATCGCGTAACATATACCGCCCAATGCCGACAAGGCGTTGGACAATCAGCGCTACTCGGCACTCTCCTTCGCGGCAGCAAGCGCAAGATAGACGCGGTTTTTCCTGTTCAGCGACGAGGCGTCGCCATCAAAATCGATAACGGTAATAGGCATCGAAGGGTATTTCTGACGCAAGAGCGACAAGTTTGCGCGCACCTGCGTATGGCCCTTGAGACACCCAAAGCTCATGAGGTAGATGACATGGCGAACCCCAAGACGAGCGAACTCATCAAGCTGGTCCTCATAGGTAACATCATCTGCAAGCATCGCATCAAGGGAAGGCAGGACCGGCGTACACCCCTCCTCCTCGATCGTCGCAACAAGATCGTCGTTGAGTCCCGCATCAAACACAAGGGGCGCCGCGCCGACGATACCCACGAGGGGACGATCCTTTGGTAGCTCCCTCTCGCCCGTCGAGGCATCGCTTCCACCAAGGGGCCAATTGCGCTCCCAGATAACCTGGGGACAACGACCCAAAGCGCGAATGATCGCCCGAGGAAGGGCGCCGAGGAGGCACTTGTCGCACACGTAAGGGACCTTGAGGGCAAACCTGTCCGGGAGCACAGCACAGATACGTAACGCGCGCCCGATCAAGAGAGTGACAAGGTAGCAATAGTTTTCGCAATACATACGAGCCGCCTCATAATCCGCCTCGCCAAGACCGCAAAACGCCTCGATCTCCCCAGTCTTCGCAGCATTCAAAACCTTCTCGGGAAGAGGGTCTCGCACCAAACGGGCGGGTGGCTCCGCAGGCGCGTTCGACGCCGCGATCTCTTCCCACTTGCGCACCCCCTTGTCCGCATCAGACGCCTTTTCTTCCTCGCATTGGTTCCTTTTGCGTTGGACGATAGCGGCAGCCAAGGTGCGGAGGCGGATGACAAGGTGGGCCGTGTTCACCGAGTCGTCAATCATCAACAACGTGAAGGGCTTTCCCGCCTCAAGGGTGATCTCCCGAGCCTCGGGAACGCTGGCAGCATCGAACTCGCAACTGAAGGATTGGAGACAAACGATATCGAGGTCAGGGTCCTCCCCGGAAATTTGGGCAAGTTTGCCGAGGTGTTTCGCCGCGAACCAATAGGGCGCGGCCATGGCGCAATCTCCGATATGGTGCATCGGTTCGTCTTCAGATAGGTGGCGCCAAGGACCAAGGGCGATGGTATCGCGAGAGAACCCCTCCATGGGGGAAGGCTTCCTCCCGAGCCTGCGCAGGCGATCCTCGTATGCTTGGCTTACCACGTATGCCTCAGCGTTCTCCTTTTCCGGGCGACCCCAACGGCGCTGGTTCGGACCATCATCGACCTTGAGTCCCGCACTCGCCGCCTTCTTTCGCCGATCGAGTTGGGGGTGGCTTGTGAGCACCGCGAAACCGAGACGGGTCAGGATAATGTTGACATCATGGAGAAGGCTGCGGTCCCAATGGTACGGACGTCCCGCCAACAAGATGCCATGGCATCCCGGGCGGTGCGCCCACTCAAGCGCCCGCGCGTTCTCCTGGTCAATCTCTTTTTGGAAGCGATCTTGGGCAGACGTAGCTTTGACCACGGCATCGATGAACTCTCCGGGGACGATGGCATCTTCGAGAGGCAAAATCGCATTGAGCGCGGCCAAAAGTTGGAGAATCTCCTGGGGGTAGTCCACAATGCTCCACGGATGGCGAAGCAACAACAACGGACTCACAAACACCGCACTCCCCCGCGGAAGATCTTGCGGGAGAGGGCCGCGCCAAATCACACCGGCCTCCCCAAGCAATTGCGGCATCCCGTTCCCGACCGCATTGGCGTATTCGCAGCTCACCGCACAGCGAGCATATCGATCGAACAAGGGCATGAACACGGCATTGGCTCCCGCATCCACAAGAGCAGCGGCTCGGATGTGACTGATCTTGGCGGGATAGCACACGCTCTCGCTGGGAATCGTCTCGCGCCCATGGGCATCAAGGTCGTTCAGACCGGCGGGGCGATGGGGCGCCACGACAATGGAAAAGCCAAGTTGTTTGAACAGCTCATACCAAAACGGGAGGGCGTCTGCTGTGGTCAAGGTGTCGACGATGCCCATGCGCACACGACCGCGTATACCCGGGGCGTCAACGCACCTGAGCTCCTCGACCAATCGTTGCCACAACGCCACCGCATCGGGCGGATTGGAAACAACCCTCGACTCTTCCCCCACCAAAGGCACCTTTCGCTCAACATGACGGCCAACTTGTCCCTTGTCGCCCTCGACCGACAAGAGATCGCGCTCAAATTAAAGGATGGGGCTAGCCCAGCCTTTGGGCTAACCCAACTTTCGCGCTAACCCAACTCCTCCGCGTTAGCCCAGCTCACCTACGCTAACCCAACTCCTCCACGACAGAATCAAGCGCGACGATGCGTTCCTCATGGGACGCCATATCACGCAGGGTCACCTCACCAGCGGCGATCTCA
>CAZOGL010000010.1:36912-40750 GCA_964579575.1 uncultured Eggerthellaceae bacterium | reverse complement strand
GCGTTCCTCATGGGACGCCATATCACGCAGGGTCACCTCACCAGCGGCGATCTCATCGGGACCGAGCACGACCACCATACGCGCACCGATCTTGTCAGCAAGCTTGAACTGGCTTTTGAGGCTGCGCCCTTGGTGATCCATCTCGGCAGACACCCCCGCATCGCGACACCGTTGCACCAGACCAAACGCAGTTGCTCGGGTATCGGCATCAACGCAGGCAACAAACAAAGACGGTCCCGCGACGCGAGGAAACGCATGCCCCAACCCCTCAAGAGTCAGCTTGCAACGCTCATAGCCAAGGGCAAAACCAAGGCCGGGTGTATCGCGACCGCCGATCTCGGCAGCAAGCTTGTCGTAACGGCCACCGCCGCCGATAGCGTTTTGGGAGCCACCCGTGTTTGCCTGCACCTCGAACACGGTGCGGGTGTAGTAGTCAAGACCACGAACGAGCGTGCTGTCCTCGACATAGGCAACACCTGCGGCGTCAAGGAAGGACTTGACCGCAGCGTGGTGCTCCCGACAATCGTCGCACAGATAGTCGGTGATGCGAGGGGCCTCCTCCATGACGTGGGCGCACCCCTCGTTTTTACAATCAAAGGCACGAAGCGGATTGATGTCCATGCGGGTCAGACACGTCTCGCACAACTCGCCTTCATGTTCGGCCATGTAGGCACGGACCGCCTCGCGATACTTCGGACGGCAATGCTCGCACCCCATGGAGTTGAGCAGCAACGTGACAGCGTCATCCGGGATGCCGATTTCGCGATAGAAGCGCATCAACATGATGATGGCCTCGGCGTCGATGGTAGGCTCTTCTGCGCCAAGGCACTCCACACCAATCTGATAGAACTGGCGATAGCGACCCGCCTGGGGACGCTCAGCACGAAACATCGGACCTGCATACATCAGTTTCGCAGGGGCGGCACCTTGGGGAACAAGGTCGTGTTCCACGACGGCACGAACCACACCCGCGGTTCCCTCAGGACGCAACGAGAGACGGCTTTTGCTCTTGATATGGCCACCGCCGAGCAACGTGCTGAGGTTCTCGCCGGACAAGGCGGTGAACATCTCCTTGGAAACCACGTCGGTTGCCTCGCCGATGCCGCGGACGAACAGGTCGGTTTGCTCGATGATAGGCGTCACAACCGGCTTGTATCCATAACGACCGAACACATCTTTTGCAGTCGCTTGAAACTCGTCCCAAAACAGAGCCTCGTCGGGCAAAAAGTCGTTGGTCCCCGTCGGCTTATTGATGGCCATGTTGGCCCCCTTCTTATCACAGCCCACGCCGTCGTAGGCCTTGGCAATTCAATTTTTCATCCGCCCATTGTAGCGCTTAACGTTCAAGGCTGCGCAGGACATGCACCAAGACGTTGTCGGGACGGTGGTGCAGTTGCACCGAAAGAACATTGCGCGCCGCAAGGAAGGCGCCTTCTTCCACCGCCGCGCGGCTCGCCCGTTGTATGGCGTCCATGATCCCGTCGGTAGGCGCGAGAGGGATGCCGAAGGCCAAGAGCGTCGGCTCGACATCTTGGGCGTTCATGATGCCCGTATTCTCAGTTCCGAGAAGTTCACGCAACTCATTTGCGGCGACCTCAATGATCTCGGGATTTTCCACGATGGCCTTCAGGTAGCAAGCTTGGGCTGCCAACACGTTGCCCGACTTCCATTCCACATAGGCGAGTTGGTAGTACAACCAAGAGATCTCGGCGCGCCCCACAGCGAAGCGAAGGGCGCTTATCAGCAAGTCGCGACCACGCGTCACATCACCCACCAACATATAGGCGCGGGCAAGTTGGCGATACCCCAAGGGCACCGTAGGGGAGATGCGCACACATTCAAGACCGTAGCGCAATGCATCGTCGGAGCAATCGAAGCGCTGCTCAAGCCCGCGGACAAGCTCCACACAACAATGGTAGTAGCTGTCGGGGGCAAGCTCCACGGTCTTCCCGTTGTCAAGGATGACCCGCTCGGTCAGGCCACGAACGCGCAACACGCCCGTCTGGACAAGGTTGTAGATGATACGCGAGGTGCTCGAATCAAACACGCGATATACCGTGTCGTCGTCATCCGCGAACACACCTGCCGCCATGGTCTCGTCCACGAGGCGGCTCATGTCCAGCAGGTACTCGTCAGCCTTCTCATCGTCGGAAAGCTTTGAGGCACGGTACCGACGCAACGCCACGGCAAATCGGTCTTCTCCCAAAAAACTCGCAACAACCTGGTTTTGATCCCCCATGCGTAAGTCGCCTTGGGCAAGCTGGGTCATGAGGTGCGTGCACGCCTGCAGGACGTTCGGGTCGTTGGAGTCGGCTTGGACCTTCCGCAAAGCCGCGATTGCCTCAGAGACAGAACCGAGCCCACCGAGGGTCTCCGCCACCTGTTCCGCCATGTTTCTTTGGGGTGCGTTGTAGTCAATAGCCAACCCCGCTGAGGTCTTGCATCCAAGAGCGTATGCGGAATCCAACGCATATATCCGCGGCGTGAGGTCGGGAACGTCAAATCGGCTGGAATAGGAGCTCTTGGAAGTGACCATCCAAAACGGGTCGGGCTCTTCCAAGGGATCCAGGGGGAGGTCCGCCTTTGAAAACTCCTCGTTCAGGCGCACCAAACCGGCAAAAAACGACCCAGGGTCGGTAACGGCAGCTTGATAGATTCCGGGAACACGGAGCGTATCGCAGTCGATGATCACGCTGTATGTATAGTCGGCCAGATTCTCCTGCTCGGCCTCATGGAACCACTCGGCCGTGATGGTCACCGTGCGGATGCGCCCGCTTTGTCTCGCCGCAATCGCCGTCAAGGTAAGGCCGAGGCGTTGCGCATACTCGATGGCCGCACGCTCTCGGAGCGAAGCGGATTGCTTGACCCACCTTCCGCCTCCATCGGCACAAACCCACAAGGAATCCGGCATCATGTCGGCGTCGGGGACGAGTAAATCAAAAGCGACGACACCGGCCTCGACGTCGACCCTGAAGGATGCCGTGAAACGATACGGGGTCAACAACTCCTCGAGTGCGCGGGCAATACCCACACGAACTCCCCACTCCCCTTGGTCCGCCTCCGCATCGACCTCCACCTTGGCAAAGCCAGGTTGCAGCGGAAACTTCCTTCGCAAAAGAAGGTCGACCTTGTTGCATCGAGCCATATCGGATAGGTCCGCGTCAGCGCCGAGATAGCGCACCATCATGTCATAACGGTTGAGAGCTGACTCCAACTTCCAAACCGTGCGCTCGTCTAGGGGGCTGTCCTCGTCCATAGACAGACAATACTGACTGGAATATTCCGTACGGGAGAGTGCCACGCCCGAACCGCCACATGCCTCGGTGATGCGCCAAGCTTGGGCCAAACCAGCCTCATGGATCCACTTGAACAAAAATCGCGCCGGAGATGGCGCCTGCAAGGCGTCGTCTTCTTCCGCGTTGGCAAGAAACCGAGAGACACGGCGCAGGACGCGAATGGCATCGCGACCGTGAATATGGGATTCCAAGCTTGCAAGACCGCTCATCGGCAACGTTCGTCTCATCTTGAAGGGACGGAACACGAGCGCGAAATACGCACGGGCAAGCGCTTCGTTCAAGGACAGGTCCTGGCCGTTGGCTCCGAAACGAAACCAACTGTTGCACAAAGAGTAGCGCCCCTCATCGCAGCGGTACCGCGCATACACCGACGTTTTGCCCTTCGCGTCATAGACGCGCACGCAACCACGACCCGACTCCCTTGTGCCGTCGCTGGTGCGATATGCGGCGAAATCCAAATCGGGGTAGCGAGCCGGCGGGACGACAAAGGGGACGGACGTGCCGAAAACACGGGCGTAGCGATCGACATAGGCAAGAATCCG
>CAZOGL010000010.1:34099-36812 GCA_964579575.1 uncultured Eggerthellaceae bacterium | reverse complement strand
AACCAGCGCGGGGATACCCTCGCCGCTCCTCGTCTTGCTATACTTTGGAGCGCACAACCCCACAAAATCCGAGGAGCGCCCATGCAGCCCAAGACCCGCATTCTGTTTGTTTGTCACGGCAATATCTGTCGCAGCCCCATGGCCGAATATGTCATGAAAGACCTTGTGGCGAAAGCAGGATTGGAAGACCTCTTCGAAATCGCGAGCGCCGCCACAAGCACCGAGGAGATCGGCGAGGATGTCTATCCGCCTGTAAGACGAGTGCTAGTCGAAAAAGGCATCCCTGCCCCTCCGCGCAAAGCCAGACAAATCCGCAGGTCGGATGCAGAGTATTACGACATGCTTATCGCCATGGACTCGCAAAACCTCCGCAATATGCGCCTAGCCCTCGGCGACGATGCCGCCCCCAAGATTCACAAGCTCATGGAATTCGCAGGTTCTACGGAGGACGTGGCCGACCCCTGGTACAGCCGCGATTTCAGAGGTTGTTACGAAGACGTGGTCGCAGGCTGCACCGGCCTGCTTTCCCACCTGGGGTGGTAGCGTTTATTGGATTGGTGGCGCTTATTGGAGAGCTAGGCAAAGGGCATCGAGCAGGGTGATGGCAAAGTGTTGCGCACTGCGCTCGGCACCCGCCTCTTCCCATACCGTTCCCGGTAGCTCTACCTCGACAAGCTTCATGCCGGGCAACAAGCCCTGAATCGCAGCTCGCAGACGACGATCGAGGGCGTCACCATCGTAGGTGACGCGAGGAGCACGCCCACCGCGCTCCTCCGGCAAGACAACATGGACACGAAGCATGTCCTTGTCAGGCGCGACCAAAAGGGTGTCGGCGCTAATCATCTTGGATGTCGGCGTCGTAGCCAACGCTAAATTCGACATACGAGATGCCACGCTGCGCGTGAAGGGCTTTGTGCCAAACAGACAAAGCGGGGTGGTCTCAAGGACGGACGCGGCGCGTGCGAAACCGAGATGGTTGTCCTGTCGAACCACGTCCTTGTCTTCCCAAGAGAAATGAAGTCGCCTGATGGCCGCGTAGGTATAGGCACCGGCGATTCCGTCGCTGGGGAGACCCATGTTCATCTGGAACTTGCGCAGCGCCTGCTCAGTGCCAGCCCCGAAGATGCCATCAACGCCACCACAACTGAAACCCAATGCGCCAAGCGCACGCTGAAGCTGCATGACGTCGTGGCCATGGAAGTGTGGCAGACGCAGATACAACGTACGGTCTCCGAGCAAGAAAGACGCATCAACGAGCGCCGCCCAGACCTTCTCGGTCACATCAGAGGTCTCATCTATGCCGATCTTGCGGCAAAACGCCCGCACCGCCTTGGCGGTTGAATCACCAAAAACGCCATCCACCTGGGATTTTTCCATGCACCCCACAAGCACGAGACGCTGTTGAACATCCTCAACAGCGTCACCGCTTTGGCCTTGAACAACTACGATCTCCACAATACCCAGCCTTTTCGCATACCGACCTATTGGAGGCGGCTCACAAACCAATCTGCCATCGACAACAAGATATCGCGCTGCGCGGAGGACGGCAAAAACTCTACGAGGTTTTCTTTGGCTTTCCTTGTCAACTCCAACGCAAACTCACGAGCGTAATCGATGGAGCCAGACTTCTCCATAAGCTCGACCGCCTCGGCCAAGATCGCAGGATCCTCCTCCTTGGAAGAGAGGATCTCGACAAGACGCGCACGTGAAGAGGGCGTGGAATTTTGCAAGGCGTGCACAACGATAAGCGTGCGTTTGCCCTCGGTGATATCGCTCCGGAAATCCTTACGGGTAGCCTCCTCGGTACCGATAAGGTTCAAGAGGTCGTCTTGAATCTGGAACGCGAGTCCCGTGTCAAGACCATACTGGCGCATTCCCTCAACCGTATCGTCATCGGCGCCTCCGATGATGGCACCAATCGCCAACGGCACGCCGCCAGAATAGTGGGCCGTCTTGCGAACAGCCATGAAGAGGTAATCCTCGGGGGTGATATCGAAGCGCCCGTCGCGCGCCCAACCGATATCCATAGCCTGGCCTTCGACGGTGTATTGCGTCATTTTGATAAGCTCACGAACGATCCGGATACGAAGGGAGTCGTCAAGCAAAGGGTCATTCATGACAAGGCCGTTGACGAGGCTCAAGGCAAGATCGCCCACGTTGATGGCGAGACCCTCACCGTAAGACAGATGCATGCAGGGAAGACCTCTGCGCGTCTTCGCATCGTCAGCGATGTCATCATGGATAAGCGCCGCAGTATGGAAATGCTCGATTGCCGCAGCAGCTCTCGTCGCACGCTCCAAGTCCCCACCAACGGCAGCGCATGCCGCATAGCAGATGAGCGGACGGTGGCGCTTTCCGCCGTTTTGGCTGTACTCCAAAAGCGGTTGGTACAGATAGCGGGAAATGTCGCGATGATTGCCTTCCTCGATATACGAATTGATGATATCGCCAACCGGTTGGGCGAACGTGTTCAGGTAGCTCTCGAAGTCCGATGGGACCTCACCGACGGAGGCAATAACCTCAGTAATAGTCTTCATGAAACTCTTCTCTAGGTCTGATTAGAAAAAACACATGCGGAAGAAGATAACAGAATACCACGGCAAAAAGGACAACTGTTTGCCCTCGAGCAATTGTTTTGTCCCACGGGCAAAACCAGACGGGAACGGGACGATACGCGAGCCCCGAGTCAACCGAACTGGTAGGGGCGGTGGGA
>CAZOGL010000010.1:32241-33999 GCA_964579575.1 uncultured Eggerthellaceae bacterium | reverse complement strand
GGGAACGGGACGATACGCGACCCCCGAGCCAACCAGACTGGTAGGGGCGGTGGGATTCGAACCCACACATCAAAGATGGCGGATTTTAAGTCCGCTGCGTCTGCCATTCCGCCACGCCCCCGTTTTTGGTTGCCAGCACATGGTATCAAATGTCTGCGGTTCGTGAAAACGTGAACCGATATCAGCCGTGCTGTGTTATCCTGAACTCGCTCTAGCATTACACGAACCAAAAACACAACACGATGCGTCGAGGGGCATTTTTCTTGGCACACAACGGAAACATCGTCGACTTCAACGAGGCGCGCGCTGCTTCGTCAGTTCGTCGTGCCCGGGATTATGCGGACAGCTTGGCAAGCACCATGGCCGCCTCCGACCGTCATCGCGCCCGCGTTAGCGCGCGTAACACCTCCGACGCCAAGAGCACTCGTCCTCGTTGGTTGGACCTCGATACCCCCTCCGCCACCTTTACGGATTGGCAACCGGCTACACGCACGAGTGGTTTTGCACGTTCTCGCGCGGACCGCTCCCGTAGCTTCTCCGGCAGTCTCTCCGGTCAAGGCGTCAACGGCGCCACCTCTCGAGACCAAGGCGCTCTGCCACGTTGGCTGTCGGATGCCTACGCCGAACTTGAAGATACCGTGGCAAAGTCCGGTGCCGCTACGGAATTCAACCCTGGCCCATCGACTCGACCGACAACGAGACGCCCCAGCAACGCCTATTCTTTCAACACCGCGGACCTCGAACCCGAGACAACCGCGAGACGTCGCTCCTCCACCCACCCGACGAAGCGCTCCCACAGCTTCTCCGGCTCACCAACCACCAGGAGCGACCGTCCACGTGCCCAAGACTCTCCCCGTGCCGCCGTCTTTGACGAGGAGGCGATAAACGAGGAGAGTGAGGCTCCCAAGAAGGGTCTTTTCGCAAAGATCGGCGAGCTCAAGAAATCGGCAACAAAGAGCAAGGCGGACCGCCAATTCGATCGCCAGTTCGGCGACGAGTCGAGCATGGAAGCCGAGTCAGGTCCGCGTGCCGCCGTTTACAAAGGCGAGATGGGTCAACAACAACGCTACGCCCAACGCCTCCAACAAAATTCCTCCTACGAGTACGGCAATTTTGGGTCGACTCAACGTCGCGCCTATCGTGGCATCGAGGATGATGCCCACGCGCCGCGTACGAAGAAGATGAGCCACCCGATCCTCAAGATCGGTGCCGCCGCGTTTGCCCTTGTCATCTGCGCAGGCGTCTTTATGTTCCCGACCGTCCAATCCTATTATCAAGCCATGCGTGAGCATGATCGACTTGAAGCCGAGTACCAAGCCGTCGAGGAGCGTAACAACGCGCTTCAAAGCAACATCGATTCTCTCTCCTCCGACGAGGGAGTGGCCGCCTACGCCCACGAGCAATATGGATGGGTCAAACCTGGTGAGCAAACCGCCACGGTCCAAGGCCTCGAGCTTGCTCCAAGCGACGGATTGGAAAACGTCAACGCCAGCATCCAGAGCGGCAGCATCGAAGCCCCCGAGACGTGGTATTCGCCCATTCTCGACAAGGTGTTCGGCTTCGAATAGTCAGATTTAGCCCCCCGCCCCCGGTTTTGTGCCCGGCCCCTTGACCCCTATCTTGCGCCCGACTCCTTGGCTTCCAGTCCCCCATCTGACTTCCAGCCACCTTGCTCACGCGTCCCTTTTGACCAGGCTTCAGCACCGACGCCTTTTGACGTCACGTCGGTCCTTCGCCCCCTTGTGCTACCATGCACCT
>CAZOGL010000010.1:0-32141 GCA_964579575.1 uncultured Eggerthellaceae bacterium | reverse complement strand
CCGACGCCTTTTGACGTCACGTCGGTCCTTCGCCCCCTTGTGCTACCATGCACCTGACAAGCGATTGGAGGCACCCATGGAAAAAATGTCCATGTCCCACGAAGACTATCTCGAGGCTATCGTCATGCTCGGCGGCACGACTTCCAAACCTGTCCGCTCCGTCGATATCGCAAACAAGCTCGGCGTCTCAAAGGCCTCCGTCTCAAAAGCGATCTCCCTGTTGAAGGATCGCGGCTTGGTTGTCCAACCCTATTACGGCGACATCACTCTGACCGAGGACGGCTTTGCATATGGGTCCTCCGTACTTGAGCGCCACACCCTGCTGACCACATTCCTGAACAAGGTCCTCGGCATCCCTACAGAAACGGCCGAAGAGGAGGCATGTCTCATGGAGCACGCCATCAGCGATGAGTCCTTTGAAAAGTGGACCGCCTACATCAAGTCTCTCGACATCCTCGAGTAACCGGCTTCCGTTCGGCAACGCAGCGAGGCGTCCCGTACCTAGGGCGTCTCTTTTTTGCGCAAAAAAAGGGCGCCGAAGCGCCCTTTGAGGATTTGGCAACAGACTAGCGCATATAGCGTTCGAGCTGCTTGGCAAGGATGTCGACAAATCGTTGACCAGCAAGATCCATCTCGACATCCTTCTTCGCGATATAACCAAGCGTGATCCTCGCATTGCTCTCCAGCGGCACCGTGGTCAGAGAACCGCCATCGGCGATGCCAACGAGGATGCCGCTCGTAATCGTGTATCCATTAACGGCGGCAGCAAGCTCGGAGAGGCTCGCGCGATCCGTCAGCGCGATGGACTTAGAGCGCGGAACATCACCGAAGCACTCCTCGAAGAAGGCTGCGGGAGCATCTTCTTCTTGCTCAAAATACAGGTAGGGCCAATCGGAGAGATCATCGAGATAGAGCTGCTTCGCGTTGGAAAGCGGATGGCTGTTCGGAAGGGCAACACACGGCGCACCTTCGGCAACCGCCGTGAAAACCAATCCCCGCTCCTCGAGAGCCTCCTCAAGCGCCGGGCGGGTAGCAGCGGTCATCATCAAGACACCAAGCTCGCTCTTGCCCGCGGCAACATCCTCAATGACGCCGCGCGTTGTGCGATCTCGCAACGCATAATGGTAGCTTTCTCCCCCCATCGCCAAAATCGTGTGTGCGAAAACCTGCACGTCAAACAGGTAATGTTGTCCAGAAACAGCAAACGTCGTCTTCATAGCCGTCCCCTTTCATCAGGCGCGAGCCAACCTTTACGTCGATGGCTCCATCATACTCTTATGTAAACGATTATTTCGATAACTAGCTATAGATTTTGTTGAATACTGGGTTATGTTCTGGGCCTTCACGCAGAAAAGGTCCACGGTGACGACGCGAGGTGCAAAGGTCAAAAGACTTGGCGATTCTCAGCCCTACAAGCAAAAAGAGGCCCGCGGTGTCGCCACGGGCCTCGCATACTTGGCAAAGCAAACGGGTATTAGCGCTCGTCGATGAAGCGCTTGGCCTTGTGCTCGGCGGAAACGCCCAATCCGTCGGTATCGAACACCAAAACCTTGGAGGGACGAACGCCGCAGTGGGCCTTGAGAGACGCCTCAACGCGTTTGGCGATCTCGTCGAAGGGCTCGTCGGAGCCGAAGACGCGCTCGACGGAAACCTCGTACTTCGTGGTGTAGTTCTCCGTGAAGGCACGAATGCGATACTCGCCAGACAGACCCTGATCGTTACGGACAACGTACTCGATGTCGGATGGGAAGACGTTAACGGCACTGACAATCATCATCTCGTCCTTGCGGCCCTGGATGTGGATGCGGCAATGGGTGCGGCCGCATTTGCAAGGCTTCGTGTCGACGTATCCAATGTCACCGGAACGGAAGCGGATCATCGGGCGCGCATGCTTCTTCAACGTCGTGTACGTGATCTCGCCGACCTGGCCGGGCTCGAGGACCTCACCGGTGGTCGGGTCGACGGTCTCGACGAGAATTTGGTCCTCGATCATGTGGAGGCCGTCCTTCTCCTCACACATGCCAGCACAAGCGCCGTAGATGTCGGAGAGGCCGAAGAAGTCGTAAACGGATGCGTCCCAGATATCCTCGATTGCTTGGCGGGTGGACTCGACAGAGCCGCCGGGCTCACCGGAGATAATGATGGTCTTGAGGCTAGCGAAGTCGACCTTGGGGTCATAGCCCTTCTCGATGGCCTTTTGGCCAAGCAACCAAGCATAGCTCGGAGAGGACCACATGAAGGTCGGCTTGTAGTGCTTCATGGCCCAAAGCAGACGATCGGAAGGAACGGCGCCGACCCAGATACCGAGAGCACCAAGCTCTTGGGCACCGAGAACACAAGGGCCGCCAACGTAGAGGGCAAAGTTCATACCATGCAGGTAGCGGTCGTTGGGGCGCATGCCTGCTTGCCAAAACAAACGAGCCTCGGCGTGGATGAAGTCGTCGAAGTCCTTTTGGTTGAAGGGGCTCATCGTGGGGACACCCGTAGACCCGGAAGACGTAGCCATGTAGACGACGTCATCCTCGGGGACACAGCAAAGCTCGCCGAAGAAGGAGCCAACGCCTTGGGTGTCACGCTCGGTTTGCTTGGCGATAAAGGGGAACTTGGCAAGATCCGCAAGCGTCTTGAGGTCGTCGGGATGAACGCCCGCCTCATCCCAAGCGCGCTTGTAGTAGGTGCCGTTCTCGTATGCGAACTTCAACTCGTCCTTGAGTAACTCGAGCTGGAGCTTCTCAAGTTCCTCGCGCGGCATGGTCTCAATCTCACGGTCGTAGTACTTCTCGTCATAGGGCAAATCCTTCTTTGCCATCACAACTCCTCTCATTCTTTGACCGCCCGATTCGCGAAGACGTCTTCCTCGGGCGCGTCGATACAACGTTATTGTCGGGTTAGTGCTAGCTAGTATAAGCGGGGAGAACAGTGTTTATACCCACCGATTTGACCGCAGCTAGCTATCGATAAAACCGATAACTCGGAAAACGCTTTTCTCAATTGCCAAGCTAGTTGCCAAACTAATTGCCAAACTAATTGCCAAACCCCAAGGTCAAAGCAACGAGCTCAGAGGGCGTGTCTACCACATACGTTGGATGTTCCTTTTTGAGGACCTCAAGCGAAAACACGCCCCAAGACACCGCAACGGTGTCACACCCGGCTGCATTGCCCGCTTGGATGTCATAAGGACTGTCACCGACGTATAGGCACGCATCCGCATCAAGGCCCAAGCGTCGACACCCCTCCATGACAGGACCGGGATCGGGTTTGTGGGCAGGAAAGTCGTCAGGGCCAATCACAAAGTCAAGATATTCCTCAAGCCCGCAACAGCGAATTCCACGCAAAGCGAGAGCATGTCGCTTGCTCGTCACCACGGCTAGAGGAACGCGTTTTTCCTTCAGCGCCGAAAGCATCTCGGGCACTCCGGAAAACCCGCGAACCATCTCATTATGCACGCGTTCGTTGTGCTCTCGATACACGGCGGCCAACTCCACACCCAGCCTCTTGTCTCCGCCGGCAAAGTAGACCATCTGGTCGTCGAGAGGGGTTCCCACCAAAGACATGAGCTCTTCATCGGAGAATTCCCGACCCAGGGTTGTACGGGTGGAATAGCGCATGGAACTAAGAATCAACTCGTAGGTGTCGATGAGGGTCCCATCGAGGTCGAACAATACCGCCTTGTAGCCCCTGTCATCCATAGTCAACCCTCTCTTCCATCTCAAATAGTCGCAAGCGAAAGACTACCACGTCGCCCCTCAAACGGTGCGCACGGAGTTCCCCACGAAACCCTCGAACCCACCAAACCCCACGAGCCCCACGAATCTCACGAGCCCCACAAACCTCCACGAACCCCTCGCGCAGCGTGTCAATTATGTGCACCTATGGCACGACAGGGGGCTTTGTGCGAGAATGTATTAGTTAAAGTCTCGTGTCCAAAAGCGAGATTTTGGACCGGATGAGAAACACCCCAGCGCCCAACCGAGCGCAGCGCAAACGTAGCTGAAAAGGAGCATCCATGGGTTTCCTGTCTCGTTTCGAGAACAAGATGGAAGACGCGGTCGAAGGTGCGGCAGGAAGCCTGTCCCACTCCCCCATCTCCCCTGTTCAGATCTCGAAAAGATGCGAACGTCAAATGATGCGCAACAAGATGGTTGGCGTCGGCAAGGAGTACGCGCCAACCCTTTATACCGTCTTGGTCAACGGCAGCGACGACCAAAACCTTTTCAGCTTCTATCCGACACTCTCGGGAGAAATTGAGACCTGCCTCAAGGCGGCGGCAACCCGGGAAGGCCTGTACATGGACGGCCAACCCCTCGTACGCTTCATTGTCGACAGCAACCTCAAACGCGGACGATTCGACGTCATAGCCGAAGTCGTCGCTTCCACCATCATCAAACAGCTCCGCCAAGAGGAGATGGAGCGCTATGGCATTGCCAGCCCCGCGCAAGTCGCGAAGGGTCGTCCCACGTCCCCCTACGACGAACCCACCTATGACGAAATCTCTTTTGGCGCCTCCGGCGACGAGGACACTCTCGATCCCTTCGCACCGCAAACCGTGGCCCCTGCCGCCAACTCCGTCGTATCTGGACTCGACGTTCCCCCTGTCCCACCCAAGACGATTGCCCTTGATGATGAGCCCCGACTCACCACGGCACGCCTTGACGACATCACCAACAACCGTACCCACCTCTTGCAGGCAAGCCCCCTGGTCGCGGGACGCGCCAACGAGAGCGACATCATCATCCCCGACATCAACGCAAGCCGCAGACATGCTGAGTTTTACCGTCGCGGCAACGCGTGGTACGTCAGAGACCTTGGGTCCAAAAACGGTACGCAAGTCAACGGCGAGACGATTCACCAACCCGTTGCCCTAATCGAGGGCGATCGCCTCACCATGGGTCTCACCGACTACGTGTTCTCCACGAAATAGCGAGACCCCGAACGAGTAAGCAGGCTTATACATGATTGATCAAACCCTATTAGTCGGCCGCCTTTTGTTTGTGGCGCTACTGTTTTTGTTCCTCTTCGCAATTATGAAGACGGGCGTCGGATTGGTGCGTGGTCAGCGCAAGAAGGAAAAGACCTGGTCCGTCACGGTCGAAAAGGGCCCGAAAGAGTTGCGTGGCATATCCTTGTCTGTGCGCGGTCCCGTCATCGTCGGCCGCAGCCCCGAGGCGGATATCGTCATCGGCGCCTCCTACGTCTCGGCCCGCCACGCCCGCTTCACCCTCATGGGCAACAACCTATTTGTCGAAGATCTCGGCTCCACCAACGGAACCACCATCAACAATCAGCCCGTGGTCCAACCGACCGCATGCGCCAACGGCGACGTGGTCCGCGTTGGCGACGTGGCTATGCGAGTAAGGTTAAGCTAATGGCTCACCCTCGAAAACAATCCTTGTCCCCATCACGCTTCGGCAGCCGCACCGATGTCGGTTGCGTTCGCGAGCACAATGAGGACAGCCTAGTCGTCATCCCGCCGCTGTTCGCCGTATGTGACGGCATGGGAGGACACGCCGCCGGCGAGGTGGCGTCCGACATAGCCACGCAAGTACTTGCAAAGCTTGCTCCTCAAACGCTTGATGCAAGAGCCCTCTCAAAGGCCGTTGAAGCCGCTAACGAGGCAATCATTACCGCCGCTTCCGAAGGTCGCGGGCGGGAAGGCATGGGGACAACCTGTACTGCTGCCATGATTGAGGGAGAACGCATGCTTGTCGCCCAAGTCGGTGACTCCCGCGCCTACCTTCTCCACAACGGAAAGCTCCAACAAATCACCCGCGACCACAGCCTCGTCGCCGACATGGTCGAAGCGGGACAGATCACGGCAGAGGAGGCCCGCGTCCATCCGAGCCGCTCCATCATCACGCGCGCCTTGGGAACATCCCCAAACACCCGTCCGGACATCTACGAGCTCAACGTCGCCGCCGGCGATCGCCTGCTCCTTTGCTCCGACGGCTTATCGGGAATGATCGAAGACGCCCAAATCGAAGAGATCATGGCGCGCTTCTCTGAGCCGCAACATTGCGCGTCGGTTTTGGTCAACGAGGCAATTGCCGCTGGCGGCCTCGACAATGTGACCGTCATCGTCGTCGACATCGAGGGTGCGGCCCCACGAAATCGTCGCAAGATCGCCATCAAGACCAAACTGATGGCAGCCTTCATCATTCTTCTCTTGATCGGCGTCTTCGCCGGTACCGGTTATTGGGTCACATGGAAGGCGAACAACTCCTATTTCGTCGGGACCGACGACACGGGACACATCGCCGTCTATCGCGGAACGGTTGAGCCTTGGCTTTGGACAAACGTCCAGGAGCAGGTATTTGGCAACACCTCGAACCTCACCCTCGCCGAGATGGAAAAGGTCCCCGCGTTGACCACGCCTGTAAACGACATCAAATCCGGCGGCAAGCCTTGCGACAGCATCGAGGCGGCCTACAACCTCATCAACGAATGGAGCAACGAGGTCAAGAGCACACAACAAACCCCAAGCCCCGGAACAAACACGGAGAGCACCTCCGACAAGCAGGTCGAAACCGAGCAAAAGAACGAGAGCGTCCCTGCGCCGAGTGACAAGGACGAGGCATCGACCTCTGCGCAACAAAATGACGAGGCGGTATCTGAGTAATGACTCGTAGAAACCTCGAACTGCTGCTCCTTGTCGTAGCCGCCCCTATCGTCATCCTCCTGTTTGCCATGTTGGCACTCACCCAAGGCAACACCTTGGGGTTGGAGTCGATCGGTGTGCCTGTCGGCCTCTTCGTCGCGTTCTTCGCGGCACATTTCGCCGTGCGCAAGTTCGCCCCCAATGCCGACCCTGGCCTGTTGCCCATCACCTTCGTGTTGGCGGGCATCGGCATCGCGTTCGTAACGAGACTTGCCCCTGATGACGCGCCCCGCCAAGTCCTTTGGTTGTTCTGCGGCATCGCGGCGATGATTGTCGTCCTCATTGCCGTACGAAACCTCGACAGGCTCGCGAACTACAAATACACGTTCATCATAGTTGGCGTGCTTCTTTTGCTTTCTCCTATGCTTCCGTTCATCGGAACCGAGAACTACGGCAGCCGCATCTGGCTGACCCTTGGTCCGTTGAGCGTCCAACCGGGCGAGTTTGCAAAGTTGTTCATCGTCGTATTCATGGCAAGCTACCTTGCCCAAAACCGCGAGATGCTCTCTGTCTTCACTTGGAAGATCGGCCCGGTCCACCTACCTGACCTACGCGCCATTTTGCCCCTGCTCCTCATGTGGGGCATGGCACTTATCGTGGTCATCTTCGAAAAGGACCTCGGCAGCGCTTTGGTGTTCTTCGCCGTGTTCGTCGTCATGCTGTACGTGGCGACCGGAAAGAAGTTTTACCTTGTCGTCTCCTTGGGCCTCGCGGCCATTGCGGCCGTCTTCCTGTACGGACTCTTCAGCCATGTCCAAGTTCGTGTCCAAACGTGGCTTGACCCCTTCGCCTACTCCGAAGACGGAGGCTACCAACTCGTGCAGGCGATATACAGCATGGCTGACGGAGACTTGTTCGGCGTCGGAATCGGCCGCGGCCTGTGCGACCTCATCCCCGTTGTGGCCAGCGACTTCATCTTTGCCGCAATCTCCGAGGAGACGGGCCTTTTGGGTGCCGCGGGCGTATTGTTGTTGTTCCTCAGCTTCGCGATCCGCGGATTTCTCACCGCATCCCGCGCGAAAAGCGACGTCTCCTCCCTTATGGCCACCGGCCTTACAACCATCATCGCCCTTCAGGCGTTCATCATCGTCGGCGGCGTTACCCGCGTCATCCCCCTGACAGGCCTGACCCTTCCCTTCATGAGCCAAGGCGGCTCATCCCTGCTTGCCAGCCTCATGATTGTCGGCCTGTTGCTCCGTTGCGGAGACGAGAGCGCCGAGTCTGGCGAGGAATTGCACCAAACCGGCCTGCTCAGCAATAGCATCCTTGGCCGCGTTTCCCTCGGAAAACGCCTGACGGGAACGCTGATGGTGTTCTCGATCCTGTTCGTCGTCCTTGTTGTGCAACTCACCAACATCATGGTCGTCAGCGCCAGTGAGATCCAATCACGCGCCGACAACAACCACACCATTGCCAAGACCGAGAACTCCCAACGCGGAACAATCTCCACCTACGACGGCGTGGTGTTGGCCCAAAGCGTCTACAACGAGCAAACCCAAACCTATGAGCGCGTCTATCCTGCAGGAACCCTCGCATCCCACGTGGTCGGCTATTGCTCCACGCGCTACGGTACCGCAGGCATCGAGGCGACGTGCAACGAGATACTCCAAGGCCAAAAGAGCTTCGCAACATGGGAAGACGTCATCAACTCCATGGCGGGTACAACCACCGCCGGCAACAGCGTGAAGCTGACAATCAACTCCAAGATCCAAAAAGCCGCCGAGGAGGCTCTCGAAGGCGAAGTCGGCGCATGTGTCGTCATCGACCCCACCACCGGTGCCGTCTTGGCCATGGCGTCCTCTCCGACCTACGACGCTTCCGAGTTCGAGTCGATCTATTCCGGTGAGACGAGCGTCGCAGACGGCACGTTTGTCAACCGCGCGATTCAGACCACCTATGCCCCCGGCTCCACGTTCAAGATGGTCTCCCTCTCCGTTGCGCTCGAGAACAACGTTGCGAACGAAAGCGACACCTTCAACTCTCCCGGCACGATGGAACTCGGCGGAGCGGAGGTCAACAACTTCAATGACTACAACTATGGAACGATCACGCTGAGGCGCGCCACCGAGCTTTCGTCGAACACGGTCTATGGCCAGCTCGGTCTGTTGATTGGCGCAAGATCCCTCGCCGAAGGCGCCGACAAATTCGGGTTCGACAACAATTTCGACTTTGACCTCGAACTTGCGACAAGTCTCATGTACAACCCCGATGACTGCACCGACTGGGAAGTCGCGTGGGCAGCAGCAGGCATGCCGGTCAACAACCACAACAACAATGTCCAAGGCAGAGGCCCCCGTGCCACGGTCCTGCAGATGGCTATGGTTGGTTGCGCAATCGCCAACAACGGCACCATCATGAAACCTTATCTCGTCGAAAGCGTATACAACACCGACGGCGTGGCCAGCTCCGTCACTTCGGCAACGAAGTTGTACTCGGCCATCAGCGCCACCACCGCGGAACGCGTTCGAGACGTCCTCAAGGGAGTTGTCAATTCTGGCACCGGCACCGCCGTAAGCCTCTACGACTACGGTATCCAAGTCGCTGGCAAGACCGGTACCGCCGAGGCGACGGAAACCGAAGATGACAGTTGGTTTGTGGGCATGGCACCCGCGGATAACGCCAACGTCGTCGTCGCCATGGTGTTGGAGAAGAGTACCAACGCCGTAGGCAAATCGCGCCCGGTGTTCATCGCGGCGCTTGAAGCCCAAGGAGTGATCGTTGGATAAGGGAAAAAAGAAGGCTTTTGCGATAAAGCCATGTGTGACATCGAGGTTCAATATCCGTCGATTTTGCATTTTAGGCAAATGGATTAATCAACAGACGAGACAATGGGGTATTCTGTGGGGACAATGAAAAATACAGGATTGCCCTTAAATGTGACCAAAAGGAGCTAAAACGTGACCGGAAGCATTACAGGCAAAGTTTTCAACGATCGTTATGAGATCATTGATCGCGTCGGCATAGGCGGAATGGCAGAGGTGTATCGCGCCCGAGACAATGTCTTGGACCGCATCGTGGCCGTGAAGGTTATGTTGCCGCAATATGCCAACGACGAGACATTCACCAGAAGATTTCGCCAAGAGGCGGCGTCGGCTGCTGCCATGCAAAGCCCCTATATCGTAAGCATCTACGATTGGGGCCAAGACGGCGACACCTACTACATCGTCATGGAGTACGTGCGCGGATCCGACCTCAAAACCGGTATCAAGGAGCGCGGCGCCATCAACCAGCGCAAGGTCGCCGAGATCGGAAGCCAAGTCGCCGCTGCATTGTCCGTCGCCCATAGCCACGACATCATTCACCGTGACATCAAGCCGCAAAACATCATGATTCAGCCTGACGGCAACGCCAAGGTCATGGACTTCGGCATCGCGCGCGCAAAGGGCGCCAGCCTCACGCAGACCAGCAGCGTCTTGGGTACGGCCCACTACATCAGCCCCGAGCAGGCTCAGGGCAAGGATTTGACCCCGGCATCCGATATCTACTCCTTGGGCGTCGTCATGTACGAAGCGGTCACGGGAAGACTTCCCTTTGACGGCCCCGACGCCGTCAGCGTCGCCCTCAAGCAAGTAAGCGAGATCCCCACTCCTCCTCGGTCCATCAAGCCGGACATCGACCCGTCTTTGGAAGCCATCATCATGATGGCTATGGCAAAGGACCCCAACGCCCGCTTCCACTCCGCCATGGAGATGCGCAAGGCGCTTAACGAATTCCTCATGGGACGCCCCGTGTCGGCGATCTCCTCTTTTGCAGCCGCCGAGACTGGCTACATCAACAATGTCCCGCCCGCCATTGGCACCCAGGTCATGAGCCCGGTCACAACGGTGAATCCCGTCTCCACCAAGAGCGCGCCCGAAGAAGAGGAAAAGAAGAAGTCAAAAGGTGGTGCCGGTAAGACCATCGGCATCATCGTCGCCATCATCGCTGTGATTGCCATCATCGGAGGCATCGCCTACGCCATGCTTGGCTCCAACACCAAAGAAACCGTCCCCAACCTTGTCGGCATGACCGAGCAGGAGGCGCGAGCGGAAATCAAGAGCTCAAGCTTTACGCTCGGCACCATTACCTACTCCTATAGCGAAACGATCGAATCGGGCAAGGTTATCAGCCAAACGCCCGAAGGCGGCTTGAAGAGCGCCTCCGGAACGGCAATCAATCTCGTCATCAGCCAAGGCGCGGAATCGGTCACTGTCCCCAACCTGCAAGGCATGACAGCAGATGAGGCCAAGGAAGCGCTTAAGAAAGTCGGGTTGAACGCTGTTGCCGGCACCGCTGCGTATTCGAGCACGGTCGAGAAGAACAAGGTCGCATCCCAAAGTCCCGCTTCGGGCAAGACCGTATCCAAGGGCTCTACCGTTGAATATGTCCTCTCCCTCGGCGTCGAGAAAAAGGATGTTCCCAACGTCGTGAACTATTACGAGGAAGAAGCGATTGCCGCGCTCAAGGATGCCGGGTTCACGGTCTCCATCGAACGTGGCTACAGCGCCACCGTCGACGAGGGATACGTCTACAAGCAATCTCCTACCCCCGGCAAGGCAGACGCCGGTAGCGAAGTCACTATCTATGTCAGCCGCGGCGAGGAGAAAATCGCCATTCCCAGCGTCATCGGCTACACCGCCTCCCAGGCGCAAAGCGTCCTTGAGAGCGCCGGTTTTGTCGTGGTCATCAGCGGCGACACAAGCGCAACCGCCGTCGTCACCGACCAGACCCCGACTGGCACTGCGAGCTCCGGATCCACGATCTACCTCACCACAAGCAAGTCGAGCAGCTTAAACTAACCAAGCGAGTCGAGCAGCTCAAGTTAGCAGGGAGTCATACCGATGACAAAGATTTTTATTGACGGCGAGGCCGGCACTACTGGTTTGCGCATCCATGAGCGTCTGGCAGAGCGAGGCGACCTTGAGATCATCCATATCGATCCCGCGCTTCGCAAAGACCCGCATGAGCGTCAGCGACTTCTGAACGAAGCTGACATCGCTTTCCTGTGTCTGCCCGACGCAGCTTCCATCGAGGCCGTCGAGCTGCTCGAAAGCGATACCACCGTCCTCATCGATACGTCAACCGCACATCGCGTCAACGACAATTGGGTTTACGGTTTCCCTGAGATCAATGGACTTGAAAACGACATCAAATCCTCGAAGCGTATCGCCAACCCCGGTTGCCACGCTTCTGGGTTCGTGTCGCTTATAGCGCCCTTGGTTTGCGCGGGGGTACTTCGCGCAGACACGCGCCTGACCTCTATGTCCCTCACGGGCTATTCCGGTGCCGGTAAGAAGGGGATCGCCCAATACGAGGAAGGCGCTACCCTCAATCCTGGCACCGGTTTCGACGGGGCATCATCGAGCTCGGTCATTCCTGCCGACCTCATGCTCCAAGCTCCTCGCATGTATGGCATCGCCCAGACCCACAAGCACATCCCCGAGATGGTCAAGGTATGCGGTCTTGAGAAGACCCCCGCGTTCATGCCGGTGATCGCCCCCTACTATGCGGGCATGGAGGTTGTCGTCACGCTGTTTCCTGAGAACCTTTGCGCAGGAAAGACGATTGAGGACGTCAAGGCCACCTACGCATCCGTCTACCAATCGGGTCTTGTCCACTACGTCGAAAAAGCCGACGAGGACGGTTTTATGTCAGCACTTGCTTACAGCGGTCGCGATGACATGGAAGTTACGGTCGTGGGTAACGAGGACCGCATTCTCTGCGTGTCCCGTTTTGACAACCTCGGAAAGGGCGCATCGGGCGCCGCCATCCAAAACATGAACATAGTCCTTGGCGTCGATCCCGCAACCGGGCTCAACGTCGGGTAAGACGCTAGGACAAACCTCTCGTAACTCAGTGCGCGTGGGTGGCAAAGCGATCGGACACCTCGCCACGCTCCAAGCGGCCAAGGCGACGAATCTCGACAATGAGGAAGGCCAAAGAGGTAAACACCGCCAAGAAGTCCGAGAGCGGCCACGAGAAGAACAGCGCATAGAGACCATCGACATCCATGACCGTCGGGAGCACCACCGGCAACAAAAGAAGAGCCGGGATAAGGAACAAAATTTGTCGCGTGAGGGAGATCGCGATGGATTTAACAGGTTGCCCCGTCGCTTGGAAGTAGTTTGACGTGCAGACTTGCAAACCAATGACTGGCATGAGCAGCATCTGGACGTGAAGCACGAATACCGTCAGGTCAAGCAGATCCTCCGTGACGCCGAACAGGCCGACGATCTCATAAGGCCAAAGGCGCGTGATCCCCCAAAGCAACGTTCCAAGGATGACCGCATACAAGATGGCAAAGCCGATGGTCTTGCGAACGCGAGCGATCTTCCCCGCACCATAATTGAACCCGAGAATCGGCTGGGCTGCCACAGAGACGCCGATGATGGGCATGAACGCAATGCCGGCCAAACGGTTGACGACGCCGATGGCGGCCATGGCGTTTTGGGAACCGATGGCGGCCATGGAGCCAAACACAACGAGTTGGTGGTTGACGATGAGATTGGAGATGCAGGCGCATATTTGAAGCAGGAAGCTTGCAGTGCCCAAAACCACAATCTCCCTCACAACGCGTTTGTCCAACCTCATGCAACGGGCCTTGATTTGCATGGGAACACCAGGGGTGAACAAGAAATACCAAAGGACCGATACGCAGGAGACTCCTTCGCCAATAACCGTCGCCAAGGCCGAACCGGGAATACCCCAACCCAACACCATGACAAACAGGTAGTTGAGAATAACACAAACAACCGCACCGACGACCATGGTCAAAAGAGCTCGGTTAGGAGCGCCTGCGGTACGAATAAAATTGTTGATACCAAATCCAACAATTTGGAAGATAACTCCAATGGAGAGGATCCAAACGTAGATACGGGTTCCTTCGCTGATGCTGGAATCGGAGGCCGAGGCAAGTACCAACAAGAGGTCCATACAGGGCGGGATGGAGGTGAACACCGCGACAACAAGCGCGATGATGATCGCCAACGTCACGGTATTTCCCAAGGTCAACTCAGCATCATCTCGACGCCCTTCCCCCAAACGCAAGGCGGCAAGAGCGTTTCCCCCATTGCCCACAAGCATGGCCAAAGCCATAAACACGATAGAGATGGGAAATGAAGCAGTTGTGACGGCAAGACCTACCGAACCGACAGCTTGACCAAGAAAAGCCGCCGAGATGACGTTGTACAGACCGTTGACGAGCATACCAGCAATCGAGGGGATGGCGAACTCCAACAACAGCCTTGGCACCGAGGCCGTGCCCATGCGCCTGGTCTTTTCGTTTCCGTGTGATCGATCGGGGCCGTTATCAGCATCCTTGCTGAGATGGGTCTCCTTTGGACTTTGCTCAATCTGTTCTTGTGATCTCTTCATGCTCTCTCTCCAAAAATCGCGTGCCCTCCAGTATAGGTCACAATGCAGATACAAATAACCCATCGCTTATAAGCTTTTGCTATCGGTTCAAATTTGTCGATTCAAGGGATTCGAGGAAGCATCGTTTGCGAGGCCCGCCTTCGACTACACTTTGAAAAACACTTGCGAACAAAAAGAAAGGGCGATTCCCATGAGTTTTTTCAATGACGCGCTTGATGTGTTGGAGAAGGGCGCGACGAAAGCCACCGATGTCGTATCAGGAGCGGTCTCGGGAGTCGCCATCGAGCAACAGGCGTTCATGCGCGGCTTTATCCGCATGTGCACCGACGGGTGGGACATGGGTTTTCATGAGCGCAACGGTGGGAACCTCACCTACCGCATGACAGAGAAGGAGATCGAGTCCTGCAAGCCTTTCTTCGACGAGAGCGGAACTTGTTGGACGAGCATGGGCGTTCAAGCCGACAATCTTCGTGGTGCGTATTTCGTGACCACGGGTGCCGGTCGTTACCTGCGTAATGTTCAGCTCGATCCTGCATACAACGTAGGAATCGTCGAGATCAACGCCGAAGGCGACGCGTGGCGCATCGTTTGGGGATTGCGCGACGGCGGTCATCCCACCAGCGAATTTCCAAGCCATTTCATGATTCACAGCGTGCGAGCGGACGCGACAAACGGCGAATGTCGCGTGCTCTACCACGCTCACCCCGAAACCGTCATCGCCCTGTCCAAGATCATGCCTCTCGATGCCCGCACCGTCACCCGCGCCCTTTGGAAGGCGATGACCGAATGCATCATCGCTATCCCCATGGGTATCGGGATTATCGATTGGATGGTCCCCGGCGGACGCGAGATTGCCTTGGCAACATGCGAGCAGATGCGCACCTACGACGCGGTCATTTGGGCCCAACATGGCCTGTTCTGCAGTGGTTCTGACTTTGACTCCGCCTTCGGCCTCATGCACACCGTCGAGAAATCCGCCCGCATCTATGCCCAGGCCGTTGCCTTGAACGGAGGCTCGGACGAGTTTCCCAACACCATTTCCGACGAGGGGTTGCGCGCCATCGCGCAAACCTACAACCTCACCATCAACGAAGACTTTCTGGACTAGAGGAGACCTCGACAAGGTTAGCAGCCCGCGCCGCTTGCGCTAAGTGGCGCGGCGTCTAGCGCTCCACGTCGGCCCGCGCCACCAGCGTTAAGCGCTCCGCACGCCTAGCGCTCCACGTAGACTTGCTCCATGACAAGAGGCGTTACGGGAGACTCATCGGGATTGGTGTCTTGTATACACATCTCCTCAATGACATCGAGACCCTCAATGGCATGACCAAAAGCGGCATATTCGCCGTCCATGAAGGACACCTCGTTGGCCAAGAGGAAGAACTGGCAAGAAGCCGTGTCATAACCCTCCTGGCGCGCAAGGGAGATGGTTCCCGGCTCGTGTGTCAGAGGATTGTTAACGCCATTGGCGGCAAACTCGCCCTTGACGTAGCAATCGGTCTCACCGTCGCCCGTACCCGTGGGATCTCCTCCTTGTGCCAAAAAGCCAGGAACAACACGATGAAACTTGGTCCCCGTATAAAATCCCTGGTTCACCAACGTGAGAAAATAAGACACGGTAATGGGTGCCGCCTTGGGATCAAGCTCAATCTTGATAGGGTTGTCAAACCCACTGACCTTGATAACCACCACGGGTTTCTCTCCCATGAAAAACGGGTCACAAACGGGCGTGTCTAACAGTCGCATGAGGAACCTTCCCTTTCTGGCGAATACCACCAAGAAGCCAAACGGTTACAAAACGATTATCTCCCCTAGAACGTTTCCTAGAACGTGACGTTACCAAACGGGGAGAGCTTCATCTCGGGGTTTTTTTCCTGCGCCCAACGAACGTTGTATTCGTTGGAGAAGAGCAAAAGTCGCTCGCCGCGCCAATTCTCCACGCGCATCGTATCGGACGCGAAATGGACCTTTGCGATATCGAACTCGTTGGGGTCGTTGAGGACCCGACGTATCTCGGAATAGCCGAGAGGTTGACGACGAACCTCAACGCCGTACTCGGACTTAAGGCGACGCTCTAAGACGTCAAATTGCAAGACGCCGACAACGCCGACGATAACGCTCTCCATGCCCATACCAAGCTCACGGAAGATTTGAATGGCGCCCTCTTGGGCAAGTTGCTCCATACCCTTAACAAACTGCTTGCGCTTCATGGTGTTGACCTGGGTGATGCGAGCAAAGATCTCCGGGGTGAACGTGGGAATCGCCGGATACTGTACGCGAAGGTTGCCACCGCAAAGGGTGTCTCCGATGGAGAAGATGCCTGGATCGAACAGACCGACGATGTCTCCGGCGTAGGCCTCGTCCACGATAGCGCGGTCATCAGCCATCATGGACGTGCCGGTTGCAAGCTTGATCTTTTTTCCGCCCTGCATATGAAAAGCGTCCATACCACGCTCGAACTTGCCAGAACAAATGCGCACAAAGGCGATACGGTCGCGATGGTTCTTGTCCATGTTTGCCTGGATTTTGAACACAAAGCCGCTGAACTCGTCACGCAGCGAGTCCACCTTCTCCCCCGTGAGGGTGTCGGTATACTCAAGCGGGGTCGGAGTCAACTTGAGGAACTCACGCAAGAAGGGCTCAACACCGAAGTTGGTAAGCGCAGAACCAAAGAACAAGGGGGTCAGCTTGCCATTGAGCACGGCGTCGAGATCGAACTCATCGCCGGCGCCATCAAGCAACTCCACATCCTCCATAAGGGTTTGGTGGTTCGTCTCGCCGATGATCTCATCCAAGGCCGCATCGCCCAACGAGACCTCAATCTCGCTGACCTTCTTCTCGGCATTGGCGCGCCCGTCGCCTTGGAACGCGAGGACGGTACGCGTGTTTCGATCGAACACTCCGCGGAAATCACGACCGTTGCCGATAGGCCAATTCATGGCATAGGTGTTGATTCCGAGGACCTCCTCGATCTCTTCCGCGAGCTCAAAGGGATCGCGTATCTCGCGGTCGCACTTGTTGACAAACGTGAAAATCGGGATGTGGCGAAGGGTGCAAACCTGGAAAAGCTTCTTGGTCTGAGCCTCAACACCTTTCGCGCCGTCGATAACCATGACCGCCGCGTCAGCAGCCATGAGCGTACGATACGTGTCCTCGGAAAAGTCTTGGTGGCCCGGGGTGTCGAGGATATTGACACACTTACCGCCGTAGGTGAATTGCAAAACGGAGGAGGTGACAGAGATTCCGCGCTCCTTCTCGATATCCATCCAATCGGACGTTGCCTGGCGCGAACCACCCTTACCCTTGACCGAACCTGCGGTTTGAATGCTTCCCGTATACAAAAGCAGTTTCTCGGTAAGAGTGGTCTTGCCCGCGTCGGGGTGGGAAATGATGGCAAACGTACGCCTGGATGCGATTTGTTCCGAGTAGTCAGGCACGGGATTCCTTTCGTTGTTTGTGCAGCCTTCCCAGTATAGAGGAAAAGCTGGTGGTAAAGGAGAAGAGGGCCGACTCTAACAAGAGTCAGCCCCCAACACGAGTCAGTCCCCAACTAGGTAGCCAAATCGTATGGCACACATCACACAAAGGTTCGGAGGCGATCGAGGTGCTTACCTCGTACCGCTAACGAGACCGTAATAGTCACAAATGTCGTTGAACTCGTCGGAGTCACACAAACTCATGGCGAGGTCCTCGACGCTCATGCCCTCGGCGTCCACCAAGTCAACCCACCATTGGATCTCCTCTTCAGAGCCCTCGCGCTCAAGGATGGCGCGATAGGCGACAGCGACCGTGTCGTAGGTGTCGAGACCGCGTTGCGCAAACTCATCCGAGTTGAAGAAGTTGACGACGATATCACATGCAGGCCAACCCTCCATCAAAGCCTCAACTTGGTACTCCAAGCCGTCGGAGTCCGGTGCGCGATCGAGGATCTCAACGTAAAGACCAGTGGCGAACATCTGGGCACCGGCAGGATCGCGCGGGATAGCCTGTTGCTCGGTTGCACCGCAAACGGTACAGGTGCGCTCAGCGACACCCTCCTCGGTATACGTCGGAGCCTTAATCTCGACCCACTCGCCCCATGTGTGCTCAACCATGGCAATGGGTTCCGTGTAGGTATGGGCCGCATTGCGTGTGCAGGTATAGGTAAGCACTCCCTCCTCGTAGCAGGTGGGAAGCTTGGTAACCGTCCCGACATAGTCATGGCCAAGAGCAGGAATCACCTCTTGCTCATACACGACCGTTCCACACACCGAGCACGTCGCGCCCTCGGTGAGACCCTCCGTCTCACAAGTGGCGTCATAACCCGACGACCACACGAGGCTGTGTCCCGTTGCGGAAATAGAACGCTCGTCGGTCTCGCCGCACACCGAGCACGTCCGCTGTTGGATGCCATCCTCCGTACAGGTCTCGGAGGTGACAGTCGCCCAATTACCCCACTCATGGTATCCGTACCAAGAGATGTCGCCGCCGTAACCGACAAGGGCATCGTCGGTCCACCCGCTGCGCCCGAACAGATAGTAGCCAGTCAGCGAGTCGCCCGTAAATGCAGTATCGGAAATCGTCGGCTTGTTGCCAAGGAAATTCACCTCCGCCAACGATGTGCACCCACGGAAAGATGCCGCACCAAGAGAGGTGATGGAGGTCGGCATATCCACCGACACCAGGGACGTGCAGTTGCGGAAGGCGTTGTCGCCGATGGTCTTGACACCCTTGCCAAGGCTCAGCGTCTCGAGACCGGTGCACCCATAGAAGGCGTTGTTGCCGATGGCCGTGCAAGACGAGGGGATGTCCAACGAGGTCAAGCCAGAACATCCCCAGAAAGCCGAAGAGCCGATAGAGGTGACCGAGGAGGGAATCCCCACGTAGGTCAAAGACGAGCAACCGCTAAATGCGTTATTGCCAAGGGTTGTGACCTGGGATGGAATCGTGTAAGTGGAACCGCTGGCGTTCGCGTAGACAACGAGCTCGTTACGGGAGGAGATCAACTCTCGGCCGGTCACCGTGCGATACGAGGAGTTACCTCCCGACACGGTGAATTGCGAGAGGGAGGAACAACCATAGAAAGCCGCGGACCCGATTGAGGTCACCGTCGCAGGAATCTCGATGGATACAAGGGAGGAGCAATTGCGGAACGCATTGTTGCCGACGCTCTCAACCCCGCTGTCCAACTTTGCGGTTGTCAACGCGGTGCACTCATAGAAGGCGTTGTTGCCGATGGTCTTGACACTGCCAGAGACCTCGATAGAACCAAGAGAAGTGCACCCGTAGAAAGCGCTGTTGGCAATGGACTCAACCGAAGACGGGACGGTGTATGTCGCGCCACTTGCGTTCGCGTAGGCGATGAGTTCGTTGGTAGAGGAGATCAACTCTCGGCCGGTCTCGGTCCTGTACGTGGCGTTGTCTTCGCTCATCGCAAACAGCGAGAGTTTCGCGCATCCATAAAACACCGAGGAGCCGATTTGGTCGGTGGTGGAGGGAATCTCCACCGTGCTCAAAGACGAGCAATTCTGAAACGCCTCGTTGCCGAGAAAACGCACTCCCTCCGCAAGTTTCGCGGACGTCATCTTCTCGCATCCGGAGAATGCGCCGGCGCCGATGGAGCCCACGGAGGAGGGAATCTCGATCGATGTAAGGGCGCTACACCCACGGAAGGCATCAGAACCGATAGACACAACGCCGTCATCGATCTTGACGATGGTAAGACCTGTGCATCCATAGAAAGCAGCAGGGGCGATAGAGGTGACCGAAGACGGAACCTCCACGGCGGTCAGCGCGGTGCATCCGTAAAAAGCCGAGGCGCCGATGGATCCTACCGAATCGGGAATGTTAACGAGGTTCAACGCCGTACATCCCGAAAACGCCTCTTCGCCGATTGAGGTCACCGAGGAGGGGACCGCATACGTATCGCCGCTGGCATTCGCGTAGGCAACGAGTTCGTTCTTGGTGGTCACAAGCTCGCGATTGTTGGCCGTGTGGAACGCGGCATTGCCTTGAGCGACCGTGAACTTCTTGAGGGATTCGCACCCGGCGAACGCAGACGATCCAATTGTGGCCACACCTTTGCCGATGTCAACGGAAGCAAGTGCTCTGCATTGATAGAACGCGCTATCTCCCACTGTCTCGACCGAGTCCGGGAGAACGAGGGAGGTAAGCGAGGTGCACCCCGCAAAAGCAAAGGAATCGAGGGTGTTCGTTGTCGAGGAGATCTCCACGGAAGCGAGAGCGGTACAACCCGCAAAGGCGGAGGAACCGATGGTTTCTACGCCACCCATTTCGACAGAGACCAACGATGCGCAATTGGCAAAAGCGTTTTTTCCAATTGTGGTGGTGTTATCGGACAACTTCACAGAGACAAGCTGGGTACTCCCAGAAAACGCACTCTCGCTGATGGAAGTGACCGAGGCGGGGACCGTATATCCGTAGTCGCTCCAATTCGCATAGGCAACGAGTTCGTTGTCGGGAGAAATGAGCTCCCTGCCGGTCTCGGTGTGAACCGTTGCGCTTCCCGTACCAGCCTCAAAACGCTCGAGCTTTGTGCAACCGTTAAACGCGAGAGCTCCAACCGTCGTCACCGTTGTGGGAATCCTCATAACGCTCAAAGAACTGCATCCCGCAAACGCATTGCCACCTATGGATTCAAGGCCCTCCTCTACCTCGATGGACGCCAACGAGGAACAACCCGAAAACGCACCGTCGCCTATGGAGGTCACCGATGAGGCGATCTTGACGGAAGTAAGCGACCCGCAACCAGCGAAGGCGTTGTTCGAAATCGACGTTACGCCATCAGCGATACGCACCGCCTTCACCTGATCGCGCTGTGAATACCACGGGGTGGAGGAAGCGCCCTTGTAGTCATCCATGGAGCCCGTACCGCTGATCTCGAGAAGGCCGTTCGAATTCAACGCCCAAGCGACCCCAGAACCACAGGTTCCCTTGGCTTCGACCGATGTTCCTTCGGTTGTGAACAGCGCCTCGGTATCAGCGCTCACCTCAACATCAGCAAAAGCCTGGGCCGGTACGGCGCCAAAGGCCAAAGCCAGTGCAAGGGCGGCTTTCCCGACTACGTTTCTTCTCATGGGCAATCATGCCTTTCGTGCGTTTTAGCTGCATTTGCATAGTCGATTTCATTATCCCTTGTTTGGCATCTTTTCTCAAGACAACGAGCCTTTGGAAGCTTCAAAAAACACAACTGGTAGAAGCTGGTCATATCGATGGCCACATCATCTAGTTTGTACTTCCTATCTGGGCAAACGCCAAGAAAAGCCCTCTTTTCCCAACCGAACTCTCCCAAATCAACAAAAAAGGAGGGGCGCGCTCCTACCCGGAACACGCCCCACATAACTGCTAAGTCTTAGACAATTAGCCTTCTGCGCGCTTTTGCGCTTCCTGCCAGAGAGCCACAATATGTTCGCCTTCCTTGGTAAGCACGCTGCCACTGCCGTTTCTGCCGTTGGAGAGCTTCGTGCCCAACGAGTCCTCGATTGCACGCAACTTCTTGTGACCGCAACTTCTAGAAATGCCTTCTTTATCGAAGGAAGGATAGAGCCACTCCCCGTTTCCCACGCGCTCCAAAACTCGAGCTATTTTAGGATCCAGGACACATCTTCCCCGGCTGCCCTCGATAACGAGATACACCTCCGGTTTGATCTCAACACCTTCCCAAACCATATCATCCCCGCATTTCTACTACATCTTATGATTTGCATACCATATATCCTAGCGGATACATAATCCCCTTGTTCCAATACTATACGAGGGAAAATATATTTCAATGAAAGATGTTCGCGGCAACTGACGCTTTCTCTTTAGGTCGGTAAGGAAAGGCCTTAGGAGACCACGGGCGGAGGAGGAACGGTACCTTCTTCCTTGGCCTTGACCTGGGGAGTCGTCTTGGTGGATTGGAAAAGCTCGCCAATCGCACCTGTAGCAGAAGCAAGCCCACTCATCTCCGTCGGCATGAAAATCTTCGTAGCATTGCCGTCCGCGATCGCCTTCAGGCTCTCGACATAGCGAACCGCGATGTACTTCTCGGTATCTGCCTCATGCAACTGGCCCAAGACATTCTCGACAGCCGTTGCCTCGCCTTCGGACAAGAGGATGCGCTGGGCCTTCTCTGCGTCAGCAACCTCACGGATTGCCTGCGCCTTGCCTTCTGCTTCGAGGATGGAGGAACGCTTGACACCCTCAGCACGCTCGACTGCTGCTTGACGCTCGCCCTCTGCCTCGAGGATGACGGCGCGCTTCTCGCGTTCTGCCTTCATCTGGCGATGCATCGCATTGGTGACATCCGCCGGCGGCTCGATGCGCTGCAACTCGACGCGAACAATCTCGACACCCCACTGGTTGGTTGCCTCGTAAAGGATGTCACGCAGTTGGCCGTTGATGCGCTCGCGGCTCGTCAAACTCTCGTCAAGCGTCAACTCACCGATAACGTTACGCAGGTTGGTCTGGGCAAGCTTGGTGGCTGCCAGATAGAAGTTCGTAACGTTGTAGATAAGCTTCACGGCATCGCGCGCCTGATAGTACACAACAGCGTCAACCGTAACCGCGACGTTGTCCTTGGTAATGACCTCCATGGGCGGGACGTCAACGACGTTCTCACGCATGTCAACCTTGGTCATACGGTCAACAAACGGGATGATCCACCGGAATCCGGAGCTCGCAACGCGCGTAAACTTGCCGAATCGCTCAACGACGCCCTGCTGGTACGGACGCACAATGCGAATGCCCAGCGCGAAAAGGACGATGATCACGATCACCACAAACACGACAAGAACCATTTCTATCTTTTCCTTTCACTATTTCCAATCGCGGATCGTCCGCGAAAAAGTCCTTAGTCAGGCTAGAAGCCGCCCATACCGCGGCCGCCGCCGAAACCTCCGCCGGCGCCTCCGCCGGCACCTCCGCCTCCCGAAGGACCGCCGCCACTACCTCGGCCGCCGCCGAAGAGCGGGGAGACGGCGCTGGTGAACCTCCCAAGACCGTCCATGGCCTTGGTGAACGTGGTGTCCTTCATGGTTCCGTCCGCGTTCACCTCGTGGCCGTTGATGCTTGCTCCCTCATTTCGACGCGATTTGGCGTTCCTGGATCTTCTTCCGCCACCAAACCCTTCGACGGCCTCCATACCAGGAACGTTTGCCGATTGTTGCACGCAGCGAGATTGCTCGGCAAGATTGCGCTCGCGCATCTCGCGCAAAGCACGCTCCTCCGCGCTCATCCCGTGCTCGCCCATCCCGTAAGCGACCTGGCTTCTGCCGGGGCTAACCGCATCAATGTCAGGGCGAATTGGATTGCCTTGCGAATCATAATATTGGACGCCTCTTCCGACGTTTACAGGATGCGGGGCGTACTCACCCGTATGGGGAATACGCGTCAAAGAGGCCTCAACTCGGTCAAGCGCTTCGTCGACAGTCATCTCGTCAGCGTTGGCCGCCCTTCCCTGGTAGGACGCATATTGGCTGAGAGCCTGCTCGGAGTACCTGCGAACCGCATTCTCCTCAGCCCTGTCCTTGTCGACGACACGCTTTTGGGCTCGTTGGATATCGGCGTTGCTCTTCAGCTTCCTCTCTTCTCGCTGAGATTCACGTTGCATCTTTTGTTCGACGGCAGCAAGATGCTTCTCGCGGCGAGCTTTCTCCTTGTCGTCGTTCTTGAGGATCTTGCGCATTAGATAATGCTCGGTCATGGTCATCTTGCGTCCAGGTTGGCGCTGCAATTGGCTTAAGGACTCCATGCCATCAGGTAACACCGTACCCGCATATGGGGACGCCGTACCAACATGTTCCAACATGCCGCTTTGGCGCAACTCTTCCACGACCGCATGGACAACCGCGGGATCGGCTTCTACGATTTTGCCCTCAAGGACACTGTCGTTGCGCTTCGCGTCGAGAGCCACCTGCTCCGCGGCGGAAAGCCGCTCGAATCCGCCTCCGTGGCGACTGAGTGCGCGACGATTACACGCGTCAAGGTCGGTGGGGTTGATATGGTGGAACCAATCGCGTTGTTCCGGCGCCATCCACCTCACCAGACCTCGTCGGTCCATCTCCAAAACGTCCGCGTAGAAAATGACTTCACGCTCATGGCGAAACTCGTACAGGGTCGCGTCGTAGCTCAGGTCGCAACCATCAGAACAGACACCCAGTCGAATCACGGCATCTCCTCCTACTCACTCGCAAAACCCAATCAACTTCGCAAAACGCCTTATCAGGCTACTGTCTCCTTGTTGAGACCTATCCTGATTTCAGGCGATAGTAAGTTTAGTATATTACCGCTGCGAAATACGACGACAAAACGACTGCGATTTCCAAGAGAACACAAGATTACAGCACGTTTTTGCCATAATCGAACTCGCCGCGCTCCTTGGTTGCCTCGTAAATCGTGTTCACGCCGCGCTCCAAGGCGACCGTGCCGGTACGGACCAACTCCAAGATACCGAACTCGTCGACAAGCTCAACGATGGCACAGGTTTTGGTTTCCTCTCCGATGGTGGCGATGGTCATCGTCGTGGCCGACACGTCGATAATGGACGCGCGGAAGATGTTGGCGATTTGGATGACGCGATCGCATGCGGTAGGGGTCTCGGTGCTGACCTTAATCAACACGAGTTCGCGACGGATGCTCTTCTCGGGGTCCAACTCCTTGACGCTGTGGACAAAGATGAGCTTGCACAACTGGTTGCACAAAAGCTCGGTGCCATGGTCGTCGGTATTCACCTCGATGGTCATGCGGCTGACCGTGGGATCGGCAGTCGTTCCCACGGCGAGCGACTCGATGTTGTAACCCTTGCGGGAGAACATGCGGGCGACCTGAGAGAGGACACCTGCCTCGTTGTCGACAAGGGCGGAAATGGAATGACGCCTGATTTCTGTCATTATTGCTCCTCCTCTACGCCAACAAGAACGACGTGATGTCTTGGCCGCCGCCGACCATCGGACGAACCTTCTCGTCCTTGTCAATCGCGCAATCGATAACGAAACCATGGCCGTACTCAAGCGCTTCGGTAAGGGCAACCTCGAACTCTTCGACGTTCGTAGCTCGGGCGCCTCTCAGCCCATAGGCCTCGGCGAGCTTTACGAAATCAGGACCGCGGTCGAGGGTGGTTTGGCTGTAGCGCCCCTTGCAAACAAGGGATTGCCATTGGCGGACCATACCCAAGACACCGTTGTTGAATACGATGGTGATGACCGGGATATCGTAAGCCTGAACCATGGCAAGCTCGTTGCAATTCATACGGAAGCTGCCATCGCCCGTGATGTGGAGAACGACCTTGTCGGGGTTGCCCACCTTGGCTCCCACTGCCGCGCCGAGACCAAAACCCATAGCGCCGAATCCGCCGGAGGTGAGGAGTTGGCCCGGATAATCGTAGTGGAGGTGTTGCGCAGCCCACATCTGATGTTGCCCCACATCGGTGGCGACAATGGAGTTCGCGGGACAAATACGAGCGATGACCTCGGTAATCTGTTTCGGAGTCAGCGTCTCACCAGCTTCGTCGTACTCGGTCTCCGTAGGATGGGAGAACACAAAGTCCTTCCAAGACGTGTGGTCCATCTGCTCGAGACGCTCATTGAGCAGACCCAAGACCTGCGCGGCGTCGCCGATGACATGGTGGTCAGTGATGACGTTCTTGTTGATTTCGGCACGATCGATATCGATTTGGACAATCTTTGCCTGGGCCGCAAAAGTCTCTGGATTGAGCGCGACGCGGTCGGAAAAACGACAACCGACGGCAATAAGCAAGTCACAACCGGCAACCGCCTGGTTGGAAGCCTGCGAACCGTGCATGCCGACCATACCCGTCGTCAACGGATTTGTGCCGCTGATGCCGCCAGCGCCCATAAGGGTAACGGCAACAGGAGAGTCAATCTTGTCGACAAACGTCCCGAACTCCTTGTCAGCGCGCCCACGTACAACGCCGCCTCCGCATATGACCAGGGGCTTCTCGGATGCTTTGATCATTTCGACCAACTTGTCGATGTCGTCCATCACAGGCTCGGGTGGCTTGAGGTCATCTTGGGCGGTGCGACGTTCCAACAAGCGCTTGAGACGGCCTTGGGTATGGTGCAGTTCGCGAGGCAGGTACTCGTAATCGACGAGCTCGACGGCAGCATTCTTGGCGATGTCAATCAAGACAGGTCCAGGACGACCGGATCTGGCGATGGCAAACGCCTCGCGCAAAACATCAGGCAAGGACGACGCATGGTGAACCATGTAGTTCCACTTGGTAATCGGCATGGTGATTCCGGTGATGTCAACCTCTTGGAAGGTGTCCTTGCCAAGAAGTTTCTCGGAGACATTGCACGTGATGAACACAACGGGAGAGGAGTCCATGTATGCCGTGGCGATTGCGGTCGTCAAGTTGGCACACCCCGGGCCGGAGGTGGCGAAGCAGACGCCGACCTTCCCCGTGGAGCGAGCGTAACCATCGGCCGCATGGCCTGCGCCCTGCTCGTGGCTGCTCAGGTAATGCTTGATCTCCGGATAGTCGATCAGGGCATCATACAGATCGATGATGGTTCCCCCCGGATATCCGAACACCGTGTCAACGCCTTGTTCGCGCAAGCACTCCATAACGACCCGCGAACCAGTCAAAAGCATCCCGATACCTCCTTCAAGCTCTCGCTCCGCCTAAACCGCTAACTTTTTTTAGTAATTTTTCACTATACTCCGCTAACGTGCTGAAAGAGCCAGTGGATAGGCCCTTAAACAAAATGTTCGCAGCTTTTAACGAAAATCCCGCCACAACGATCCCGCCATCGGATGAAAGTCGAACGAAGGCCGGACGAAGGTAAACTAGGGCGCGGACGCAAAGAAGCAACAATAATCAAAACGACTGGGATCAAAGTCGTACATCAAAGACCATTTGACGGCTACCCAACTTGTTGCGTTTAAGCTTTCAATCAACTCTTTATACGAAAGTATATGAGAGCGTGAACTGGGATGATTCTTCCGTTGATTTTGGAGCGCTGGAGTAGGAAAATAAGCGCACTTGGCGCGGCTGCCGAGCGTAGCGCCGAGTGGTGCGGCACGAACAATAAAACAACATAACAAGAAGGCAACATAAACAAGAAGGGGTTGTGCAATGGATGCTCAAAAGGAAGCGTCTCGCGGGTTTGTGTCAAGAAGAGCTTTTGTGGCAGGGGGCATGACCATAGCTTCCTCGCTGTTGCTCCCACGTATTCCCGGTATGCAAGATGCGTTTGCACTGCCGGGTGCGGCAACCGCCTATGCAGATGAAGGCACAGGTGCAGCTGGCGCAAACCAAAACGGCACAAATCAAGCCAGCATTATGGTGGTTGGCCGCAATGAGCTGGGCATTGTGGCATACGACGTGACCGACCCCGACAACCCCTCACCCATTCCCAATTGCACGGTAAAGCTTACTTCGCGCGCTACAAAAATCACGCTTGAAGGAACAGCTAACAAAGAGGGCAAAATCATCTTTGACCTCACCACGTTGGCAGAAGACAAGAACGCCGAAACGCTGGCGTTTAACGGCCGCATTGAAGTAACGTGCGAAGGGTATCGCGATGTAGTGATTCCCCTTACGCGCATTATGGCGCACGCTGCGGTGATTGCACCCACGCGCCCGCTTGATGGCAAGCCGTATTTCCGCTCGCTTTCCATGAATGAGTGGGATATCCAATACTCAGAGCAAATCTTTCTTACCTCTACTGCATCGGACAAAGACCAGCTGATAGAAGGCGAGCTATGGATTCCCGACGCGGGAACTACGCCGACTGCCAACCTGGTATATGTGCAAGATGGAAAAGAAACCGCGCATGCCAAGTTCCAGATTACGCAAACGAGCGGGCATTACGCCATTATGCAAGCCACAGGAAAGTACTTGCTTACGGGCGGCGCCGATTGCATTACCGAAAAGGACAAAGTGCGCGTGGTATTTTCCACCGCGGGCTCTAGCAGCGAGTACTGGTGCGAAACGGGCATTTCCACCGAGCCAGCGCCTTTGACCAAGAGCGAAAAAGCCTCCTCGTTTATTATTCCTCAAACTATGAGCTCGGGGCTTAACATCATTCGTATCCCTGACACCTTTGTTCCCCCGTTCGGCGGCGCCTCTATTACGCTATGGCAACCAAAGTTCCCTGTCATGTTTGATTTTTCGCCGTTTGGGTACGGCATGTTCGGCTGGGGCACGTCGTCGATTGCCGCGAAAAAAGACGATGGCGGCGATTACTTTGATGCCGACTCGTGGGATAAACTGCCTAAAAAGAGCGTGGAAGAACAATGCGGCGAAGAATTTGACGCGCAAATGAAAGAGCTTGACCGCTATGACACGCTCAAAGCAGAGCTTGCCGATAGCAAAAACAGCAAAAAAGTGGCACACGAATGCACCAGCAGTTTTAAGCTTCTCGGCGATGTGCAAATCTTTGGTTTGCTGAAATACACCTGGTCAAAGCAAATATGGGAAGGCTCATGCTCAGCGTTAGCGGCGGCGAAGTTTGATTTTAATTGGACCCACTACTTGAACATTATGGGTGTGCCCATTTACGTGATTATCAACCCGTGGTTCAGGTTTAACGCTTCGTTTAGATTTGGCGTGAAAATGCCTTCGTTGTTCTCATTTGATTACGATACCGACGACGTAACATTTGGCGTAGGGGCAAGCATTGGTATTGCGCTTACGTTTGGTGTGGGTGTTAATCGCTTCTTCTCCATCTCGTTTACGGGTGCAGGAAACGTTTCGTTCTTCATTAATTTTGCGCCCAACCCGGGGCATGGGTGGCCGCGCTTTTTGGGCGGCTATGGCCACAGCGGTGTTGCAACCATCCAATGCTCGTTTTTCAAGTATACGTATCCTATCTGGAACGTTAACCACCCCGATGCGCTCGATTCAAACAATAACGATGCGCTTGCCTCTGGTGCCAGTGGCTTCTCTCTTGACAAGAGCAAGCTTGACAGCGCTTTGCAAACGCGTCTGGGCACCATGGGTATGCGCGATTGCGTTCCTGCAAGCACAGGCGGCTTGCCCACTTTTGCAGAACTGAAGGCAAACGCGCTTATTGTCACCAACGAAGAAATGCTTAAGTCTAAGGAGTTCGAAACCACCAAAGTTGCGAATGCTCAGGCATCGCCGGTGGAAATCTATGAGATTCCCAACAGTCTCACCGCAAAAGATCCCGTAGAACTTGCGGCCACACTGGGCATAAGCGATTTGGGCGACACCGAAGAAAATGAGTTTTTGTACGATGTCATCGTTGTTCCCCAAAAAGAGTTCTTATCGAGCGATAACGCAAACAATCTTTATGAGAAAAACGCCAATTACCTGCCCGAATACAACTACGTGGGCACCATGGAAGAAGGCGGCGCGCAACTTACACTAGGCGTTGCGGGCTTGTCCGGAAGCCCCTTGGGTGGTGTGAAGCCAACGGTGGATACGTTGCTGTTCAAAGGGGTAAGCAGCAACCCGTGCATGAAGATCTTGATAACGCAAACTACCGGTGCAACCATGCTCTTTCGCATTGCTACCGTCGACATCGGAGGTGGAGAAGCGCGCCCGCGCCTGGTGTATCACTTGCTACAAGACGGCGCATGGAGCGCGCCAAGTGTGGTGAATTTCGAGCCGCAGTTTGAAGGCGTTTCCCGAGATGAAATGTACGACTACGAGTTTGACGTCACGCAGGCCGAAGGTAACGGCGGCCACAACTACATTTGCGCCGTGGTAACTTCGGGCACGCGCCCCAACGGTGATGACACCACGTTTGTAAGCGGCATTCAGGCCCATTACGTTTCGCTTGTTTGCTTGGTAGACACCTACGCCAAAACGAACCGTTTTGTGGCGGAACCCAGCATGACTGCCGGCATGGCGAAAGTGAAAGAGGGGTACTCACTGATAAAGCCGCGCATCTCGGGGTATTCCGACACGCATTCTTTGGGCGGCTCGCAAGACTTTTGCCTTATGGGCACGTTTACGCGCGCGCGTGTGACCGAAGACGAGGGTGTGGAAATCGAAAATGGCGAGCCCATTGCGTTTTTTGCCCGTTGGGAAATGAATGCAACATATGCGCAAAAATTGTTCACCATTACACGCCAGCACAGCAATCTTTACAGCATTGATAGCTTTATGCGCCCCGTGCGTATAGACGACGACAGCTACAGCTGGGCATATGGCTCGGTTGCAAACACGCGCCGCACCACCGTTGCATGCATAGATGACCAGTGGGTAAGCATCAAAAAGATTGAGGCTTGCTACAAAGACAACGATTCCTCGAAGTTTTCTACGTTTTCTACCACCAGCTTGGCATCGTTTGGCGGCACAGGCGGGCTTCATGCCAGCAAGATTTACCCGTGGCACACCGATGGTGAGCTGCTGGCCACCGTCAAAGGCAAAAGCGACGACGGTCACGATGTGTCCACGCTTTACCACCTGGAGTTTGACCCCAAGCACGAAGGCGAAATCACCGCAACGCAGATTGGCCCCAACGAAGGCGCCGCAGCCGATTTCGTTATGAACGAGAAAGATCACTTCCTGTTCTATACACAAAACGTGGATGGCAAAATTGGCCAAACGTATGCCGACGACAGCTCTATTGAAAGCGATACGGTGGAGCACCATTACTACATTATGGCGGTTGCCGAGGTAGATGGCCTGTTCACCAAACCGTTCGTGTTCAGTGAGATTGACCACGTAATCGACAACCTGGTTGCAACCACCATTAACGAAACGTATGTGAGCTTTTTGGCAAGCAGCATTACCAGCATCGACGATAGTTTGGCAGATATCTACGACGTGCGCGTGCCGCTGCTTAAGTGCTTAACGCCGGTTTCTGTTATTACGAGAGAGCCATTCGCATTCTCAGGCGAAGATTGCGAGTTCATCGTTAACGTGAGAAACGACGGCAACCTGGTGGCGCTGGGCGCAACATTTACGCTTTACGACGAAGAAGGAAACGACCTGGGTAGCCAGCATGTTGAGTTTGGCAAAGACACGCGGGTGACCAAGCAAGATCAAACGGTGTATACCTCAAATAGTGATGGTGTGCTTGAAACTTCTGAAACGGCTGGTACGGATGGCACGGCAAGCGGCTATAACGAGGGTGGCTTGTCGGATACGCTGCTGCAAAATCCGCTGGTAGCGCAAGACGGCAGCGGCGTGTTGGTTCCGGGCGATACGGCATCGTATTACGTAACATTTGCGATTCCTGCAGAGTGGCACGACATGAAAAAAGTTCGCGTGGTCCTTTCCGACATTGAGGTTATTAATCCCACGAACGCAAACCCGGCGCACTTCCAAGATTTTCATGTGTCGTTGGATAATTGCCCTGTTGGAGAGGTTGAAATCAAGAACGCGGAAGTCGAAGCCGACGATCTTGCATCAGGCGAAGTGCACGAGCGTTCGGACTCGGGTGATGGCTCGGGCGACGGCTCGGGGTCGGGCGATGATTCGGGTGCTGGTGGTACTGGCGGTGCTGGTGGCGGTGCTGGTGGCGGCAGCACCACTGCGCAAACAGGTGATACGGGCTTGTTAAGCATGGCGGCGCTTGCCGCAGGTGCGCTGGGTGCTGGTTTTGTTGCGTATAGCGCGCGGCGTACCGCTTTAGAGCAGCAAGCTTGCGCGGACGAGCACGAGCAGTAAACCACAAATCGAACGGGTGTCCGAGTTTTTCCCCACGCTAACCCTGAGAAGAGGTTAGTATGCTGATCGACAAAAACAATCTGAGTCTCGCAAAGGAGGAAACCATGACTGATACAGCGCGCATGCTGTTTGGAAGCACCAACCTTCAAGGATGTGTCCCCAACGATGCGTACTGCGTTGGACCGGTTTTTTCTGATGATGGGAGATTGATTGTGAATATGTCTTGGACCGCATACGGACCGCAAGAAAACACAGAAGCGGTGCTTTCCGCCTTTGACGAGAACACGTTGGTGGAAACATGGCGCGTGTGGGATTGCTACACGCAAGAGTGGGCGCCCACCGACGTGACTGTCCTGCGGTACGAAAACGCTGACGTGGTAGTGCGCAGGGAAGACGACAAGGCCTGTGTGTGGGTCGGAGCCGTCGACACACAAGCGCGAATCCTTGCCTCAGGTGACCCCGAGGTCATCGACGAATATTGTTGGCAATGGTTGCGAGACAACGAGGACGCCTAAAGCATTACTCCTCGAAAGCATTACTCCTCGA
>CAZOGL010000009.1:44960-47845 GCA_964579575.1 uncultured Eggerthellaceae bacterium | reverse complement strand
AAGAAACGCTTCTCCAAGCTTTGGAATGGCGGCAACGGTCACGGTCGTATCCAACTCTACAGGAAGCAGGAAGCGACTTGGGAACTTGTCGATGACATAGCGGTCAACCGCGCAGGTTGCGAGTACGGCGAATATGATCCTGAGTAGCTGACGGCGTTCTTGCGTCTTGCCTTCGGTGTGCATGCTGACTTCTGCTTGCTTGGCGCTCCACGGTCTTCTGCTATCACGGCCTTCCGCTACCATGTTCTTCCGCTGCCGCGCTCTTCTGCTACCATGGACAAATTATGATTCTACAGCTTGAAAACATAACGAAATCCTATGGTGGTCGTACGCTTTTCTCGAACGTTAACCTTCGTCTCGAGGAATACGATCGTCTCGCCTTGGTTGGGCCTAACGGCGCTGGCAAGACTACGATGCTCAACATCATCTCTGGTCATGACGGTGCCGATTCCGGCCGCGTTAATCTCGCCAAGGGCGCTACCATCGGTTACCTCGAGCAGGAAGCCATCGAGATGGGGGAGCGTCCGATTTTCGAAGAGGTCATCAGCTCCCAGACCGAGATCCTTGAGGCGGAGCAGCGCTTGAAGCAGCTGGAGCTCGAACTGGGTGAAAACCCCACCGATCAACAGCTCGCCGCTGCGGGACGCGCGCGTGATGCCTATGAGAACCTGGGCGGTTACACCCTGGAGTCCAAGGTGCGTTCCGTCATGTTTGGCCTTGGGTTCAAGGAGGAGGATATGACGCGCCTGACCACGGAGTTTTCCGGCGGTTGGCAAATGCGCATCGCCTTGGCGAAACTCCTGGTCCGCAACCCCGAGGTTCTCCTGCTTGACGAGCCCACCAACCACCTCGATCTGGAAAGCGTTCGCTGGCTCGAGGGCTTTCTCAAGAGCTACACTGGGTGCGTCTTGGTGGTCAGCCATGACCGCGCATTCATGGATGGCATGGTGGATCGGGTGGCCGAGATCGCAAATGGCGAGGTCAACCTTTACAAGGGCAACTACACCGCCTATCTCAAGCAGCGTGACGAGCGCCTGGAGCGCCTGCGTCAGCAACGCACGAAGCAGATCGAGGAGATGCGGCGTCTCGAGGCGTTCGTGGAGAAATTCCGCTACAAGGCGACCAAGGCACGCCAAGCCCAAGAGCGCGCGGCGCGCCTCGAGAAGCTCAAAGCGGAGCTCATCGTCTTGCCCGAGACCAAGAAGTCGGTCCATTTCAACTTTCAGCAACCCCCGCGTACCGGCGACGAGGTGGTTCGCGTGCGCGGCGTGTCCAAGCGCTTTGGAGATAAGGTCATCTATGACGGCCAAGATCTCACCCTATACCGGGGGGAGAAGGTCGCGCTTGTTGGTCCGAACGGTGCCGGCAAGTCCACGTTGCTCAAGATGGTTGCCGGTGTGTTGGAGCCTGATGCGGGCAAGATTGAATACGGCGTCCATGTGACCAAGACCTACTACGCACAACACCAGCTCGAGGAGCTGTCCAGCGGCAACACCGTCTTCGAGGAGTTGGACAGTGTGGCTCCGGGTTGGACCATGTCCCAGGTCCGTTCCCTCCTCGGCGCGTTCCTTTTCACCGGAGATGACGTGGACAAGCACGTCAGCGTCTTGTCTGGAGGAGAGAAGAGCCGCTTGGCCCTCTCCAAGATGTTGGTCGCCCCAACGCCTTTGTTGTGCCTTGACGAGCCCACCAACCACCTAGATATCTCAAGTGCCGACATCCTTGAGCAGGCGCTCAACGCCTTTGACGGCACGATTTTGTTTATCACCCACGATCGCCATCTCATCCGCAGTGTCGCCAATCGCATCATCGAGGTGCGCCCCGGGAAGTTGACCTGCTATGACGGGGATTACGATTACTACCTCTTCAAGAGCGAACAACTCAGCGACGCCGCTACCGGCAAGGCGATAGATGACATCTTGGGCAACACGGAGAAGACCGCCGCGGCCAAGGGTGAGACCGCCGTTACCGTCAACAAGCATGGCAAGGAGAAACCTCCTGCGAAGCCGATGGAGAAGGCCCAGCTCACGGCTCCGCGTGGCAGCGCTCCAAAGACGAAGGAGCAAAAGCGCCGTGAGGCCGAGGCGCGCAATCGGGCGTATGCGAGCCTCAAGAACCATCGCAAGCGCATTGCTGAGCTCGACGCGCAGATGGAGAGGGACAATGCGCGTATGGATGAGATCCTCGCCTTGCTGGCCGACCCCGATTTCTATACGCGCGAGGCGGACACAAGCGACATCATCAGCGAGCACGGCAAGCTCAAAGCGCGCATTGCCGCTGCGGAGGAAGAATGGTTTTTGCTCAATGAGGAGCTTGAGGCTGAGCTGGCCCGTCAAAAGGAGCAGATTTAAATGCTCAATATCGTCCTCGTGGAACCTGAGATCGCAGCGAACGCGGGAAACATCGCCCGCACGTGTGCCTGTATAGGCGCCCGCCTGCACCTCATCGAACCGATGGGGTTTCGTCCCACCGAGCGCAACTTGAAGCGCGCGGGGTGTGACTATTGGGACAAGGTGGACATCGTGCGCTGGTCCCACTTGGGGGCCTTCTTGGAACAACATGGACAAGACGAACTGTTTTTGTTTACGGGGCGTGCGGGAAGACACTATCACGAGGTCTCCTATCCCGACGGGTGCTTTCTTGTCTTCGGGCGCGAGAGCAGGGGGCTCGACGATGAGTTCATCGAGGCCTATGCTAATCGTGGCGTGCGCATTCCCATGGAGTCGGGGTGCCGGAGCCTCAACCTTTCCAACGCTGTGGCCATAGCTGCATATGAGGCTCTCCGTCAACAAGGTTTTCCCGACTTGTCCTGACGCGGCGCGTGCGGTAGGGCGCGCGTGCGAGCGCGTGGGCACGGGTCGTGCGGGGATACGGAGCGCGGCAAG
>CAZOGL010000009.1:43349-44860 GCA_964579575.1 uncultured Eggerthellaceae bacterium | reverse complement strand
CGCGGGCCGTGACGCTTGCGCCAAAGGCTTCCAACCCAACTTGGCCGCGGGTTCCGTTATACTGGTGCAGTTATGAACAGTCTAGACATTCCTTACATCATCTGTTGCGTCCTCGCATTCATTCCGGCTATCGTGTTGCACGAGGTCGGCCACGGTGTTGCCGCCAATTTGCTGGGCGACCCTACCGCCAAGATGGCGGGGCGGCTTTCCCTCAATCCGTTGAGGCACGTCGATCCTTTCGGCACCGTGTTGCTCCCGGCGATTCTCATGCTCATGGGCGGTCCGGTCTTCGGCTTCGCAAAACCAGTGCCCTACAACCCGCGTTTCTTCAAAAACCCGAAGGTGGGAGACTTGGTTGTCGGCCTTGCGGGCCCCTTTACCAACCTGCTCCAAGCGCTTTTGGGCGCCGCCATCGCATGGGCGCTGGTTCTCGGTTTCGGCGGCGCGTCCTACCTCTCGTTGGCCATGTCCTCAAACAACCTGCTCTATTACGTATTCCAATTCTTGATGCTGTTCGTGTTGTACAACCTGTACCTGATGATGTTCAACCTCATCCCGATTCCACCCCTTGACGGTTCGTCCATACTTGCGCTGCTCGTACCGAACAAGTATCTCGGTACCTACTACCGCATCCAACAATATGCCCTTCCGATCTTCTTTATCGTGGTCATCGCCGTGCCCTACGTCACGGGTATCGACCCGGTCTCGATGTATTTGCGTGCAACGGCGGGCAACCTGTTCAATCTGCTCCTCTCGTTCTAAGGGCCGATCGTGTCGTATCGCATTCGCATAGAGAGCTTCGAGGGGCCTTTCGATTTGTTGCTGTATCTCGTTAGTCGGCAAAAGGTCGATGTCGGCACCATCTCCATCACCGAAATCGCAGACCAGTATCTGGCAGAGATCTCCCGTATGCAAAAACTCGACTTGGATGTGGCGAGCGACTTCCTCCTCACGGCTGCGACGTTGTTAAAGATCAAGGCGGAGAGTTTGTTGCCCCAAGGCAAGGAGGATGTGGACGAGGACCTCTCCGAGCTTGCCCCCTCGCAGGCCCGTGACATGCTCGTCGATAAGCTTATCGAGTACAAGACGTTTAAAAATGCCGGCGCGGCGCTCGCCTCCAAACAGCGTGCCGAGTCGCGTATGCATGCACGTATGGCGGGTGCCTCCGACGAGTTCACGGGGCTTATGCCGGACTACCTGGCCAGTGTGAAGCTTGAGGATTTGGCAAGCAAGGCCGCTTCCCTGTTGTCCCAACGCGAGATCGTCCTTCTTGAGAGCGAGCACATCGCGGCAAAACCCATCCCGGTGGAGCGCTATGTGAAGACGATTTTCTCCCGTCTGACGAAGGAGAAGAAGGTGCGGTTTTCGTCCCTGATTGAGGGGGATACCCGCCCCGAGAAGGTGGTCGTTACGTTCTTGGCCATCCTTGAGCTGCACAAGCGGGGGTATGTGAGCGTGCGCCAAAAGGAGACCTTCGGCGATATCGACGTGACCTATATCGAAGGATCGGG
>CAZOGL010000009.1:2858-43249 GCA_964579575.1 uncultured Eggerthellaceae bacterium | reverse complement strand
CTTGACGTTCCGACGAAAATGACACTCGGCGTTCCGATGACAAAGGAGTCCGCATTGCATCTGCAAGCGCTTGATAAGAGGCTCGAAAATGCAGCGCACCTTAGCAACGTACCAAAGATAGGAGTGAGATGTTCCTAGGTTTGCAAAGTGACCAACTAGAAGGCGCCCTTGAGGCCCTGCTGTTCGTGACAGACGAGCCGGTGAGCGCCTTGCGCTTGGCTGAGATGCTCGAAATCGACGTGATTGAGGTCGAGAGGCGCTTGGACAACCTGCAGGAGAGCCTCGCCGCCGCCAATCGCGGCGTGCAGCTGCGTGAGGTTGCGGGCGGGTGGAGAATGTTTACCCATCCCGTGTACCATGAGCTTATCGAGAAGTATGTTATCTCTTGGGATACGCGCAAACTTACCGCAGCGGCGCTTGAGACCCTTGCCATCGTCGCATACACCCAGCCGACGACCCGTGCCCAGGTTTCCTCCATCCGTGGCGTGAGTTCCGATTCCCCGATTAACTCCCTGGTGGAAAAGGGCCTGTTGCGTGAAGCAGGCGTGGCTGACTCCCCGGGCAATCCCGTGCTCTATGCAACCTCCACTGCATTCCTCGAGAAGTTCGGTCTTCGCTCCGTGGCGGATTTGCCGCCACTGGAGGATTTTGCTCCCGACGAGGAAACCCGCGCCCTCATCCGCGAGCGCCTGAGCGCCCATCGCGTCGCCGACGATGCGGTCATATGCGAGGACGAGGAGCCCATGGACGAGGGCGCAAGCCCGCTTGACAAGGTCGTGTTTGAGCTCGAAGACGATGAGGTTGATTCCGAGTTTGTGGGTTTGAGCGCGTCTGAGCTTGCCGAGTCCCTCGTCGCTCGAATCGGGTTTGAGTCCGATGCGCCTGCCGACATCGCCGACGCTGCCGATGCGCCTGCTGGCGTCTCTGACGCCGCCGAAGCCACCAGCTCCTCCAACATCGCCGTCGAGCCGTCGCCTAACTCCTTGTTGGCGCAAGCACTCGCCCAGATGTCGGGCACGGTCGAAAAGATCGATTTCGACTCCCTTGTGTTCGAGGATGACGATGAGTGAGATGCGCCTTCAGCGCTTCCTGGCACGTGCGGGCGTGGCGTCGCGTCGCGAGAGTGAGACCTACATCACGGATGGTCGTGTCACGGTCAACGGCGTCGTCGCGGACAAGCTCGGCACCAAAATCGACCCCGATACGGACGTCGTGAAGGTTGACGGTCGTGCCGTCGTGGTTTCCGACCAAGACATCGCCCTCATCCTCAATAAGCCCCTCGATGTCGTGACGACTATGGACGATCCCCAAGGGAGAGCGTGTGTCGCAAGCCTTATCCCCGTGGACAAGTATCCGGGCCTCTACCCGGTGGGTCGTCTCGACCGCAATACGACGGGTCTGCTTCTGTTTACGACCAACGGCCAACTCGGAAACCAGCTCCTCCACCCAAGCCACCATGTTCTCAAACAGTACCTCGTTCGAGTGGAGGGGACGCCGACTCGCCATGAGACCCACCTGTTGCGGACGGGGGTGCGCATCGAGTCGGGGAAGAACAAGCGCGTGGTGACCCAACCTGCCGAGGTCGAATTGCTCGAGACGGGCAAGAACGCCCTGCTCAGAATCGGTATTCGCGAGGGCATCAACCGCCAGATTCGCAAGATGTGTGCGGCGGTGGGCCACGACGTCGTGGAATTGCATCGTAGCGATTTCGGCCCGATCTCCCTTGGCAATCTTGAGCCCGGGGCATGGAGACTCTTGGACGAGGACGAGATGGCTCGGCTTCGCGAAGCCGCGGGTATGTAGCAAAGGCTGTAGCGCAGGTCTTGTAGCGCCGGCGCAGGTGTGCCGGGCTAGCGCGAGTGGTGTCGGGGCGGTCCGGATACGTAAAGCTGCGGGCATGAAGTGCCGCTGCGCGCCAGAAACCTCGGTAGCCTCAGCCGCCTTGCGTTACAATGAGTGGCTGATTATAACGATTTGAGTTCCGGCGAGGACGTAGGGAAAGATGGGACAAGCAGAAAAGCAGCACGGTTTCAACGCGGTGGCCATCATGGGGCTTGGCCTCATAGGCGCCTCAACGGCAGCTGCCTTGAGGGGCGCATATCCTGCCATGACCATCGTGGGTGTTGATTCTGACGAGGAGACCTGCGAGATTGCGAAGAAGAAGGGTTGGACCGATGAGGCTTACCCCTCCGACGACCCAAGACTTGCCACCTTTGTCCGCGACGTCGCCGACCTTGTCATCATCGCCACGCCGGTGCCCGTCGTCCCCGAATACCTCCGCTTGTTGGCGGATTGGGACTTTGACGGCGTCATCACCGACACGGCTTCCACGAAATCCCACATCAGCAAGGCTGCCAAGGAGATTCTTCCCCATCCTGAGAACTATGTTCCCGGCCACCCCATGGCGGGCTCGGAGATCAATGGCATCAAGGGGGCGAAACCTGACCTGTTCAAAGGCGCCCATTGGATTTTGTGCCCCGACGCCAACACGCCGGCGGAGCACTTCCAACGCCTCCACACCCTTATCTGTGGCCTTGGCGCCCGTGTGGTGTCCCTTGACCGCGAGGATCACGACGCAGCCGTTGCCGTGGTGAGCCATGTGCCCCATTTTGTCGCATCGTCTTTGGTAACCCTCGCGAGTCGCCATGCTGATGACCAACAGGCCCTCATGCGCCTTGCTGCCGGCGGCTTCAAGGATTCCACCCGCATCGCTGCGGGAAGTCCGAGGCTTTGGTGCGGCATAGCTTTTGACAACGCCAGCGCTCTTTGCAGCGGGTTGTCGGAGATGACCGGCATCCTCGACTCCTTTAGGGAGGCCATAGAGATGGGCGACAAGGAGCGGGTGACGCAACTTTTGGAGCAGGCGTCCGAGGCCCGTCGCGCCCTGCCTGCCGTGTGGGTTCCCTCTACGGAGGACCTGTTGGAGGTGCGCATCCCCATGGAGGATCGTCGTGGCGTCGTCGCGGAGGTCACCACTATCGCGAGCAGCGTGGGTTGCAACATCCAATCTATCGAGATCGACCATGTCACCGAGGACAGCGCTGTCCTGTCCATGATTTTTACCGATGAGGGCGATGTTGGTAAGCTGTCGCTCCAACTTATCAAGGCCGGGTACAGCGTCTCCTTCCATCCGCTCTCTGCGAAGGAGCACAGCAATGCCTAAGGCTTCGTCCTCCCTCGCCAAGCCGTCGAGCGCTTCGGAGTCCGCTCTTGTTAAGCCGTTGGGCGCTTCGTCCTCCCTCGTCAAGCCGTCGGGCGCTTCGGAGTCCTCCCTCGTCAAACCGCTGGGCGCTCCGCTGTCCGGTATCGGTACCGTGCCGGGGGATAAGTCCATCTCCCACCGAGCGGTGCTGCTTGGCGCCATGGCGCAGGGCACCTCCCATCTCGAAGGGGTCTTGGACTCTGCTGACGTTCGTTCCTCCATCGCCGCCGTCCGCGCTTTGGGGGCTGTTGTCGACCTTGCAAAACAGGAAGACGGTAGCCTCGCCGGAACCGTCACAGGGTGGGGCGACCAAGGCCCGTCAAGTCCCGACGATGCGATAGATTGCGGCAACTCCGGCACGACGACGCGTTTGCTCATGGGCGTTTTGGCCCCTTGGGACGTGGAGGTCGAGCTTGTGGGGGATGCCTCTTTGTGCCGTCGTCCCATGAGACGCATCACCGGCCCCCTCTCAAAGATGGGCGCGACGTTTGCTCCTGAAGATCGCGACACGTTGCCTTTGGTTGTTCACGGGACGAGTGCGCTCCATCCGCTTTTCTATCGGAGTCCTGTCGCGTCAGCTCAGCTCAAGACCGCCCTTTTGTTGGCGGGCATATTCGCCCAAGGAAAGACGAGGGTGGAAGAGCCCGCGGCTTCGCGCAACCATACCGAGTTCATGTTGCCGGGCTACGGGGTGGCTGTTGAGCACGGTCCCGGTTGGGCTGAAGTCACCGGCCCCCAGACCATGCATGCTTGCGACGTCGTGGTTCCGGGCGATTCTTCCTCCTCTGCATTTCCGGTATGTGCTGCAGCTCTCGCGCGTGAAAGCGACTTGACCATCACCAACATCAGTCTCAACGCGGCTCGCATCGGCTATATCGACGTCCTGCAATCGCTCGGCGTCCAGGTCGAGACCATACAAACGGCGACGTTGGCCAATGAACCTGTCGGGGATGTGCATGTCCGCTATACCTCGCGACTCCACGGTTGCGTCGTCGAGCCTGAGGCTATCGCGGGCATGGTGGACGAGATCCCGGTCCTGTCCCTGGTCGCGGCCCGCGCGGCGGGGGAGACAGTGTTTTGTGGCGCTGGGGAGTTGCGCGTCAAGGAGACCGACCGTTTCCAAGCCATCATCGACGGCCTTGCCATTCTCGGTGTCAAAGCTTGGGGGGAGGGGGATGACCTGCACATCGAGGGCAACCCCGACCTTGCGTTCGACACGCCCCTTACCTTCGATTCCTTAGGCGACCATCGTCTCGCCATGACTTGGGCCCTTGTCGGCATGACCGGCACGGTGCCTGTGACCATCATCGACTACGATTGCGTGGGGATCAGCTACCCCACGTTCCAAAACGACATGGAAAGGTTTGCGCAATGATCATCGCAATTGACGGCCCGAGTGGTGCCGGTAAATCCACGGTAGCAAAGGCAGTTGCCAAGAAGTTGGGGTTCTCCTGCCTCGACACTGGTGCCATGTATCGCGCCATCGCTTGGAAGGCTCTCGATGAGGGTGTCGCTCTCGACGACGCAAAGGGGCTTGAACGCATCTCCCTCGATTGCGAGATTGAGTTTGCCCACGAGGAGGGCGATCCCATCCCGCGCCGTGTGTTCATCGCCGGCACCGAGGTCACCGATGCCATCCGTACTGCCGAGATCGACAAGGCGGTCACCCCGGTTTCTGCAACTCCCGAGGTTCGTTCGGCCCTCCTTGGACAGCAACGCCGCATCGGCCTTGCTGGCGACTACGTCGTGGAGGGGCGCGACATCGGGACCGTCGTGTTCCCGGGCGCCGAGGTCAAGGTGTTTCTCACCGCCACCGACGAGGAGCGCGCGCGTCGTCGTGTGGGTCAAAACAAGGAGCGCGGTGTCGGATCTTGCGACTTCGACGAGGTCTTGGCCGATCTCAGACGTCGCGACAAGGCGGACTCCACCCGTACGACCGCTCCTCTTCGTCCGGCAGATGATGCCGTCATGCTCGACTCCACCAATTTCACCTTCGACGAGGTCGTGGAGAAAATTTGCGCCCTCGGTCGTGATGCCCGATAAACCGCTGCCTCGATAAGCCAAGGAGTATATCGTGTTCCTTTCTTCAAAAGAGATGTGGGATATGCCGATCTGCGGTCAAGACGGCAAAAAACACATCCCTCATTGGTGCGGCAATATCTTGTACGTGCTCTTCCTCCTGATTTTGAAGGTGGCTTTCCGCCTTCGCGTGGACGGACGGGAGAAATTGCGGGCGTTCCAAGGCCAAGGCCTTGTCTGCGTGTGCAACCACACGTCTTTTTTGGATGTGATCTGTATCTGGGTCGCCGCCCGCACGCCCCAATGGGTGCGTTTTATGGCTCGCGATACCCTGTTTGACAACGGTGGCGGCCTCCTTGGCCAAATCATCTCCCGCGTCGGTGCCTTCCCGGTCTCGCGCGATACCGCGGACCGCACCTCCATCAAGCGTGCTGCGCGCATGCTCAAAGAGGGCGAGCTCGTGGGGATCATGCCTGAGGGAACCCGACGCGGAAAGAGTGACCGCACTCCTGAGATCCATGCCGGGGCCGGCTTCATCGCCAAGATGGGCAAGGCTCCTATCATGCCTTTGACCGTGCGCAATGCTGAGCTTGTGAAGCAAAAGGGCAAGTTTGTTCGCTTCCCGAAGCTCTCGGTGGAATTTGGCGACCCCGTCCTGTTGGAGGACTTCGAGTTCGTCGAAAAGAGGGAGCGCTTGGAGGCGTATACGTGGTATTGCATGAGGGAGTGCTTCGCCTTGAACCAGCGAGTTTCGCGCGAGGAGGTGGACATGGTTGCCCTCTTCCCGGAAGGCAAGGATTACACGGACCTCTTTGCGGCCCATCCTATTCCTGTCCATGACGCAGCAAAGCTTGCCGCCTCGCGCAATGAGGCCGCCCGCGCTTCTCGTCTGTCCGCATCCGACAAGGCCGACAAGGCCGACAAGGAGTGATCATGGAGGTCCTCCTCGCGTCCCATGCCGGAACCTGTTTTGGTGTCAAACGTGCCATCGACCTCGTCAACGATGTCGCCGAGCGCGGCAAAACGGCGATGACCTTAGGCCCCATCATCCACAACCCCCGCGTTGTGGAAGGGTTTCGCGCCCGCGGCATCGATGTGGCCAAGACCCCGGCCGAGGTGAGAACGCAGACGGTGGTGATACGAAGCCACGGGGTGCTCCCCGAGGTCCGCGCCGAGCTCGAGGCGAGGGGTCTCGAGGTCGTTGACGCTACCTGTCCTTTTGTCCTTCGTGCCCAAAGAGCCGCTGCGAAGCTTGCCGCTGACGGGCGCATGGTCGTCGTGGTAGGGGAGAGAAACCACCCCGAGGTCGAGGGACTTGTTGCGTGGGCCGAACGTGAAGGCGCGCAGGTTGTCGTTGTCGGCGGTGCCCAAGAGGTCCCGGCCGACCTTCCTGGGCGCGTCGGCGTCGTTGTCCAGACAACCCAGCGCAGGTCTGTGCTTGACGAGGTGGTTGACGCCATTGAGAACCAAGGGGTGGAACTCGAGGTCGCAAACACGATTTGTGGCGCGACCGCCGAGCGTCAGGATGCCGCCAAGAAGTTGGCTTGCTGTGTAGATGCCATGGTCGTTCTCGGTGGGAAGAACTCATCGAACACGAAGCGCTTAGCCGAGATCTGCGCATCTTGTTGTGAGCGCTCCTACCATGTTGAGTCTCCCGAGGAGTTGTCGAGCGCGATGTTTAAGGGATGCGAGCGTGTCGGGGTCACCGCCGGTGCGAGTACGCCCCAAGACCAAATTGCAGAGATTATTTGCACGTTGGAGAATCTTTCCTCGTAGCTGGTACAATCAGGCCTTGATCACAAGTAAAGGACTGATGTACATGCACCCTCAATCCACTACAGGCATTATCTCCTTGCTCAAGGCCTTCACCACGGTGACGGCCGCGTTTCTTGTTGCCGCCGCCCTCATCCTCTTTGGAGCCGAGGTTGCGCATGCCGATACCAAGGACGAACTCAAATCCCAGGCTGATGCCATCTACGCGCGTATCGATACGTTACAAAACGAGCTGAACGAAGCCCGCTCGGCTCTTGAAGAGGCCCAAAATGCGAGTGAGGTGGCCAAGGCCGCCATGGAGGATGCCGCCTCGCGTGCCGATGTGGCCACGGCCCGCCAAGCCGAGTTGCAAGAACAGCTCGGCAAGCGTGTTGCCACCATGTATCGCTCAGGAAGTACGTCTTTTCTCGACGTACTCTTTGGTTCCTCCTCTTTCCAAGAGTTCCTGACCAATATGGACTACTGCAACCGGGTTGCTGCGAAAAATGCCGAGCTTGTTGCCGAGACGAAGTCTGTGAGGGAAGAGGCGGAAAGCGCCAAAGCAGAGTATGAGAACCAAAAGCGAATCGCCGATGAGCAGGTAGCCCTCAGTACTGAGCTCGTTGCGCAGGTCGAGACCACCCAATCCGAGCTTGTTGCGCAGGCTGGCCAGATAACCTCTGAAATCGCGGAGATCGAGGCAGAGGAGGAAGCAGCTGCTGAGGCGGCGGCCGCAGCAGCAGCCGAGGCTGCTGCTGCGCAACAAGAGATCGATTCCGGTTCCGGTTCCGATTACGACGGCGGAGCAGGGGAGAGCTACGACTCCGGCAATGGGCAGTTTTGCAACCCCTGCCCGGAAGGTACCCTTTCCAGCGGGTTTGGCTATCGTGACTTCGACAGCTCCTTCCACAAGGGCATCGACCTTGCAGCAAGTGAGGGCACGCCCTATTACGCGGCCGAGTCCGGCACGGTCATCTATGCCACCTACGACGGCGGATACAACGGCGGCGCCGGCAACTGGATCGTCATTTCCCACGGCAATGGACTCGTGACGAAGTACATGCACTCCAGCGCGGTTTACGTAAGCGTCGGCGAGTATGTCACGCGTGGCCAAAACATCGGCGCCGTGGGCAACACCGGCGATTCCTACGGTGCGCACCTGCATTTCCAAGTCGAGTTGAACGGCAGCGCCGTCAGCCCGTGGAACTACCTGTAGAGCCGTGTCGCAATACCCCGGGAAAGATATCGAACGCGCGTCGAAGGGCGCCAACTTCGCACGCATTGAGCATGTCGTGCCTGAGAGTCCCGCCGATGACGCCGGGTTTGCTCCGGGCGTCCTTGTCACCTCCGTCAACGGCGAGCCCCTTCGCGATATCATCGACTGGCGCTGGTTGAGCGCAGAAGACGAAATTACCGTCGGCTATATCGACTTGGATGGCGATGCGGGAGAGGTCGAACTGTGGCGCGACGAGGGCGAGGATTGGGGCTTCGAGTTCGACGGCGTCGTGTTCGACTCCATAAAGCTTTGCCGTAACGCCTGCGTCTTTTGCTTCATGCGCCAATTGCCTGAAGGTTTGCGTCCTTCTCTTACCCTGAGAGACGACGATTACCGCTTGAGCTTCCTCTCTGGTACCTTCGTCACGCTTACCAACCTCACGACCGCTGACGAGGAGCGCATTATTGCGCAACACCTCTCGCCCTTGCGTGTATCCCTTCACGCCACCGACGCGGCGGTGCGTCGCGAGATGATCGGCAAGCACGCCGCCCATGGCATTGACGCGCTTGACCGATTGCTTGACGCTGGTATCGAGTTCCACGCACAGATAGTCCTTTGCCCCGGCCTCAACGATGGCGACGTTCTCAAACAGACCTTGGAGTGGGCCTATACGCGCCCGGGTATCCTCAACGTCGGCATCGTGCCCCTGGGATACACAAAACACCAGAGCAGATTCTTGGAAAGCTTTAACAAACCCGAAAGCTCCCTTGAGCTTATCTCGACCATCACCCCTTTCCAACAGCGTGCTCTTGAGGAGATTGGGACCCCTTGGGTGTTCGCCGCAGACGAGTTTTACCTCAACGCCTATCAAGAGGATGTGCTCGAATTGTTGCCACCTACCCGTTGGTATGGGGATTTCAGCATGTTCGAGGACGGCATCGGTATTGTCCGCTCCTTCCTCGACGATTGGAAGAGGGCATGTGAGCTCGGTCTTGTGGACAAGTTCGGCGATGCGATGCGTAGGCATAACACGAAGGTGGTGATGGTCGCCGGCGAGGCGCTCATCCCGGTGCTCATCCCCTTGGTGAGATCGTGCTCGCTAGAGGATGTGTTTGAGCCCCTGTACGTCAAGAACGACTTCTTCGGCGGCAACGTGGACGTGACGGGTCTGCTCGTGGGGGGCGACATTGCCCATGCCGTACGCGCGAGACTCGACAAGCGTGAGAGAGACGCGCGAGTGTTGGTCGCCTTTCCTGAGGTTGTTGTGAACGACGAGGGCCTTTTGCTTGACGGAATGACCGTGGCAGACATGGAAAGTGCCGCAGGTACCAAGCTCCACATGGTATCCTGTACTCCGTCTGAGTTTTTTACCGAGCTCATCGAACTTTTGTAGGTGGGCTCCTGTAGAACCGTTCATTTTCTGGTCGCGCGTTGCGGCCGTCTAGATAGTTGGAGAGCGTATCTATGAGTTTGCCGATCGTGGCCGTTGTCGGCCGTCCCAACGTGGGAAAGTCCACGTTTGTAAACCGCATCGCCCAAGTTGACGATGCCATCGTCCACGAGATGCGTGGCGTCACCCGTGACCGTTCCTACCACGAGGCTGAGTGGAACGGCGTCAACTTCACTCTTATCGATACCGGCGGTATCGAGATGGGCAGCGATGATGACTTCCAAGGATCCATCCGCAACCAAGCCTTTGAAGGCGCCAACGAGGCGGACCTCATCCTGTTCCTCGTGGACGGGAAGACCGGGATTAACGCCGATGACGAGGAGGTCGCGCGAGTTTTGCGCCGTACCTCAAAACCGGTGTTTCTCGTGGTGAACAAGTCCGACAACCCCGGCAACATGGACAACGTGTGGGAGTTCTACCAGCTGGGCCTTGGCGACCCCTGGCCAATCTCCGCAACGCATGGCACGGGTACAGGCGATTTGCTCGACGAGGTCGTGGCAAAGCTTGGCGAGCTTGGTCTTGACGAGGAGGAGGCTGACGACGAGTTCGCGATCAACGTCGCCATCATCGGCCGCCCCAACGCCGGCAAGTCCTCCCTCACCAACAGACTCACGAGCAACGAGCGCTCCATCGTCTCCGATGTCGCAGGCACGACTCGCGACGCCATCGATACCCCGGTTTGGCACGACGAGCAAAAGTACATCATCGTCGACACCGCCGGTCTGCGTCGCAAGAGCCAAATTGACGAGGACGTGGAATACTACGGCTTCGTTAGGGCCATGCGTGCTATCGACCGTGCGGACGTCTCGTTGCTCGTCATCGACTCCACGCTCGGTCTGACCGAGCAGGACAAGCGTGTCGCCAACTACGCTGCAGAGCGCGGAACGGCCATGGCCATTATCCTCAACAAGTGGGACCTCCTCGACACCGAGGCGAAACATGCCCTGCGCGAGCAGGTGGAGGAGGAGATGATATTTGTCTCCTACGCCCCTGTGAAGGCGATCTCGGCGCTCACCGGAAAGAACGTCGACGCTGTTTGGGAGGTCATCAACACCGCCTATCGGGGCTATAACACCACGATCTCCACAAGCAGGCTCAACAATTGGCTTTCCGAGATTCGTGAGACCGGCCATACCGTCTCTAACGGCAAGCGCGTCCTGCGTATGAAGTACGTGACACAGACGGATACCTGTCCGCCGCGGTTCACGTTGTTCGTCAATCGCCCTGACCTTGTCACCGACAATTTCGAGCGCTTCCTGGAGAACAGACTGCGAAGAACATTCGATTTGACGGGTACTCCAATCTACTTGAAGTTCAAGAAAAAGGACTAGCCCATGGAATACGGTATAGCGCTTGTAGCGGTCTTTGTCGTCTCGTTTTTGCTCGGTTCCATCCCCTTTGGCGTCGTCGTCTCGAAGTTCATGTTCAACGACGACGTGCGTGAGCATGGAAGCGGCAACATCGGTACGACCAACATGATGCGTACGTATGGCAAGAAGGCCGGCGTCATCGTGTTCTTGGGTGATTTCTTCAAGGGTGTCCTCGCGGGCTTGGTTGCTCTTGGCATCTATTGCGCGCTTGACGGGGCAAACATGTTGCCGGCTGCGGAGAACATCACGTTTCCGTTTGTCACGGTTGATTGCCTGCTCGACATCGCCACCTCGATCTCCTTTGCAGGTTGCGTTTGGGGCCACATCTTCTCTCCCTGGCTTAATTTCAAGGGAGGCAAGGGTATTGCCACTGCGGTCGGCAACGAGTTCGTCATGTACGGGCCAATTCCTGCCATCATCGAGCTTTTGATTTTTGCCATTCTCGTTCCGATTACAAAGTACGTCTCTTTCGGTTCGGTGGCGGCAGCCCTTGCCTGCGTTCCGATCGCCGTCATCGTCTTTTGGGGCAATCCCGTCGCGGTGATCTTTGCCTCTGCTGGCGCTCTCACGGTCGTTTGGGCCCATCGTGGCAACATCAAGAGATTACTCAACGGTACCGAGCGTCGTATCGGTGCGAAGAAGGAGTAGGTTGCCATGAAGATTGCAGTCATCGGCGCCGGCAGTTGGGGAACGGCCCTTGCCAACATTCTCGGCAAAAAGGGGTATAACGTCAGCCTTTGGGCGCGCCGCCCCGAGGTGGTTTCGGCCATCAATACCGAGCACCACAACCCCCGTTATCTGTCCGATATCGAACTTTCCGAGAATATCGTCGCAACCTTGTCCCACCAGGATGCCGTCCAATTTGCCAAGGCGGTCGTCGTCGTGACGCCCTCAAACCTTGTCCGCGGCGTCGCCCGGGCCCTCGACGGATGTTGCGATGCGTCCTTACCCGTCGTCATCTGCTCGAAGGGTGTCGAGCAGGATAGCGGCATGCTCTCTACGGAGGTGTTCGCCGAGGAGATGGGCACGCCTGAGCGCTTGGCCGTCCTTTCCGGCCCCAACCATGCCGAGGAGGTCATCAAAGGCGTCCCAGCTGGCACGGTCATCGCGAGCCAGTCGCAGGATACGGCCCTGTTCTTCCAAGACCTCTTTGCGAGCGACACCTTCAGGACCTATGTCAGCGACGATGTCACGGGCGTGCAGCTTTGCGCGGCGTTCAAGAACGTTATCGCGATTGCGGTCGGCATCTCCTACGGAATGGGCTTCGGCGACAATACCGCCTCGCTGCTCATCACGCGTGGCATTGCCGAGATGAACCGGCTTATCAAGGAAGCGGGAGGCAATCCCTTGACCGCACTTGGCCTTGCCGGCGTCGGCGATATGATTGCGACCTGCATGTCCGAGCATTCCCGTAACCGTGCGTTTGGCCGTGCCTTCGCCCAGGGGGAGAGCTTGGAGTCCTACCAAGAACGTACCCATATGGTTGTCGAGGGTGCGCTTGCCTGCAAGACGCTCAAGACCTTGTCTGACCGCTACGATATCGAGCTTCCCATCACCGACACCGTGCGCGGCATCGTTTGGGAGGGGGCCGAAATCATGGAGGCCGCCAAGCTCCTTGGTCGTCCCTTGAAGTCTGAAACCTACGGAATGTAATCACGGAGGAGAGGATTTTATGTTTCAACCGGTTAGAATCGCACCGTCCATCCTGTCCGCTGACTTTATGAACCTCGAGCGAGACATTCGCCTCGTGGAGGAGGCGGGTGCCGACTTTGTCCACTTCGATGTCATGGATGGGCACTTCGTCCCGAACCTCACCATCGGCATCCCCCTGCTCAAACAACTTCCCAAGATCACAAACCTGCCGCTTGACGTGCATCTCATGATCTCCAATCCGCTGACTCAGATTCCATGGTTTTTGGAGGCTGGCGCCGATATCGTCACGGTACATGCCGAGGCGCTCTCCGATGAGGACGAGATGCAGATGGCTATCAACATGATTCACGATGCGGGCGCCCGCGCGGCGCTCAGCGTAAAGCCGAATACCCCCATTTCCGCTATCGAGGAGTTCATCCCCCAATTGGACATGGTGTTGGTCATGAGCGTTGAGCCGGGCTTTTCTGGACAAAGCTACATCGAAGGTACGGACAAAAAGGTCGCCGAGGTCGTGCGTATCGCCCGCAAGAAGTTTTGCGACCCGCTGATCGAGGTAGATGGCGGTATGGGTTTGCGTACGGCTCCTCTGGTGGCTGCCGAGGGTGCTGACGTCCTTGTGACGGGTAACGCCTTCTTCAAGGCGGATGACCCGGCCCGTGCCCTCGCAGAGATCGCCGCTGCGGCAAACGCTGCCCGTGAGAATGTCGTCGCAGGTTAACATGGCGATCACGGAAGCGCCCCGTGCGCACTATTTCGACTACGCGGCAACCTCCCCCTTGACCGAGGAGGTCGTTGAGGTCCTCAAGACCCACATGGTTGCCGGTGTGGAAGGGCTTGCGTTGAACGCCAACGCGAATTCACTCCACTCTCCGGGACGCTCGGCCTTTAGCGCCATGGAATCCGCACGTCGCAGGGTTTGTCGTGCTCTCGCGGCGAAGCGCCCTGACGAGATCATCTTCACCGCCTCCGCCACCGAGGCGGACAACGCCGCTCTTATCGGTATCGCCACCGGTGTTTGCGAGGCGCGTCGAAAGGCGGGAAAACCGGTGAACAAACCCCGCATAATCACCTCCGCCATCGAGCATGAAGCCGTCTTGAAACCCTGCCACCATCTCGCTGAGCTTGGATTTGACGTTGTGTTTTTGAACCCGGATCGCAAAGGCGTCATCTCCCCGCAACGGCTTGAGGAGGCCCTTACCGACTCCACGGTTCTCGTCTCGGTCATGACGGCCAACAGCGAGACAGGCGCAATCCAACCTATCAGGGAGCTTTGCGCTCTTGCCAAAAAGTCCGGCGCGCTTTTCCATACCGACGCCGTCCAAGCTCTTGGCAAGATTCCGATTGATCTGAAGGATATGGGGGTAGACGCTGCCTCCTTCTCCGGCCACAAGATCGGCGCGCCAAAGGGCATAGGCGTGCTTTACCTCAAAGCCCGTACCCCCTTCATTGCCTACCTCATGGGAGGCGGCCAAGAGCTCGGGCGCCGTAGCGGTACCCAAAACATTGCAGGCATGGAAGCTTTTGCGGTCGCTGCCGAGTGTGCGGTGGATATGCAAGAAGACGAGCGCGTACGCCTCGCTGCAATCCGCGACTTGCTCTACGAGAGACTTGAGTCCCATCCGCGCATTAAGGTAACAATCCCTGACAGGGCCCAGGGAGCCTACCTTCCCAATATCGTCCACATCATGGTGGAGGGTATCGAGAGCCAGACCCTCATCCTTCGCATGGACCAGCTCGGATATTGTGTCTCCGGCGGTTCTGCCTGCTCGTCCGGCTCTCTTGAGTCCAGCCATGTCCTTCGCGCCATGGGTGTCTCCGATAAGGATGCCCAAGGTGCGTTGCGAATCTCTATGGGTCGCTACACCACCGAAGACGAGGCGCTCGGTCTCGTCGATGCCCTCTTCAGTTGCATCCGATAAGACAGGAGGCTCACATGTCTTGTGAGGAAAACATAACACCTCGTAGTGTGGGTGATTTGGAGAGGGGGCTCTTGGCCCTGTTCCCCGCTGAGGATGCTTGTGAATGGGATCGCACCGGCCTGCAGGTTGGCAATCCCTCCAACGTCATAACGAAGGTTGCCCTCGCTCTTGACCCCACCGTTCCGGCCATACGGGAGGCGCACGAGCGCGGATGCAACGTGTTGGTAACCCACCATCCGCCTTACCTGTCCGCGCCTGACGCCTTCTTGCCTGCCGACTCCGTCGTCATTGCGAACGGCGCCGGTGTCTATGAAGCGATTCGCGACGATGTGGCGTTGTTGTGCTTCCACACGGCTTTGGATTTCAACCCGCGCGGCTACAAAAAGATCCCAGAGTTGGTGGGGTTAGAGCCTGTAGGTTTGCTCCAAAGGATTCCGGGAGTATCCGGAGAAAACGGATACGGATGCGTGTGCAAGCCGGTGGGGGACGACAAGATTCGCCTCGAGGATTTGGCACGTATGTGCAAGGAGGCCTTTAAGTCGCCTGTGCAGGTGTGGGGAGAGCTTGGACGTGCGGTCGCCCTTATCGCCTCAGGGCAGGGGAGTGCGTCCAGCTTGGCCCAGGATTGCGTCGAGCAAGGCATCGATTGTCTCATCTGCGGCGAGATCAAGTACCACACCGCCCTTGACCTTCTCCAGGCGGGGGTCAGCGTCATAGCGTTGGGCCACGATGTCAGCGAGCACCCGTTTGTCGAGGTGTTAATGGATGCCATATCCTCGCTCGGTTTCCCTGATGCGGGGATAGAATGTATCCGACAACGCAATTGGACGGTGTGCTAGCCGTATCCCGGGTTCGAAAGGGGTTTCCATGAACGTCAGACCTGAGGACATTGAAAACCTGTTAAACCTACAAGAATGCGACCTGCAGGCGTTGAAGCTGAAGAAACGCTTCGATGAGCTTCCCCAGCGTCAAAAGATTATGGAGGTGCGTGAGAAGAAGCAACAGCTTGCTTCTAAGGTCGAGGCGGTGGAGGCTTTGCTTGCCAAGGCCGACAAGGATATCACCACCATCGTCGAGAAGGACCAATGCCTCGAGAAGCGCCAGTCAGAGATTCAAAAGGACATCGATAACGCTGGTGGGGATTTCCGCAACCTCGAGGCACGTACCAGGGAGCTTGCCGCCCAAGGAGAGCAGCGAGAGAAGTTGCTCGTCGACCTTGAGGCTGCCGAGGCCGAGAAGGAAAAGGTCGTCGCTGTCAAGCAACAGCTCCTTGATGCTGATAAGAAGCTTTGCGCCCTCGAGAACGCCGCCATCGAGTCCTTCAAGGCGGAGGGCGAGCAGCTCCAACGTGCCATGGCTGCACAACAGGCTAAGCGCAAGGCCTTGGCGGAGGAGATTCCTGTCGACCTGATCAAGACCTACGTCAAAATCTCGCAATCCTGCGGAGGCGTCGCCATCGGCGTGTTGTCGGGCAATCGCTGCGGTTCATGTCGCGCGCCTATAGACGATGCGCGCCTGCTTGAGGTCAAGAAGAATGCGCCTTTGGCCACCTGCCCGCATTGCAAGCGCCTGCTTGTCGTCTCTTCGTAAGCCAGGGCGTCGCGTCGTTTCCTTGTGGGTCGAGACGTCGCGCTCGCAAACGAATCGCACTGTCTCTCAATAGGTAATAGGCCGAGGCCGCATTCATAAACCGCGCATAAACCCATAAACGAATCGCGTACAAAAACGTTCAAAAAGAAGCCCGAAACCAAGCGTTTTCGGTTCCGGGTACGCAAAAAGAAGGGCTCGTGGGGAGCCCTTCTCATTTAAACAAAGCTACCTGCTTTTGACTATGCGCGAACGACCTTGCCAGCCTTCATGCACTTGGTGCAGACGTTGGCCTTGCGAACAGTGCCGTTGTCGTTGATGGTGATCTTTTGGATGTTCGGACGATACACGCGGTTGGTCACGCGATGGGAATGGCTAACATTACGGCCTGCAACGGGGCTCTTTCCGCAGATTTCACAAACCTTGGACATCTCTATCAACTCCATGTTTTACATTTCGGGTACATAATCTTTGCTAAAGCCCGAATATACTAGCACACAATCACTTGATGCTCAACCACAAACTTCCTCGAAAATAGTCTCTTCGTGCGAAGGAAAAGCATATTGCGCTATACTCTAGGGCTATGTGAAAAAATGCGTTTCATTGGCTTTGATGAAAGGATAGATATGAGCACCGCTATACCTGGCAATCTTCATATTTCTAACGATGTCCTCGCTGACATGGTCGGCAATGCGGCCTTGGAATGTTACGGCGTCGTGGGAATGGCCGCGCCGAGCGCAGCTGATGGGATCGCAAAGCTTTTGCCGATGTCCCGCCTTCGTCGTGGCATTCTGCTTGAGAACACCGACGACGGCGTCCGTGTCGACCTGTATGTCACCATCGAGTACGGCACCAATATCACTGCAGTTTCCCAAAACCTTATCGACTCGGTTACGTTCGCTCTCAAAAACTACGCCAACGTGCCTATCGCCGGCGTTGAGGTTCATGTACAGGGCGTTAAGGTTCGCTAGGAGTTTTCCCCATGTTTGACACCATTTCATCGGATCAGGTACTCAAGGGCATTGTGGTCGCCGCCACCGCCCTCGACAATCGCAAGGAGGAGGTCAACCGTCTCAACGTATTTCCTGTTCCTGACGGCGATACGGGAACGAATATGTCCTTGACGCTCAAGTCCGTTGTCGATAACGTCCGATCCCTTTCCGCAACCGCCGACAGGGCGGCGCGTCGCAAGGCTGTGACTACGGGTGCCCTCATGGGTGCGCGCGGCAACTCCGGCGTCATCACCTCCCAAATCCTTCGTGGTCTTTGCGAAGGTGCTGCCGATGTCGAGCAGTTCGATGTCGCTGCGTTTGATCATGCTTTCGCATGTGCGGTCGAGGTCGCTTTCAAGGCGGTTCGCAAGCCGGTCAAGGGCACGATCCTTACCGTGCTCGAGGACACCGCAGCCGCTGCGAAGTTTGCGGACAAGAAGAAGATGAACCTCGAGGAGGCTCTCGAGCATATTGCCAAGGAGGCCTTCGCCTCCGTCGAGCGTACCCCCGACTTCCTTCCGGTCCTCAAGGAAAACGGCGTCGTCGATGCTGGCGGCTTCGGCTTGGCCATCCTCATCGACGCCTTTGTTGGTTCCATTACCGGCAAACAGACCTCAGGTGCCGACGCTATCGTCAACACCTATAACGCCCCGAAGGTTGAGATTGAGCACATCAACGATTGGGAGGGTTCCAAGTATCGCTATTGCAACGAGTTCCTTGTTGACTCTGAGACCCTTGTTATTGACGACGCGCTTGAGTTCCTCGCCACGATGGGCGACTGCGAGCTTTGCGTCGGTGCGACGCCGAAGTTCAAGGTCCACGTCCACTCCAACACGCCGGACAAGGTCCTTGCCTACTTCCTCGAGCGCGGCCAGATTTTCGAGGTGTTCATCCACAACATGCAGTTGCAAAGCGAGGAGCGCAACGACAAACTTGCGGCCGAGCAAAACGCCCCGAAGAAGCCGTTGGGCCTTGTGGCCGTCGCTGCTGGTTCCGGTAATGCGGAGATCCTCAAGGGCTTAGGCGTTGACGTCGTGGTCTCCGGTGGCCAAACCATGAACCCCTCCACGAAGGATCTGCTTGACGCCGTCGAGCGTTGCCATGCTGAGTCTGTCATCATCCTGCCGAACAACTCCAACATCATCATGGCTGCCCAAAGTGCGGCCGAGCTTGCGGACATTCCTGTTGGAATCGTCCCGACCAAGAGCGTCCCTGCGGCGTTCTCCGCTCTCTTCGGGTTCGACTCTGAAGCTACCCTTGAGGATAACGTCGAGAACATGATTGACTCCTTTGCCGATGTCCGTGTCGGCGAGGTCACCACCGCTATTAAGGATTCCAAGGACGCCCATGACAACCCTATCGCCAACGGGGATATTATCGGAATTGCCGATGGCTCCATCGAGGCGGTTGGCAAGACGTTGGAGGGTGTTGTCCTTGACCTTCTTGACGTCATGGAAGTTGAGGATGCGGACACGCTGACCCTCCTTGCAGGCGAGGATTACAGCGATGACGCCTTCGAGAAGCTCGTCTCCCAAATCGAGGATAAGTTCGAGGATCTCGAGATTGACGCCCACCGCGGCGAGCAGCCCCTGTATCCCATCATCTTCTCCATAGAGTAAGCAGCTCAAAGGATCGAAAATGACGCCCGAGGCCACGTCTGAAACGAGCATCTGTAACAATGATGCTGTTTTTGACAGGACCTCGGGTTCCTTGTCTTTTGGCGCTGATGTCTCCGTTGTCTCCCAGGTAAGCCCTGTCAGGGCCAAGGCTCTTTGTGGGATGGGGATCTCCACGGTGCGGGATTTGTTGTTCAACTACCCCCGCCGCTATATCGACCTCACGAAGACCTCGACGATCGCGGATGCGAAGGTGGGGGAGAGCTATACCCTGTTCGGTACCGTCTACGAGACGAAACTCAAAAAGCCCCGTCCCCGTTTAAGCCTCACCGAGATCACCGTCGTTGACAACACTGGTACGCTCATCGTCACCATGTTCCGTATGCCATGGCTCGCCAAGCAACTCTCTCCAGGTGATCGGATCGCGATTGCGGGCGCGGTGGAGTTCAACTACGGCTTCAAGCGCATGACCAACCCGATACTTGAGCGCCTTGACGGTGTTGACCAGGCGCAAGCCAGGGTCATCCCCGTCCATCCCGCCTGTGAGAAAATCTCGCCCGCCATGATGCGCCGCATCATCGGGAACGCCTTGGTGTACGCCGAGGCGGCGCCTGACCCGATTCCGCTCGATTTGCGTGTGCGGCGAAACCTCATGTCGAGGATGCGGGCGCTCAACAGCGTACATTTCCCCCATACCTTGGAAGAAGCAAGCGAGGCGCGCCGGCGCATGGCCTACGAGGAGCTTCTCCTGTTGCAATTGCGCCTCATGATGGAAGGCGAGCGTCGCTCACTTGGCAAACGTGCGACCAGTCACATCATCAACGGCGAGCACCAACGAGTACTTCAAGGTGCCTTGCCCTTCACGCTCACCGAGGACCAGGCTCGAGCCCGAGAGGACCTCAACCGCGTGCTTTCCGCGCCGCGTTGTGCGAACCACCTCATGCTCGGCGATGTGGGAACGGGCAAGACCATCGTGGCGGCCTTCGCCGTGGCCGCTGTTGCCGACACCGGTACGCAAGCGGTTTTCATGGCGCCTACGGAGGTCTTGGCGCAACAACACGGCAAAAGCCTTGGCCCCTTGTTTGACGCTGCTAACATCACTTGGGAGGTCCTCACTGGCTCCACATCCTCCGAGGACCGCTCCCGCATTCTTGCCCTTGCCGCAGGAGGCGTTCTTGACGTCCTTATCGGTACCCATGCGCTGCTCGAGGATGACGTCGTGTTCAAGGATTGCTCGCTGGTCATTATCGACGAGCAGCAACGTTTCGGCGTGTCCCAACGCAAGAAACTCTACGCGAAGGGCGAGGCGCCGGATGCCCTCTATCTGACGGCGACCCCCATTCCCCGCACCCTTGCCTTGGCGATGTATGGCAACCTTACCCTGAGTTACTTGCACCAACGCCCCCGCGCGTCCCAGAGAATCACGAAGGTGCTTGCCAAAAGCTTGCAGGGGAAGGCCTATGACGCCGCCCTTGCCGCTTGTCAGAGGGGGGAGCAGGTCTATGTCGTCTGTCCGCTCATCGGAGCGGCGCCCTCAAATCCTGAGAAGAAGGAGGAGGGCACCGAAGAGCATTACGAGTACGCTTCCATCTCCATCGAGCACGACGGCGACTACGAGGGAGCCAACATCACCGCAGCCTCTGAACATGCCGCGTTTTTGCAGGACAAGGTATTTAGGGGGTATCGGGTGGGCCTGCTTCACGGCAAGCTCTCGTCTGAGGAGAAGGCCCAGGTCATGGATGCGTTTAGGGCCGGAGACATCAACGTTCTCGTCTCTACCACCGTCATCGAGGTCGGTGTGGATGTGCCCAATGCCACGGTCATGATCGTCGAGGACGCCGACCGCTTCGGCCTTTCCCAACTTCACCAGCTACGGGGTCGCGTGGGTCGTGGAGAGAAGAGCGCGGAAGTGTACCTCGTGTCGGCAAGCAAGAGTGACACCGCCCTAAATCGCCTTCATGCCATGGAGGCGACCGACGACGGCATGGAGTTGGCAACGTTTGACCTGTCGTTGCGCCGCGAGGGAGATATCCTTGGCAACAGGCAACATGGCGCCTCCAGCTTGAAATTAGTCAACATCGCACGCGACAGTGCGCTTATCGAGGTGGCCCATGAAGACGCCCGATCTATTCTTGACAGCGATCCTGAGCTTGAGCGCCCGGAGCACCTTTTGCTTTCCCGGGAGATACGTCAAACGTTCAGCGACGACACCATTGCGATTGGAGGATGACCATGCGCGTCGTAGCGGGAGAGTTTCGCGGCCGCACCATCGAGGCCCCGGAGGGCAAAGGAACGCGACCAACCATTGACAGGGTAAGGGAATCCCTGTTCAGCTCCTTGTTCAGCCGGCTTGGCGGTTTCACGGACGTGATGGTGCTCGATGCGTTTGCGGGCTCGGGCGCCTTAGGTATCGAAGCCCTTTCCCGCGGAGCCACCGGTTGTGTGTTCTACGAGCGCGACGAGGCGGCTGCGCGGATTCTCCAACGCAATCTCACCTCGCTCGGTCTCAAGGCGCCCCGTGCGGTTTTGCGTAAAGCGGACGTTCTCGAGATGCCTCCCGCCAACGTCACACACGGCTTTGACCTTGTGCTCCTCGATCCGCCCTATGCCATGGATCCCTTGGAGGTCCACACCTTTATCGAGCGACTGCGTACAAACGGCGTATTGGAGGCGGGCGCCCTTGTTTGCTATGAGCACAACACCGCTACGGACATGGATGCCTTCAGGGGGAAGTTTGGGAAACATTGGGAAGAGGTTTCCACCCGCAAGTATGGAAAAGTTTCCATCACCATGGTGGAATTGCGCTGAGCCGTTGTTCAATTTTGTATGAAATGTGCATTCTTTCGGTTGAAATGCCATTGTGACGGGCGCAAATGAATGTGCTGTTAAAATACGTATGTTTCAGCCACACAATCAAAGGACCCTAAAAAAATGATTTGCCCCCAATGCAAGACGCCGAATCGCGACTCAGCGAAGTTCTGCGATGAATGCGGTTGGCGACTTGCGGAGGCTACCGATACTTCCATCCCCTCTGTTGTGGCCGAGGAGACCCCAGAGGATCCTCGCGTGGCAAACCTTGCTAACCTTCCCCAGACGATGGACGAGGACGTGCTGCACAATCGCGTAGATGCCCAATCTTTTGGAGAGACCCTTGCTGAACACGAGGCAGTTGGTGCTGTGGGGGTGGGGCATGAACCTACGGAGGAGCCCTTTGCTAAACCTGAGGAGTCCGTACGACACGCGGCCGATCTCTCCGGTTTCGTGTTTGTCGATTCTGCTGCGGATGCCTCCTCGTCCTATTCCGACCCGGCTGTCTTCAACACTTTCGAGACCGCATCCATCCCCTTGAACTCCATGTGGGGCTCCGGTCACACCGAGGCGATGCCAAAGATCGAGGGTATGCCCTCGGCTGCTCCTGTCTCCGTCTCAGCGCCAGCCAATAAGAAGGATGAGCGCGCACGTCGTCGTGCCATGAAGAAACAGGAGAAGGAAGCCCGCAAGCAGCTCAAGGATGCCCAAAGATCCAAGGACGCCGTCAACCGCAAGGTTGTGGTGATCGCCGTCATTGTCATCATTGCAGCGATTTGTGCCGCTGCTGGACTGACCTACTATTACGGTATATGGGGTGGCCACCCAGTTCCCGATGTCCAAGGAAAGAGCGAGGCCGATGCGACCTACACCTTGGAGCGCGAGGGATTCTCCGTCCGCGTCAGCCATGTCAAGTCCGACGACACTGAAGGGTTGGTACTTTTGACCGACCCGGCCGCCGGGTCTCGCGTCGCCAACGGATCCGAGGTTGTCATCCATGTGTCCGAGAGTCGCGTCATTCCGTCTGTGGTAGGAACCGATATCGAACAGGCAAAGAAGTTACTTGACGAGGAGAGCTTCAGCTCGCCGGTTGAATATACGTACACGAGGACCAACTCCGTCAAGGAGGGTACGGTTCTAAGCGTCAGCCCCGAGGTTGGGACCAAGTCTAAGTCGAACACGAAGGTCACCGTGGAGGTCGCCACCCCTTGTCGTGTTCCTGATGTGAGTGGGATGACCTCTGACAACGCAACTTATACCCTGCGCGAGGCCGGCTACTATGTCTACGTGTCAGAGGCGGAGTCTTCGACCGTACCTGAGGGGACGGTCTATGCCACCTCTCCCGAGAAGGACGAGATCCTCGACCTTGACGAATATGTCACGATCTATGTCGCGGTCTCTCGCGCGACGATGCGTACGAACATGGCCACCCAATACCTCTCCTCGGTGGGGAGTGTCACGATTAACGGGACCCTTTGCACCGTTGACAGCGTCGTCTCCGTCGTCTACAACGAGTCTGCTGGTACCGCAGCCTTCACCATCATGGGCAGTCCTACCGTGGTGGTCATGGGCGTAACCGTCACCTTGCCGTCCCAATCGATCTCCGGCACCGTGTTCTTTGACGAAAACAACCAGGTAACCGGCATCGGCTAGCTTCCCATGGCCGCACCTACCTATACCGTCGAGGTCGTCGTCCTTCGCAAGACGAAGTTGGGGGAGACCGACCTCATTTTGACATGCCTTACCACCTCAGGCGCGCAGGCACAGTTCGTGGCAAAGGGTGCGCGCAAGCCCACAAGTTCCTTCGCGTCTAGGCTCGAGCTGTTCTCCCATGCCATCCTGCTTGCTGTCAAAGGAAAATCCCTCGACATCGTCAAGGAGGTACGTCTCGTCGAGGGCTTTCCGCACCTCCGTCAAGACTTCAGACGCTCCTCCGTCGCCCAGGTGGTATGCGAGTTTCTTTGCAAGGCGACCGAGCCCGGCCTTGACGTCGAGCGCCTCTTTCCCATGACATGTGCCGCACTATCCGAGATGGAGCGTTGTGAGGAGGACGCCCTTGACGCCTTGGCTACCGCGTTTTTGGTCAAGGGGTTCGCGTTTTGCGGCCTGCGTCCGGAGCTTTTTCGTTGCGTGGGTTGTGGGGAGGATGTCGTCGCGCGACGCGAGACTGGGGCGACGTCGTGGTTCTCCTATATCGACGGCGGGGTTGTCTGTTCTGCGTGCCGCTCCCATATGGAGTGTGTCGCCATCGAGGGGCCGGTCTTTGAGTGGCTTGCCTTCTTGATGGGCAACACCTTTGTCGACATAGCTAAGACGGATGCGGGTCCCGTGATCTTTGCGTGTCTGCAGGTTTGCCAACAGTGGTGTCGTACACACCTCGGCGTCTCGCTCAAATCCCTCGATTTTCTTTTGACAAACCCACTTGTCTGATTGCTTGCGGCCCCCTTCGGTGATATACCATAACGAAGTCAAGAGAGAGGATTTTGTGATGGAATTTATACCCAAGGGCGTGTGCTCCCAACTCATTGAGGTGGAGCTTGACGGCGACAAGGTCGGCAACGTTCGCTTTACCGGTGGTTGCAACGGCAACCTCAAGGCAATCTCGCGTCTTGTCAAGGGCATGGAGGTCGACGAGGTCATCCGCTTGCTTGAAGGCAACACGTGCGGTCGTCGCAACACGAGTTGTGCAGACCAGCTGACCATCGCTTTGCGTAAGGCGAAGGAAGCGCAATAGGCGCTACTTTGCGCAAGGCGAGAGAGGAGCAATAGACGTTACTTTGCGTAAGGCGAAGGAAGCGCAACAGACGCCACTTAGTGGCCGGTGTCCTTTTTGTGTGCCTACCCCAACAGCGCGCTCAGCGTCTTCATCAGCACGGTCACGTCGATGGGCTTGGACACGTGGGCGTTCATCCCGGCGTGCAGGGCAGTCTTGCGGTCTTCGTCGAAGGCGTTGGCCGTCATGGCCACGATCGGAATGCCCGACCTGCCGGCATCGTCCAATGCGCGGATCTTCTTCGCAGCATCGTAGCCGTTGAGATTGGGCATCTGTATGTCCATCAGAATCGCGTCGTAGTAGCCCGGCTCGTGGCTCGTGAGCATGTCGACGCACACGACGCCATCTGGGGCCACTTCCACGGTGGCGCCTAGGTTCTCCAGCAGCGCCTTGGCAATCTCCATATTCAGCTCGTTGTCTTCGGCCACCAGGATCCGCCTGCCGTCGAGTCTGAACGCCTCTGCGCTCTCGACCACGGCCTGTTCCTTCTGCAGGTACTCCTCGGGGTTCTGCACGATGCGCATGTCCATGGTGATTCTGAAGGTGGTGCCCTCGCCCAGCTTGCTCTCGACCTCCACGGTGGCACCCAAGAGGTCGGTGAGCTTCTTGACGATGGCCATGCCAAGCCCCGTGCCCATGACCTTGCTCTCGGTGGAGTTGTGCTCGCGCGCGAAGGTGTCAAAGATGTGCTGCTGGAACTCCTCCGTCATGCCTATGCCGGTGTCGGAGATGTTGCACTCGTAGCTGGCGTAGCCCGCGCGGTCGCAGGGGCGCTCCACCAACTCGAGGTGCACCGAACCTCCGTCGGGCGTGTACTTGATGGCGTTGGACAGCACGTTGAGCAGTATCTCGCGGATCTTGTGCGCATCGGTGTACACATAGCGGTGCTCGATGTTCATCTCCTGGGTGAAGTCGAGGTGCTTCTGGCGCACGTCGTTCTCGAACACCACGCCGTAGCTGGCATCCATCAGGTCGGCGAACTCCTCGTTTATGGTCTCTTGCCCGCTGTCGATGCGCGCCACTTCCAAGACGTTGTTGATAAGCCCCAGTAGGTAGTCGCCCGATAACTTAGACTTCTCGATGTAGTCTCTGAGCTTGTCGGGGTCGTCGATGTTCTCGAGCATGAGGTCGTTGAAGCCCAGCACGGCGTTCATGGGCGTGCGAATGTCGTGGCTCATGTTGAAGAGGAACCTGCTCTTGGCGGCGTTGGCCTCCTCGGCCTCGCGCTGCAGGGCCTCTCTGAGCGCCAGCTCTTGCCGCTGCTTGCGTATGTAGAGCACGAGCAGCACGATCACGATGGCGATGAGGATGGCGGCGAAAGCCGCCACGCCCGCCGGGTTGTCCTTCACGAAGTCGGCGGCGCCATAGGAGTAGAGCTGGTCCACGTACTGGAACGCCCTGTCGTAGCCGTAGGACGAGCCTATGGTCTTGAGTCCGCGATTCATCAGCATCAGCGGGGTGCTGTCGCCCTGCGCGAACCCGAAGCACTTGCCGGTAACGTCGTTGAGTTGCACGTACTGGAGGCTGTTGTACTCCGGCCTGTCCGTTACGTACTGCACCCGCAGCGAGTCCATGACGGTGCCGTCCACCTCGCCCTTGACCACCGCGTCGAGGCATTCGTCGATGGTCGCGTAGTACACGATCTGCACGTCCGGATACACCAGCGCGGTGTACTCGTCTTGGAAGGCGTTGCCCTCTACCGCGGCCACCTTGTCGATGTTGTTCCTATCGCACGACGACCCGTAGAACAGCACGCCGCGGTCGGAAATCACGTTCTCGGAAGCGATGACCCCGTCCTGCTCCAGCGTCCACTCGTTGTCGGACACTGGGAAGCCCAAGTCTATCTCGCCTGCTACGAGCGCGGCGGCGATGGACTCGTAGTTCTTGTAGGCCACGTACTGGAATTGGGGCACCGTGTCGACTTCCAACAACGAGAAAATGGCATCCAGCACGTTCGTAAAAAGTCCGGTGGCCTGCCCGTTGGAGCCGGTAGCGCAGTAGGGGAGGTAGTTGTCGATATAGCCCACCTTCACCACGGGGTGTTGCTCGAGCCACGCCTGCTCTTCATCGCTGAGCGCCCGGCTCGTGTACACCGAGCCATATGTGGCGTACTGCAGCTCCTGCAGCGCATACGGTTCGACCGATTCCATCTTGGCGATGGCGTTGTCGAGTTCTTGCAGCAGGTCGGGCCTCTGGTTGCTCACCGCCAGGTAGGACGGCTCTTCTCCCAGACTCACGGCTGCCACGATGTTGGGGGAGTCGGATGCGCCGTCGACAGTGCGCGGCTCGAGGTCGATCTCGCCGTTCTTGAACGCCGCATGCAGCGAGTCGAAGGTGTCGTAGTAGATGGTCTGTGCGTTCACGCCCCTAGCTTCGATCCAGCTCTCGGCAAACTCCGAGATGCGGTTGTTGCGCAGAAGCCCGATTTTCTTGCCGTCGAACGTGGAGAGGTCGCTGGACACGATGGAGGAATCGCCGGAATGCTTGTACAGGTAGTACTTGTCGGTCTCCATAGCCTGGTCGGGAAAGAGCATGAGGCTCGCGCGCTCCTCCGAATACGACATGCCCGCCATGAAGTCGATTTCGCCGCGGCAGAGCTTGTCGTAGAGGTCGGACCAGTCGCCGTATACATATTCGTAGTTCCAAGAGGCGTAGTTGGAGAGCTTGCGCAGGTAGTTGTAGGAATATCCACTCTTGGGCTCGCCCTCGGCCCCTTCTTGGAAGAGGTCGCTTTCGAACCAGCCGACGCGCACGGTCTTGTTGTCGCTTTGCGATGCGTAGGCTGTCGTGCAGAGAAGAGTTGTGGGAATAGACAAGGTCAATGCGACTACCACACAGAGAACGGCTCTCAGATAACGCATTCCACCCTCCTGTTCATTGCAGCTATATCCATAATCTTGCATATTTGGCCGTAAGCGCAGGGCAAGAGCAGACGAACACAAGATTGTAATGTAACTTAAACTAACAATTTGGGCAACTACGGGGGTGTTTAATATGAGCAAGACATTGCCAAGTATGCGGCTGAGCCCTCAATGTTTTATGTTCTGATCATGTCGTCTTGTTTGCCTGAAATGGACTGTAAAAATACCTTGCAATGAGCTGCGCGACATCGTATCATTAACAGGCTGTGCTTTGCACGGTAATCACTCATGTCTTGGACTTCATGCCCCACCGCTTGAACTCCCAGAGATGAGCATGTTGGAAAGGGACGATAGTTCCTGGTTGGCTTGTTAAAAGCCGAGAAAGGTGGAAATGATGGCTGATAAGCTGAGCATCTCCAAGGAGCGCACCGCTGAACTCATCGCCGAGTATGGCAAGGGCGCTAATGACTCCGGTTCTGCCGAGGTCCAGGTCGCAATCCTGACTGAGCGTATCCGTAACCTGACCGAGCACCTCAAGGTCCACAAGAAGGACAACCACTCCCGTCGTGGCCTTATGATGCTCATTGGTAAGCGTCGTGGTATGTTGAAGTACATCAAGGACCGCGACATCGAGGAGTACCGCGCTCTTATTAAGAAGCTCGGTATCCGCGACAACATCTAATAGCGATAAGGGCCTGCGCAAGTGGGCCCTTGCTATGCGGTCTGCCGAAGCGGGTCGCAGGCAAGGGGAGGGGCTATCCCTCCTTTTGCATATAGAAGCGGTCGAACGGGCAAGGGTGTCTGTTTGCTCGCGAGGGCGAGAAGCGTGAGTATTGCCCCCGAAGAAGCTTTGGCGCAATAGGGCGTCAAAGATAAAAGAGAAAGAACAAAACATGGAAAAAATCGTCGAATCCTTTGAGTTGTATGGAAAGCAGTATCGCCTCGAGACCGGCGAGCTCGCCAAGCAGGCAAGCGGTGCGGTCCTCGTGACCCAAGGTGACACCACCGTGCTCGTCACCGCTGTTGTTTCCAAGGAGGAGAAAGACTACGACTTCTTCCCGCTGACCGTCGACTTCATCGAGAAGATGTACGCCGTGGGTCGCATCCCCGGCGGATATCTGAAGCGCGAGTCCCGTCCTTCCGAGAAGGGCACGCTGACGGCTCGCATGATCGACCGCCCGATCCGCCCTGGTTTCCCAGACGGCTTCAAGCAGGAAGTCCACGTCGTTGCCACCACGTTCGTCTGCGACCAGGTCAATACCCCCGACTGCATCTGCGTCATGGGCGCCTCCGCGGCACTTATGGCCGCCGGTGCGCCGTTCGAGGGTCCTGCTGCATGCGTACGTATCGGCCGCGACATCGATACCGGCGAGTTCATCGTCAACCCCACCTATGAGGAGCAGGAGAACAGCGACCTCGAGCTGACCATCGCCGGCACCGCGGAGTTCATCTCCATGGTTGAGGCTGGCGCGCAAGAGATTACCGAGGAGGATATGCTCGCCGCGATGACCTTCGGCCAAGAGACAATCGCCGCATTCTGCGAGAAACAGGCCGCATTCCTTGCAAAGGTCAACCCTGAGCCCATGGAGTACAAGATCCACGTTGCCGATCCGAGCGTTCCCGAGCGCGTCAATGCGCATCTTGATGAGATGTCCGCGGCGCTCAAGGATGCCGATAAGCAGTCCCGTATGGGCAAGGTCGAGGCATTGAAGGCCTCCATCAAGGAGAACGATTTCTCCGAGGAGGAGCGTCTTGCTTGGGGCTCCGACATCGCAGCAGCTTGCAAGGCTTTGGAGAAGAAGGCCATGCGCGCCATGGTCATCGAGACGGGCGAGCGTGCCGACGGCCGTACGTCCACCGAGATCCGTCCGCTGCATATCGTCCCCGGCTATCTTCCCCTCGTTCATGGTTCCGGCCTGTTCCAGCGTGGCCAGACCCAGGTCATGAGCGTCGCCTCCTTGGGTATGCTCAACGAGTGGCAACGTCTTGACACCATCGAGCCTATCGAGGGCAAGCGCTATATGCATCACTACAACTTCCCGCCGTACTGCACGGGTGAGACGGGCCGCATGGGCGCTCCGAAGCGTCGTGAGATCGGACACGGTGCCTTAGCTGAGCGAGCCCTTCTGCCTGTTCTGCCCAGCGAGGAGGAGTTCCCCTACGCAATCCGCGTCGTCTCCGAGGTGCTCGAGTCCAACGGCTCTTCATCCATGGCTTCCACCTGCGGTTCTACCTTGGCTCTTATGGATGCTGGCGTGCCGATCAAGCGCCCGGTCTCCGGTATTGCAATGGGCCTTATCAAGGAAGGCGACGACGTCGTCATCCTCTCCGACATTCAAGGCCTCGAGGACTTCCTCGGCGACATGGACTTCAAGGTTTGCGGCACCTCCAAGGGCATTACTGCACTTCAGATGGACAACAAGGCCAAGGGTCTGTCCGTCGACATCCTCGCTCGCGCTCTTGCACAGGCCAAGGAGGGTCGTGCCTTCATCCTTGACGCCATGCTCCAAGAGATTCCCGAGCCCCGTCCCGAGCTTCGTGAGACCGCTCCCCGCATCGAGACGATCCATATTCCCGTGGACAAGATCCGCGACGTCATCGGCTCCGGTGGAAAGGTCGTCCGTGGTATCCAGGACGAGACGGGTGCCAACATCGATATCCAAGAGGACGGCACCATCCATATAGCTTCCGTGGAGGCCCATGCCGGTGCTGCTGCCAAGGCCATGATCCTTGGTATCGTCAAGGAGCCCGAGGTCGGAGAGACCTACACGGGCGAGGTCGTGGGTATCAAGGATTTCGGCGCGTTCGTTCGCCTCACCCCCAACAAGGACGGCCTGCTCCATATCAGCCGTATGGCCAATGGTCGCGTCGGCAAGGTCGAGGACGTTTTGAACCTGGGTGATTTGGTCGAGGTCGAGGTCATCGACGTCGACGAGAAGGGCAAGATCTCCCTTGACCGTCTCAACAAGCCAGATGCACCCGAGGGTAGCGCCTCTGACGCTCGCCCCGGCCGTGGTAACCGTACGGATGGGCGTAAGCCCCGTGAGCGCGGTAATGGCAACGCTGGCCGAACTCCACGTCGTCGCCACGAATCTCACGAATAAACTAGTAGTGTGAATGCTACGGGCGAGGCTCAGGCATGAGCCTCGCTTTTTTTTGAAAGGATATGACATGATCAAGGTTGCTGTCGCTGGTTGTGCAGGTCGTATGGGTTCCTCCGCCGTCAACGCCGTGCAAAAGGCTGAGGACATGGAGCTGGTGTGTGGAATCGACCCCTATGCCGCAGACAAGAACCTAGGCTATACCACCTACGGCTCCATTCAAGAGGCGCTTGATGGCTCGTCGTTTGACGTACTTGTTGACTTTACCCAACCCAATGTTGTGGAGTCCACGCTTCGCGTCGCTCTCCCGGCTGGTGTCGATTGTGTCGTTGGCACCACCGGCCTTTCCAACGAAAAGCTTGAGGAGCTCGTCGCCTTGGCTCCCGAGGGCACGACGTTGTTCTACGCACCCAACTTCACGACCGGCGCGGTTCTTATGATGCAGTTCGCCGCCGCTGCGGCACCGTTTTTCCCCGAGGCTGAGGTCATCGAGTTTCACCATTGCAACAAGTTGGATGCACCCTCAGGCACCGCAACCCGCACCGCCCAAATCATCTCTGATGCCCGTGATGCCTGCGTCAGCGCTGCGCCGGGAAAGGAGACCGAGATTGCGGGGTGCGAAGGTGCACGTGGCGCGCTTGTGAGTGGCGTACCGGTCCATTCGGTCCGTTCCATGGGCTTCGTTGCGAGCCAGGAAGTCATTTTCGGATCCATGGGCCAAACCCTGACCATCCGTCATGACTCTTGGGATCGCGAGTCCTACATGCCCGGCGTGCTTCTCGGTATCCGCAGCGTGGGGGAGAAAAGCGGTTTGATTGTGGGGCTGGAAAACTTCATGGTCTAGAAATACGCACTGTGATACGCTTACGTGGTTGTTTCGATAAGGAGAAATTGCTATGACTACAACTAAACTCCGTTTTGGCCGTCTCATCCCTGCTATGATCACTCCCTTCGATGCCGATTTGAAGCTTGACCTGCCTCGTGCGCGCCAGTTTGCCAATCGTCTGATCGAGGGAGGTGCGGACTCTCTGCTCGTCAACGCGACGACGGGTGAGGCTCCTACCGTGTTCTATCCCCAAAAGATCGAGCTGTTCAAGGCCATTGTGGACGAGGTTGCCGGTCGTGTTCCCGTCATCGCCTATACCGGCGACAACTGCACCGCCGATTCCATCGATTTCGCCCAGAAGGTGGAGAAGCTTGGTGTCGACGGCATGCTCCTTGTCGTTCCCTATTACAACAAGCCTCCGCAAGAGGGTATCTACCAGCACTTCAAGGCTATTGCCAGCGCTGTTGATTGCCCTTGCATGTTGTACAACATTCCGGGTCGCTGCAGCATCAATATGACTGCTGAGACCACGTTGCGCCTCGCCCATGACATCGACAACATCGTCGGTATCAAGGAGGCGTCCGGCAACTACCCCCAGATCCAAGAGATCATCGACGGCGCTCCCGATGACTTTGCGGTGTACTCCGGCGACGATTCCTCCACCCTCGACATCATGAAGATGGGTGGCGTCGGCGTTATCAGCACCATCGGCAACGTCGCCCCTGCCCGCATGAAGGAGATTATCGAGTTGTACGTTGAGGGCAAGGTCGATCAGGCCGAGGCCGCCAACGCCAAGCTCTTGCCTCTCATGGAGGGTCTGTTTGCTACCACGAACCCCATTCTCGTCAAGGAGGCTCTCAAGCTTCTCGGTTTCCCGGTCGGCGGCGTGAGGCTTCCCCTCGTGCCGGCAACGGCGGAGCAATCCGAGACCCTTGCGGCCATCATGCGTGAAGTGGAAGTGCTCTAGCTTTGAATTGTTTGCGAGGCGAAGTTCGTCTCGCATGGTAATACAAGTAAGCAAAAATGCGCCTTCGTTTGTAAGGTGCGTTTTTGCGTGTTTAAGGAAGGTTTATGACCGAACAGAAACGTGATGCCTCCAAAGGAGGAAAAAACAGCCAGAACCAGACCAAGACGTATCGCCACGTCAAACTCGAGAGGAAGCGTCCTCACCTGACCAGGAGCAACGATGAGGCTCCCGCCTCTTCGTCGGGGAAGTCGAACAAGAAAAAGAAGAATCGTCCCGAAGGCAAGAAGGACGTACGGTCCAAGTGCAAGATCATACCCTTGGGAGGACTTGACGCCATCGGCAAGAACATGACGGTGTTCGAGTGCAACGGCGACATGATCGTCGACGACGCTGGCCTCATGTTTCCCGATGACGACCATCCCGGTGTCGACCTTATCCTGCCTGACTACACCTACGTTCTTGAGAATGCCCACAAGTTGCGTGGCATCGTTATCACCCACGGTCACGAGGACCACACCGGTACCCTCCCGTACCTGCTCAAAGACCTCGATTGCCAAGTTCCCATCTACGGCACGAAGATGACCCTTGGCCTTATCGAGGGCAAGTTCGCCGAGCACAAGATCAAGAACGCCAAGCTGGTCGAGATAAAGCCGGGGGACCAAATCAAGCTCGGGTGCATAACGGTCGACTTCTTCGCCGTCAACCACTCCATCCCGGGAGCGGTCGGTGTGTTTCTCCAAACCCCAGCCGGAAACGTGCTCCACACCGGCGACTTCAAACTCGATCAAACGCCTATCGACGGGGTCCATACCGACTTCGCTGCCCTGGCAAAGTTCAGCAAGATCGGTGTCGACCTCATGATGAGCGATTCCACGAACGCGATGAAAAAGACGTTCACCCCCTCCGAGGCTGAGGTCGGAATCACCCTGCGCACCATCATCGGTAACGCACAGGGACGCGTCATCGTAGCGTCCTTTGCAAGCCATATCCATCGTATGCAGCAAATTTGCGACGCGGCGGTGGAATCAGGCCGCAAGGTCGTCGTCACGGGACGCTCCATGATCCAAAATACCGACATTGCCCGTAAGCTCGGCTACCTCAAGATTGCCGACGAGAACCTCTTGGATGCCTACGAGCTCAAGGAGATGCCTGCCGACAAGGTCGTCGTCATGTGCACGGGCAGCCAAGGGGAGCCCTTGAGCGCTTTGTCTCGTATCGCCAACGGCGAGCACAAGACCATCTCCATCGACGAGGGCGACACGGTTATCATCTCCGCAACGCCGGTCCCTGGCAACGAGAAGGCGGTCACCCGTATCGTGAACCTTCTCGCCAAGATGGGCCTTGACGTTTGGGACAAGAGCCGTGCCATGGTCCATGTCTCCGGCCACGCCGGTTCCGAGGAGCTCAAGCTCGTCCTTTCCATCGTGCAGCCGGAATATTTCATGCCTGTTCATGGTGAGGCGGCCCATCTGCGTGCCCATGCCAAGCTTGCCAGCAAGATCGGCATCGAACCGGATAACATTTTCATCTGTGAAAACGGTGAGTCCCTCGAGATGACCTCCAAAGGAATCGTTCGCGGTCCGTCCTATCCAAGCGGTGTCGTGTATGTGGATGGCTTATCGGTCGGCGACACCTCCCAAGAGATCCTTGACGAACGCAGCACCATGTCCTCCCAAGGCATCGCGATGATCAGCGCGGCGTGCGATTTTAATCGTGAGGATATCATCGGCGAGGTGCAAGTGGAGACCCGCGGCATTGCGGGCGGCGAGGACGAATACTTGGCTCGCGACCTCCAAAAGGCGACCACCAGCGCGTTAAAGCGCGGTCTCAAGAAACAGATCACCCGCGCTGAGCTCAACAAGATGGTTCGCGACGCAGCCTTGTCCCTGCTTTGGGAGAGAACGAAGCAGCGACCACTTGTCATCGCCTCGTTACTTGAGGTCTAAGCTGGGATATAATAGGGGGGTCGTCTTTGTGGCGACCCCTTTTGTAAACGTACTCAAACCGCACTAGAAAAAGGGGGGCTGTCGCGTTGGCTCGCGCTTCCTCAAATGCTCCGAAACAGCAAAACGCCTCTAAGAAACGGGCCGCAAGCCCGAAGGAGAAGAGCGCCCAGAGAGGTCGCGCCCAAGCCGTGAAATCGAGCGCCGCGTCGTTGGATGACGACACGCGCATCCTCGGTCACCGTACCCGCCGCGAAATCGGCGCCATCGTCCTCATCCTCGTTGCCATAGTTCTCCTCATCATGGTCGCCATGCCCAATGACGCCCTTGTGACCTCGGCTGTTGCGACCGGTCTTCGTCTCACGTTCGGCGTCGCCGCCTACGTCCTCCCAATCTTTTTGTTGGCGGTAGGTGTCGTGTTGCTTGTGCGTGTCAACAGCTCGTTGTTGCCAGCACGTATGGCTATCGGATTGTTTGTCATCTACATCGCGGTGCTCGGAATCCTGAGCCTTGTCTCTGCAGGAGCGCAGCCGGGGCGCGATGCCATGTTGTTTCATACCGAGGTTTTGACCAACAGCGGCGGCTATATCGGCTCGTTCATCGCGTTTGCCGGTCTTTCCCTGTTCGGCCAAACCATTTCTATCGTCATCATGATCGGCATCATCGCCATCGGCCTTGCCATCATCGGCGTCTCGGTCTCTTCCATCGTTGAGGGCATCCGCCAAAAGAAGGAGGCGGCGGCACTCGAGGAGACCCCTGAGCGCCTATCTCATCGTTGGGGCAGGATTACGCGAGGGGAGCAGGGTGAAACCCCGGTTGCGACCAACGCGCAAGGTTTTGATTCCGACGAGACGCGTGAGATCAAGTCAGTCGCCGCAGCTCAGGCAAAACGGGGCCGCATCGGACACACCGACGCCGAGCGAGAGCCCCAAAAGACCAAAAAGCAGCCGCGCGTGAAATCCGGTGCGGATGAGACGCCTGCCAAAAACCGTATGAGTGCTGCAGAGACTATCGCTCTGACCGGCACAGAGAAACCCCTTACGCGCCAACTTGGCCACAAGAAGACTGAGGGTCTTTCCACGTCGGGGAAGCAACCGTCCAAGAAGAAGAGTACGCCGAAGGCCAACGTCGCGACACCGCGTCCCGACGAGGATTTCGTGTTGCCGTCCTTTGATATGCTTGCCAAGCCGCAAAAGGTCAAGGGCGGGGCGACCGAGGAGGAGCTCCAAGAGACGGGGGCGACGCTCCAAGAGACCTTGGAGGATTTTGGCATCATGGCGGAGGTCGTCGGATGGGTTGCGGGTCCAACGGTGACGTTGTTCAAGATCAATCTTCCTGCCGGCGTGCGTGTGAGTCGCATCACGGCCTTGAACAACGATATCGCCTTGGCTCTCGCGGCTCCCGGCGTCCGAATCTTTGCGCCCATTCCCGGCACGAACTACGTCGGCATCGAGGTTCCGAACAAGTCACGCCAAACCGTGCTGCTCTCCGAAGTCCTCACCGACGCTAAGCCCGGCCCCTTGCAAATCGCCATCGGAAAGGACGTGGAGGGCAACTCCATCGTGTCCGATCTTGCCAAGATGCCCCACCTGCTCATCGGCGGTACCACAGGCTCTGGCAAGTCGGTCAGCATCAACGCGATGATCATGTCCATCCTCATGCGTGCGACGCCTTCCGAGGTCCGTTTCATCATGATTGACCCGAAGCGCGTGGAGTTTACGCCCTATAACGGAATCCCACACCTGTATGTCCCGGTTGTCACCGAGCCCAAGGAGGCGGCCAGCGCTCTATCCTGGGGCGTTGCGGAGATGGAGCGTCGCCTCAAAGAGTTTGCGAAGGTGGGCGCTCGCAACATCGGGCAATACAACGCGAAGGCCCAATCTGGCCCGGTTGACGGGGTCGACTTGGAGGAGCTGCCCTATATTGTCATCATCATCGACGAGCTTGCCGATCTCATGATGAACGTCGGCAAGGAGGTCGAGTTCTCCATCAGCCGTATCGCCCAACTCGCCCGCGCGGCAGGTATCCACCTCATCGTCGCGACCCAGCGCCCGTCTGCCAAGGTCGTCACCGGTCTTATCAAGGCAAATATCACCAACCGTATCGCCTTTAACGTCGCCTCCGGTATCGACTCGCGTGTCATCCTTGACACTCCCGGTGCGGAGAACCTTATCGGTTTGGGGGACTTGCTCTTGAGTAAGCCTGAGCTTTCCAAGCCGCAACGCATCCAGGGTTGTTTTGTGTCCGAGGACGAGATCAATGCGGTGGTCGAGCACCTGAAGGAGCAAGGTTCCCCTGAATATCATACGGAGATTCTCAAGACCAACCTTATGTCCTTGGGGGATACCACCACCGATGGTTCGGGCGGCTCTTGCGGTGACGACGACCCTCTGATCTGGGAGGCCGCGGAGATTGTGGTTTCAAGCAACCTCGGAAGCACATCGAATCTCCAAAGAAGGCTTAAGGTGGGGTATTCCCGAGCAGGGCGTATAATGGACATGCTTGAGGAAAAGGGAGTCGTCGGACCTGCTAACGGCAGCAAGCCCAGGGAGGTCCTCGTCGACGAGATGGAATTGGAAACGCTGAAGGCATTCGAGAGTAACGACTAGGTTTGTGGAAAGGAGCCCTTATGGCGCAAAAGCCATTCGGACGCATTCTTGCTGAGGCGCGTGAGCGCAAAGGCATGGATATCAACTATGTTTCCCAGAAGCTTCGCATCAGGGCCGATATCCTTCGCGCTATCGAGCAAAACGACTTCTCGCGCATGCCTGCCCGTGGCTACACGCGCAACATGGTCAACGCCTACGCTCGCCTTCTTGGATTGAATGCCACAAGCGTTACCCGTCAATACCTTGACGAGGCGGATCGCTACATACATTCATCCCATTCATATGGTTCTTCCTCCCGCTCAACTTCCCGCCAAGGTCGCGATGGCTCTCGTGGAACCTCCCGCTCGTCAAGCGGCTCGTACAATCGCGATTTCGCCCGGACTCTCAATTCCAACGGCGGGCGCGATATGTACTCTGACAGAGATGATCATATCCCACACTCCTCGAGCAGACGCGTTTCCTATCAAGACCAACCGCGTTCCTTTGGTTCTGGGCGCAATAGACGTCCTGGTGGTTACTCCGGCGGTTACGCGGCAAGTCAGCCGAACCCGATTATGCAGAATTTGCCCCTGATCATCGGCGGTATTGTCGCTCTTGTCCTCGTGATTTTCATCATTACGCAAATTGTTGGGTGTGTCGCTCCTAAGAGCAACGAGAACGTGACGAGTATCCCTATCACGGGCGTGTCCGATACGACGAACGGATCCTCCAACGAGGGCTCCGTCAACACCAACTCCTCTGCTACCACTAGCGAGCCTGCGCCGACCTCTGTTGACGTCACGTATACGGTCGCTTCCGGTAACTCGACCTATGTGGAGATCTACCAAAACGACGAGAGCATCGCGTCCGAGTATGGCATCATCACCGGTCCGACGAGTGGACAATATACGGTTACCAACAAGCTTGAGATCAGGGCGGTCGATTCTTCCCAGATCCAAATCAAGCAGGACGGTGCGGACGTTGCGATGACCTTTGATAACGGCTCGGGCGTCTATGTCTACACGGTCGACTTCGCTACGGTGCTTAGTGATTGGTCAAAGACCCACAAGTCCTCCACGACGTCGAATACGTCGAATACGGCTAACAAGAACACCAACACGAGCGCGACGACCTCGACGGCTAGCTTAACCACGAACTCGTCGAACACCAATTCCCGTTAAACAAGGTTGAGGGGGGGGGGAACGAGGACGGACCTCGCCCCTCCTTTGTACCTACGCACAGAAAGGAATGTCTCATGGCCAAGGACGCAAGCTTTGATGTTGTTTCCAGCGTTGACATGCAAGAGGTGGACAACGCCTTCCAACAGACGAAGCGAGAGTTGACCCAACGTTATGACCTCAAGGGATCGGGTGCCACCATCACCCTTGACAAGCAGGCAAAAAGCATCACCATCGCGGCTCCCGCGGACTTTGTCGCCAAACAGGTTCGCGATGTCCTTGAGACCAAGATACTCAAGCGTGGCATCGAGCTTAGCGCCCTCAAGTGGGGCAATCCTGTTGCTGCCACGGGCCAAAGCGTCCGTGTCACGGCGAGTGTCGTGGACGGGATCGAAAAGGATGTGGCGAGCAAGATCTCCAAGGATATCAAGGCCCAAAAGCTTAAGTGCAAGGTCGCCATTGAGGACGACAAGTTGCGCGTCACCAGTCCTTCACGAGACGTGCTCCAAGAGGTTATCGCGTATCTTAAGAGCCAAGACTATGGCCAACCCTTGCAGTATACGAACTACCGCTAATCTATCGGGGATTTTGTCGAGACTATGACGTTGCACGATATTGAAATCACCTCTGCTGAGACTTTGGCACCTTGCGTGTCCTTTATCACCATGGGATGCGCCAAGAATGAGGTTGATTCCGCAAACATGAAGGAGAAGGTCCAACGCGCCGGTTATCGCGTCATCGACGAGGTGGAGGAAGCCGACGCCGTCATCATCAACACGTGCTCCTTTATCCAGGACGCGACCGAGGAGAGTCTTGACATGATATTCCAGGTCGCAGGCCTTCCTCGGTACGCTTCGGGCGACGCGAAGGTCATCGTTGCTGGATGTATGCCTGCGCGTTACGGTGACGAGCTTGAGGCTGAGGTCACGGAGGCAAGCGCATTTTTGCCTTGTAGCAAGGAAGACGATATCGTCGCTTTGCTGGAGGGGCTTGTCGGTCCTGCGAGCGCGGGATGTTCCGATTACCAGCCGACTGCCGGTCCGTATTCCACCTATGTGAAGATCAGCGATGGGTGCGACCGCTTTTGTGCCTATTGCACCATCCCTTACATCCGCGGGCGTTACCACAGCTTCACCTACGACACGATCCGAGAGCATGTTGCCATTGCCGTGGAGAACGGCGTTCGCGAGATTATCCTGATTGCTCAAGACACCGGTCGTTGGGGTACAGACTTTGAGACGCCCAGCTCCTTGTCTTGGCTCATGCGCTCATTGGCCGTTGCGTTTCCCCAGACGTGGTTCCGTGTCATGTATCTGCAACCTGAAGGGATTACCGACGAGTTTCTCGAAGTCATGCGCTCACATGACAATATCGCCAACTATCTCGACATCCCGTTCCAACACGTAAGCGAGTGTGTCCTTCGCTCCATGAACCGCCGAGGTTCCAGGGAGCGGTTTGAGGAACTCATAAGCCATATCCGCGAGACAATCCCCGGAATCACGCTACGCACTACGCTTATCGCGGGATACCCCGGTGAGACCGACGAGGAGTTCGAGGAACTTTGCGATTTTGTCTCTGAGTGCGAATTCGACTACATCGGCGTTTTCGCCTACTCGCGTGAGGAAGGGACGCGCGCTGCCGAGTTGCCTGATCAGATTGACGACGAGGAGAAGCGGGAGCGCGCCCAACAGTTGCGCGATCTTGCGGACGCCGCTTGCACAGCGCACATCTCCGAGCGTATCGGATCTAAGATCCAAGTTTTGGTGGAAGGCTTCGAGGAGGATGGCCAACTTTACGGTCGTGCCTTGAGCCAGGCGCCGGATGTTGACGGTAATACCTATCTTGACGGTGGCGTGCCTGGTCAGATTGTCGATACAACCGTCGTTGATACGCTGTTCTACGAGATGGAGGTCGAGGTGAGATGACCTCAAAGGACTCTCAAAACAACACGATTTGGACACCTGCGAATGTCGTGACATGTGTTCGTATCCTTGGTGTGCCTGTCTTTGTCGTAGCGCTTTTATCGCCATGGCCCCTTTGGTTTCCCCAATTTCCCGTTCTGGAGGATTTGAAACCTTGGGTTGCCGTGCTCTTGTTCGTGCTTTTGGCCGCTACCGACAGCGTTGACGGCTATCTCGCACGCAGCCGAAACGAAGTGACGACCTTTGGCAAGTTTGTTGATCCCCTGGCCGACAAGATTCTTGTTGCGGCTGCCCTGCTTGCATTGACCGAGCTCTCGGTCCTTCCGTCTTGGATCGCCCTTGTCATCTTGACGCGTGAATTCATCGTCTCCGGTCTGCGCATGATTGCGGCGTCAGAAGGCGCGGTCATAGCCGCGAGTTGGTATGGCAAGGCAAAGACCGTGACCCAAATCATTGCGATCGTGTTGTTCCTCGTGAAAGACGTTTGCCTTCATGTGACATCGCCGGAAAGTCCTTGGTATATCTTGGCATGGCTGTTCATGATCGTCGCTGTTGTCCTCACCATCGTCTCCATGGTGGACTACTTCGTGAAATGCATGCCTATGCTGCATATCGGGCATGCGTCCGATCAGGTTTCTGAGGATTTGG
>CAZOGL010000009.1:0-2758 GCA_964579575.1 uncultured Eggerthellaceae bacterium | reverse complement strand
TGCATGCCTATGCTGCATATCGGGCATGCGTCCGATCAGGTTTCTGAGGATTTGGTCGACGATGACACGGTCGACGATGACACGCTCAACGAACTGGCCGCCAAGGTTGTCGAAGCTTGTATCGATGCGAAGGTGAGTGTCGCTACGGCTGAGAGTTTGACGGGCGGCATGATCAGCGAGCATCTCACCGCCATTCCCGGCAGCTCTGCCGTGGTCAAAGGCGGTGTCGTGTCGTATACCTTTGATGTCAAAGAGCATGTTCTCGGCGTTTCTGGAGAGGTGCTTGCGTCGGAGGGTGCCGTTTGCTCTACCGTTGCTGAGCAGATGGCCAAGGGAAGCAAGGCTACAACGGGCGCGGATTACGTCGTGGCGGTGACCGGCATTGCGGGACCGGGCGGCGAGGAGCCGGATAAGCCGGTAGGTACGGTATGGATGGGTATCGCCACACCCGAGGGGGTCTCCGCTCATGAGTGCCATTTCAAGGGCGATCGCGAGGAGGTTCGTCGTCGTACCACCAAAGCCGCTCTCGAGGAGTTGCTTGCGCGCGTGTCCCGGTAATGCGCTTTTGTTCCAGTGACGCCCACGCGCCGCGGTGAGGCGCTCCCGTTGTCTTGGTGACGCCTCACGCCTTAGCAACGCCCACTGCGCCACGGTGATGCGCTTCCGTTGTCTTGGTAACGCTCGCGCGCCTCAGCAACGCGCGTCCGATATAGCAAGGATGGAGCCCTGTTGACGACTTGTGGCAACAGGGCTTCTTGTTGCGCGGATGTGGGATTTGACGGATTGCGACGATTGTTGGGAATAAAGGGAAGAAATTCGGTACAAAAGTCTGACAAGATTGGGACAAGCATCCAGATATGGAGAGGATAGGCCCCCGATTGTTCGTTGACTAAAATCGGTACCGGGTGCCGCATAAAGGGAAGAGATGATGGTTGTTCGGGATAACAAGGAAGAGCTAGGCTACTATTACGAACAAATATTCTATTTTTTGCGAAAAGAAGTTGACTAACAAACGTATGTTCGTATAATGAACAAAGGCGACGCAACAGAAAGGAATCTTCATGAACGAAGATAAGCTTAAGATGCTCAAGGTCACGACCGACCAGATTGAGGGCAAGTTCGGTAAGGGCTCGATTATGAAACTCGGCGAGGACGCGACTTCCCTGAACATCGGCGCGATTCCAACAGGTGCGTTGCCCCTTGATGCCGCGTTGGGCATTGGTGGCGTACCCCGTGGACGTATCATCGAGATCTACGGACCTGAGTCGAGCGGCAAGACGACCCTTGCGCTCCAAATCGTAGCGGAGGCCCAGGCAATGGGAGGAATTGCTGCCTTTATTGACGCAGAGCATGCGTTGGATCCGGTGTATGCGGCCCGCCTTGGTGTCGATATCGACGAGATGCTCATTTCCCAACCTGATACAGGTGAGCAAGGTCTTGAGATCTGTGACATGCTTGTCCGCTCGGGGGCGATTGATGTCGTCGTCATTGACTCCGTAGCCGCCTTGGTTCCGCGTGCCGAGATCGAGGGAGAGATAGGAGACACCACGGTCGGTCTTCAAGCGCGTTTGATGTCCCAAGCGCTTCGAAAGCTCGCAGGCTCTCTTTCCAAGTCCAATACCACCTGCATCTTCATCAACCAGCTGCGCGAGAAGATCGGTGTCATGTTTGGCAACCCAGAGACTACCACCGGCGGTCGTGCTCTGAAGTTCTTCTCGAGTGTCCGTATCGATATTCGCCGCATTGACTCGATCAAGAAGGATGGAGATGTCATCGGCAACCGCGTTCGTGCGAAGGTCGTGAAGAACAAGGTTGCGCCTCCTTTCCGCCAAGCGGAGTTCGACCTCATGTATGGCGAGGGTATCTCAAAGGAAGGCTGCATTATCGACATGGCTGTCGAGGCGGGCGTTGCGAAGAAGAGCGGAGCTTGGTATACCTACGGCGAAGAGCGCCTCGGCCAAGGTCGTGAGGCCGCCAAGAACACGTTGAGAGATAATCCAGACCTTCGTGACGAGCTTGAGGTTAAGGTACGGGAGCACTACGGAATCCCTGTCATTTCTCGTACCCAGGAAGAAGCAGATGCTGTTACCCCGGTAGCCAAGCCTGGAAAGAAGCGTTAAGTGGACCGTCGCGCAGAAAAAGTCGCAGAGTTGCGTAAAGCTATTGCTGCGATGGAACGCGCCCCGGCGGGTAAATTGGAATCGAGCGAACGATGCGAAAAGGGCGAGGATGCGTTCTCTCGCATCGTTCAACTTTCCTCTTTTAGGGATAGAACCTGCTCCGAGATACGAACGAGATTGTCCGAGGAGGGGTTTGAGGCTGACGAGATAGAGGTTGCCATAGATCGTGCCACGTCCTGTGGTCTTGTAGACGATATGCGTTTTGCCGATTCCCGTATCAGGTCTCTTGTGAGGAAGGGTAAGGGTGAGAAATGCATCGTGTCCGACCTCAAGGGGTTTGGTATAGACGTCTGTGATGTTCCTGGGTGGCCTGCTACGTATTTGGAGCTTGGGAGGATGGGGGAGTACGACCGTGCCCTTGCGTTACTGGATCGTAAACCCTCCCGATCGAAAGATCCCTTTAGGGGCGCCTACCAAAAACTTGTGAGGAACGGATATTCCACCGAGGTCTCGTTTCGTGCTGCTAAGCATTGGGCGGGGGAGCAGGAATAGCGTCAAGGGGGTCGGTTGCCGCTTTTATCGTGTCGCCCCGTCGTGTAGCTGTTCACCGGAGCAGAAATGGTGCCAAGGGGGTCGGT
>CAZOGL010000008.1:25394-48406 GCA_964579575.1 uncultured Eggerthellaceae bacterium | reverse complement strand
CCGACGAGTTCGAGAAAATCTGCCAGGACTGCGGGATGACCTCAGGCATGAGGTAATCCCTGCCCCGGCCGGCTCGCGGCGTGGCGGGTGCTAATCACCTGCCGTGTGGCGTGCGGGACGGCCGGTCCTGGTTGGGGAGGGCGCCTCTCGGGGCGTCCTCCCTGCGCTAGGCGCGGGGTGCGTGCCAGGCGCATCTTGTTGGGTACGTGCCAGGTGTGACTTACTCGGTTGGCAAGGTGACCTGTCAGGTACCTGCTACCTGATATCTGACACCTGATACCTGTCAGTTTTTGGCGGATGTGACAGGTTCCAAGTGTCAGATTCGAAAAAATTTTTCAAATGCCCTAAGACTTGCGTTGCAAAAGCGCAGGTGAGAGGGGTGGGCGAAATTCCCTACATGATTTATGTAGGTAGTTTTTACCCTCGCTTTGTGCGAGAGTAAGAATATACAAGCGGGAATATGCTTTCCTGCGAGGATAGGTGATTGGGTCGAAAGGCTTGGCTTGGCGTGATTTCTGCTAAGGCGCAACATAGAAAAAAGCATGCAGGGCGCGTCCTTTGTGCTGCCTTGTCGTTCCTTCTTGCAGCCCTTCTTGCTTTTTGGTCGCCTATGGGGGCTTTTGCCGAACTGGGTGCAACGAACTCCGGTAACTCTGGTACGGACACGACTAACACAACCGGTGGCGACTCTGCCACTAATACCACTGAAGAGGTCGAGCCAAATTACGCTGAGGAACTCTATCTTTTCTACGAGAACTACGAGAACCCCAACGCTCCTATTCAATACAATCCACAAGTCCAGGATACCCAGGCGCTTATCACCGATCCTGCAGGTACTATGGACCTCTATGCCAAGGCGGTTGTCGGGTGGAGCATGGCGTGGGCCAACGATATTGGCGTTGGGACCATGTGGAGCATCGAACACCAATACGACGAGGACGGCAACGAGCTTCCTGCCAACTCGATCGCCGTTATCGATCGCGCTGATGGCACGGTAACTGCTCTCGCGCAAGGTAACGGCACCATTATCGTTCGTTGCACGGCCACTTCCGGCGTAGAGCCGGGCAATACCCTCTACGCTGAAATGCCTGTCGTCATCAAGGGTAACTCGGGCCAACCCTACGTCACCGACATACAGATCTGTGACGAGAATGGCAATGTTTACGAAGATGACGCGGAGATCCGCATCGACGAGGCGGATCTTGGGCTTGCGAAGAAATTCTATGTGCAAGTGACCTATCACGATCCGATCACCGGCGCCGATACGGTCAAGAACTCACACGATGACGGCACCGACTTCGAGCCGCGCCTTCACTGGACCACCAGCGGGGATGCCAATGTCGGCTACGTCAACGAGGAGACAGGCGTATTCATCGGCCAAAAACGCGGCACGGTTCGTCTGGATTGCAGCATTACGGGCGCGGGCCAGCTTGGCGACACCGTCAACGACTACGTCATAGTGTTACTTGCCGGCGACACCCTCGACCCATCTCGCGACTATAGCCCCTCCGACTACTTGAAGGTCGTTGTGAAATACGCCGCCGAGGACAAGAGCAACTACGGAAGCCGCGAGGACTACGAGGACGCCCGTACGTGGTACTACACGCCCGAGCAACTCGAGTCCCTCGGGGTCACCGAGAACCTCTATACCCTTGTCAAGGGCGACAACGGGTGGGGAAGCATGAAGGCGCGCGGCGTGTATCTCGCCGACCTCATCTCCGATCAAGATTTGGAGCTCTCCGAAATCGAAGGCTTCTACTTCTATGCGACCGACGAGTACAACCCAGGCTTTGTCGGGTGCGATTGGGTGTTCCAGCAACGCTACTATTTTCCGAACATGAGCATCGGGTCAGGCATGGCCGGAGCAATCGGCGTCGCCCCCATGATTGCGACCTCCACGGTCCAACAAGACCTTGTGGATGAGCCTACGGGGGACCTGTCGATCCAGACCAGGTTCCGTCTTTGCCTAGGCGCCGAGTCCACGACCTCGAACAATGCGCAAAAGAGCATTTACAACATCTACTGCATCACCATCATCCTCGAGGGCGCGCCCCCGGTTGGGTGGGGTGAGCCGGGCAACGGCCAATCAACCGAGCCAGGCAATGGGTCGGGCGGCGGCACGGACCCGGATGGCAAGGACGACGACCAAGGCGGGGACTCCGATTCTGGCGGCTCCGATTCCGAGGGCGACAAGAAGGGCGATGACGGTGGCGACAAGCAAGATGATACCCCTGATGACCGCGGTGACCAGTCTTCTAACGATGAGAAGACCGAGACCCAGGACAGCTCATCCTCTTCGGCGACGGTAAATGACAGCACTTCCAGCGCCCAGCCCAGCTCGGACGCCGGCGCGACCGACAATGGAAACGCCTTTGGCACCGATGAGCATCGTTGGTCTATCTACGAGATGATGACGACTCAAGAAAGCGACATCGAGGCCTTGGCCATGGACAACCCTTTGGGACCGTGGGTGATCGTCATTTTGATTCTCGTTCTTTTGGGCGGCGGCGCCTCGGCATATCTCCGATTCAAGAAACTGTATAACCCCTTGGCAACAAGCCCAGGTGATAGGAACGACCATGTCTAGCTATGATCACGCCATGTCTCGACGCCACTTCTTCCGCATGACTGCCACAGCCGCGGCGGCTTTGGCTGCCAGCGCGGCTTTGAGCGGATGTTCGGACGCGGAAATGATGTTGAAGGGCGAGCGCGTGGTGGTTGACGACGTCGGACGCACCGTCACGATTCCCTCGGTGGATCGTCTCAAGCGCGTATATTTCACGAGCCCCTTGGCGCAAATCTTTTGCTTCACGGTCGCGCCTGACCTGCTCGGAGGCACGTGCGCGCAATACGACGAGAAACAACTTGCCTTCTTGCCGGAGGGGACCGAGAAGCTCATCAACATGGGTTCCCTCTCCTCGGGCGGCACCATCGATCGTGAGGCTTTGCTCTACAACGACATCCAACTCATCTTCTCCATTTCCGGTACGGACCTCACCGACGTCAACATCTCTGACGCCGAGGGCCTCCAAGAGCAGACGGGCATCCCGGTGGTGCTCATCGATGGCTCCTTCAACATCATTGCCGACACCTACCGTTTCCTTGGAGAGTGCCTTGGTCGCGAGGAGCGCGCGGAGGTCTTGGCGAAGTATTGCGAGAATATCTACAGCCGCGTGACCGAGGCGGTTGCGAAGGTCCCCGATAGCGAGCTTGTTTCCTATTACTACGCGGAGGGTCCCGAGGGCTTGCAAACCGAGCCCGACGCCTCCCAGCACTCCTTGGCCTTCCAAGTCGCCCGCGGGCAAAACGTGGTCGTGGGTGTCGGCGTCACGGCAGGCGGCGGCATGAGCAACGTCTCCCTTGAGAAGGTGTTGTCTTGGAACCCCGAATACATTGTGACTTGGGATTTCGAGGTTCGCGGCGGCGCGGAGAAGCTGATACGCACCTCAGAGGAGTGGGCATCGGTCAAAGCGGTCAAGGACAATCGCGTCTACGCCATGCCGAACCTACCCTTTGCGTGGTGCGATCGACCGCCGGGGGTGAACCGATTCATCGGCATCCAGTGGCTTGCGAACCTGTTCTACCCGAAGTACTTCGACGTGGACATGGTTGAGGTCACGAAGGATTTCTACAAGACATGCTACTGGCGCGAGATCACCGATGACCAGGCGCGCGAGATTTTGAATTTGAGTTAGTGAATTTGAGCTAGCCCGGGAGGGCCCAGACGAAAGGTTGAGATATGAGTGTTACTGATTGGATGTCTGCAATTTTGCATGCGGGGTCGCAGTTCTTGCTCGTCCCGGTTATGGTTTGCCTGGTTGCCCTTGCCCTGGCGATGGTGTTTTGCATCGGGTGGGTCGTGGTTGAGTATCTTACCGAGCGCAAGTTCTTCCGCGTAAACCAAGGGCAGCTCATCGTTGATTTGCGCGAGGCCGACTACGAGAAGACCGGGGAGGTCATCCGTACCGCCCCGCTTATGCAACGCCAGGTAGAGGCGCTTGCCAACGTGGCTTCCAATATGGGCTTGCCTGACGACGAGTTGTTCGCATTGAGCCAGGTGGAGTTGGAGCGTTGCGAGGAGCCTTACAAGCACCGTCTCAACCTCACGGACACGATTGCCAAGCTCGGCCCTATGTTTGGACTTATGGGCACGTTGATCCCCTTAGGCCCCGGTATCGTCGCCATGGGTCAAAACGACGTCTCCCAACTCTCGTCAAGCATCCTTATCGCGTTTGACACCACGATCGCCGGCTTGGTTGTTGCCGTCATCGCGCTCGTGGTCAGCCGTATCCGTCGTACGTGGTACGGACAGTACGGCTCGGTCATGCGCGCGCTCATGACGTGCATCCTCGAGGAGGCCGCGCAAGCGCGCGATGAGGGAGTCGAGCTTCCGTTCGGGACGTTTGCGGGCTTTGGCGGCGACAAGAAGCAACCTGCGAAAAAGAGCGCGCAAAGGGACTTCGCAGCTAAGGACGTTGCGGCTAAGGCCACTGCAGCCAAGGCTGCCGGACAGACCCAGGAAGGATCGGTGGCCCGATGAGAGTGCGCAGGGGGCAAAGCTACGCCCAGGGCTACCAGGGTTCAAGCCCGTTCGAGACAGGCGAGGAGGACATCAATCCCAACGCCTATATCACCAACCTTGTGGACTGCATGTTGGTCTTGGCGGTGTCCTTGATGGTCGCGCTCGTCGTCTCCAACAATGTGAAGCTTGAAACCACCGAGATGGTCCAGGGCGACAAGGTCGAGGTTGAAAACCTCGAGGACATCGCGAACCAAAGCGCGGACGGCCTCGGGTACACGGCTCTCGGCACGACCTACCAAGACCCTCAGACTGGCAAGCTGTATCTCATCCGTGATGAGGGCACGACCGAGATTTCCACATCCCAAACGGGCACGTCTGATGTGGAACAGGCCGGTTCCAGCACTTCAAATACCTCCACGAGCGAGTAGACGCGAAGGACGTGCCAATGGACACACAGAAAACGGACATACGCGACGAGGCGCTATGCGACGAGGCGTTACGAGATGAGGAGCGCCGTGACGAGGCGCGACAAGACGAGACGCTATGTAACGAAGCTCGACAAGATGAAGCGCACAGCGGCGAGGTACGAAGCGACGAAGCGCTCTGTAACGAAGAGCACCGCGACGAGGCGCGCAAACAACTCGTCAAGGATGCCTTTGATCGGCGCATCCCGCACTGGGTCGTACCAGGCATCATCGTGGCGTTTGTTGCGGTGTTCGTCGGATCCTTTGCCATCGGCGGTTACGCTCTGAATCCCCCAGAGCTGTTCCAAGCGCTCTATAACCACTTCTTCGACCCAGATGCCATCTCCGCCAGCGATGACGCACTTCGCGCGGACAAGGCGTTGTTCCTCATCCGTCTCCCGCGCATCGCCGTTTGCCTGTTGGTTGGCGCGGCTTTGGCGGTGGCGGGCGCGAGTTACCAGGGCATGTTCAAGAACCCGCTCGTCTCTCCTGACCTGCTCGGTTCAGCGGCGGGTGCGTCTTTGGGCGCCTGTCTTGCGCTCCTTCTCGACTTGGACGGCCTCTACGTGCAACTTTTCGCCTTCGTCGGCGGCCTTGTCGCTGTGGGTTTGACCGTGTCGCTCCAAGGACTCATCAAATACGATGCGCTTATGGGGCTTGTGCTCGGCGGCATTCTCGTGTCGACCCTGTTCCAAAGCGGGACGAGCGCAATCAAGCTCGTCGCGGACTCCAACGACAAGTTGCCCGAGATCACCTATTGGCTTATGGGTTCCTTCGCCGACGTGCTCCAACGCGACCTGAAGATTGCATTGTTACCGATGCTCGTCGGCTTTGTCGTGTTGCTGTTGCAAAGCTGGAAGCTCAACGTCTTGTCCTTTGGTGACGAGGAGGCGCGCGCGATGGGCGTGAACACCAAAGTCACACGCTTGTTGGTAATCATCGCCGCGACGCTACTCACCTCGACCAGCGTCGCAGTCTCAGGCATCATCGGGTGGATTGGCCTTGTCATCCCACACCTTGCCCGCGCCCTCGTGGGTCCCAACTACAAGGTGCTTTTGCCGACATCCATGGTGATCGGTGCCATCTTCCTGCTCATTGTCGACGACGTTTGTCGTGTGTGCTTTACGCCCGAGATGCCCATCGGCATCGTCACAAGCATCGTGGGCATCCCGTTCTTCCTTTATATCTTCCGGCGCAACCAGAAGGGGTGGTAAGGGATGCTCGAGGTTCGCGATTTGAGATGCGCCTACGACAAGACCGAGATTGTCCACGGCGTCTCTTTCGATGTCAACGACGGTGAGTTTGTCTGCATCATCGGCTCGAACGGGTGCGGAAAGACCACCACGCTCAAGAACGTTCTCGGGTTGTACAAGCCTACAGGCGGTACGGTGCACGTCAATGGTGACGATGTTCTCGTCATGACGGATCGGGAGCGGGCCAAACGTTTCGCCTACATCCCCCAGGCCCACACCCCGCCGTTTCCCTTCAGTGTTGCCGACGTGGTGTTGCTCGGTCGCACCCCCCATCTGGGCTCGGCGGTGACGCACACGACTCCGTGGGATCTCGAGATTGCCTATAGCGCGATGGAGACCCTTGGCATTCAAGACCTTGCCCACGAGGCATACACCCGCTTGTCCGGCGGACAGCAACAACTTGTGCTCATCGCGCGTGCGCTTTGCCAGGCGCCCGATGTGCTCATCATGGACGAGCCTACCGCAAGCCTCGACTTCGGCAACCAACAGGTGGTGTTGTCCCAGATGAGACGCTTGGTGGAAGGGGGTACGGGCGTGCTCATGGTCACCCACGATCCCAACCACGCGTTCTATTGCGCCGACAAGGTGGTCGCGATGGAGCGCGGAGTCGTCATCGGGGAAGGAACGCCTGCGGAGGTTGTTACCACTGAGATGCTCGCCCGCATCTACAACGCGCGGGTCGAGGTGCAACAAGTACGTGCAAAAACCGACAATTCAAACCATTCAGTAGTTATTTTATTGTAAGATAAGAATATACGGAAAGGTGGATAAATATGAACAGAGATAATGCGAACCGTCGATGTGGACTTACGGCCTCGATGGGCCTTGCCACCCTGCTTGCCGCTGTGTTCTTGGCCGCGGCGTCATTGATACTTTCCGCCAATCTTGCCTACGCTTCCACGTTTTTGACCACCGAGGATGGGTTTGTGTTCGTTGAGAACGAGGACAATTGCGAGATCGTCAATTATTCGGGGACCGATACCGAGCTTACGATTCCCGCGACCTTGAACGGCAAACCGGTAGTGAGCTTCGTCATCCGTGCCACCTCTTCTGCCGCGCAGCCGGAATGTGCCGAGGTTTCCAGTGTTGACTTCTCCGCTTGCGCCAAGACCCTTACCTCCTTCATGATTTACGGCACGAAGGTGCAAAGCGTTGACGTGAGCAACGTGCCGAAACTCAAGAAGATAGACGTGCGCAACAACTACCTCACCAGCCTTGTCATCGGTTCGAACACCTCTCTTGAGCAGGTGCAGTGCAACGACAACCTGTTGAAATCCCTCGATGTCACCGGAGCCACCTCCCTTGAAAAGCTGGATTGCTATGACAACTTCCTGACCGTCCTTGATGTGAGCAAGTGCACCAACCTGTACTACCTTGATTGCCACAACAACAACCTCACTGGCCTCAAGGTTGGTGCCAACACATACCTGCACACGCTGTACTGCTACGGGAATTCCATCGGCGAGGACTTGACCGCCCTTTGCACGAATCCTCTTTGTGGTACCTATGATCAGGGCGTCATCTTGCCCCAAAACGGCAACCAGTATGACGGCGCGGGCAAGAGCGTGACTCCCGATCCCGGTCCTGCGCCGAGTGGCGAGGGCGTCGAGGGCTTCGTCGAGCGCCTGTACTACAACGTCATGGGACGTACCGCCAGCGCCGAGGAGGTCGCGTTCCAGGCTGATGGCATGAGGTCCATGGGCGCCGCCCAGATCACCTACAACTTCTACAACTCCGAGGAGTTCGCCAACAAGTCCGCGACGATGACCAACGAGCAGATCGTGGAGAACGTCTACCAGACCATGCTCGGGCGCAGCGCTGACGAGGGCGGGCTTGCCATGTGGACAGGCTACCTCGACAACGGCATGAGCGCCTGCGCGCTCGTGGCCGGCTTCGCCGAGTCCCAAGAGTTCGCAAACGTCTGCGCCGGCTACGGCATCGGCACCGGTTCGGCCGACCAGCTGCGCTCCATGCTTGAGGCTCGCGATCGCAATGCTGGCGTGACCGCGTTTGCCTCCCGCATGTACACCGTTGTGCTCTCCCGCGACGCCGAGGTCGCAGGCCTCAACGTTCAGTGCGAGGCGCTGATTGACGGCACGGCCTGCTACCAGATCGCGCTGAACTTCTTTGACGGCGACGAGTACGCCAACAAGGCCAAGTCCGACTCCGAGTTTGTGGCCGACTGCTACCGCGCCATGATGGACCGCGAGGGCTCCTCCTCCGAGATTGCCGCCTGGACCGCCCGCATGGCGAACGAGGGCCTTTCTCGTAGCGCCGTCGTGATGGGTTTTTGCCAGTCCGACGAGTTCGAGGCCATCTGCCAGTCCTGCGGCATGACGAGCGGCATGCGCTAGGAGTTGTTTTTGGCCGTGCGTTACCTGGTTAGCAGAAACACCACGTGCACCACGTGCTAAGAGTCGATTTTGACCGTGCGTTACCCAATCAACAGAAGCATCGCGCGCTAGGAGTCGTCTTTGACTTTGCGTTGTCCGATCAGCAGACGAACCTTCCTTAAGAGCCTCTCCGTTGGAGCGGTGGGGCTCTCCTTGTGCGGCCTTTCAGGTTGCTCGGCTGGTTCCACGGGACGTGTGATATCGAACGGTCCCTTCAGCGATACGGTCACGGTGCTTGACTCCGTGGGTCGCTCTGTGGTGATTCCCGCTCCCCACCAGTTGCGCAAGGTGTATTTTACGAGTCCGCTTGCCGAGGTGTTTTGCTTTACCGTTGCGCCCGACTTGCTTGCGGGCACGTCCTCGCGCTATGACGAGCAATGCTTGGAGTATCTGCCCGAGTCCATGGGGGGCCTTTCGTATCTGGGGACCTTGTCGAACGGCGGTTCTATCGACATCGAGGCGTTGAAGTACATTGGAACGCAGGTTGTGTTCAGTATCTCCGGCGTCGGTCTGACCGATGTCAACATAAGCGACGCGCTCGAGCTTGAGCAACAATCCGGTATCCCTGTCGTCCTTATTGACGGTTCGTTTAGCACCATCGGCGACACCTACCGCTTCCTTGGTGAGTGTCTTGGGAGGGCTGAGCGCGGTGGGCAGCTTGCGTCCTATTGCGAGGAAATCTACCAACGGGTTTCCCAAGCGGTGGCGCGTGTTCCCGAAGGGGAGCGGGTGACCTACTACTTTGCCGAGGGTTCCGAAGGTTTGTCCACGGAGAATGGGGCGTCCCAACATTCGGTCGCGTTCACTGCGGCAGGCGGTATCAACGTTGCTGCGAATGCCGCCGATCCAGGTAGCGCGCTTTTGTCCTCCGAGGTGACTATCGAACAGATTCGCCAATGGGATCCGCAATATATCATTGCGTGGGACTATCTTGAGCGCCAAGGCGCCGGTCGCCTCATCCGTTCCAGCAAGCAATGGGCGGACGTGCGCGCCGTCCGCGAGGGCCATGTGTATGACATGCCCAGCCTGCCTTTCGCGTTTTGCGATCGGCCGCCGGGGATGAATCGCTTCCTTGGGATCCAATGGCTTGCGAACCTGTTCTACCCCCAATATTACGATGTCGACATGGTCGAGGTTGTGCGAGAGTTCTACTCCCGTTGCTATTGGCGTGATATCAGTGGGGAACAGGCGCGTGAAATCTTGGGGTACATCGATGCATAGCGGCCGTTCGCTTTCCCTGGTAATTGCATGGGTGTTCTTGTTTGCAACCGCTTCCCTCATGAGTTCCACGACGCTGTTTGCGAATGCGGGCGTGGTCGCAGGGGTGGTCTTGGTTGCCACTGTCGTTTGCGCGTTTGTCGCTTGGGCGGTTGTTTGCCGGGGGACGCGGGGTGGGGCGCGCGACGAGTCGCGAGGCGCGGGAGACGGGTCGCGAGGCGAAGTGCGCGGCGAGTTTGGTGCGGGAGACGGGTCGCGAGGCGAGATCGAGGAGGCGCCGGCGCGAAGCGTTTTGCCTGCGGCGATTGCTTGTTTTGCCTTGGGCGCATTGAGTCTTGTCGGCGCATTGACCCAAATGGGGATCGTTCGCTGCTGGTGCATCGTGGGCGGATTCGTCCTTGCCTTGGTGCTTACGATTTGGCTGTATCCCGCTCGGAGGCTCGGCAATCAGCGAGAGGTTCTTGCGATGATTGCGGGGCCTTCGGGGTTCGTTCTTGCTCCGATTATGTTAGCGAGCGCTGTGAGCCTGAACGGCAGCGGGGACTATTGGTGCACGATGCTGCTTGCGTTCTCCTCGCTTTTGCCGATTGCCGCCGGCGTCTGCCTTTTGGTCGGCGTGGCTAGCGCAAAGCAGGCGGCGGCGTCGAGCTATTGGGGCGAGAGGGCGCGTCACCAAAGGGACGCGGGAAATGATGCGGGGCACGGCGAGGAAAAGGGCGCCCCGAGCGGCGAAAAGCGAAGCGCGACAAAGGGCGCGGCGGTTCCAAACGATACGTCACACGGGTCTTTCTTGGTGCTTGCCTTGGCTATCTTGGTCGTTGTGAACTTCCTTTCCGGTTTCATGCTCTCGCCGTTCAACGTGGACAACGTGGGTTTGCTTTGCTGCCTGTTTGCTGCAGGTGTTGTGTCTGGCGTGCCGCTTTTCCTTTTGGCGAGGGAGGGGCTGTACTCGGCCCGCTTGGTCCGTCTTGTCCCCATGGTGTTTAGCGCGCTCGCTATTTTGGTCTCCATCGTTGGTCTTGTTGTGTACCTCGCTGGCTCCTCCGGACGCTTTGTGCCACTGGCCTTGGTGTTTGTTGCGACGGCGTTCGCGTTGTCGGGCGGATGCGCCCATGTGTTGGTGCTTGGGGGGGAACGGACCTGTCGACCAGGTTTGGTTGTTTGTATCGGGATGTACGTTTTTGCGCTGTTTGCTGGCGTAGGGTTTCGCCAACTCGTCGGTGTCGACGAGGCGAACATCATGTTTTTGATCATCGGGTCGTTGGCGGTGTTGCTTATCGCGGTGAGTTTCGGGGCGATCATGGTTGCCCGGTCCTCGAGGCGCGAGCTTGCCGAGGCTTTGAGCGACCTTTCGAGCTCACAGGAGATTGCCGATATGGAGGCATCTCGTCGTATCGAGGCCGAGACTCTTGCGAGTGAGGAGGTTTCTCGGCGCGAGCAGGCTGAGGCCATGGCGCAAGAGGCGATGCGGCGACGTGCTGAGGCTGAGTCGATGGCATTTGAGGCCAACGCTGCAGCCAACGAGGCAAAGCGCGCGGCATTGAGCGCCCACGAACAGACTGCTGAAGCTGAGTTTGCCTTGGAGCAGGCTAACGAGAAGATGCGCGAAGCGGATGCGGTTTTGAACGATGTGCGGCGTAGGTTGCGCGAGGCCGACACCGCGCGCAAGGCTGCAGAGCGGATGGCGAGCGAGGTGTTGGAGGAGTCGCCTGAGGTCGCGAAGGCGCGTGTTGCCCAAGCGCGTACCGAGGAACTTGCGCGCTTTGGGCTGACGAAGCGAGAAACCGAGATTGCGCTCGTCCTTTTGGGTGGCCTCACCGCTGAGGGAATCTCCGAGAGGCTTGGCATCAGCGTGAACACGGTTCGTTTCCACTGCAAGAACATCTACCGCAAGTGTGGCGTGAACAACAGAGCCTCTTTTGTGCGCCTTATCGAAAAAGCGCCTGATTCCAGCTCCGAGATGTGACAGGTGGCGTAAGGGGACGCTTGTCCGAGTTGCGATTGCGGTGTCCAGGTTGCGATTGCAGTCGCGGTGCCCGAGTTGCGATTGCGGTGTCCAGCTTAAAATTTCAGTCAAGGGCGCAAAGGCGTTTGTGGAATCCCCCGTGAAAGCGCCGCGACCTAGACGCCAATTTGTTTCGGACTGATATAATTAAGAGTCTTGTGCTCGGGCCTGACCGGGCCGCCACAAGCGCCACTACCATAAACACACCAGGAGATATGCACAAACATGGCAACATCTAAGGCTACCTATGGCAACGACTCGATTCGCCAGCTCAAAGACGAGCAACGCGTACGTCTGCGTCCTGCCGTCATCTTCGGATCCGACGGCCTCGACGGCTGCGAGCACGCGGTGTTCGAGATCCTCTCCAATTCCGTCGACGAGGCCCGCCAAGGATATGGCGACTTGATCACCCTCACTGTTTTCAAGGATGGCTGCATCCAGGTCGAGGACAACGGCCGCGGTTGCCCCCTTGATTGGAACCCCACCGAGAAGCGCTTCAACTGGGAGTTGGTCTTTTGCGAGCTTTACGCCGGTGGCAAGTACGAAAACAACCAAGGCGGCGACTACGACTACTCGCTTGGTACCAACGGCTTGGGTTCATGTGCGACGCAGTACGCTTCCGAGTTCATGGACGTCACGGTGTGGCGCGAGGGGAACAAATATGACCTGCACTTCAAGAAGGGCAAGGTCATCGGCACCAAGAAGAAGGCGCTCCACATCGAACCCACCGACGAGCGTCGCACGGGTACCACTATCAAGTGGCGCCCTGACCTTGAGGTCTTTACTGCCATCGACATCCCGACCGAGTGGTTTGAGGAGACCTTGCGCCGCCAGGCTGTTGTCAACGCCAACGTGCGCTTCCGCTTGAAGATCGAGGGTGCGCCGCCTCTGGATGTTTCGGAGGGGGAGGGCGCGTTTGCGACCGAGCCTGCGTCAACCGCGCTTGTAGGTGATGCCCCCGCGAGTGATGTGTCCGCTGCGACCACCTCCGTCGCGCTTGTAGGTGACGCGTCTGCCCTCGCAGGTGACGCTGCCCAGGCCACTTCGACCATGTCCCCCGCAGCCGTCGCAACCGCCACAGCCACCTCCGCCGCGACCACCGCGCCCACAACCACTCCCGCCGAGCCCGTCGACCTGACCAAGCCTCGCTACATCGACGGCTTTTATGTTCAAGAGTATTGCTACCCCAAAGGCATCGAGGATTACGTCCTTGAGAAGACCGGCCTCGACTACCTGACGGAGCCATATTTCGTGGAGGCTAACCGCCGCGGCCGCGATCGTGAGGACTTGCCCGACTACTCCGTCAAGATTACCGCTTGTTTTTGCTTCTCCCGCAAGATCCAGATGCAGGAGTACTACCACAACTCATCGTGGCTCGAAAACGGCGGCTCCCCGGAAAAGGCGTCGCGCAGCGCTTTGACGAGCGCCATCGACGGCTACCTCAAGGCTCAGGGCAAGTACAACAAAAACGAGACCGCCATCAAGTGGCAAGACGTTCAAGATTGCCTCGTACTTGTGACCAACTGCTTCTCGACCCAAACCTCCTACGAGAACCAGACGAAGAAGGCCATCAACAACAAGTTCATCCAACAGGCGATGACGGCGTTCCTCAAAGAGCGCATGGAGACCTATCTCATCGAGAACAAGTCCGCCGCGGACAAGATCGCCGAGCAGGTCCTCATCAACAAGCGCTCCCGTGAGAATGCCGAGCGTACGCGTCAATCCATCAAGACGAACCTGCAGCAAAAGACTGACATGTCCAACCGCGTTGCCAAGTTCATCGATTGCCGCTCCAAGGATCGTGCCCGCCGCGAGATCTACATCGTAGAGGGCGACTCTGCAGCGGGTGCTTGCCGCCAGTCGCGCGACGCCGAGTTCCAAGGCGTCATGCCGGTTCGCGGCAAGATCCTCAACTGTCTCAAGGAGGATTACCCTCGCATCTTCAAGTCCGAAATCATCATGGATTTGTTGCGTGTCTTGGGATGCGGCGTGGAGGTCAAGGACAAGCGCCTCAAGGACATCGGCACCTTTGACCTCGAAAAGCTCAATTGGAACAAGGTGGTTATCTGCACCGATGCTGACGTCGACGGTTACCATATTCGCACGCTCATCCTCACCATGCTCTACCGCTTGGTCCCGACGCTTATCAACGAGGGGTATGTGTTCATCGCGGAGTCGCCGCTTTACGAGATCAATTGCAAGGACAAGACCTACTTTGCCTATACAGAGGCGGAGAAAAGCAAGTTCCTAGACGAGATTGGCGACCAAAAATGCCAGATCAACCGCTCGAAAGGTCTTGGTGAGAACGACCCGGACATGATGTGGATGACCACCATGAATCCCCAGACGCGTCGCCTCATCAAGGTGGTGCCGGAGGACATCGAGCAGATGGAGACCATGTTCAACCTGCTCCTGGGCACCGACGACGCCGGCCGCAAGCGCTACATTGCCGAGCATGGCAAAGAGTACCTCGACGACCTCGACCTGAGCTAAGGGGAAAAGATGGCACGCAAGAAAAAAACCGAAACCGCGAAAAAACGCACCGCGACAAAACACGTGAACAACCCCAACGTTATCGGCCTGCAATCCGCCGTGGTGGAGCAACCCATCACTGAGACGTTGGAAGTCAATTACATGCCCTACGCCATGTCGACCAACGTGTCGCGCGCATTCCCTGAGATCGACGGGTTCAAGCCTTCCCACCGCAAGCTTTTGTACACGATGTACAAGATGGGCCTGCTCAACGGCGCGCGCCAAAAGAGCGCGAACATCGTTGGCCAGACCATGAAGCTCAACCCCCATGGTGACGCGGCGATTTACGAGACGATGGTGCGCCTTGCCACGGGCAACGAGGCCCTGCTCACGCCGTTTGTCGACTCCAAGGGCAACTTCGGCAAGTACTATTCTGGTGATTTGAGCTACGCTGCCAGCCGTTATACCGAGGCGAAGCTGTCGCCGATTTGCGCCGAGATCTTCAAGGACATCGACAAGGACCCCGTCGACTTTGTCGATAGTTATGACGGCGCCATGCAAGAGCCGCGCCTTTTGCCCACGACGTTTCCCAACGTGCTTGTTTCCGCCAACAAGGGCATCGGCGTCGCGATGGCATCCGACATCTGCGGGTTCAACCTCAATGAGGTATGCGACGCCACCATGCATTTCCTCAAGGACCCCGACTACGACCTGCTTGAGAGCATGCCCGCGCCCGATTTCTCCACAGGCGGCGAGATCATTTACCGTCGCGAGGAGATGGAACGCATCTTCAACACCGGTACCGGCGGGTTCCAAATTCGCTCCCGCTGGCGCTATCTGCCTGATGAGCGCATCATCGAGATTTACGAGATTCCCTACACCACCAAGACCGACGTCATCATCGAGCGCATTGTGAAGTTGTCCAAGGAGGGCAAGATTCGCGAGGTTGCCGATATCCGCGACGAGACGGACCTGCAGGGCCTGCGCATCGCCATCGATTTGAAGCGCGGCGTCGACCCTGAGGTGCTCATGGCGAAGTTGTTCCAGATGACGACCTTGCAAGACACGTTCTCTTGTAACTTCAACGTGCTTGTCGACGGCTATCCGCGCGTTATGGGCGTGCGCCAGATTTTGAGCGAGTGGGTCGCATGGCGCGTCGAGTCCACACGTCGTCGCGTGTCGTTTGACCTGGGGAAGAAAACCGAGCACCTCCATCTGCTCCACGGTCTCGAGGCGATTTTGCTCGACATCGACAAGGCTGTCGCGATCATCCGTGGTACGAAGCTTGAAGTGGACGTTGTCCCCAACCTGATGGAGGGGTTTGGCATCGACCGCGTCCAAGCCGAGTTTGTTGCCGACATTCGCCTGCGCAACATCAACGAGGAATACATCCTCAACCGCACGAAGGACATCGCGAAGCTCGAGGAGGAGATTGCCGCCCTTGAGAAGACCTTGAGCAGCGAAAAGAACATCAAGAAGGTCATCTACAACGAGCTTGCCGCCGTGAACAAGAAGTACGTCACGCCTCGCAAGACTGGTATTGTTGCCGCAGAGGAGATCGTCGAGATTTCCACGGAGCCCGAGGTCGAGGACTACCCGGTCACCATCAAGGTGTCGCGCGAGGGTTACCTCAAAAAGCTCACGGACCGCGTTTTGCGCCAGGCAACCACGCTGAAGTACAAGGATGGCGATGCGCCTTGGATCGAGTTCCCGTCGGCCAACAGCCACGAGCTGTTGGTGTTCACCGACAAGCAGCAGGTTTATAAAGCCAAGGTCAGTGCCTTCGAGGACACGAAGTCCGCCCAGTTGGGAGCGTTTTTGGCCACAGACCTCGAGCTTGAGGCGGACGAGAACGTGATTTGGGTCTTGGATCCAGGTGATTATAAGGCTGACGTGCTGTTCTTCTTCGAGAATGGCCGCGTTGCGCGTGTTGCCTTGGCCGGGTATGTCACGAAGCAAAACCGCAAGCGCCTCAAGAATGCGATCTACGGTGGCAGCCCCTTGATGCGAGCCGAGATTCTCACGGAAGACGTGGACTTCACCTTGGCTTCTAGCGATAACCGCCTCATGACCTTCAACACGTCCATGTTGCGTCAGAAGACCACCAACAACACCCAGGGTGTCCAGGTTTTTGCTGCCAAGGGATCGCGTCATGTGGTCGCTATCGGCAATGTCGACGAGTTTTTGGGCGAGACTGCCGATCCTGAGCGCTACCGTGCGGCTTATCTGCCCGCGCCGGGTGCCCCGTTGCTCCAAGGCGACCAGGTCAGCTTGTTCGACGGCTTGTTTGACGAGTAGGGCGCAGTAGTCCACGTCTGACTTGCGAATAACCCCACACCCAGACCGCTCTTGCTCTCCGCAGGCTTGGCATTACGCCCAGAAGCTTAATCCTGTTTGCTTGTGGGCGTAAATGCATTCAAACGCTTCGGCTCTTTACGCCCACTGGCGCTATAAATCGCCTTTTTGGGCGTAATGGGTTGGACCATGGCGATTCTCGTGTAAGTCAGGTGAGTCGTACTGTAGTCTAGTCGTATCGCGAAAGGAGTCTCACCATGCGTAGGTCGGATCGGGAAATCACGGACGCTGGCATAATCGATGACGTGTTCGAACGGGCAAAGATTGTTCGCATCGGCTTTTTCGATGAAGGCATCGATGGGGGCCAGGTCTACCTTGTTCCCGTCAACTACGGCTATGAGAAAACCGGCTCGGGCGTGCGCCTGTACTTCCATGGCGCGAAGGCTGGGCGTAAATACGAGCTCGCCTTGGCAAATCCCCATGTTGGTTTTGAGCTTGATGTGGATTACCAATTGGTGGAGGGCCCCCTTGCCTGCAACTATGGTGCGCTCTACGCGAGCATCATTGGCAATGGTAGGGTGTGCGTTGTCAACGATAGAGACGAGGCTCTTCACGGCCTGGGTCTTATTATGGACACGGCTCTTATGGACCCCGCTCATATGGATATGGCTTATAAGGACGTCGCTGTTGGTGCTCATCCTTGGGAGTTTTCGCCTGAAGTCGTCGAGCGCACTGCGGTCTTTCGGCTTGACGTCGACACCTTTACCTGCAAGTCGCGCGGCAAGTAACACGCCTGACAGGTTTCATAGCCTGGCGGGTGCTGGGGGCATGGCGGACATCGGGGCATGGCGGGGGTCCGTATGGCGGGCGCACAACCTGGCAGGCGCCAAGGGACATGGTGGGCCCCGACAAGTTTCGGGTATCTGTCAGGTCGGGCGCCTAGCAGGTCTACTTGCCTTGCGAGGCGGTGATCTCCTCGATTGTCTCATTTTGTTTCGCCACCAGGCGCTCCAAAGCCTCCAGATGGCTTTTGATCTCTGCGAGCTCGTTCTCCGCGAGTTCGCTTTGTGCAACCGCGATTTGCGCACACTCGTCATCGGAACCAGTGGGATTAGCGAAATCAGCGGAATCGACGGTAGCTGTGTGATTGCCGTTCACGGTCGTGGCGCCCTGCGTTCCCCGCTGCTCGCTTGTCGCCGACTTGAGATTCTCGCGACTTGCATCAATTGCGGCAACAACGATGTTGACGACAAGGTTGATGATGACGAAGGCGTTGATGATGACGAAGGATACGAAATAGACGCTTGCCCAAGAGTAGACCTCCATGACAGGGCGGCATACACCTGAAGACCAACCGTCCAAGGTCATGACCTGGAATAACGTGTACATGCTGGCAGCGATGTTGCCGAAATAGTCAGGGAAGATCTCGGCGAAGGAGACGGTTCCGATAACGGCATAGATATAGAAAAACAGTGCCATCAGGATGCATGTCCAGAATACGCAAGGCAAGGACTTGGTGATGGAGTTGACGATGACGCGTGTTTGACGAAACGCGCTGACCAGGCGAAACGCCTTGAATGTACGGAAGATACGAATGATTCGGGCAACCTGTGGACTGGCGGGAAGGATAGAAGAGGGAAGGCAGCTCAAGATGATGATGACAAAGTCGAAGATATTCCATCCGTCAAGGAAGTAGCGGTGACCATAGGCATAGATTTTGAGGATCGCCTCGATGATGTAAATAACCAAGCAGACGTTGTCGAACATCACCAGCGCGTTATAGATGCGATTGTCAAAGTTGCCGGTCTGTAGGCCGATCGTGACGGCGTTTATCACAATGACGATCATGATGAACGTCTTGAACGGCATCGAGTCAACGAACCCGCGCACCTTTTCCCTCATGGGTACCCCCTTGTAAATTGCAAAATCAAAGGACCACGCCATTCTACAGGAAATGGCTTGCAGGTTTTGTGGCGCGTTTCGGGCGCTTGACGTCTGTCTTGTCGTTGACTGCTCTGTCGCTGGTTGTCGTTGACCGTCGCTGAAACCGCGCGACGCCGTGACACCGCGAAATCGTGAAACCGCGCGACACCGTGACACCGCGACACCGCGACACCCGAAACCGCGACAGCGACACCGCGATACTCTAGTAAAAGACTATTTTTACAACCGCATATTTCTATGATACAAATCATTCTAGGGCAAAAATATTGCCTGAAGGGAACAACGAATAGGGGGTACATATGACCACAAGAAAGTTCACAAAGCTTGCACTCGCGACGATGCTTGTTGCGTGTCTCGCAATTGCCGGCGCATTCGTCGGCTGCTCTTCCTCAAGCAACACGAATGTTAACAACAATGCCAACACCACGACCGCGTCTTTGCAGGGTAAGACACTCAACATCTATTGCGGCGCTGGCATGACCGATCCTTTTACCAAGATTGCTGACGAGTTCAAGGCCCAGACTGGCTGTGAGGTTGCTGTCACCTATGCAAACGCTGCTCAAATCCAGACCCAGATTAAGACCACTGAGTCCGGCGATTTCTTCATCGCGGGCTCTGCTGATGAGCTTCAGCCTGTCGAGTCCTACGTCGCATCTAAGACCGACCTCGTGAAGCACATTCCGGTTCTTGCCGTCCCTAACGACAGTGCCATCACTTCCTTTGCTGACCTGGCAAATTGCAAGACGCTGCTCATTGGCGACCCCGAGTCTACGCCTATCGGCAAGATTGCCAAGAAGGCCTTGACAACCGCTGGTATCTGGGAAGGCCTGAGCGCATCCGGCGCTATCACCACGACCACCACGGCACCTCAGATTGCCGCCGCGCTCGCTCGTGGTGAGGGCGACGCCGGCATCGTCTGGAAAGAGAACGTCAAGGCCGATGGCGTGAAGATTCTCGATTGCACTGAGATGTCCGCTATGATCAAGACTATCCCGGCAGCCCAACTGACCTGCTGCGCCGACCAAGACGCTGCTGCCGAGTTCGTCAAGTTCCTCGGCACTGATACCGCCAAGAACATCTGGACGTCTTACGGCTACGAGCTCGTTTAAGCCCACAAGATAGGAGGGGGAGCACAGGAGGAGAAACAGCGAGCCTGTGCTCCTTCCTCGTTTTCGGCAAAGGACCTGCCCTCCGTCGGCAACACCACGCGGGGCAGGTCGTTTACTATTGTTTTGAGGTTATATGGAAGTGGTTTCTGAAACAAAAGGACAAACACGGAAGCGTCGTAGTGAGATCGACGCCTTCACTGTGGTCGCGACCTTAGCAGCATGCGTCGCTATCGTTTTCATCGGCAGCGCGGTGCTCGCGATTTTGCTTGGCGGCATCGTCCATCTGGGGGAGGCGGTGACTTCGGAGGAGGTCCTGTTCTCTTTGCGGTTGAGCTTCGTCACATCGACGATATCCACAATTATTTGCCTCGTCATTGCCCTGCCGGCGTCCTACGCGTTTACCCACTTCAAGCTTCCCGCAAAGCGTGTCATCGAGGTCTTGTTGGAGCTCACGTTGTCCTTGCCCTATATTCTGTTGGGCTTCGCGCTGCTGATCATTTTCTCCTCGCCCTTTGGCAAGGAACTCAAAGAGCTTGGTTTCGCGGTGGTCTTTCAGCCAACCGGCATCGTGTTTGCCCAGCTCATCGTGAATCTCCCCTTTGCCTTGCGCATGGTGCGCACCGCGCTCATGCAGGTCAACCCTCGAGTCGAGTTCGTTGCGAAAACCCTTGGCGCAACGCGTTGGGAAGTTTTTCGTACCGTTATTTTGCCGCTTTGTCGAAACTCGATTATCAGTACGTTCGTTTTAACTTGGGCGCGCGGCATGGGTGAGTTTGGCGCCACGTTAATGCTGGTAGGCGTCACGCGCATGAAGACCGAGACGCTTCCTGGTAGCATCTACCTCTCGATCTCTTCAGGCAACACCGATACCGCGATGGCAACCGCAATCATCATGCTCATGGTTTCTGCGCTGACCTTGGCCATCTCGAACCTGCTTAACAAGTCTGTTGGCTCGACGCGCGTTGAGAGCGGTCGACGCGTAGGCAGTATGCGCAGTCGCAAAGAGGCGTCCGCAGGAAGGGGGTTCTAGCATGGCGTCCGCTATCGAGATCCGAAATCTTTCCGTGACGCGTGGGACCTTCACGCTCCATGTTGAATCCCTCGACATCGCCGCCGGATCAATCTTTGCGATTCTGGGTTCAACAGGATCGGGCAAGACGGTCTTGCTCGAATCGATTGCGGGTGCGTTCTCGGTTGACGACGGGTGGATTCTTATCGACGGTGAGTATGTGGACGAGATTCCTGTTCGCGAGCGCCATCTGGGCATCCTTTACCAAGACCATGCGCTGTTCGAGCACATGACCGTTCATGACAACATCGCCTATGGTTTGAAGATGCGCAAGGTTCCTAAAGAGGAACGGGAGCGTCGCGTGGGGGAGATGATGGAGTTGTTGTCCATTGAGCACTTGCGAGACAGCTACCCCGGTGTCATCTCCGGAGGAGAGTCGCAGCGGACCGCTTTGGCCCGCGCGCTTGTGCTTGAACCCAAGCTGCTCTTGCTTGACGAGCCGTTTTCGGCGCTTGACCCAGCAACCAAGGCGCGCATGTACGAGACGCTCGAGGACATTCATCGCCGCTTCGACTGCACGATCGTTTTCGTGACCCACGACTTCAACGAGGCAAGCCGCCTAGCTGATGACGTCGGTGTCGTGCTCGCGGGCTCCCTGCTGCGTGTGTGCTCGGCGGACGAACTCTTCAATCCGAGCGGTGACTTGGAAGTCGATCGCTTCCTCGGCATCAAGCAATAGCCTCATGGCGCTGAGATCTGTTTCGACCTTTCAGGGCATTGCTCGATTAGCAGATCGATCAGTTTGCGCCCGAACTGGATACATTGCGCACAAGATGTGGCTGTCGCCAAAACTCCGGGACAGCTCAAGCCGCCCACGTGACTTTTGAAGGCGTCGACCAAGCCTGGAATGGCGTCGGGCATGTCGAGAAGTCCAGCAGCGACGATGGGGGCGAGCAGGTGCGTGCGATGGTGCGGGGCGAGCAGGTGCGTGCGATGGCGTGAGCGCTGACAGCACCATCCCTATGGGACTGCACCACCTAAAGTAAGATGCGTTGCATTACTTGTCGCATTATCGTAAATGCCAGACACTCCTGATACCAGTTGCCCCTATAATCGAATCAGACAATAGTAGACGAGAACAACTAAGCTCCTGCGTTCATGCGGGCTTGTAGCGAGTGCCGCGGTTGCGTTTGCGGCTCTGGGCCGCGATCGACTCGGGGCCGCTTCCGACACAAAGGCGGTGCTTGCGGCGTGCGATCGCGATTGGCCCGCAAACACGCAATCGGCGAGCTAACACGCAACTGACGTGTGGTTGCGTTTGATGAGAGTGATTTGACAGGGCAATTGGCGTAAAAGAGAGAGGTTTTATATGACAATTGATGCAACGGTGCAGCGTGTGATTGACGACGCTCTTGATGAAAAGGGCTTTGACCTGGGAGAACTCAAGTATCTGTTTCGGGTAAAGCCGGATTCCGAGGAGTTTGCCGCCATGCGCGAGGCGGTGGACATCATCGTCAAGCGACACCCCCAAGGCACCATGCTTGCCCAAATCGGCGTTGACTCCCAGCCTTGCCCGGGCAATTGCTTCCACTGCTCGTTCTCTGCGCGCTACAACACGCGCCCGAAGGAGCTTTGGTACCTTCCCAACGAGGATGTCGTCGACTACGCCGAAGACGCGGTGCGTCGCGGCACGAACGTGATCACGCTGATGTTGACCGCGGGATATCGCTTCGACAAGTTGTTGGTGTTGCTCGACCAGATCCGCGAACGCATCGGCGATGAGATGCCGATCATGATGAACATGGGCGACTTCACCTATGACCAGGCGGTTCAGATGAAGGAGAAGGGTGTTACCGCCATCTTCCACGCGGTGCGCATGGGTGAGGGCCTTGTCACGAGCATCCCCCTCGAGCGACGTTTCGAGACCTATGCGGCCGCCAACGAGGTGGGCTTCAAGATCGGCGCTTCCATCGAGAACGTGACTCCGATCTTCACCGATGACGCCATCGCTGAGATGATGATGCGCATGCGAAACGAGGTGCACCCCTTGAGCTGCGGTTGCGGTTCCAAGCGGCTCGTGGAGGGCACCGCTGGTTTTGCGGAGCCCGATTTCCCAGAAGAGAAGCTCGCAGTGTATCAGAAGTCCTTCCGCCTGCTCATGAGCGGCGTTGTCACCATGTTTGGTTCCATGTATTCCGAGTGCGGTCGCAATCCTCGCGACTGGGTTGAGAAAACCGAGGTCAACGGCCTGATTAAGCAACGTGGCACCTCACATGAGAGCCTCAAGAAATGGATGGAGTCCGAAGGTTTCGAGATGGAGCCCGAGGG